>NZ_JBMULZ010000010.1:0-276345 GCF_049534875.1 Uniformispora flossi
CGCCTCGCCTCTGGCCCCGCCCACCACCTAATCCACACTGCTGTCGTCGTCCGCCGCGTCCCCCTCGCGCCGCGGCGAGGCCGCGGACACCGCCGAAGCCGCGCCGCGTCGCGGCCGTGCCGCCGAGCGGGCCGCCGAGAAGGCCGAGGGCGAGCAGCCCGCCGCCGCCGAGGAAGGCCAGTCCGGCCGCGGCGAAGGCGGCGAGCGGGAAAGCCGCCGGGACCGCCGGGAGCGCGGCCAGCGCCGCGACCGCGGCGGCGAGGGCGACGGTCAGCGCGACGGCCAGCGTGCCGGGCGCGACCGCGACCGCAACCGCGACCGCGACCGGGACCGCGGCGCCGACCGCGGCGAGCAGCAGCAGCAGCGCGGCGGCGACAACGTCCAGCCGCAGGACGACGACGACTTCGAGGGCGGCGGCCGCCGTCGCCGCGGGCGCTACCGCGACCGCAACCGGCGCCGTGGCCGCGACGGCTTCGAGACGAACGAGCCCGTGGTCGCCGACGACGACGTCCTGATCCCGGTCGCGGGCATCCTGGACATCCTCGACAACTACGCCTTCGTGCGGACCTCCGGCTACCTGCCGGGCCCGAACGACGTGTACGTGTCCCTCGCCCAGGTCCGCAAGAACGGCCTGCGCAAGGGCGACGCGATCGTCGGCGCGGTGCGCCAGCCGCGCGACGGCGAGCGCCGCGAGAAGTTCAACGCGCTCGTCCGCCTGGACACCGTGAACGGTTCCGAGCCGGAACACTCGCGCCAGCGCCCGGACTTCAACAAGCTGACGCCGCTGTACCCGCAGGACCGGCTGCGTCTGGAGACCGAGCCGAACATCCTGACGACCCGGATCATCGACCTGGTCTCCCCCATCGGCAAGGGCCAGCGCGGCCTCATCGTGGCGCCGCCGAAGGCCGGCAAGACGATGGTGCTGCAGGCGATCGCCAACGCGATCACGCAGAACAACCCCGAGTGCCACCTGATGGTCGTCCTCGTCGACGAGCGCCCGGAGGAAGTCACCGACATGCAGCGGTCGGTCAAGGGCGAGGTCATCTCCTCGACCTTCGACCGCCCGGCCGAGGACCACACGATCGTCGCCGAGCTGGCGATCGAGCGGGCCAAGCGGCTCGTCGAACTGGGCCACGACGTCGTCGTGCTGCTCGACTCGATCACCCGCCTGGGCCGCGCGTACAACCTCGCCGCGCCGGCGTCCGGCCGCATCCTGTCCGGTGGTGTCGACTCGACCGCGCTGTACCCGCCGAAGCGCTTCTTCGGTGCCGCGCGCAACATCGAGAACGGCGGCTCCCTGACGATCCTCGCCACCGCGCTGGTGGAGACCGGCTCGCGCATGGACGAGGTGATCTTCGAGGAGTTCAAGGGCACCGGCAACATGGAGCTGAAGCTCGACCGGAAGCTCGCCGACAAGCGCATCTTCCCGGCGGTGGACGTCGACGCGTCCAGCACCCGCAAGGAAGAGATCCTGGTCGCCGCGGACGAGCTGGCGGTCGTGTGGAAGCTGCGCCGCGTGCTGCACGCGCTCGAGCAGCAGCAGGCGATCGAACTGCTCCAGGACAAGATGCGCAAGACCAAGAGCAACGCCGAGTTCCTGCTGCAGATCCAGAAGACCACGCCGATGCCGAACGACTGACGTCGGCCCGGCGCCGCGGGGGCCCTGCAGCGGTAAGTCGCGGCAGAGCCGAAGCAGCGCCGAAAGCAGTCAGGAGGGTCCCGCCGAGGCGGGGCCCTCCGCTGCGTCCGCCGCTCCGCGCGGCCTTGCCGGTTCCCCGTGCGGGGACCCGATTTTGGTCGGGGCCGGGCGGACTGGCAGACTGGTATGTCGGCCCCGGTTCACGTCCGCCTCGCCCGTCCGGCGAGGGCGGCGACCCGGTGCCCTCCCGAATTCGTCAAGGAGACTCCTGTGAAGCCCGACATCCACCCGGAGTACGTGGAAACCGTCGTCACCTGCACGTGCGGCGCCTCGTTCACCACCCGCAGCACTGCGCCGAACGGCCAGATCAAGGCCGAGGTCTGCTCGCAGTGCCACCCGTTCTACACGGGCAAGCAGAAGATCCTCGACACCGGCGGCCGCGTCGCCCGCTTCGAGAAGCGCTTCGGCAAGGGCCCGGTCGGCGGGACCAAGTAGCGACCTTCGGCGCCGGAGGGGACCGTGCGGCTCTGCTGAGCCGCACCCACCCCCCTCCGGCGCCGTTTTGGTTTCTCCGCCCCCTCCCGAGGCGCCCCGCATCCCGAGCGGTTTCCCGAACGGCATTCCCGAGCGAATCCCACGCGACTTTTCCGAGCGACAGGAGCACCCCGTGTTCGAGGCGATGGACGAACTGCTCGCCGAGCACGCCGATCTCGAACGGCGGCTCGCCGATCCGCAGGTCCACGCCGACCAGGCGAAGGCCCGCACGCTCGGCCGCCGGTACGCCGAGCTGAGCCCGATCGTCGACACGTACCGCTCCTGGGCGCAGACCGGCGACGACATCGCCACGGCCCGCGAACTCGCCGCCGAGGATCCGGACTTCGCCGCGGAGGCGGACGAGCAGGAGCGGCGCCGCGAAGAACTCGCCGAGCGCCTGCGCCACCTGCTCGTGCCGCGCGACCCGGCGGACGACAAGGACGTCATCCTGGAGATCAAGGCGGGTGAAGGCGGCGAGGAGTCCGCGCTGTTCGCGGGCGACCTGCTGCGCATGTACCTGCGCTACGCGGAGCGGGTGGGCTGGAAGACCGAGGTGATCGACGCCAACGCGTCGGACCTCGGCGGCTACAAGGACGTGTCCGTCGCGGTGAAGGCGAAGGGCAGCCCGGCGCCCGGCGAAGGGGTGTTCGCGCGGCTGAAATTCGAGGGCGGCGTGCACCGCGTGCAGCGGGTTCCGGCCACCGAGTCGCAGGGCCGCATCCACACGTCCGCGGCGGGCGTTCTGGTGCTGCCCGAGGCCGAGGACGTCGACGTCGAGATCAACCCGAACGACCTGCGCATCGACGTGTACCGGTCGTCCGGGCCGGGCGGGCAGTCGGTCAATACCACCGACTCGGCGGTCCGCATCACGCACCTGCCGACCGGCGTCGTCGCGTCCTGCCAGAACGAGAAGAGCCAGCTCCAGAACAAGGAGCAGGCGATGCGCATCCTGCGGTCCCGGCTGCTCGCCGCGGCGCAGGAGGAGGCCGAGCGCGAGGCCGCCGACCAGCGGCGCAGCCAGGTCCGCACGGTCGACCGGTCGGAGCGGATCCGGACCTACAACTTCCCGGAGAACCGGATTTCGGACCACCGGGTGGGCTACAAGGCGTACAACCTGGACCAGGTGCTCGACGGAGACCTGGATGCCGTGGTCCAGGCGTGCGTGGACGCCGACATGGCGGCCAGACTGGCCCACGCGGGCTGAGCGCGGGCCGGCCCACCCGACGGGGTGGCGGCCGGCCGCCGGGCGGCTCCCGGGCCGCCCGGGCACCTTCACGGCACCTTCCCGAGGACCAGCCCCCGGGACTGCGGACGGAGAAAGATGAACCTGCTGCTCGCCGAGGTGGCCCAGGCCACCCTGCGACTGGCCGACGCGGGCGTCCCCTCGCCGCGCTTCGATGCCGAGGAGCTGGCCGCCTACATCCACGGGGTCAAGCGGGGCGAGCTGCACACGGTCGCCGACGGCGATTTCGACGCGCGGTTCTGGGAGGCGGTGGCGCGCCGCGAAGCCCGTGAGCCGTTGCAGCACATCACCGGGCGGGCGTTCTTCCGCTACCTGGAACTCGAGGTCGGCCCGGGGGTGTTCGTGCCGCGCCCGGAGACCGAGGTGGTCGTCGGGTGGGCGATAGACGCGCTGCGTGCGATGGACGTCGCCGAGCCTCTGGTGGTCGACCTGTGCACCGGGTCCGGCGCGGTCGCGCTGGCGGTCGCGCAGGAGGTGCCGCGGTCGGTGGTGCACGCCGTCGAGCTGGACGAGCGGGCGTTCGCGTTCGCGATGCGCAATGCCTCCGGGTCGCGCGTGAACCTGCACCACGGGGACGCGCTCCTCGCGCTGCCGCAGCTCAACGGCACGGTGGACCTGGTGATCAGCAATCCGCCGTACATCCCGCTCGAGGAGTGGGAGAACGTCGCCCCCGAGGCCCGCGACCACGATCCGGAGATGGCGCTGTTCTCCGGGCAGGACGGCCTCGACGTGATCCGCGGCCTGTGCGCGACCGCGTACCGGCTGCTGCGTCCGGGCGGCCTGGTGGTCGTCGAGCACGCGGACACGCAGGGCGGCACCGTGCCGTGGATCTTCAACGAGGAATCCGGCTGGGTGGACGCGGCGGACCACCGCGACCTCAACAACAGACCGCGGTTCACCACGGCGCGCAAGGAGGGGGCGTGACCGCGCGCCTCTCGTGCTTCCCGCCTTCTGCCGACCTCCCCCTGAAAGGCTTCTTCCGATGAGCCGACGGTACGACTGCTCGGACCCGACGGACCGCGCACTCGGCCTGCGCGAGGCGGCCAGTGCGGTCAAGCGCGGCGAGGTCGTGGTGCTGCCCACCGACACGCTGTACGGCGTCGGCGCCGACGCGTTCTCCCCGCATGCCGTCAAGGCGGTCCTGGACGCCAAGGGCCGCGGCCGCAGCATGCCCTCGCCCGTCCTGATCGGCTCGCCGACCACCCTGCACGGCCTGGTCACCGGCTTCCCGGAGGTCGGCTGGGAGCTGGTCGACGCGTTCTGGCCGGGCGGGCTGACGATCGTGGCGTTCCACCAGCCGTCGCTGCAGTGGGACCTGGGGGAGACCCGCGGCACCGTCGCGGTGCGCATGCCGCTGCACCCCGTCGCGATCGAGCTGCTCAACGAGACCGGGCCGATGGCGGTCAGCAGCGCGAACCGCTCCGGCAACCCGGCGGCGACCACCGTCGACGAGGCCGTGGCGCAGCTCGGCGAGGCCGTGTCGGTGTACCTGGACGGCGGCCCGTGCCCGGCGACGCTGCCGTCGTCGATCGTCGACGTCACCGGCGGCCGCCCGCGCCTGCTGCGCGAGGGTGCGCTGTCCCTGGAGACGCTGCGCGAGGTCGTGCCCGACTTGGAGGGCGTCAATTGACGCCGCCCCCGCCCTCGGAGCCCGTCCCCGGCGGGGGTCCGTTCCGCATCCTTTTCGTGTGCACGGGCAGCATCTGCCGGTCGCCCATCGCCGAGCGGCTCACCCAGTTGGGCCTGTCGCGCCGACTGGCCGGCTACGAGTCGGGCCGGATCGAGCTGGCGAGCGCCGGCACGTGGGGCCACGAAGGCGCCCTGATGGAGCCGTTCGCCGCCGAGGTGGTGCGCGAGTTCGGCGGCGACCCGGAGGACTTCCGCGGGCGCGAACTCCAGGACGAGCACGTCGCGGAGGCCGACCTGGTGCTCACCGCGACGCTCGACCACCGGGCGCACGTGGTGTCGATGGGGCATGCGTCCGGTCTGCGGACCTTCACGCTCAAGGAGTTCACCCGTCTGGTCGGCGTTGTGGACGGGTCCGCGGTGCCGGACGGCGACCTGGTGGAACGCGGCCGCTTCCTGGTGCGCGCCGCGGCCGCGCTGCGCGGCAGACTGGCCGCGCCCGGGCCGGAATGGGACGAGGTGGCGGACCCGTACGGGTCGCCGCTGACCGTCTTCCGGGCCTGCGCGTCGGAGATCAACACGGCGATCGACCCGATGTTGACGGCGTTGACTGCCCGGACGGGGATGTGATGTAGGTCTCTCCGACCTACAGTGGAGGTGCCTTCCTCCCCGTCCCTCCGTGAGGAGTTGTGCCATGGGCACGACCGACGTCCCCTTCTGGGGCCCGGACTTCTCTCTGCTCCGCGAGACCGACCCGGACATCGCCGACGTGGTCCTCGGCGAACTGTCCAGGCAGCGCGAGGGCCTGCAGCTGATCGCGAGCGAGAACTTCACCTCGCCGGCGGTGCTCGCGGTCCTCGGGAGCACCCTCTCCAACAAATACGCGGAGGGCTACCCGGGCCGCCGCTACTACGGAGGCTGCGCCTTCGTCGACCGCGCCGAGGAGATCGGCGTCGAACGCGCCCGGGCGCTCTTCGGCGCGGAGCACGCGAACCTCCAGCCCCATTCGGGCGCCTCGGCGAACCTCGCCGCCTACGCCGCGCTGCTGGTGCCGGGCGACACCGTGCTGGCCATGTCGCTGCCGCACGGCGGGCACCTCACCCACGGGTCACGGGTGAACTTCTCGGGGCGCTGGTTCAGCACCGTGGCCTATGGGGTGGACGAGCGCACCGAGACGATCGACTACGACCAGGTCCGTGATCTGGCGCTGCGGCACCGGCCGAAGATGATCATCTGCGGGGCCACCGCCTACCCGCGCTTGGTCGATTTCTCGCTCTTCCGAGAAATCGCCGACGAGGCGGACGCGTACCTGGTCGTCGACGCCGCGCACTTCATCGGCCTGGTGGCCGGCGGCGCGGTCCCGTCGCCCGTTCCGTACGCGGATGTGGTGACTTGCACCACCCATAAAGCCCTGCGCGGGCCCCGCGGCGGCATGATTCTGTGCCGCGAGGAAATTGCGGAACGAATCGACAAAGCGGTGTTCCCCTTCTGTCAGGGCGGCCCGCTGATGCACGCCGTGGCGGCCAAAGCGGTCGCGCTGCGCGAAGCCGCGCAGCCGGGTTTCGCGGCCTACACCCGGCAGGTGATCGCCAACGCGCAGACCCTCGCGACCGGCCTGGAAGCCGAGGGCATGCGGGCGGTCTCCGGCGGGACCGACACCCATCTGGCGCTGCTCGACCTGCGCGGTCTCGGGGTGAGCGGCCGGGACGCGGAGATCCGCTGCGAACGCGCCGGGATCACCCTCAACAAGAACGCGATCCCGTTCGACCCGGTCAAGCCGATGATCGCGTCCGGCATCCGGGTGGGCACCCCGGCGGTGACCACGCAGGGCATGGCGGACGGCGAGATGAAGGAGATCGCGACGCTCGTCGGACGGGCCGTGCGGGACACCGACGGGAGCGCCGCGCCGGAGATCCGGGCCGCGGTTGCGGATCTGGTGGCCTCGCATCCGGCGTACCCTGCTCCGGTGGATGCATCCCTCTGACGCCTGACGTGCGTCGGAACGACGATGACCCTTAATGTGCTGCCCGTGCTGAGTACCTGTGTGCGGCGGTTGGCAGAGTCCGGGGACGGTGGCTGAGTCTTGCGCGAGTACCTGCTGACGCTGTTCGTCTCGGCAGCCGTCACGTACCTCCTGACGGGTGCCGTCCGCAGGTTCGCGATCGCGGCGGGTGCCATGCCCGAGATCCGCGCCCGTGACGTGCACAAGGAACCCACCCCGCGGCTCGGCGGCATGGCGATGTTCGGCGGCCTGTGCGCCGGCCTGCTGATCGCCCGTCACCTGCCGGGCATGGAAGTCGTGTTCACCGGCTCCACCGACGTACAGGCGCTGCTGTCCGGGTGCGCGCTGATCTGCCTGCTCGGCGTCGTCGACGACAAATGGGGCGTCGACGCGATCATCAAGCTGCTCGGCCAGGCGCTGGCCGCGGGCGTCATGGTGTGGCAGGGCATCGTCATCCTGTGGCTGCCGATCCCCGGCCAGGGCACCGTCAGCCTCACGCCCACGCAGGGCGCCATCCTCACCATCGCCGTCGTGGTGATCACCATCAACGCGGTGAACTTCGTCGACGGCCTCGACGGCCTGGCCGCGGGCATGGTCTGCATCGCCGCCGTCGCGTTCTTCGCCTACGCCTACCGGCTCTGGTTCGGGTACGGCATCGAAGGCGCCGCCGCCCCGACCATGTTCACCGCGCTGCTCATCGGCATCTGCGCCGGCTTCCTCCCGCACAACCTGCACCCGGCGCGGATCTTCATGGGCGACTCCGGCTCGATGCTGATCGGCCTGATGCTCGCCGCCGCCGCGATCACCCTGACCGGGCGCCTGGACCCGGAGGTCATCGCCGCGCAGGCGGGCTCCGAGACGTTCGCCACCCACAAGCTCGTGCCGGTGTACATCCCGCTGGTGCTGCCGTTCGCGGTGCTCATCGTGCCGCTGATCGACCTGGTGATGGCGGTCACCCGGCGCGGCTGGGCCGGCCGGTCGCCGTTCGCCGCGGACAAGGGCCACCTGCACCACCGGCTGCTGGAGATCGGGCACTCGCACAGCCGCGCGGTGCTGATCATGTACTTCTGGTCCGGCCTGATCGCGTCGTTCACGGTGCTGATTTCGGTCCGTCCGGACCGGCGGCCGATCGTGTACGCGGGTCTCGGATTCATCGCGCTGGGACTGCTGGTGCTGATGCTGCCGTGGTTCCGGCCGCGGGTTCCGAAGACGCTGCACGGTGTGGTGCCGCCGCGCTACCGCGGGCGCGGCCGCCGTCGCGCACGTGACGTAGCCGACAGCGCCGGAAGCGCCGACGGCTCTGTCATAACGGCCGCGGACGAGCACCACCGCGCGACCGCCGAACACGGCCAACAGCCTTGGCGCGGAAGCGAGTCCGGGACGCAGCCGGGGTCGGCTCCGGTATCGGGAACGCGCTCGCGTTCCCAGTCTCCGCTGCTGTGAGCTTGGGCACAGGAACGGGTAAAGCTCTGCTCAAATAGTTTGTGATACCGTTCACGAACCAGGAGTAAGGGCCGATGGACCCTAGGGAAACCGAGAGATCGGGGTCCCGAACTCAGCGCAGTCCGGGGGGCATCACCCCAGGCCTCCCGGTGACGCACCGGAATTGCCCTTGAACGACCCTGGAACACCCCCCGCACCCCAGACTCTTGCCGGAGACACCGACATGCAGGCCAATGACGCACGGCTTCTGCGCGGCTCGGCCATCCCCACGGCCGTCGTCGCGATCGTCGCGATGATCGTGGGCACGGTTGTCGCAGGATCCAAGGGCCTCATCGGCGCGGCGTTCGCGTCGGTGGTCGTCCTTGCGTTCTTCTCGCTCGGGCAGATCGCCATCGGAAAGATCACAAACGGCAACCCGTTCATGATCATGAACATGGCGATGCTGACGTACCTCGTTCAGGTGGGCGCTGTCGCGATCCTGCTGTTCGCCTTCGCCGACGCCACGTGGTTCGACACCAAGGTGTTCGCCTTGGCGATTCTGGCCGCGACGCTCGTGTGGATCGCCGCGCAGGTGCGGGTGTTCAGCCAGCTCAAGATCGCTTACGTCGAGCCGGACGGGAAGCGATGACGCATGATCCACGGGGCGGGTGCAGAAACCGGCCTTGCCTCCTGCTATCGTCCGGTGCGTCATGAGCGAGAGTGGACGCCGCCACGGTCCGAACGGTTCCCGAGACGAGGTTCCGAAGGACCCGAAGCTGGCCGACGCCGCTTGGTCGAGCATCAGCTACATCCTGGCCGGAATGGCCGTGTACGGGGGCCTGGGCTGGCTGATCGACCGGTGGACGGGGCATTCCACGCTCTTCCTGCCGATCGGCGTGATCGTCGGAGTCGCTCTGTCCCTGGTCCTTGTCTATGTCCGCCACGGCAGGTCGTAAACCGCTCCTGCTGCGTGCCGCTCCGTGGCCGAAAGCCACGCCGACACACTGAGGTTGCCGCAAAGATGCTTCACGACGAAGGAGTCGATGGTGGCTGCTGACGTCCAGCTCGCCAGCAGCTGTCACCTGTTTGACGACGGCTGCGGCTTCCCCGCCCCCGGTCTGGACATCTTCGAGTTCAAGCCGATCTTCTCGATCGGCAGCTTCGACTTCACCAAGCCGATGCTGCTCTGCCTGATCTCGATGCTCATCGTGATCAGCTTCTTCTGGGCTTCGTTCTCGAAGCCGAAGCTGGTCCCGCGCGGTATCCAGAACGTGGGCGAACTCGGCTACCTGTTCGTACGCGACCAGATCTCGCGGGAGACGATCGGCAAGAAGGGCGACAAGTTCGTCCCCTTCCTGGTCTCGATGTTCTTCTTCGTATGGATCATGAACTTGATGTCGATCATCCCGATCGCTCAGTTCCCGGTCACCTCGCGTATCGCGTACCCGGTCTCCATCGTCGCCATGGTGTGGCTCACCTACCTGTACCTGGGCATCAAGCACCAGGGCTTCGTGGGCTACTTCAAGAACATGATGTTCCCGCCCGGCCTGCCGAAGTGGATCTACGTCCTCCTCGCGCCGATCGAGTTCCTCTCGAACATCATCGTCCGGCCCTTCACCCTGGCCGTGCGGCTCTTTGCCAACATGTTCGCCGGCCACATGCTGATCGTGACCTTCAGCGTCGCGGCCTGGTACCTGCTCGGCCCGACCATCGGCGCCCTGTACTCGGCGACGTCGTTCGTCGTGGTCGTCGCCCTGACCGCGTTCGAGCTGCTGATCCAGGGGCTGCAGGCGTACATCATCACCCTGCTGACCGCCTCCTACATCTCCAGCTCGCTCGAATCAGAGCACTGAGAGACACCAGACCAACTCTCTCCTCGACCGTCGTCCGGTGGAAAGTCCACCGGCCTCGAATAAAGGAAACAGCCCAAATGCTTCTCGCTGAAGTTACCGGCAGCCTCGGTTCCATCGGTTACGGCCTCGCGGCGATCGGCCCCGGCGTCGGCATCGGCATCATCTTCGGTAACGGTGTCCAGGCGATGGCCCGCCAGCCCGAGGCGACCGGCCTGATCCGCCAGAACATGCTGCTCGGCTTCGCCCTCGCCGAGGCGCTCGCCCTCATCGGCGTCGTGATGCCGTTCGTCTTCGGTAAGTGACGCTTAACCCCCCAACGGAGGTTCCCACCGTGATTTACCTCGCCAGCGAAGGTGAGCAGAACCCTCTGCTCCCGCCGCTCGACGAAATCATCATCGGTGGCGTGGCGTTCCTCATCGTCTTCTTCTTCCTCGGCAAGGTCCTCCTGCCGCGGATCGCGAAGACGCTGGCGGACCGTACGGACGCCATCGAAGGCGGCCTTGCGCGTGCGGAAGAGGCCCAGGCCGAGGCCCAGGCCGAGCTGGAGCGCTACCGCGCTCAGCTGATCGACGCCCGTCGTGAAGCCGGCCGCCTGACCGAGGACGCCCGTGAGCAGGGCGCCGCGGCGATCGCCGAGATGCGCGCCGAAGGCGCCCGCATCAAGGACGAGATCGTCGCGTCCGGCCACGCTCAGATCGAGGCCGACCGCAACCAGGCGCAGACCGTGCTGCGGAACGACATCGGCAAGCTCGCCACCGAGCTGGCCGGTCGGATCGTCGGAGAGTCCCTGGAAGACGAGGCGCGCCAGCGCCGCATCGTCGACCGCTTCCTCGACGAACTGGACACCAAGGCCGCGGCCGCGACCGCCGAGCAGGTGCGCTGATGCAGGGCGCCAGCCGGCAGTCGCTCACCGAGGCCCGCGAGCGCCTGGACGGGCTCGCGCAGTCCACCGGTTCGTCCATGGTGGCCCTGGCCGAGGACCTCAACTCCGTCGTGCTGCTGCTCGACCGCACGCCGGTGCTGCGCCGGGTCCTGACCGACCCGGCGCGCTCCGGGGAGTCCCGGGCCGCGTTCCTGGCCCAGCTCCTCGACGGCCAGATCGGCGGCGAGTCCGCCGACCTGCTCGGCGGCCTGGTCCGGGCGCGCTGGTCGCAGCCGCGCGACCTGGTCGACGCGATCGACGAACTGTCGGTCGACGCCGAACTCATCAGTGCCGAACGGGACGGCGACCTCGACGACGTCGAGGACGAACTGTTCCGCTTCGGCCGCATCGTGGCCGGACAGCGCGAGCTGCGGTCCACGCTGACGAACCCGTCCATCGCGGACAGCCGCAAGGCCGAGCTGGTGTCCGGGCTTCTGGAGGGACGCGCCCACGCGTCCACCCGCCGCCTGATCACCCGCCTGGTCGCGCAGCCGCGGGGCCGTAGCCTGGAGGCAGGGCTCGAGGGCTACGCCCGGCTCGCCGCCGAGCGCAGGCGCCGCATGGTCGCCCTGGTCACGGTGGCTCTGCCCCTCACGCAGGAGCAGAACACCCGCCTGGCCGCCGCGCTGGGCCGCCTCTACGGGCGCCCGGTGCACCTCAACGTCGAGGTCGACCCCGAGGTCCTCGGGGGCGTGCGCGTGCGGATCGGTGACGACGTCATCGACGGCACCGTCGCGACCCGCCTTGAGGAGGCCGGACGCACCCTGGTGCGTTGACCGGCGCGAACGTTGGCCCGCGGTCGACTCAGTGTTGACAGCGTAAACAGACACAGCAGCACGCGGTTCCGAGATTCCGTCGCCACGGCGGACCGTAACCCCACCACCTAGGAGAGCAGGGACACCAGATGGCGGAGCTCACGATCCGGCCGGAGGAGATCCGGGACGCGCTGGAGCGCTTCGTCGACTCGTACGAGCCCGACGCGGCGTCGCGCGAGGAAGTCGGCACTGTCAGCGACTGCGCGGACGGCATCGCCCATGTCGAGGGCCTGCCCTCGGTCATGGCCAACGAACTGCTGAAGTTCGAGGACGGCACCCTCGGCCTCGCGCTGAACCTCGACGTGCGCGAGATCGGTGTCGTCATCCTCGGTGACTTCAGCTCGATCGAAGAGGGTCAGACGGTTCGCCGCACGGGCGAGGTCCTCTCGGTGCCGATCGGCGACGGCTTCCTCGGCCGCGTCGTCGACCCGCTGGGCAACCCGATCGACGGCAAGGGCGAGATCGAGAACGAGGGCCGCCGCGCCCTCGAGCTGCAGGCCCCCGGCGTCATGATGCGCAAGTCGGTCCACGAGCCGATGCAGACCGGCATCAAGGCCATCGACTCGATGACCCCCATCGGCCGCGGCCAGCGCCAGCTGATCATCGGCGACCGCCAGACCGGCAAGACCGCGGTCTGCGTCGACACGATCATCAACCAGCGCGAGAACTGGAAGTCGGGCGACCCGAAGAAGCAGGTCCGCTGCATCTACGTCGCCGTCGGCCAGAAGGGCTCGACGATCGCGGGCGTTCGCCGCTCGCTCGAAGAGGCCGGCGCGATGGAGTACACGACCATCGTCGCCGCCCCGGCGTCCGACCCGGCCGGCTTCAAGTACCTGTCGCCGTACACCGGTTCGGCCATCGGCCAGCACTGGATGTACCAGGGCAAGCACGTCCTCATCGTCTTCGACGACCTGACCAAGCAGGCCGAGGCGTACCGCGCCGTGTCCCTGCTGCTGCGCCGCCCGCCGGGGCGCGAGGCCTACCCGGGCGACGTCTTCTACTTGCACTCCCGCCTGCTCGAGCGCTGCGCGAAGCTCTCGGACGAGCTGGGCGCGGGCTCGATGACCGGTCTGCCGATCATCGAGACCAAGGCGAACGACGTGTCGGCGTACATTCCGACCAACGTCATCTCCATCACCGACGGCCAGTGCTTCCTGGAGTCGGACCTGTTCAACCAGGGCGTCCGCCCGGCCGTCAACGTCGGTATCTCGGTCTCCCGCGTCGGTGGTTCCGCGCAGACCAAGGCGATGAAGTCGGTCTCCGGCCAGCTGCGTCTGACGCTCGCCCAGTACCGCGAGCTGGAGGCGTTCGCCGCCTTCGGTTCCGACCTGGACGCCGCGTCGAAGAGCTCGCTGGAGCGCGGTGCGCGCATGGTCGAGCTGCTCAAGCAGGGCCAGTACCAGCCCTTCCCGATGGAGGAGCAGGTCGTCTCCATCTGGGCCGGCACCACCGGCAAGCTGGACGACGTCCCGGTCGAGGACATCCGCCGCTTCGAGCGCGAGTTCCTGGACACCCTGCGCACCTCGCGCAAGGAGATCCTGACCACCATCGCCGAGACGGGCAAGCTGGAAGACGGCACCATCGACGCGATGACGGACGCGATCACGTCCTTCAAGCAGATCTTCACCAAGGCCGACGGTTCGCCGCTGATCAGCGACGTCGCGGTGGAGGCGCTGGGCAAGGACGAGGTCGGCCAGGAGACCATCAAGCGCCACGTCAAGTCCGGCCACTGAGAACGGAGAGTCCTGACCCATGGGAGCCCAACTTCGGGTCTACCGGCGTCGGATCCGTTCCGTGTCGGCGACCAAGAAGATCACGCGCGCCCAGGAGCTGATCGCGGCGTCACGGATCGTCAAGGCGCAGCAGCGCGTGGCGGCGGCCAAGCCGTACGCCGACGCGCTGACCCGCGCGGTTTCCGCGGTCGCCACCTTCTCCAACGCGCAGCACCCGCTGACCGAGGCCAAGCCGGACGCGAAGCGTGCGGCCGTGCTGCTGGTCACCAGTGACCGCGGTTTCGCGGGCGCGTACAACTCCGGTGCCATCAAGACCGCGGAGCAGCTCGTCGAGCTGCTCCGGGGCGAGGGCAAGGAAGTACTGCGCTTCGTCATCGGCGCCAAGGGTGTCGGCTACAACCGGTTCCGCGACCGGACGCTGGCCGGCGAGTGGAGCGGTTTCTCCGACAACCCGGAGTACACCGACGCGAAGAAGGTGGCCGGCGCGCTCATCGACGCGTTCGTCACGCCCACCGAGGAAGGCGGTGTGGACGAGATCCACATCGTCAGCACCGACTTCGTCTCGATGCTCACGCAGCAGCCGGTCGCACACCGGGTCCTGCCGCTGGTCGTCGAGGATACGGACGAGGAGCCCCCGGGCGGCGCCTTCCCGCTCTACGAGTTCGAGCCCTCGGCGGACGGCGTGCTCGACGCGCTGCTGCCGCGGTACGTCGAGAGCCGCATCTACAACGCCCTCCTGCAGTCCGCGGCTTCCGAGCACGCGGCGCGGCGCAAGGCGATGAAGTCGGCCACCGAGAACGCCGAGGAACTCATCCGTACGCTGACGCGGCTCGCGAACAACGCCCGTCAGGCCGAAATCACCAATGAAATCAGCGAGATCGTCGGTGGCGCTGACGCCCTGGCCGACGCGACCGCGGGGAGTGAATGAGAATGACTGCCACTGCAGCGACGGCCCAGGCCACGGGCCGCGTCGCCCGGGTCATCGGCCCGGTCGTCGACGTGGAGTTCCCCGTCGACGCGATGCCCGAGGTCTACAACGCGCTCAAGGTCACCGTCGACCTGACCGGCCAGGGCGAGGGCGAGGGCCTCAAGACCCTCACCCTCGAGGTCGAGCAGCACCTCGGTGACGGCATCGTCCGCGCGGTTTCGATGCAGCCGACGGACGGCCTGACCCGCGGCGCCACGGTGACCGACACCGGCTCGCCGATCCAGGTGCCGGTCGGCGACATCACCAAGGGCGTGGTGTTCAACGCCCTCGGCGAGCCGCTGAACGTCGAGAAGGCGAAGTTCGAGGTCGCCGAGCGCTGGGGCATCCACCGCAAGGCCCCGGCCTTCGACCAGCTCGACTCGAAGACCGAGATGTTCGAGACCGGCATCAAGGTCATCGACCTGCTGACCCCGTACGTCAAGGGCGGCAAGATCGGCCTCTTCGGTGGTGCGGGCGTCGGCAAGACGGTCCTCATCCAGGAGATGATCGTCCGTGTCGCGCGCAACCACGACGGTGTGTCGGTGTTCGCGGGCGTCGGCGAGCGTACCCGTGAGGGCAACGACCTCATCGACGAAATGCGCGACTCGAACGTGCTCGAGCAGACCGCGCTGGTCTTCGGCCAGATGGACGAGCCGCCGGGCACCCGGCTGCGCGTCGCCCTGTCGGCGCTGACGATGGCGGAGTACTTCCGCGACGTGCAGAAGCAGGACGTGCTTCTGTTCATCGACAACATCTTCCGCTTCACGCAGGCCGGCTCCGAGGTGTCCACGCTCCTCGGCCGCATGCCTTCCGCGGTGGGTTACCAGCCGACGCTGGCCGACGAGATGGGCATCCTCCAGGAGCGCATCACGTCGACCCGCGGTCACTCGATCACCTCGATGCAGGCGATCTACGTCCCCGCGGACGACCTGACCGACCCGGCCCCGGCGACGACGTTCGCGCACCTCGACGCCACGACGGTGCTCTCGCGTCCGATCTCCGAGCTGGGCATCTACCCGGCCGTGGACCCGCTGGACTCGACGTCCCGCATCCTCGACCCGCGGTACATCGCGCAGGACCACTACGACACCGCCATGCGGGTCAAGAACATCCTGCAGAAGTACAAGGACCTCCAGGACATCATCGCGATCCTCGGTATCGACGAGCTTTCCGAAGAGGACAAGCTGGTCGTGCACCGCGCTCGCCGCATCCAGCGGTTCCTGTCGCAGAACACCCACGTCGCCAAGCAGTTCACCGGTCTCGAGGGATCGGACGTTCCGCTGTCGGAGACGATCGAGGCGTTCAACGCGATCGCGGACGGCAAGTACGACCATGCTCCGGAGCAGGCGTTCTTCATGCTGGGTGGTCTCGACGACCTGGAGAAGAAGATCGCGGAACTCGCCAAGAGCTGACGCGGTCCGCGGCGGCCGACGGGGTTCCGACAGGTTCCCGGCGGCCGCCCGGCAGGCGGTACGTCCGTACAGGTGCGAGGGGCGGTCCGGTCCGGGCCGTCCCTCGCCCTGCGCGGAGCCCCGCGCGTCGCGGCCTCCCGGGCCGGACGCGCGGTCCAGCGGTCTCCGCGGTCCCGGTTGGAATCGGGGTCCGCGGGGCGGATATTCTGACAGCATCCCGCGCCGGAGGCATTCCGGGCCGCGGGCCACGGCCGGGCGGAGCGCGCCCGTCCGTACGACCTGAGGAGCCCACGTTGGCTGAGCTGCACGTCGAGCTGGTCGCGGCCGACCGCAAGGTGTGGTCGGGCGAGGCCACGATCGTGGTCGCCCGCACGACCGACGGCGACGTCGGTCTGCAGCCCGGGCACACGCCCCTGCTCGGTGTCCTGGAGTCCGGCCCGGTGACGATCCGCCAGGCCGACGGGAACACCGTCGTCGCGGCGGTGCACGGCGGGTTCGTGTCGTTCGAGAACAACCGTCTCGCGGTGCTCGCGGAAATCGCCGAGCTGGCCGACGAGATCGACGTCGCCCGCGCCGAGCGCGCGTTCGAGCGGGCCGGACACGACAAGGACGTGGCTGCGGAGCGCCGGGCCGACACGCGCCTGCGCGTGGCCACGCACGGACGCTGACGCGAGTCCACGGCCGGCCGGGGACCAGGACGCAGGCGGAACGAGGAGGTCTGACGAGATGGTCCTCGTACTGCTGGCGGTGGTCCTTGCCGTCGTCGTCGCGACCGCGCTGGCGATCGGCGTGTTCGCGTTGCGGCGCCGGCTGATCCAGCGGCCGGGCGGCACGTTCGACTGTTCGCTGCGCGTTTTGCCCGAGGTACCACCCGCCCCCTCCCGCGAGGGGGCGGATTCCGCCGCGGCGCCGTCCGGGAGTTCGGTCCCGGAAGGCGCCGCGTCCGATTCCCGGGGAAGTTCGCCCGCAGACCCTGCAAATCCCGCAGACCCTGCCGAGCCCGCCTCCGCCGACGGCGAGGTCGTGCCGCCGCTCGCGGTGGACCACGGCAAGGGCTGGGTGTTCGGCATCGCCCGCTACAACGGCGACCGCATCGAGTGGTTCCGGGTCTTCTCTTATGCGCCCCGTCCGCGCCGGACGCTGGAGCGCCACGACATCGTCGTCATCGAACGCCGCCTGCCCGTCGGGCAGGAGGAACTCGCGCTGCTGGCCGGGGCCGTGGTGCTGGTGTGCAGCCACGGCGGGCGGCTCCTGGAGCTGGCGATGAGCGAGGACGCGCTGACCGGGTTCCTGGCGTGGCTGGAGGCGGCGCCTCCCGGACAGCGCGTCAACGTCGCCTGAGCGCGACGGGTCCTGCTCGGCTGACGGTGCTCAGCGGTTGGCGCCGGGGACCCACAGGACGTCGCCGTTCTCCCGGTTCGCGTGCCGGGCGAGGATGAACAGCAGGTCCGACAGCCGGTTGAGGTACTTCGCCGTCAGCGGGTTCATCGCTTCGCCGTGCGCGTCCAGCGCGGCCCACGTGCTGCGTTCCGCACGGCGGGCGACGGTGCGGGCCTGGTGGAGCAGCGCGGCGCCGGGGGTGCCGCCGTTGAGGATGAAGCTGCGGAGCTTCGGCAGGTCGTCGTTGTAGCGGTCGCACGCGGCTTCGAGGGCGTCCACGTAGGACTGCTCGACGCGCAGCGGCGGGTACTTCGGGTCCTCGACGATCGGCGTGCACAGGTCGGCGCCGACGTCGAACAGGTCGTTCTGGATGCGGGTCAGCAGCTCGGCGACGTCCTGTTCCAGGCCGCCGAGCGCGAGGGCCACCCCGAGGACCGCGTTGGTCTCGTCGACGTCCGCGTACGCCACCAGGCGCGGGTCGTTCTTGGACGTGCGGCTCATGTCGCCGAGCGCTGTCGTACCGTCGTCGCCGGTACGCGTATAGATGCGTGTCAGGTTGACCATGTCCGCAAATTTACGCGGACGTGTCACACCTGTGCGACGGTGCCCACCCGGCTTTCGGACGGTGGTCGGAACGGGCCCCCGGAGACCCTACGATGCCGTGATGGACAGGTTCCGGGTGACAGGCGGGGCTCGGCTCGCCGGTGAGGTGCGCGTGACGGGCGCGAAGAACAGCGCGCTCAAGTTGATGGCCGCGGCGTTGCTCGCGGAGGGGGTGACCGTCCTCGACGAGGTGCCCCGGATCCTGGACGTGTCGATCATGAGCGAGCTGCTGCGGCGGCTCGGCTGCGTGGTCGAAGGAGACGGCACCGGCACGTTGTCGATCGACGTGCCGGCCGTGCCCGGCCACGAGGCGGACTACGACCTGGTGCGCAGCATGCGGGCCTCGATCTCGGTGCTGGGCCCGCTGCTCGCCCGCTGCGGCGAGGTGCATGTGGCGTTCCCGGGCGGCGACGCGATCGGGTCGCGCGGTCTGGACATGCACATAGACGGGCTGGTCAAGCTCGGTGCGACGGTGGAGAACGAGCACGGCTACCTGATCGCCAAGGCCCCCAAGGGCCTGGTGGGTACGTCGGTGTGGCTGGACTTCCCGAGCGTGGGCGCGACCGAGAACATCCTCATGGCGGCGGTGCTGGCCAAGGGCACGACGGTGATCGACAACGCGGCGCGCGAGCCGGAGATCGTCGACATCTGCGCGATGCTGACCGCGATGGGCGCGAAGATCGACGGCGCGGGCACGTCGATGCTGGAGATCCACGGCGTGGACGGGCTGGCGCCGGTGCGGCACCGTACCGTCCCGGACCGGATCGTGGCGGCCACGTTCGCGGTGGCGGCGGCGGTGACGCACGGGGACGTGACGGTGCGGAACGCGCGCTCCGAACACCTGGAGATCGCGCTGGACAAGCTGACCGCGGCGGGGGCCGCGGTGTCCGCGCTGGACGACGGGTTCCGCGTGGTGATGGACCGGCGGCCGCACGCGGTGGACGTGGTGACGCTGCCGTATCCGGGGTTCGCGACCGACATGCAGCCGCAGTTCGCGGTACTGAACGCGGTCTCCGACGGGCACGCGATGATCACCGAGAACATCTTCGAGGCGCGGTTCGTGTTCCTCCAGGAACTGCTGCGGCTGGGCGCCTCGATCCGCACCGACGGCCACCACGCGATCGTGCGCGGCGTGGAGCGGCTCTCCGGTGCCCCGGTCGTGGCCACCGACGTGCGGGCGGGGGCCGGGCTGGTGCTGGCGGGGCTGGTCGCGGACGGCGAGACGCTGGTCAGCGGCGTGCACCACATCGACCGCGGCTACGACGACCTGGTCAGCCAGCTCACCGCGCTGGGCGGCTCGATCCAGCGCGAGTTGGAGCCGGAACCGCGCTTCTGACGGACCGAGGGCGCGGTGGGACTACCGGCGGAGCAGGCGTTCGACTTCCTTGATCCGCCGGTCCGGCCCGCGGGCTGCCTGCCGGTCGGTGGGCGGCCTCCGCGTTTCGGCACGGCGGCGGGGGACGGCCGCCCGGACGAGAAGGCTCACCGCGGCCAGCCCGGACGTCGCAAGGCCGGAGCGCAGCGCGGCCAGGGCCACGGCCGGGCGCCGGAGTTCGGCGGCCTGCAGCGGTGCCGTCGCGTTCGGGACGACGGCGACGTCGGGCGGGACCCGCGGTCCGGTGGTGTTGACCGCGGTGCGGAGGGGATGGCAGCCGGCGACCTCGCCGACGACCGTCGAGATGACCGCTTGCGATCCGACGCCCGGGAAGTGCCCGCCGGCGTTCGCGATCACGTACAGGGACGAGCGGGGGCCGTCCTTGAGCTTGTCGGCGAACGGACCGAGCCAGCGCATTCTCGCGTCCTCCACGGCAGCGGCGGTGCGCATGACGCCTTCGGGCGGGACCCGGAAATCGTTCACGCCGGGGACGAGCCGGATCGGCTTCCGGTAGCCGGCCGGTGCCGCTTCCCAGATGCCTCCGGACTGGGCGTGCCCCGCCCGCCGGTCGCGTCTGCTGCCGGTGCGCATGTACGCGGTGTGGTTGCCCCGGCCTTCGCGCAGGAAGTCCGTCTGCGGGACGTTGCCGATGAAGCCCGCGAAACGGTGCGGCAGATGGCGGACGAGGTCGTCGCCGTCGAAGGGCGACGGCACGACGGCCCCGGGGTCCGTATCGCGTCGAGTGCGGTCCGTCGGCCGGTGAACAAAGTCGGGCCCCTCCCAGCGTGCTCCGGGACTGCGGCCGCCGGTCTCCCGAGCGGTGGTCGCGGTCGTGGATCATGCTAGGCATTCGAGGCTCGCCCGCCCGACGCGTCGCGCGGAACGCCCTATCCCGCGCGGTGGATGCCGCGGGAAGGCGGAAACTCAGCTCCGGTGGCGTTCCAGCGCCGACCTCGCGGCCTCCTCGTCGGGTGGCCAGACCATGAGGCGAAGGCCTTCGGTGGTGTCGACCAGGGTGCAGCGGATTCCGTCGGCGACCAGCACCTGGCAGAGGCGGCGTCCGGCGGCCCGGTCGGCGGGCTCGGCGATCGCGACCAGCAGGCCGTAGTCGTCGGGTGTGCTTTGCCGTGGGACACGCGCGACGAGCGAATGCCCGCGCGAGAACGTCCAGCGCAGCATGGCCGCGAGGACGGCCACCACGGCGAACCCGACCAGCGGCGTGAGCAGGTACGAACGGTCCATTTCGCCTCCCCTCCCAGGGTGCCCCAGGGGGTGTATACGGGACCAGCGGCAGGGGCCGATCGAGTGGCCGTTACTCTCGCGACAGGTATCGCATGTACGAGCGCATGTACGTGAACGTGTACGAGAGAGGTTCGACGTGACGAAGAAGATCGCAGTGATCGGTGCCGGGCTGATGGGCGCCGGCATCGCGCAGGTGTCCGCCCAGAACGGCTACGAGGTGACCCTGCGGGACGTGACCGACGCCGCGCTGGAGCGGGCGAAGTCGGGCATCAGCGCGTCGTACGAGAAGTTCGTCGCCAAGGGCAGGATGTCCGCGGAGGACGCCGAGGCGGCCCTCGCGCGCCTGACCGTCACGACCGACCTGGACGCGGTCGCCGACGCGGACCTCGTCGTCGAGGCCGTGTTCGAGAAGATCGAGGTCAAGCAGGAGGTGTTCCGGCAGCTCGACGCCGTCGCCAAGGACGGCGCGGTATTGGCTTCCAACACCTCGGCGCTGCCGATCACCCAGATCGCCGCGGTCACGTCGCGTCCGGAGTTCGTCGTCGGCACGCACTTCTTCTCCCCGGTCCCGCTCATGCAGCTGTGCGAACTGGTGCGCGGCTACAAGACGTCCGACGAGACGCTGGCCGTGGCCCGCACGTTCGCCGAGAACGTCGGCAAGACCTGCATCGTGGTGAACCGGGACGTCGCCGGCTTCGTCACCACGCGCCTGATCACCGCGCTGACCACCGAGGCCGTGCGCCTGTACGAGGCGGGCGTGGCGACGGCGGAGGACATCGACATCGCGTGCAAGCTCGGCTTCGGCCACGCGATGGGCCCGCTCGCGACGATCGACCTCACCGGCGTCGACATCATGCGGAACGCCACGAGCAACATCTACGACGAGACCAAGGACGAGAAGTTCGCGGCCCCCGAGCTGCTGAACCGCATGGTCACGGCGGGGGACCTGGGCCGGAAGAGCGGCAAGGGCTTCTACTCGTACGAGTGATCCGAGCGACGTTCGGGTGATCCGGGGGGCCCTGCGGATTCGCGGGCGGCCGACGGGGCACAACGGCGTCGGGAGGCGGAGCGTGCGTGATGAGACGTACGCGACAGGTGGTGCGCAGCCGGTCCGGGAATGATCCCGGACCGGCTGTTGTCGCTCGAAGGGGTGGTTTTCCTCAAGGAATCGGAGCAATCGGGAACTCCGGTGGTCTGATGGGCACTCTCTGACGCAAAGGCCTGACGTGCACGCCCGGCGGCCAGGCGCCAGCAGAGGCCCGACGGGCCGCTCCCACCCGGAGGAGGCGACATGCATGTCTGGGGCGACGACCACGAGCTGTATCTGCGCGGGGCGTTGGACGTGCACACGGCCGCCGATGTCCGCCAGCGCGTGCACACCGCGGTCGACCGCGGTGTGGGGGACTTCGTCCTCGACGTGTCCGAGGTCGAGATCCTCGACGCGACCGGGCTCGGGCTGCTCGTCGCCATACACCGCCGCGCCGGCCGCCGGGAGCGGCGCTTCGTGCTGCGCGGGGTGACACCCCCGGTGCACCGCATTCTGGTGATCACCAAACTGCACCGGATCCTGGCGCTGGAAGGGGCGGTCGCCGCCTGACCCGGCCCGGTCCGCCAAGGCGGGCAGGGGTGTCCGCTGCGCGCCGGAATGACACGGTGTCAGCCGGATGGCGGAACCCGTGGCGGGTTGTGGCGTGACACACCCTCCCCACTGCTATTACCCGTCAGTACACTCCGAGGTAAGCAGGGCCGCGCGCTGGTGCGGCGTACGCCGGACCCTTCGGACGTGGTGCGCGGATCGCGGATCCCGCCACGACCACCGGGCCGGCAGTCGTCGTGGCCGTGCCGGCCCGGAACCCTCCGGAGGTCTCCCGTGGCGAGCCAGACGCCCTCAGCTCAGCCTTCCCCTTCTTCCCCTTCTTCTCAGTCGCCCGCCGAGCGGCCGCAGCGCGACCGTCCGTGGGTGATGCGCACGTACGCCGGCCACTCCTCGCCCGCCGAGTCGAACGCCCTGTACCGCCGCAACCTGGCCAAGGGCCAGACCGGCCTGTCGGTGGCGTTCGACCTGCCGACGCAGACCGGCTACGACCCGGACCACGAGCTGGCCCGCGGCGAGGTCGGCAAGGTCGGCGTGCCGGTGTCGCACATCGGCGACATGCGGCAGCTCTTCGACGGGATTCCGTTGGAGGGCATGAACACGTCGATGACCATCAACGCGGTGGCGCTGTGGATGCTCGCGCTCTACCAGGTCGCGGCGGAGGAGCAGGGCGCGGACATCGCCAAGCTCAACGGGACGACGCAGAACGACATCATCAAGGAGTACCTGTCGCGGGGGACGTACGTCTTCCCGCCCGGGCCGTCGCTGAAGCTGATCACCGACACCGTCGCGTACACGGTCGCCAACATTCCCAAGTGGAACCCGATAAACATCTGCTCGTACCACCTGCAGGAGGCCGGTGCGACGCCGGTGCAGGAGATCGCGTACGCGATGTGCACGGCGATCGCGGTGCTGGACGCGGTGCGGGACAGCGGGCAGGTGCCGCCGGAGCGCATGGGCGACGTCGTCGCGCGGATCTCGTTCTTCGTGAACGCGGGCGTGCGGTTCGTCGAAGAGATGTGCAAGATGCGCGCGTTCGTCGAGCTGTGGGACGAGCTGACGCGCGAGCGGTACGGGGTGACCGATGCGAAGCAGCGGCGGTTCCGGTACGGCGTGCAGGTCAACTCGCTGGGCCTGACCGAGGCGCAGCCGGAGAACAACGTCCAGCGGATCGTGCTGGAGATGCTCGCGGTGACGCTGTCGAAGGACGCGCGGGCGCGTGCCGTGCAGCTTCCGGCGTGGAACGAGGCGCTCGGGCTGCCGCGGCCGTGGGACCAGCAGTGGTCGCTGCGGATCCAGCAGGTGCTTGCCTACGAGTCGGACCTGCTGGAGTACGACGACATCTTCACCGGGTCGGTGGTCGTCGAGCGCAAGGTCGCCGAGCTGATCGCGGGCGCGAAGGAAGAGATCGACCGGGTCCAGGCGATGGGCGGCGCGGTCGCCGCGATCGAGTCCGGCTACATGAAGTCGCAGCTGGTGGCGTCGCACGCGGCGCGGCGGGCGCGGATCGAAGCCGGCCTGGAGACCGTGGTCGGCGTCAACAAGTTCGACACGACCGAGCCGAACCCGCTGACGGCGGACCTGGACACGGCGATCTTCGTGCCGGACGCGGCGGTCGAGGCGTCCGCCTCGGCGGCGGTGCGGGCGTGGCGTGCCGGGCGCGACCAGGCCGCGGTCGACGCGTCGCTGGACCGGCTGCGGGTCGACGCGCGGGCGTGGAAGTCGGCGGGGACGAACGCCGCGGTCAACCTGATGCCCGCGACGCTGGAGTGCGTGCGGGCCGGGGTGACGACGGGGGAGTGGGCCGGGGCGCTCCGCGAGGAGTTCGGCGAGTACCGGGCGCCGACCGGGGTGTCGGGCGTCGTGGGCGTGCAGGAAGGCGGCGCGGAACTGACCGCGGTGCGGGAGTCCGTGCGGGCGACCGGTGAGGAACTCGGCGGACGGCTGCGGCTGCTGGTCGGGAAGCCGGGCCTGGACGGGCACTCGAACGGTGCGGAGCAGATCGCGGTGCGGGCGCGCGACGTCGGCTTCGAGGTGGTGTACCAGGGCATCCGGCTGACCCCGGCGCAGATCGTGGCGGCGGCGGTCGAGGAGGACGTGCACTGCGTGGGACTGTCGATCCTGTCGGGGTCGCACTTGGAACTGATCCCGGACGTGCTCGCGCGGATGCGGGACGCGGGGTTGGACGACGTGCCGGTCGTGGTCGGCGGGATCATTCCGGCGGCGGACGAGCAGGCGCTGCTGGCGCAGGGAGTGGCGGCGGTGTTCACGCCGAAGGACTTCGGGATCACCGAGATCATGGGGCGGATCGTGGGGGAGATCCGGAAGGCCAACGGGTTGCCGGTGGAGTGAGGCCGACCTGGGCCGACCCCGCCCGGGTTGTGGACGACGCGGGGACTGTGGACAGCCGGTTGCAGGCTCTGCGCTGGGTTCGGAAGGCTTTTGGCAAGGGGATCCCCCTTGGCCGGTGCGATGATCACACCGGCCAAGGGGGATCTTTGGCGTCCGGTCAGGGCGCTGCGTTCCGGGCTCAGATCGCCGTGTTCATATCCGTGGCAATCTCCGCCGCGCTCAATGCCCGGCTGTAGATCCGTACTTCGTCGATCTGCCCGCTGAAGTACTCCCCCCACACCGCATTCCCGCCGATCCGCAGCGGGTCGCTCCCCGCCGCGATCGTCCCGGTCTGCGCGCGCGAGCCGACCTGCACGCCGTTCACGAAGAACTTCAGCGTCGCGCCGTCGTACGTCACCGCGATATGCGACCACACGTTGACCGGCAGGTTCCCCGTCGCCCCGATCCCCTGGTCGTCGGCGCCGATGCGGATGTAACCCGCCGCGAAGTCGTCGCCGCCCGCGTACAACCCGTACGACAGTCCGCCGCTGCGTTCCTTCAGGATCACGTTGCGCCAGCCGCTCACCGTGGTCGGCTTGACCCACGCCTCCAGGGTCATCTTCGTGGTCAGCGTCTGCGAGGCCGTGTTCGGCACGGTCACCATCGAGCTGGTCCCGTTGAACGTCATCGCCTGCCCGAACTTGCCGGCGCCCCACGCCGCGTTCGCCGCGGTGCCGTTGTTGCCGTTGCCCGACGCGTCCGCGACGGCCGTGCCGCTGCCCGCGTTGAACCCGTACGCCGCCACGAGCCCGCTCGGCGCGGCGACCTCCTGGTAGACCGCGGTCAACGTCGTGGCCGTCGCGGGTGCGGTGATGTTGTGCGACTGCGCACCGCCGTCCGACCACGAAACGAACTGGTAGGTCTTCCCGTTGAGCGTCTGCGGCGACGGCGCCGCGATGGACCCTGTGCCGCCGACGATCAGCGTCTTCGTCACCGGGCCGGCCTGCTGGGTCTGGTTGAACCCGAGCGTCAGTCCGGGCGGCGAGCTGGTGAGCGTGATGTCGGCGGTCTTCGGGTCGAGCCGCACCGACGCGGTGCTGGTCAGGCCTCCGGAGTCCTGTGCGGTCAGCCGGACTTCGAGCCACGACGGGTACTCGTGGTCGACCGCCGTGAACGTCCCGCTCGCCACCCCGTCGAGTGCGGTGATGACGTGCTCGTGGCAGGCGCTCGGCGTCGTGCAGTGGTGCATGATCAGCTGCCAGTGCAGGTTCGCCGCCGGAAGGGTGCCGTCCTGCGGGTCGGTGGCGTGGCCGCCGAACGGGATCGGATCGCCGACCTTCCACGTCAGCGTGGCCGCCGGGGTGTCGATGACCGCCGTCGGCGGCGCGTTGCCCGCGACGATCGTGGTCTCCGCCGTGCCGGTCAGGCCCGTCGGGTCGGTCACGGTCAGCTGCGGATGGTAGGTGCCGGGCGCCGAGTAGGTCCAGGTGGCCGTGGGCGTCGTGGCGTCGGTGGTGCCGTTGCGGTCGAAGTCCCACGCATAGCCGAGCGTTTGTCCGGCGTCCGGGTCGCTGGACGCGGTGCCGTCGAAGGCGACGGTCAGCGGCACGGTGCCGTTCGTCGGCGTCGCGGTCAGGCGCGCCGTCGGACGGTTGCCGGTGTAGTGCAGGCGGGCGACGCGGCCGCCTTCGAGGTCGACGTAGTAGATGTCGCCGTCCGGGCCGGTCTTCAGCTGCACTGGGTTCACGTTGGACGCGAAGACGCTGATCTTGGTCGGGTCGGGAAGGCCGTTGGCGTCCGGCGCCATCGTCCAGATGCAGCGGCGGCTGTGATCCGCGAAGAACAGCGACTTCTGGTACTGCGACGGGTAGTTGGTCGCGGGGGAGAAGGCGATCCCGCTGATTGCGGAGCCGTTCGCGGTCGGGCAGCCGTCGTTCGCGGCAACCGCGGCGCCGTGGTTGTAGGTGTAGTACGGGGCCTTCACGGCACCGGCGCCCTGCGCGTACAGGGACGTGCACAGATTCAGGCTGTTCGACTCGTAGCCGCCCTGGCGCGCGTTGCCTTCGTAGCAGGGCCAGCCGAAGTTGGTCGCGGACGACGTGGTGGTGATCCGGTCGACCTCCTCCCAGGTCGACCAGCCGACGTCGCCGACCCACAGCTCGCTCGTGCCCGGGCGGAAGCCGATGCGGAACGGGTTGCGCATGCCGTACGCGACGATCCGGCGCGCATTCGCGTCGCTGCTGCTCGCGAACGGGTTGCCTGGCGCGCCCTGGCCGGTGGCCGGGTCGATGCGGATGACCGAGCCGTTGAGCGCGGTCGGGTCGCCGGTGGTGCGCACGTCCTGCGCGCGCAGGGCGCCGCCCTCCGCGGTGGGCGCGGTCAGCGCGGTGCCGACCGGCGAGGGGGCGTCACCGCACGGGTTCGCCGGGATCGGATCCTTGCCGGCGATCGGGCCGCTGGCGCCGGTCTGGCCGTAGTCCGCCCAGTCGAAGCTGGCGCCGTCGCCCGCGGAGGCGTAGAGGTAGCCGTCGGGGCCGAAGGCGAGGGAGCCGGTGGAGTGCGACGGGAACTGCTGGCACCAGTCGGTGATCAGCACCTGCTCCGGCCCGGCGGTGTTGCCGGTGGCGGTGAGCTTGGACAGGCGGCCGGTGACGACGCAGCCGTAGGTCTGCGGGCCGGGCGGGTTGGGGCAGCCGTCCGCGTCGGCACCGGCGGTGCCCCAGTAAGGGGCGGACTTGCCGGGCGGGGCGTCGTAGGCGTACAGCACGTAGACGGACGGGTCGGCGGGGAAGTTCGGCGCGAGGGCCATGCCGAGGAGGCCGCGGTCCCAGTAGTTGTGCACTTGGGTGCGCAGGTCGGCGAAGACCGTGGGAGTGGTGGCGGAGGTGCTCGCGAAGACCTTGATGATGCCGGACTTCTCGGCGACGAAAACCCGCCCGTCGGAGGCGAACTCGACGTCGACCGGAGAGCTGAGCCCGGAGAACACGGTCTGGTCCTGGAACGAGGCCGGAACGGTGCCGGCCGCGGCGGCTTGGGCTTGTGCCGGTCCTGACGCAGCTGCTGACGCCGGTCCGGCGGCGCCGGCGACGGACGGGGCGGACGCGAGCGTGAGCGCGGTGAGCAGCGCGGCGCCCGCGGCGATCAGCCTGCGGGCGCGAGTGGGCGTGCGGAATCGGGTGGTGCCGGTCATGGAGCCCCCCTGGGCATGTACCGGTACGGATGCGGTGCGCGGTTCGTCGGACGGCCGCCGGGCCGGGTGGCCGCGGGCGCGGTGTGCGAGTGCGGTGTGCGCGAATCCGGTGTACCCCCGAGCCGCGGGGGACACATGGGGAGAACGATAGGTCTGCCCGGGTATTGGTCGGGATCGCTTTGCCTTAAAGAAGACTGATGATCCGTTAGGGAACTGCGGGGCGCCCGGCGCTTTGCGGCGGTATACCGGGATATGCAGCGGACGAGTGGCGTCGTGCGGGTTGGGGGCGTTGTGGAGAGTGGGCGAAGGTTTGGTCTCGACCACAGCCGTCTCCTCCACGGCAATGGCACGCTGGGGTGGTGTGGCGACCGGAGGTGCGGCGCGGCACACTGATCATCCACATCCGGGCCGTACTCCCTGGTACGGCTGGTGCAGCGGGGGCGGATGCGCCGATGGCGACGGGGACCGAAGGAGACGCATGAACGCAACCCCGCGGGATGTCGCGGACGAGCCGCCGACACCGCAGGGCCGCGCCGGCACCGCGACGGGCACGAGCGGGGGACCGGGGAAGACCGGGACCGCGGGCGCCGCAGGCGCCTTGGGCGCCCCCGGGCCCGCAGGTGCACCGGGAGAGGCCGCGAACGCGGCCCGGACGCCGGTGCCGGACACCGAAGTCCGTGGCGGACACGAGGCGCATGACGAGACATCGGGCCGACCGGCGCGCGACGCGCCCGGCCGGACCGCGGCGGAGCGCTACGCCGCCGCACCGCCGCTGCCGCGGCGCAGGCCCGCCCGGTCGACCGAGTCGGCACGTGACGACCACGCGACCGCACGGCCCGGGGCCGCACCCCGGGGCGGCGAGAACGGCGCGGGCGGGGCGAGTTGGTTCGGCGGCGCTCCGGCGGAGGCCACGACCGAGGCAGGGGCCGGGGCTGCTGCGGCTGCCCCGTCCGGGGGCTTGAGCGGGACACCCGCGGCGGCGGCCGGTGCGGCCGCGGCCGACGCCGTGTCCGACGGGGCATCCGCGGCGGCGGACCGGGAACGGGCGGCCGAGGAGGCCCGCCGGATGCGCGAGGCCCGCGCGGCCCGCGGTGCGGCGGAGTGGGCCCGGGTCATCGACGAGGCGTTCGAGGACGCGGTGGTGCCGGAGTACGGCGGCGCGTCGGCGGACGGCACCGCGGGCGGCGGAGATGGGGAGGAGGCCTCGTCGGAGGTCTCGGCGACGTCGTTTCTGGTGGACATCTTCGGCCCCGCGGCCGGAGAGGGCGACCGCGGGGCCGCGAAGGCTGCGGACGCTTCCGGGGCTTCCGGCACTTCCGGGGCTTCCGGCACTTCTGGGTCGTCCAAGGATGCGCAGGCTTCGGAGGATCCGGAGACCGAGGTCGGGACGGTGCCCGGTGGTGCGTCGGGGTTCGCCGAGGACTTCGACGCGGGGTTTGATGCGGCGTTCGAGGCCGGGGTCGGTGTCTCGGGCAGGAGCGGCAGCGCGAGCGGGAACGGGGCCGCGGGTAAAGGCGGAGTTGAGGCGGAGGGGAAGAGCAAGGGGAAGTCGGGGAGCGGGGGTTCGGTCGGGGTCGGGGTCGGGTTCCAGGACGCGGCTGCCGGTGCGTCGGCCGGTGCTGATGCCGGTGTCCGTGCGGGTGTCCGCGCGGGTGTCGGTACGGGTGTTGGTGCTGTGCCGGGGGCCGCGGACGGGTTTGGCGGGGTGGGGTTGCCTGGGACGGGCGCCGGGGCAGGTGTTGGCGTGGGTGCCGCGGGTGTCGGTGGTGGCGGGGTGTCGTCCACCGCGCCAGGGCCGACGACGCTGACGCAGGTCGCGGTCGGACACCACCTGCTGACCGTCGGCGGGCCCGACGGTACCGAGGCGGTGCCGTTGCCCGCCTCGTCGCGGCCGTTGCCGCGGCGGCGTGCGGCCGCCCGGCGGCCTTCGGGGTACCCCCCGTTGGGGCGGCAGGCGGAGATTGCGGAAGTGCGGGGGCTGCTGGGGCGCGGTACGTCCGTACGTATCGGCGGTCCCGCGGGCATCGGCCGCAGCACGCTGCTCAAGCACTTGGCGTCGGGTGACGCGGCCGGTGCGCCCGACGGCGTGGTCGTCCTCGACGGGTACCGCAGCGGGCTGGACGACCTGCTCCAGCAGTTCCACGACGCGTGCTTCGAGGCGGAGGCGTACCGTCCGACCCGTGAGGCGCTCGGCGAACTGCTGGGCGGTGTCGCGGCGTTGATCGTCATCGACGACCTCGACCTGCGGCCGGACGAGATGACCGAACTACTGGCCATCGCGCCCGAGTGCGTGTTCCTCGTATCGGCGCCGTCACCGGCTCCCGCCCCCGACGGGACCCCCGCTCCCGCGACTACGGCCTTCGGGGGCGAACTTTCCCGGGCCGAATCCCCGTTCCACGAGATCATGCTGGGCGGGCTGCCGCAGGATGCGGCGTTCGACCTGCTGAACCGCGTCGTCGGCCGCGAACTCGACGACGAGGAACTGGCGTGGGCGGCAGCGTTGTGGTTCGAAGTCGACGGCCACCCGGGCCGGTTCGCGCAGGCCGGGGCGCTGCTCGCCCGGCTCGGCACGGCGGTCGCGCGCGACGAGTACGACACCCTGCCGGAACTCCCGTCGCCGGGTGAGCCGCAGCTGTTCGTGCCGCGGCTGGTGCCGCTGCTGTCCCGTCCGGCGCAACAGGTCCTGCGGTTGGGCGCGGCGCTCGGCGGCGTCCTTCCCGACCCGGCGCACCTGCCGGCGCTCACCGGCGCCAACGGCGCGCACAGCGCGGCGAACGAACTCGTCGAGGCGGGGCTGGTCGTCGTCGAGAACGGCCGGTACCGGCTGGCGGGCGGTGTCGCCGACGAGGCCGCGGGGCAGATGCGGGGACCGTCGTCGTGGGCGGTCGCGGCGATCCAGCACTTCACGTGGTGGGTGTCGCATCCGACGGTCACGCCCGCGGAGATCGCGGAGGAAGCCGACGTCGTCCTGGCGTGCATGCGCGAGGTCGAGCGGCTGGGCAAGTCCAGCTCGGTACGCGTGCTCGCGCGGGCGGCAGCCCCCGCGTTCGCCACCGCCCTGCGGTTCGAGGCGTGGCGGGCGACGCTCCTGCTCGGCAGCTCCGCCTCCGCGGCCACCGGCGCGGTGGCCGACCAGGCGTGGTTCCACCACGAGTTGGCGATCCTGGCGCTGTGTACCGGGGAGAACGCGAAGGCGCGGGAAGAGGCGTCCACGGCTTCCCGGCTGCGGGACGCGGGGGACAAACGGGGGTTGGCGGCCGACCGCCGGATCCTCGTTCTCGCCGGCGAACGGCCCGGCACGTTCGGTGCCGAAGCGGGCGTCGTGCAGCGGCGCGTCACCATGGCGGGCAAGCGCGGCGTGCTGACGCTGGCGGCGGCGGGCGTCCTGGTGGTGACCCTCGCCGTGGTCGTCGCCATCGGCAGCGACGACCCGAGCGGCGGCGGCAACCCGAGCAACACGTCCGTCAGCGTGACCAACGGCGTCCCGGCGGTCGGCGGCGACCCGGCGGCGCCGGGCGCGCCTGGGTCGTCGAACGCGCCCGGGACATCGGGTACACCGTCGGCCACACGCGCGACGACGACGGCGACGGCTACGTCCACGGCGACGAAGAGCGCCACGTCGACGAAGTCGGCGTCGGCCACGTCGACCAAGGGGAACACGCAGGTGGCGCCGCCGCCGGGGACGGGAGAGTCGCCGGGGTCGCCGGGGAATCCGCCGCCGTCGCCGGCCACATCAAGGCCGTCGTCGCCCACCAACGAGCCGTCGACACAGACCACGAAACCGACGGGCGAACCGTCGTCGCCCGCGTCCACGTCCTGACCGCAGTCCGCTTCGCGGCGGTGCGAACCGTTACATGGCACGACGTGACGGATAGACTCGCACCGCCGCACCAAGCGGTTGTGAGCTTCCACGGGGGAGGCGCGGACGATGGGCCAGTTGTTGCCGGAAGACAAGGCAGCACTCGACCAGATGACGGTCGACTTGGAGTCGCTGCGGACGTTCGAGCGCGAAGTGCAGGCCGTACTGGCGGATATGAGCGGTGGGGACGTCTCGCTCAAGAACCCGGTGGCGGGCGCCGTTTCGATGAAGGACTTCGGCCAGGACTTCGAGGAAGTCCCGGCCGTTGCGGTGCTGCTGGCATTCACCGAGATGCGGATCTCGGACCTGGCCGACAAGCTGCACCAGCACATCGAGGCCATGGCACTGACGGTGAAGATGGCCAGTGACTCGACGGCGGCGGCGGAAGAGAGCAATCGCCATCGGATGGCGAAGATGCTGTACGACCTCGGGCTGCGGCCGGCGGACGGGGCTCCGGCGGCGGCTGCCGACGGGGCGCCGACTAAGCCTTCGAACGCCCAGGTCGGCTGAGGGGGCGGACGTGGCCACGAACGTCGACGGACTGTCCCACCCCGAAATCCACCACATGGTCCAGCCCGTGAACGCGGACCGGGTCATGGTGGCGGCGGACCGGATCCGCACAGCCGCTGCCCGAATCAAGGAGGCCGCCGATCGGGTGCTGGCCAAACCAGGCCAGATCGTCTGGCAAGGCAAGGCGGCGGACACCTTCCGCACGTGGAACGAGCAAGTGGCCAAGGCAGGCCAGGACACCGCGTTCTACACGGACATGGTGGGCATGCACCTGGGCATCCTGGGCAGCGAACTCGCGGACGCGATGGCCCGCATGCCCGTGGTGCCGCAGCAGGCCATGGACAAGCTCGAGGTGCTGAGCAAGGCCGACCCGACGGTGCTTGCGCAGGTCGACCCCGACACCGGGAAGACCGGCGAGGTGCTGAAGACCGAGCTGAAGGCGACGGTCGAGGAAGCCCACCAAGCGGCGTTGTCCCAGATGCGGAACATCGTCATGGTGTATCAGTCGGGGATCGCCAACATCGGGGGTTTGTCGGTTCCGGGGTTTCCGCCGCCAGGGAATCCCTTCGGATATGAACCGAGCCCCGAGGACGTCGGTGCAGCGACCGGTGTGGCCGCCGCAACCGCAGCCGGCCTGCTGGCAGCTCATCCAGATGCGGGCACAGGTGCTCCTCCCCACGCCGAAACGCTGATCCAAGGCGCGGCTTCCCGGACCCAGGCGATGTGGCCGGGGACACCGGGTGGAGCGGTGCCCCAGGTGGTGACCACCGACCATCAGGTGGGCTTCACGCCCGGTGGCCGTCCGGCCAACGCGCCTGGGTCAAGCCCTCTCCCGGACACCACACTCTCTGGTGGCTCACAGGTGCAGCCGAACGTGACCGCGCCTGGATCGTCTCCGCCAGGCGGTTTGGGACAGGGCGATCCGCAAGGCATGCGCCCTAGTTGGGGCGGAGGCCCGGTCTTAGGCAGGCCAGCCGCGGGTATGAGCGAGCGCCAGCAGAGTGCCCCGAGCCGGAGTGGCACCGCGGGTCTGCGTGGCGAGGAAGTCAGCGGCGGAATCTCTCGGCTCGCGAAGCCGGGCGAATCAGGTGGGCTGGGCACGCCGATGCGTGGCGGTATGCCGATGGGGGGTGCACCCGGAGCACCCGGCGGGATGCCTGCAGGTGGTGGTGGACCGCGTGGCGGCCGCGTCGGAGGAGGAGCACGACCTGTCGGCATGCCCGGCGGGATCGTCGGAGGTCGGCCGTCGTCGTCCGAAGGCAATGCGGGACGCGCGGCGTTCTCGCCCGGCGGATCAGGGTTGCGCGCCGATCGGGCGGAGACGGTGGGACGCGCCGGGGGCGGCACGCGGGCGGAGCCGGGGAGTGCAGGGCGAAATAGTCGCGTGGGGCCCATGGGCGGTGGCCAGGGCCCGAACGATTCTGAACCCGGGCGGCGGCGGGCGCGACGTCCCGATTACCTGCAAGCAGACGAAGACGATTGGGACGGTCGCGGACCTGGTGCCGTCCCGCCGGTCATCGGATGACTTCGAACAGAGGACTGCGGCACGTGAGCTTCTCTCCGCTGCGCTTGCTGCGTTGCGTTGTTGTGCTCGTCATGGTGAGCGTGCTCGTGGCAGTGGCGGGCCCGGCGCATGCGACGGAACCGATTCGTCCCATGCAGTGGTACCTGGACGCCTGGAAGATCGACGAAGTGTGGAAGATCTCGCGGGGACAGGGCATCACGGTTGCTTTGATCGACAGTGGTGTTAACGCCGATCATGCGGACCTGCGTGGCCAAGTGCTCCCCTCAGCGAAAGAGGGCGACAGCGACACCCAGGGCAAGGGCCACGGCACGTCGATGGCGGCCCTGATCGCAGGTACGGGCAAAGGCGTTGCCGGGCAAGGCGTTTACGGCATCGCACCCGAAGCCAAGGTCCTGCCCTATCAAGTGCCTTTCAACATGGGCGTCCTGGGCATGGGCGCCATGATCGACGCGATCAATGCGGCGGCCGAATCGTCCGCAAAGATCATCAACGTCTCCATGGGAAGTGCCGCCGATCCGGGCTTGGCCCAAGCCATTGCTCTTGCGCAGAGTCGCGGAAAACTGGTCATCGCAGGTGTTGGGAACCTGGAAACGCCGGTCTCCGGCGGTCGGGCCTACCCCGCGGCCTACCCCGGTGTTCTCGGTGTCAGCTCCTTCGACCGCAGCGGGACGTTTTGGAGCGGGAGCTACCAGGGAGACTGGGTCTCGATCTCGGCGCCCGGCGTCGACATCGTCAGTGCGTGCAACGGCCCCACCGGCTACTGCAAGGGCAGCGGTACCTCCAACTCCACCGCCCTGGCCTCCGGTGTAGCCGCGCTGGTCTGGTCCCAGCACCCGGACTGGACGGCCAACCAGGTCATCAAGGTCCTGATCGACTCGGCGAACAAGCCCTCCGACGGATCCGGTCTCGACAACATGCTCGGCTACGGCGGCATCAGCCCCCGCCGCGCGCTTGGCTGGACCGGCGATCCGGGCCCGCCGGACGTCAATCCGCTCGTGGGCAAGCGCGGGGACCCTCCGGCGGCCCCAGCCTCGGCCTCGGCCTCGCCGTCCGCCGCACCCTCGGCGGTCTCTGCCGCCCCGGCTCCGGCGGATTCCCCCGCCCCCGCCCAAGCCGCGCCAAGCAACAGCGGCGGAAGCTCGATCAACCTCATCGCCACCGGAGCGATCATCGGCGGCGTGATCGTTATCGCCGCCCTCACCGTCGTGGTGCTCCGCGGTCGTCGCCGGCCGCCGCCCGCGGCGCCGGGCGCCGGCGGCGAAGTGCCCTACGCCTACTACCCTCCACCGCCGTCGCGGGAGCCGTGACGGCCGGGGTTCAGCACGCTTCCACGAGTTCCGTCGTCAGGGATTGGGTGGCCACCCACTCGTCGGGGATGTATCCGACCTTGCCTTCGCTGGTCCGGACCTTGTCCCACAGTTTCGACGCGCGGCCGTTCATGCCGTAGATCGAGGGGCCCTCGGTGTGGCAGATCAGGGTGACTTCGGTGTCGTACGGGAGGTTCTCCAGGATCCGGCCGTCGGTGTCCGGCTTCTCGCGCAGGAACAGGGCGCGTTGCTGGCGGGTGTAGCCGGTGGTGCCGCTCGGGGAGTGCTTGGTGGTCGCGCCGGGCTTGGCGGCGTTGCCGCCGCCGGAGGGCTGCGGGTTGGGGGTGCGGTCGGCCTGCTCGGCCGGAGTGGCGTCGGAACTCGCGCTGGGGGAGGCCGAGTTGGCGGCGGACTTGGCGGCGGACTTGGCGGGGGTGCCGCCGTTCTTGGACGTGAGTACCAGGATGATCACCACCACCGCCAGCACCAAGGCGACCGCCAGCCCCTTGGAGACGCGCAGGCCGCGGATGCCGGGAGCCGCCTCGCCCTCACCCTTGCGCCGCAATTGCTCGCGGAGCCAGTCGAGTGCGGAAGGCGCGTCGTCCGCCACGGGATGCCTCCTGATCGGCTGCGGGGTCGGCCTCTAGGTCCGCCACCAGGCTACCTATCCGAACCGCATCCAGCCGGGGCAAACCCGTTGACGCGCCGAAAGGTTGGTACGGCGCGCGGACTGCACTCCAGCCCGCGCCCCGGCCTCCGTCAGAACAGCTTGAGCTTGTCGTCTTCCACGCCGCGCAGCGCGTCGTAGTCCAGGACGACGCAGCCGATGCCGCGGTCGGTGGCCAGCACCTTGGCCTGCGGCTTGATCTCCTGTGCGGCGAAGATGCCGCGGACCGGGGCGAGCAGCGGGTCGCGGTTGAGCAGCTCCAGGTAGCGGGTGAGCTGCTCGACGCCGTCGATCTCGCCGCGGCGCTTGATCTCCACGGCGACGGTGGCGCCGTCCGAGTCCCGGCACAGGATGTCGACGGGGCCGATCGCGGTCGGGTATTCGCGGCGGACGAGGGTCCACCCGGCCCCGAGCGTGGTGATGCGGTCGGCGAGCAGTTCCTGGAGGTGGGCTTCGACGCCGTCCTTGACCAGGCCGGGGTCGACACCCAGCTCGTGGGACGAGTCGTGGATGGTCTCTTCGATCGAGATGATGAGCTTCTCGCCGGCCTTGTTGACGACCGTCCAGGTGCCGTCCTCTTCCTTGAGGCTGCACGGCGGACTCATCCAGTTCAGCGGTTTGTACGCCCGGTCGTCCGCGTGGATGCTGACGCTCCCGTCGGCCTTGACCATGATGAGCCGCAGCGCAGAGGGCAGGTGAGCGGAGAGCCGCCCGGCATAGTCGACGGTGCAGCGGGCGATGACAAGACGCATGACGCCCAGCCTAACGGCCCCCACCGACACCGACTGCCGCCCCCGCGGCCCGGCCGGGGTCGGCCGGGGTCGGGCGGGGCAGGGCGGGGCAGGGCTGGCTGTGACGCTCGTCATGTCGGTACAGCGCTGCGTCGCTTTCGGTCGCGTCCGAGGAGATCTCGTTCGTCAGTTGGTCGAGCCGCTGGGAGATCCGCGGAAACGACGGCGTGGTCGTCGGAAACCTCCCCCGTGGGGTTTGCGGTGAACATCGCGCGGGGCGCGATGGCTGCAGGCCAGCAGGTCGCGTCATGGCCAACCCGCCAATCCGGAGAGAGTGTTTGGCGGGATTGGGTCGGTCTTGATCGGGAGTGCGTGATCTGGCCTGGTTCTCCTGTGAGGGCTGGCCTACGGTGAGTCAGGTCGGAGCACATGCACGGTTGCCGACCGGGCGGCGGGGTCGTCCGGGGGAGAGGAGCTGAGGTCGTGTCGCTTGATGTCTCGCCGGAGTTGTTGGCCCAGGCGGAAGCCGGGGAAGTGGACGAGGCCGCGTTCGTGGAGTGCATTCGGACGTCGTTGCCGTACGCATGGGAGATGGTCGCCGAGTTGGTCGTTCGGCTCGACGTGGACGGTGGGGAGTTCGCGGACAATCAGGTGCCGCCGCCGGACGAGCAGGCGCGTGGGCAGCTGCTGCGGGCCATGGCGAGTGACGCGATCCGGGGTGCGTTGGAGCGGCACCACGGGGTGAAGCTCGCGTTCCAGAACTGCCACCGGGTGGGGGTGTTCCCGGCCGGGACGGAGGACTCCGCGCGGTACCGCGCGTTCACGTCCGTACGCGGGCAACTGCTCAACCAGTCACCGCTGTTGCGCGACTGCTGAGCAAGGCGGCTGCACGGAACGCGTGAGGCGCGTCGCCAACTGAATGCTCGTCAATGACATCGGCCGGGTCTGTTGCCAGCAGGTCCGGCCTGCGGTTTGCTGGGGCTTAGCGAGCGCTCGGGTATCACTCTGCGCCGCACCGCCAAGCACCACGCGCCATGCACCACGCGCCAAGCACTGCCAAGCACTGCCAAGCACCCGCGCACGGCACGCCCCCGCACCCACCGCACCTCCTCCTGTCGTCCTTTCCTCCAGGGGAGCCCATGGGCATCACGCAGCCGCTGCACCGCGAAGCACAGCAGAATCCGGACAAGGTGGCGTTCGTCGAAGGCGACACCACGGTCACCTTCCGGGAGTTCCGGGACCGCACCGCTCTGGCCGCAGGTGTGCTGCGCGGGCTGGGTGTCGGGACCGGAGACCGGGTGGCGATCCTCTCGCTCAACTCGGTGCGGTACCTCGAACTCCTGGTCGGCACCGTCTGGACGGGCGGCGTCGTCAACCCGGTCAACATCCGGTGGAGCCCCGCCGAGATCGCCTACTCGCTCGATGACTCCGGGACGCAGCTGCTTTTCGTGGACGACGTCTTCGCGGCGATGGTGCCGAAGCTGCGCGAGTTGAGCCGGGATCTGGCGACAGTCGTGCACATGGGAAACGGGCCTTCCCCCGACGGGACCCTGGCCTATCAGCAACTCCTCGCGACCGCCGAGCCCGTCGTCGACGTCGGCCGCACCGGGGACGACCTCGCCGGCATCTTCTACACCGGCGGCACGACGGGCTTCCCCAAAGGCGTCATGCTCAGCCACACCAACCTCCTCACCTCGGCCTACGGCGGCCTCGTCGCCACCGCAGGCTTGCGAGCCGGAGACGACGCGGTGTCGCTGCACGCCGCGCCGCTGTTCCACATCGCCGGTGTCGGGACGTGGCTGATCGCGTCGCTGCTCGGCATGCAGCAGGTGATGCTGCCGTTCTTCGAGCCGAAGGCGGTGATGGAGGCGATCCAGGAGCGGCGCGCGAGCGAGGTCTTCCTCGTCCCGACGATGGTGCAGATGGTCTTGGACCACCCGGACTTCGAGAAGTACGACCTGACGTCGCTGCGCTTCCTCACGTACGGCGCATCCCCGATCAGCGCCGCCCTTCTCGACCGGACCCGCGCCGCGCTGCCGGGCGCCCGCTTGTGTCAGGCCTACGGGCAGACCGAACTCTCACCACTGGCCACGCTGTTGATGCCCGCCGACCACGAAGCCGGGAACGCGAAGAGGCTGCGCAGCGCGGGGCGGCCCTTGGCGCACACCGAAGTGGTGATCGTCGACGCCGACGACGTCGAATGCCCGCGGGGTGCCGTCGGGGAGATCGCCGCGCGCGGCGCGCACGTCATGCTCGGGTACTGGAACCGGCCCGAGGAGACCGCGGCGGCCTTGCGGGGCGGCTGGATGCACACCGGCGACCTCGGGTTCATGGACGAGGACGGCTACGTCACCGTCGTCGACCGGCTCAAGGACATGATCGTGACCGGCGCCGAGAACGTGTACTCGGCGGAGGTGGAGAACGCCATCGGCGCCCACCCGGCGGTGGCGTCGTGTGCGGTGATCGGCGTGCCGGACGCGCGGTGGGGCGAGCGGGTGCACGCCGTCGTCGTGCTGCATCCGGGCGCCGTGTTGACGGAGGACGACGTCCGGACGCACACGCGCGGCCTGATCGCGGGCTACAAGTGCCCGCGCAGCGTCGAGTTCGTCACCGAACTGCCGTTGACCGCGGCGGGGAAGGTCGCCAAGACGGTGCTGCGAGAACACGCCGACGACGGCGGGACGGGGATCGCGGGGCCGGGCGGATCGGCAGCGGCGGAGACAGCAACAGCAACAACCAAAACAGCAACAGCAACAGCAACGACCGCAGCCACAGCAACAGCAGCAGCAGCGGAAGACACCCGGACTTCGGCACAATCGACGGAAGAAGGTGCCTCATGACCACGTCGGTCGAGGCGACGGCGCGACCGGCTGCGCGGGAGACGTTCGCGTCGTTGAACCCCGCCACCGGGGAGGAGATCGGCCGCTATCCGGTGGACGGGCCCGAGGAGGTCGCCGCCGCGGTGGCGCGGGCGCGGACCGGTGCCGCGTGGTGGGCGGGGCTGACGCCCGGCGAGCGGAAGCGGCGGCTCGGCGCGTGGGCCGCGCTGATCGCCCGGGAACGGCACGAGCTGTGTGCGCTGATCCACGAGGAGAACGGCAAGCCGAAGGACGACGCGTTCCTCGAACTGCTGCTGTCCCTGGAGCACCTGAAGTGGGCCGCGGCCCATGCCGGCCGCGTGCTCAAGCGGCGGCGGGTTCCGAGCGGTCTGGCGATGGCGAACCAGGCCGCGACGCTGGAGTACCGGCCGTTGGGCGTGGTCGGCGTCGTCGGCCCGTGGAACTACCCGATGTTCACGCCGATGGGCTCCATCGGGTATGCGCTGGCCGCGGGCAACGCGGTGGTGTTCAAGCCGAGCGAGTTCACCCCGGGTGTCGGCGTGTGGCTGGCGGACGCGTTCGCGCGGGCGAACCCGGATGCCACCAGCGGGGTCTTCCAGGTTGTGACCGGCCTGGGCGCGACCGGTGCGGCGTTGTGCACGTCGGGTGTGGACAAGCTCGCGTTCACCGGGTCGGCGCGCACCGGGCGCAAGGTGATGGCGGCGTGTGCGGAGACCCTGACGCCGGTGCTGATGGAGTGCGGCGGCAAGGACGCGCTGATCGTCGCCGAGGGTGCCGACGTCAAGGCGGCCGCCGAAGGCGCGCTGTGGGGCGCGATGGCCAACGCCGGGCAGACGTGTGTCGGCATCGAGCGCGTCTACGTGGTCCGCGGGCTCGAATCCGCGTTCCTGGACGAACTCAAGTCCGGGATCGCCGAGTTGAAGACCGGTGCGGACGAGCCGGAGCGCTCCTACGGGCCGATGACGATGCCTGCGCAGGTGGACGTCGTCCGCCGGCACATCGAGGACGCGATCGCCAAGGGCGCCACCGCGGTCGTCGGCGGTGCCGACGCGGTGCGGGAGCCGTTCATCGCGCCGGTCGTGCTGGTGGACGCGCCGGAGGACAGCGCGGCGGTCCGCGAGGAGACGTTCGGTCCGACGGTGACCGTCCGCACGGTCGAGGACGTCGACGAGGCGGTCAGACTGGCGAACGCGACGGGCTACGGCCTCGCCGCGTCCGTGTACGCGGGCCCCACCCGCCGCGGCACCGAGATCGCCCGCCGCCTGCGCACCGGCATGGTGTCGGTGAACGCGGTGATCGCGTTCGCCGGGATCCCGTCGCTGCCGTTCGGCGGCGTGGGCGAGAGCGGCTTCGGGCGGATCCACGGTGAGGACGGCCTGCGCGAGTTCGCCCGCGCGCAGTCGGTCACCCACAAGCGGTTCGCGACGCCGATGGACCCGGCGACGTTCCGGCGCACGGCGAAGACGATGGAGATGTTGGACCGGTATGTGGGGGTGAGGTTCCGGAAGTGATGCGGGGGCTGCGGCGGCGGGTGTGGCGGGTGCGCCCGCGGTCCGCGGCGGGCTGACCGTCGGGGGGCCCGGCGTTCGTGCACGAGCGGGCCGTGCGCTGGGTGATTTCGCGGCGACCGGGGGAAAACGGGTGCGTGCCGGGCCCGGTCGTCGGCGACACTCGGCACATGACCGCGAATCCGCCCGAGCCGACGCCGCCGAACCGCGACCTGTGGGATGCCCGCGCCCTCGCGCACGGCACGACGGCCAACGACCGCTTCTACGACGTCGACGCGTTCCTCTCCGGCCGCCAGACGCTCTACCGCACCGAACGCGAGCTGGCCGGAGACGTCGCGGGCCGGGACCTGCTGCACCTGCAGTGCCACTTCGGCATGGACACCCTCAACTGGGCCAGGCTCGGCGCCACCGTCACCGGCGTCGACTTCTCGCCGAACGCCGTCGCCCGGGCCCGCGACCTGGCGGAGCGGGCCGGGCTGGCGGCGGACTTCGTGGAGGCCGACACGCAGGCGCTGCCTGCGTCGCTGTACGGGCGCTTCGACATCGTGGTGGCCACCTACGGGGTGCTGTGCTGGATCCGCGACCTCGGCGCCTGGATGCGGGGCGCGGCGGGGGCGCTGCGGCCGGGCGGGCGCCTGGTCCTGGTCGACGTGCACCCGCTGTACCAGGTCTTCGCGTCCCGGGAGCCGCTGGTGGCGGACTGGCCGTACGGCGGCGGCGAGGAGCAACGCGAGCTGTCGACCACGACCTACGCCGACCCGGACGTGGCGATGGAGCCGCACGAAGCCGTCGAGTACCCGTACTCGCTCGGCGAGGTCGTGACGGCGGCGGTGGACGCGGGCCTCGCGATCGAGAGCCTCGCCGAACTCGTCGAGGCCGAGCTGGACCCGCGGGGGCTGCTCCCGGAACCGGTCGACGGGCTGTACCGGTTTCCGCTGGGGGAGACGCAGCTGCCGTTCCTGTACGCGCTGGCGGCCCGGCGCCCGGAGGCGTGAGCCCTACCTGCGGGGCGGCTGGACCACGCCCGGTCCGCCGGTGTGCGGTTCCTGGATGTAGCCGTCGGTCGGTGTCGGCAGCGCGTCGACGCATGCCGCCGAGCAGGCGTTGACGAGCAGGGGGAGGACGTCGGCGCCGGAGGTGCGGAGGGATATCCACACCTGGCGGAGCGCGGTGCCGTCCACCGGCCCGTCGCAGACGCTGCAGCTGCGGATCTCGGTGGCGCCGCGGACGGCAGGATCCGTCCCGGGAAGGTCGGCGGCGGCGTCTCCCGGTGCGGGCAGGGCCGGGAAGGGCGACCGGACCTTGTAGTTGCCGTAGAGGGCGCGCGTGCTGACCGTGCTGCGGCGCAGGGCAGGGCAGCGGGTGATCTCGTACGGGAACCAGTGCAGGCGGTAGGACGTGTAGGGCGTGAACTCCTCAAGGCTTCGCATCATGCCGATCTCGGGCGGGATGCGGACCAGGTTGCTGCGGTACAGATCGAGGTGCTTCACCGCGGTGAGTTTGGCGATGCTCGCGGGCAGTGTGACGATCTGACGGCGCTGCTCGGCGGTGAGTTCGACGAGCGGCCGGAATTCCTCGCGGCCGTCCTCGGCGGCTTCGTCGACGAGTTCGAGCAGGCGCAGCCAGCCGGGGGCGGTGATGTCCTGGAGTTCGCGGTGGAAATGCGGCACATGCGCCGCCCGGCCGCGGGTGCGGTTTCCCGGAACGCAGGTGCAGAAGTCCTGCGGAGACGTGTCGGTGTTGGGGCCGACGGAATTTGCCCAGCGATTGGTGAACACCTGAGGCTGCGTGTTGTCGGTCATGCGGCCACGGTATTCCGGGGATTGCCGTGCCGTGTCGCTGTGCCGATCGGTCCTCGGGCGTCGCGGTGGCGCGGGTATTCAGCCATATCGCGCCAGGGGGCGGGCGCTGGCCGTTCCGGTTGAGAACGTGGCGTTCGATCGCCCCGTCATGCCGTCGTGGCCGGGGGCGGGCATGCCTCTCGGAGGGGTGGGACATGACTGGACGCGCGAGACGGCGCGTGGCGGGGCGCAGCGCGAGTGTCGCCGCGATGGCGGTGACGTTGGCCGCGGTGTCGACAGGATTCGGCGCCAACGCGGGAGCTGTCGAAGCCCCCCGCGAGACGCTTACCGCCGATGTGGCGTTGAGCGTCGCCAAGGGCAAGGAGCAGAGCGAGAAGGGCGTGGACTCCACGACCCTGACCTACACGCTCAGCAACAAGGGACCGGGGGACGCACCCGACGGCAAGGTCCATGTGGCCTTGGTGAAGGGCGCCGCTTTCGGGAGCCTTCCCAAGGAGTGCCGCCACGACCTCGACGCGGTGACGTGCGGCCTCGGCACGATCGCCAAGGGCAAGTCGAAGACCGTGGCGCTGACGGTGAAGTTGACCGGGACGCGGCACGAGATCGAGGGCGTGGGGGCGGGTGCGGTCGACATCGACCCCGATCTGCGCAACAACGTGGCGAATTCGACGTGGGATTCCAAGGCGGAGGACCCGAAGCCGGGTTCCTCGCCGAGCAAGCCGGAGTCCAAGCCGAGTGCGCAGCCGAGTACGAAGCCCAGCACGAAGCCGAGCCCGAGTACGTCGGCTTCGACCAAGCCCAAGCCGAAGCCGAAGTGCAGCCCGGCGAAGATCGAGTACTCGAAGGACGGCGGGAAGACCTGGACCCGCTCCGGTCTGATCGGCGGCTTCTACGGCAAGATCCAGGTCCGGTTGGCCGACAAGAGCAAGGTCGAGAAGAACTGCCAGTACAAGGTGTCGCTCGCCTCGTACAGCGCGGACGGCCCGACCTGGAAGACGTCCGGCACGCAGCGCTACATCGGCAAGGACACGGTGACGCTGACGGCCAAGAAGCCGTCGGCGACGCTGGACATCAAGAAGTACTTGCCGCCCTGCTACGGGCAGATCGACCTGTATGGCGGCGGTGACAAGTTCACCGGCGCGAAGACGCCGCACTACCCGGACAAGAAGTACCCGACGAACATGATCGCCGGCTGGAACGGCGGCAAGGCGTGCGCACCGAAGCCGCCGTCGTCGAGCCCGACGCCGTCGAAGTCGCCGTCGACGTCGCCCAAGCCGTCGCCTTCGGTGTCGGCGTCGCCTTCCCCGTCGGCGTCGCCTTCCCCGTCGGCGTCGGTTTCGGAGTCTCCGTCGGCTTCGCCTTCGGCCTCGGTTTCGGAGAGCCCGTCGGCGACGCCGTCCGAAGTGCCGTCGACCCCGCCGGCGTCGCAGCCTCCGGTGCAGCAGCCGCCCGCTGACGTCCCGGTGGCGGCACAGCCGGACGACCAGCAGCCGGTCGCCGCCGAGCCGGTGGTGGAGGGCAGCCTGCCGAAGACGGGCGCGAGCCGGATCCCGTACCTGATCGCGCTGGGCGTGTTCACGGTGCTGCTGGGTGCGCTCGCGGTGTGGTGGACGCGGCAGAGGCCGCAGCAGATGTAGCCGTTGACCCGAGAGCCGCCCGGTGCGTTATGCGCCGGGCGGCTTTTGGTTTTCCGGGGCGGTGAGTTCGGCCCAGACGGTCTTGCCGGGGGTGGTCTCGTGGCAGCCCCAGCGAGTGGCGAGCGCTTCGACGATGAGTAAGCCGCGGCTGGATTCGGTGCCGGGGGTGGGGGCTGCTTTGACGGGGAGCTGCCCGCTGCCGTCGGTGACTTCGACTCGGAGGGTGTGGTCGGCGCCGGCGGTGAGGCGGAGGTGGAAGTCGTCGCCGGACGTGTGGCGGACGGCGTTGGTGGCGAGTTCGCTGGTGATGAGGGAGAGGGTCTCGCTGGTCACGCCGTCGAAGGGGTAGCCCCACTTTTCGAGCTGATCGGCGACGAGGTGACGGGCGAGTCGGGCGCCGCGAGGGGTGAGGGTGAAGCGCATGGAGAAGTCGGCCATGGGAGGAGATTGACGGGGTTGGGATGGCTGGAACTAGCTGCGACGCGGGTACGGGAGGCGCTTTGTACACGCGGCGGTTGAGTTTGTACACGGCTGACAGGAGAGAGATTTCGCCAACTGGCCATGCGGGGAAGTGTCACGCCGTAGCGTGATCGCAACACAGCGTGTTCGGGGGTTGTGATGGCGGATCAGGATGACAATGCCGGGTTCCTGCGGTCGTTTGGGCGGCAGTTGCGGATCCTGCGTGAGGCGGCCGGCCTCTCCCGCGCGGAGCTGGGCGCGCGGCTGGGGTACGGCGAGGACCAGATCACGTCGATCGAGCTGGGAAGGCGGATCGCCCGACCGGAAGCGATCGATCGAGCGGACGAAGTACTCGACACCGGCGGCCTGTTGGGCGTGATGAAGGAGGAGGTGGAGCGGGCGCGCTATCCGGCATTCTTTCGGGATGCCGCGCGACTTGAGAGTGCTGCTGTGGAGCTGTGCTCTTACGACGTGCATGTGGTCAAGGGGCTGCTGCAAACGGAGGACTACACCCGCGCTCTGCTGCGGATGCGGCGGCCGGTGCTCGCGGAGGAGATCATCGAGCAGCGTGTTGCCGCGCGCCTTCACCGGCAGAAGGTGTTGACCAAGAATCCGGCGCCGCTGTTCAGCTTCGTGATGGAGGAATCGGTGCTTCGGCGGCGTCTGGGCGGGGCAGCGGTCCTGCGAGGCCAACTGGAGCAGATCCTGCTGGTCGGGCGAATGCGGAACGTCGAGATGCAGGTCATGCCGTTGGACAGGGATGACAATGCAGGCGTCGACGGAGGATTCACGCTGTTCACGCGCGATGGCGGGCAGCGGGTGGGGTATATGGAAGCCCAGGGGCGCAGCATCCTGGTGGCCGACCGCAAGGAAACGGCGTCACTGGCTGCGCGCTACGGGATCATTCGCGCGCAAGCATTGACTCCGCACGAGTCGCTTGCGTTTGTCGAGTCGCTGATGGGAGAGCTGTGAACCGCAACATGCTGGGGTGGGTCAAGAGCAGCTACAGCACCGGATTGGGCGGGGAGTGCGTCGAGGTCGAGTGGCGTAAGAGCAGCTACAGCGGCGCAGAAGGCGGAGACTGCGTGGAAATCGCTTGGCGCAAAGCTACTTACAGCGGCGCAGAAGGCGGCCAGTGCGTCGAGGTCGCCTGTGCCCACCCCGCGATCCTCGTCCGTGACTCCAAGGTCGCCGGCAGCCCCATCGTTCCCCTCACCTCCTCCGCCTGGTCCTCCTTCCTCACCCTCGCCTTGTCGCCATCCGGTAAGTGAGGGTCCGAAGCGGCCAGTTCGTCGTCACCTTGCCGTCCGCGGTCTTGTACCAGCTGTTGCAGTCCGCCGCGAATGCCGTGTCCTGCAACGCCGCTTCCACCTGCGACTGCTGGGCGTCGAACTGGCCCTGCGTGACCTCGTGCGTCCCACCCCGCAACACCCGCTTCAGCACGAACTCCGCCTGCGACTCGATCATGTAGATGATCGAGTTGTGGCCCAGGTTGGTGCCCGGCCCGTAGAGCATGAAGAAGTTCGGGAAGCCGGGGACCGTCAACCCCAGATACGCCGCCGCGCCGTCCTTCCACACGTCGTGCAGACGCGCGCCGTCCCGTCCGGTGATCTCCATCGGGCGCAGGAACTCCGTGGCCAGGAAGCCCGTCCCGTAGATGATCGTGTCGATGGGGCGGTGCGTTCCGTCCGCTGTGTCGATGCCGGTGCGGATGATCCGGGAGATGGGGTCGGTGACCAGCTCGACGTTCTCCCGGGCGAGCGTCGGGTACCAGTCGTCGGAGATCAGGATCCGTTTGCAGCCGATCGGAAACGTCGGCGTCAGGCGCGCCCGCAGGGCCGGGTTCGGGATCTGGGACTTCAGGTGGCGCTTGGCCATGAACTCGACGAGCTTGCCCCGGCGACGCCCGCGGATCGCCCAGTACAGCGCGGTCTCGGCACGCAGGTAGATTGCGCCGCGCAAGCCCAGGCGCGCCGGGGGCACTTTGGACAGCAACGTCAGCGTCACACGGCCGTATTCGCGATCGGGCTTGGGGATCACCCAGTTCGCCGACCGCTGGAACACGTACAGTCGCCCCGCCTGCTTGGCCACCTCCGGGACGAACTGCACGGCGCTGGGGCCGGTGCCGATCACCGCCACCCGGCGACCGGTCAGATCGTGGTCGTGGCGCCACTCCGCGGAATGGAACGACGTGCCGAGGAACTGGTGGCGGCCCGGCACGTCCGGGTAGCGCGGGCGGTTGAGCTGGCCCACGCCGGTGACCAGGAACTGCGCGGACTCCTCCGTGCCGTCCGAAAGGGAGATATGCCAGAGACCCGCCGCGGCGTCGTAGCGGGCCGCCGTCACCTCCGTGCGGAAGCGGAGGTTGCGGGCCAGGTCGAAGCGGGCCGCGCAGGCGTGGAGGTAGTCCAGGATCTCGCCTTGCAGCGGAAACGAGCGCGACCAATGGCCGTTCTGGGCGAAGGAGTAGGAGTACAGGACACTGGGGACGTCGCAGCCCGCGCCGGGATAGGTGTTGTCGCGCCACACGCCACCCAGGTCGTCGGCCTTCTCGTACACCACGAAGTCGTCGATTCCCGCGCGCCGCAGGCGGATGGCCATGCACAGGCCGGCGAAACCGGCGCCGATGATGGCCACCCGCCGCACATCGGGCCCGGGAGGGACAGCGTCTTTCGGTCCTTGCTTACCTGGCACGACCCGGTACCCCTCCGTCACGGCACGCCCCCTGCCGGGCGTACTACGGCCAGTACGGTTTGATCACGTCGAACGCGTTCGGCAGCCCGAGCCGGTACCGCCAGTCGTCGGCGTCGCGGAAGCCCTTCAACGCCGGCTCCTGGTACAGCTCGAAGATCCCGGCCGGAGTGGCCGACGAACCGGACGCCTGCAACACGCCGTTCGCCGCCCGCCGACCGGACTCGTTGGCACCCTCCATGGTGGCCAGGTTCACCGACACCCGTACATAGTCGCCGCCGAGGAACAGATTCGGAATGCGCGTCACGGCATCCGGCCGGTCGTCCCACGAACCGATCGTGTTGACCAGCAGCGGCTCGTCGTTCGCCACCGCGGGCGTACCCGATTGCGTGATGCCCGGGTCGAGGAACCAGGAGTGGATGAGCGAGTCCGGCAGGATCGTCGCGCCGTCGTCGAGGTTCGCCCGGACCTGCGCGAGGACTTCGTCGACGATCTGGCGCGGGGTGCACTTGCGCGCCGAGACGCCGTAGAGGAGGCCCGGGGCGTCCCAGTCGGACAGGTCGAGGGACAGGACATCCCGCACCGTGCCGTCGCCATACGTCGACGGGAAGTCGTTGCGCCAGAACTGGCCTTGGGTGAGGCCGGTGACCGCCCACGGCGAGTCCATGAACGCCATGTGGCCGTGCGTGATGGGCGTCTTCTGCTTCAGGTACAGCATCAGCCCGTTCATCCAGTCGGTCTGGAGCCGGCGCAGGCGGCCGAGTGCCGGGTCGGCGGCGATCATCGCCGGGGACATGAGCGGCACCGCACGTTCGACGGGCACCGCGAGGACGTAGTAGTCCGCGTTGACCACGCCCGCGTTGCCGAGCGGGTCGGTGACGCGCGCGCCGGTGATCTTGCCGCCCGCGTAGTCGAGGCCGGTGACCGTCCAGCCGACATTGAACGTCACGCCGAGCGACGTGAGCAGTTGATGCCACGGCTCGACCCACACCTCGGACGTCGGGCCGTTGAGGACCCGGTCGGGTGCGCCGTCGTTGCCGCGGCCGAGCATCGTCCACAGGAAGATCTCGACCATCATCGTGATCGTCCGCGTGCTGGCGACGGTCTCCTTGGCGGCGACCAGCGTCGACGTGAAGGACTTGATGAGGATGTTGCGGTAGCCCGCGGACATCTTGTCAGCCTGGAGGTATTCCGAATACGGCATGTACTCCCACTGCTTGCGGCGCCGCAGGTCGCCGCTGGTGAGGAACACGACCATCTTCTCGGCCCAGAACGCGACCTCCCAGAGCGGGACTTGGCTCGCCACACTGGCGGCCGCGGTCAGCGCGTCGCGGAGGGCTTCCGGGGTGATGTTCTCGATGCCGTTCGGCAGGGTCAGGTGCATGTCCGGGCGGCCGGCCTGCGCGAAGATCGCCTGCGGAGCCGACACCAGGTTGTCCCACACGCCATTGGCGTTGCCAGGGAACGGGATGCGGCGCATCGAGTCCGGGACGTTCCGGTAGAAGCCCGGGAAGAACCGGAACCCGTGCTCGCCGGGCAGGTCGCGGCGGACGCCCCCGGCGGTGCCCGGGACCGGGATGCTGCGGGCCTTGCCGCCGAGCGACTTGCGCTCGTAGACGGTGACCTGGAAGCCGCGCTCGGCGAGTTCGTGGGCCGCGGTGAGGCCCGCCATCCCGCCGCCGAGGACGGCCACCCGCTTGCCCGGTGACGAGGACACGAGGGATGCGCCGAAGGCGGGGGCGGCTCCGGCGGCCACGCCGGCGGCGAGGACGCCCGCGCCGAGGGCACCCGCCCCGAGAGCGCCGGTGACGAACGCGCGGCGCGACGGCGGGGCGGCCTGGTCGCGGGAGGGCTCTACGGGCCGTGGTTTCGGCTCTGCGGGGAGTGCTGCGCTGTGCGGGAGGTGCTTCTCGTGCGCGGACACGGATCCTCCTAGCGGTGCTCCTCTGGAGTTGTAACCGACACACCTGTCGGCAGCATGCAGAGCGACTATCGCCGGGCCCGGCGGGCAGGGTCAAGACCCGGGTATGCGCGTGTTTTTGACTGTCTGTCAGATGTTCATTCGGCCGGATCCCGGCGCGGGTTGAGGCCTTCCAGGCCGCTCCACAGGACGTCCGCGGCCATCGTCTCCAGCGTGGCGCGCGGGGTGTCCGGGTGGTGCGCCCACCACTGGGCGACGCCGTCGAGGCTGCTGATGAGCAGCTCGATGAGCACCTCGGCGTCGGGGGACCGCGGGTCCAGGCCGGCGCGCTCGGTGTCGTGCGCCATCATCGCCATCACGGCACGCGTCCGGGTCTGCCGGATGCCCCAGCGGACCGCGCTCAGTTCCGGATCGCCTTCGTCGGTCTGGTCGAACAGCAGGCGCCGGGCGGTCGGGTTGGCCTCGGCAAAGTCGAAGTACGCGGACACAGTTGCCCGCATGCGCGTACGTCGGCCGCCGCGGCCGGTGATGGCGGTGCCCATGTGCGCGACCAGGGCGGCGTTCTGCGTGCCGAGCACCGTCAGGAACAGCACGCGCTTGGTCGCGAAGTGCTCGTACAGCACGCTGCGCGTCACGCCCGCGGACTCGGCGATCTCGCCCATGGACGCGGCGCCGTAGCCCTTCGCGCTGAAGACCGCGAGCGCGGCGTCCTCGATCCGGCGCCGCCGGGCGGGGCCGGACATGCGGCGGCGGACGGGCTTGCGGGCGGCGCTGCCGGGGGTCTCGGCCTCGGAGGCGTCGACCTCGGTCGCGTCGGGGGCCGGCTCGGGGCTCGGCAGCGCAGACATGCCCTCAGCCTAGCTGCGGGAAAGGTCTTGTCCGAGGCGGACCGGCGGGTCTACCGTCGCGATAACCGACACTGCTGTCGGTGCGATCATCGGTACTGCGCCCGGGTTTTGACGAGCCATCACGCAAAGGCATCGCGCAAAGGCATCACGCAGAGGCACACGCAGGGGGATCCCGTGTCCGAAGAGCACGTCGACGCGATCGTGGTCGGAGCACGCTGCGCCGGTTCGGCGGCGGCGACGGCCCTGGCCAGAGCCGGACGGCGGGTGGTCGCGGTGGACGCGGCGAAGTTCCCGTCCACGACGGTCTCGACACACCTGCTGTTCGCGGGCGGTGTGGCCGAACTCGCGCGCGTGGGGGCGCTGGAGCGGGTCGAGGCGCTGGGCGCGCCGCGGCACGACGAGGCGTACATCGGCATGCCGGGGGCCGAAGTGCGGGGCACGTACTCGCCGGTGGACGGCATCGCCTACGGCATGTGCGTGCGGCGCGCGGGGCTCGACCTCGCGCTGGTGGAGACGGCGCGTGCGGCGGGAGCGGACGTCCGCGAGGGCGTGAAGGTGACGTCGCTCGTCGAGGAGGACGGCCGGGTCGCCGGCGTGCGGGTTTCCGCACGTGGGATGCAGGGCGAACACACCCTGCGGGCACCGTTGGTGATCGGCGCCGACGGACGGCGGTCGACAGTGGCGCGGCTGGTCGGCGCGTCGGAGCACCTGAGCACCCCGAACGGGCGGGCGTGCTACTACGCGTACTACGAAGACCCGCAGACCGAGTGGCGCGGCACGGCCGCTATGTGGCTTGCGGGCCGCGAACTCGGCACGGTCTTCCCGACGGACGGCGGCCTGGCACTGAGCCTGCTGATGCCGCCGAAGGAGCGGGCGGACGAATTCCGGCTGGACCTGGAAGGCGAGTACGACCGCACGGTGGCCGTGCTGCCGGGCATGGCGGAACGCCTCTCGGGCTGCACCCGGGTGACGAAGATCGTGCAGTCGGTCGAACAACCGTCGTATTTCCGGCGCTCGTCGGGCCCGGGGTGGGCGCTCGCCGGGGACGCGGGGCACTTCAAGGACCCGGTCACGGCCCAGGGTATTCGGGACGCGCTGCGGTTCGGCCGACTGCTGGGCGAGGCCGCGGCACCGGTACTGGGCCACCCGGCGCGGCTGGACGCGGTCCTGCGCAAGTGGGAGCTGCGCCGCGAAGCCGAATGCCTGGAGACGTACCACTGGACGAACCGGCTGGCCCGGGCCGACGAGGTCAACCCGCTGCAGGAACAGATGCTCCGCATGCTGGCGAAGGAACCGGAGGGCTCCCGGCGCTTGCTGGACGTGTACTCGCGCGTGCGGCGCCCGGGTCAGCTGCTGACGCCGGGCTTCCTGGCGGCCTGCGCGGCGGGGGCGTTCGGGCGGCGCGGGGTGGACCGGCGGGCACTGCTCCGGACCCTGACCGCCGAAGCCCGGACGGAGCTGACGACGCGGCGGGAGCTGTTCCGGGCGGCTCGCATGCGCTGAGCCGCCCGGGGTGGGGCGGGACTACGCAACCTTGACGCTGTGCGGTCCGACGCGCACGGTGATGTCGAGTTCGCCGCCGAGCGCGGCGGCGTACGCGCGCAGCGTCTCGACGCCCATCACCTCGACTCGGCCGTGCTCGATCTGCGACACCCGAGCCTGAGACACCCCCAGGGCGGCGGCGACTTCCTTCTGCGTCTTGCCGACGGACTTGCGCAGCTCCGCGAGGTGGTACCCGGCGATGTAGGCATCGAGGCGGGCTTTGGCAGCGGCCTTGACCTCCGGGTCCTCCATCCGCGGGTGAAGGCGGTGCGCCTCGGCCTTCACGTCTTCCCAGCGTCGAGCAATCACTGTGTGCTCCTCTCGTCGAGATACCGGCTGTACCGCTCCTCGGCCAGTGGAATTGCTTCTTCGTACCACTGGGACCATCGATCTGCCTTGTCGCCTGCGACCAGCAGGATTGCCTCGCGGTTCGGGTCGAAAACGAACAAGATCCGGATCTCGCTGCGTCCCGTTGAACCCGGTCGGAGTTCTTTCAGGTTGGCGAGTCTCCCGCCCTCCAATGTGTCGACGAGCGGCCTTCCCAGGCCGGGGCCGACACGCTCCAAGATGTCCAGCGCATCGACGATCTGCTTGGCCGTAACCGGATCTGCTGCACATACGGTCAGGAACCAATCCTCGACCTCGGCGAGCAGGGTGATCTCCCACATGGGGCGAACATAAGGTCCAGGTTAATCCCTGTCCTGGGTTCGGTGCCAGTTCACCGTACGGAGCGAATGCGTCGGCGTATGGAGCACAACCGGCAGTTGTCTTGCCCCCCTGCGTAGGTTGTTTGCCGCTGATCCGCGCCCCCGGTTGGATCGACCCCGGTCGGCAACCGCAGGTGGGTGGAGGATCCAATGCCGCAGAAATCGCTACCCGCGGACTTCACCCGGCTCTGGTTCGCCTATGCCATCAGCACCCTCGGCACCTACCTCGCCCTCGACGCCTTCCCCCTCGTCGCCCTCACCGTCCTCGACGCGAGCACGACCCAGATCTCCCTCCTCGCCTCCGTCGGCCTTGCCGTCGGGGCCCTTGTCGCCGTCCCGCTCGGCCCCTGGGTGGAGTTCCGGCGCAAGCGGCCGGTGATGATCGGCGCCGATGTCGTCCGTTTCGCCGCGCTCATGACGCTGCCCGTCGCGTACCTGTTCGGCGCCTTTTCCTTCGCGCAGATGATGGCCGTCTCGACCGTCATCGCCGCCGCCGACATCGTCTTCCTCGCGGCCAGTGGCGCGTGTCTCAAGGCGCTGGTGCCGCCTGACCAACTGCTGCTCGCCAGCGGTCGCTACGAAGCCACCCTCTGGACCTCCAGCGTCGTCGGCCCGCCCCTCGGCGGTGCCGCGATCGGCATCCTCGGTCCGCTGGCCACCATCGTCGCGAACGCGGTCAGCTTCCTGCTCTCCGCGCTCGGGGTCCGCGCGATCCGCACCGCCGAGCCCGAGCCGCCCGCGAAGACCGCGCACGCGACGGAGCAGCGGAACCCGGGCCTCACCGAAGGATGGCGTTACATCCTCCGCCACCCCGTCCTCCGCCCGCTGTTCGTCAACAGCGTCCTCATGCGCTGCCTGATCCTCGGCACCGGGCCGCTCCTCGCCGTCCTCATGCTCCGCATCGTCGGCGTCGCCCCCTGGCAGTACGGCCTCGCCTTCGGCATCGCCTGTCTCGGCGGTCTGGTCGGCTCCCGCCTCAGCCGTCTCCTCGTCGCGCGCCACGGCGAACGCCGCGTCCTGCTCGGCTCCGGCGTGCTGCGCGTGTGCTGGCCCGTGCTGCTCGCGTTCGTCGGTCCCGGCTGGTGGGGCGTGGTCCTGGTCGTCGCCGTCGAGTTCGTGCTCATCACGTGCATCGGGGTCTTCAACCCGGTCTTCGCCGCCTACCGGCTCCGCAGCACCGACAGCGCGTACATCTCCCGCGTCCTCGCCGCCTGGTCGGTCACCAACAACGCGGCCGTGGCGCTGAGCACGGTGGCGTGGGGGCTGCTCGCCTCGGTCATCGGCGTCCGCGAAGGCCTTGCCCTCGCCGGTGTGCTCCTGCTCGCGACCCCGCTCGTCCTGCCGTGGCGCGCGACCAAAACGACGACCGTGACCGCGGCACCGGTGGTGCGGGAGTCGGCCGCTCCCTGACCGGCTGGCACGCGCCTGTGGCCTCCTTGTGAATCCCTTGTGAGTCGGCTCACACGCTGTCACAGGCCCCTGTGCCCCGGTGTCCAGTGGGCGTGGCGGCACCCGCCGCGCCACCGACCGGAAGGGTTTCACGGCTATGGCACTCGCGACGGACTTCACCGACCTGCTCGGCGTGCGGCACCCCATCGCGCTGGCGCCCATGGGCGGTTCGGCCGGCGGCGCGCTCGCCGCCGCGGTGTCGCGGGCGGGCGGACTGGGCTTGCTCGGCGGCGCCGGCGGCGATCCGGTGTGGCTGGAACGCGAGTTGCCGGTCGTCGCCGAACACGCCGGCGGGCCGTGGGGTGTCGGCTTCTGGAACTGGGCGGCCGACGAGGACGCCGTCGTCCGGGCGTTGGAGTACGGGCCCGACGCCATCTTCCTGTCCTTCGGCGACCCGGCCCCGTTCGTCGATGCCGTCCGCCGGTCCGACGCCGTGCTGATCGTGCAGGTCACCGACCTCGACGAGGCGAAGCGGGCGCTCGAGGTCGGCGCCGACGTCCTCGTCGCGCAGGGCACCGAGAGCGGCGGCCACGGCGCCCGGAACGGGCGGTCGACGCTGCCCTTCGTGCCGCTCGTCGTCGACCTCGCCGGTTCCGTGCCGGTGCTGGCCGCGGGCGGCATCGCGGACGGGCGCGGCCTGGCCGCCGCGCTGGCGCTGGGCGCGGCCGGGGCGCTCGTCGGCACCCGGTTCCAGGCCACCGCGGAGGCGGCGATCGACCCGTCGATCGGCTGGGCGCTGGTCGCCGGGCGGGGCCAGGACACCGAGCGCAACGCGGTGCTGGACCTCGCCCGCGGGGCCGGCTGGCCCACCGGCACGTACACCGCCCGCACCCTCGGCCACCCCTACCTCGACCGCTGGCGGGGCCGGGAAACCGAACTGGCGAACGATCCGGCACCGGCGCGCGCGGCCTACGCGGAGGACATCGCCGCCGGCGCGATCCCGCCGATCCCGGTCTGGGCCGGCGAAGGCGTCGACCTGATCACCGACCGCCCGCCCGCCGTCGACGTGGTCGCCGCCATGGCCGCACAGGCCGAAGCGGCGCTGCACCGGGCGGTCACCAGGGAGCCGCGCGACCGCACCCAGGACGAACCGACGGACGACCAGGCGAAAACGCGCGCCTGACCCCGCGCTCCCCGGCCAGACCACAGCCCGGAACGCGGGTAACGTGCGGTACTCGGAGGTCCCCGCCATGCATGACGCCAGCAACGCCGCCGAAGTCGGCGCACCCGATGAAATCGGCGTGCCCAGCGAGGGCGGCAAGCCCGGCGAAGTCCACGGCGCCGACCCCGCGACCGAGGCGTTCGTCGCCCACCGCAACCTCCTCTTCACCGTCGCCTACGAGATGCTCGGCTCGGCCGTCGACGCCGAAGACGTGCTCCAGGAGACGTGGCTGCGCTGGGCGAACGTCGACCTGGCGCGCGTGACGGACCGGCGGGCCTACCTGATCCGCATCACCACCCGGCAGGCGCTCAACCGGCTGCGCACGCTCAAGCGCCGCAAGGAGTCCTACGTCGGCGAGTGGCTCCCCGAGCCGCTGCTGACCGCGCCCGACGTCGCCGAGGACGTGGAACTCGCGGAGAGCGTGTCGATGGCGATGATGCTGGTGCTGGAGACGCTGTCGCCGACCGAACGCGCCGTGTTCGTGCTCCGCGAGGCCTTCGACGTCGGCTACCCGGACATCGCCGCCGCCGTCGACAAGACCCCCGACGCCGTTCGCCAGATCGCCCACCGGGCCCGCCGCCACGTGGACGCCCGGCGGCCCCGCCAGGTCGTCTCCGCTGCCAAGAACCGGGCCGCGGTCGAGGCGTTCCGGCGCGCCCTGGAAACCGGCGACCCGCAGGGGCTCCTCGACGTCCTCGCGCCCGACGTGGTGCTGGTCGGCGACGGCGGCGGCATCAAGAAGGCCGGGCGCCGCGCGGTCGTGGGCGCCGACAAGGTGGCCCGCTACATCGTCGGCGGCAGCGGCAAGGTCGACGAGGCGATCGCCATCACGGCGGCCGAGGTCAACGGCCAGCCGGGTCTCGCCGTGCATCTGGACGGCGTGCTCGACGGTGTCATGGCCATCGCCGTGTCCGAGGGCCGGATCGCCGGGATCTACTACGTCCGCAACCCGGAGAAGCTGACCCGGGTGGGGGAGGAGACGCCGCTCACGCGCGGGGCGGCGGCAGGGCGCGCGGGGTAGACGCGGCAGAGCGGACGGGCAGCAAGTAAAGCGGAATGCGCGTTCGCTGACACACTGATGCGCCGTCCCTACTCGCAGGCTCTGCCTACGCCCCAGTAGCATGGCGACAAAAGTGACCGTGACGGGCACAACCCGTACGGCACACCAGGGTGCTCGGCGATCCATGCCTCGTCGGAAACGGCCTCGAACCAGGCCGCGCGCAGGAAGATCCCCACCGTCACGGCCGGCGTTTCCGGCCACGTCTCCGCATCTCGGGAAACCCGGGAATTCCGGTGCAAAGCCGGGCCTGCCATACTCCCCGCAGCAACGGGATTACCAGGCGGTAACCCGAGGAAAACCTGCAGTACCGCTGAACCCTCAGGGCAACCCTCAAGGCGTACTCCCTTCTCCGGGAGACGGCATTCAAGGAGCGCATGATGGCGCGTGACATCACTACGGTCGGCGTGGTCGGCCTCGGCACCATGGGTGCCGGAATCGTCGAGGTCCTCGCCCGCGGCGGCGTGACCGTCGTCGGCGTCGAGGTCGACGACGCCGCGGTCGAACGCGGCCGGGCCCGCATCAAGCACTCCACGGCGCGGGCCGTCGAGCGCGGCAAGCTCACCGAGGACGACGAGCGCGCCATCTTCGACCGCATCAGCCTCGTGAGCGACCTCGGCGCGGTCGCGGACGCCGACCTGGTCCTCGAAGCCATACCGGAGCAGCTCGACGCCAAGCTGGAGATCTTCGCGCAGCTCGACAAGATCTGCCGCGCGGACACCATCCTCGCCACCAACACGTCGTCGCTGTCGGTCACCGAGCTGTCCGTCGCCACCGGCCGCTCCGCGCGGGTCGTCGGCCTGCACTTCTTCAACCCGGCGCCGGTCATGAAGCTCGTCGAGGTCGTCCGCACCGTGGTCACCGAGCCGGAGGTGCTCGAAGACGTCGTCGCGCTCGCCGAGAAGCTCGGCAAGTCGCCGGTCGTCGCCGGGGACCGCGCCGGGTTCATCGCCAACGGCCTGCTGTTCGCGTACCTCAACCATGCCGCGGCGATGTTCGAGGAGAAGTACGCGACGCGCGAGGACATCGACGCCGCGATGCGCTTCGGCTGCGGCCTGCCGATGGGCCCGCTCGCGGTGCTCGACCTGGTCGGCATCGACACGGCGTACAACATCCTCCAGCAGATGTACCGCCAGTCCCGCGACCGGCTGCACGCCCCCGCGCCGATCCTCAAGCAGATGGCGACCGCGGGCCTGCTCGGCCGCAAGAGCGGCCGCGGCTTCTACCGGTACGAAGAGCCCGGCTCGTCCGTCGTCGTCGCGGACGCCGCCGGCTCCGCCGCGGTCGCCGGGACGCCGCGCCAGGTCGACGTGGTCGGCGTGGTCGGCTCCGGCACGATGGCCACCGGCATCGTCGAGGTGTTCGCCAAGTCCGGCTACACCGTGACGTTCGTGGCGCGCAGCGAGCAGAAGGTCGAGGCGGTCGTCACCGCGCTGACCCGCTCGCTCGACAAGCAGGTGCAGCGCGGCCGCCTCGCCGAGGCGGACCGCGACGCGGCCCTCGCCCGGGTGACCGGCACCACCAAGCTGGACGACCTGGCCGACGCCGACCTGGTCCTCGAAGCCGTGGTCGAGGAACTCTCGGTCAAGCAGGCGCTGTTCGAGAACTTCGACGAGATCTGCAAGCCGGGCGCGGTGCTCGCCACCACGACGTCGTCGCTGCCGGTCATCGAGTGCGCGATGGCGACGAAGCGTCCCGAGGACGTCGTCGGCATGCACTTCTTCAACCCGGCGCCGGTGATGAAGCTCGTCGAGGTGGTGCGGACGGTGACGACGTCGGACGACGTCGTGGCGACCATCCACGAGGTGTGCAAGCGGACCCGCAAGCACGCGGTGGACTGCGGCGACCGGGCCGGGTTCATCGTCAACGCGCTGCTGTTCCCGTACCTGAACGACGCGGTCAAGATGCTCCAGGCCAACTACGCGACGGCCGACGAGATCGACACCGCGATCAAGACCGGCGCGGGCTACCCGATGGGCCCGTTCGAACTCCTCGACGTGGTCGGCCTGGACGTGTCGCTGGCCATCGAGCAGGTGCTGTTCGCCGAGTTCCGCGAGCCGGGCTGGGCGCCCGCGACGCTGCTCGAGCACCTGGTGACCGCGGGCTACCTCGGCCGCAAGACCGGCCGCGGCTTCCGCGACTACGCGAAGAAGTAGGCAGAACGGTCGGCGGGCCGGCGCGGCAAGCGCCGGCCCGCCGGCCGGCGAGCAGCCGACCGGGCGCGGGCCGGCCCCGGAAGCGGCAGACCACGGCGGCCGCGGAATCCTCTGCCAGGGATCCCGCGGCCGCCGTGTCGCGTTTCCGGCGGACGCTGCGGGGTGGGGAGGCGTCATGGCGGGGCGGCGGGAGGAGGCGCGCGAGGCCGCTACGGGAAGCGTCTCGCCCGCCGAAGCGCCGTGTGCCGGTCGGCGCACCCCGCCTGACAAGCGGCATGCCGACCCGTCCACCGGGCACCAGCCCGCGCACGCCGGGCACGGAAGCACCGGGGCCGACCGCCGCCAAGCGCGGGCCGTCCCACGCAGGCCGTCCCACGCAGGCCGTTCCCCAACCGGCATGCGCCGACTGCTGCCCACCGCGGGCCGCCCGACCTGCGCCTGCTCCCAACCGGCAGGCTGGTTAAGGGAGTTCCGAGTCGGCGCTGTGGCTGTCGGCCGTCGGCCGTCGGCCTCAACCGTCCGAGGTCGGCTTGGCGGCGGGCAGGGCTCCCAGGCACGCGGTGGCGGTCTCGTGTCCCGGTGCGAGGCGGAGTGCGCGTTGCCAGGCCGCGCGGGCGTCCGTGTCGGCGCCGAGCCGGGCATGCACCTTGCCGAGCAGGACGAGGGCCGGGACGTGTCGGGCATTGTCGGCGAGGACCCACCGGAGTTCGTCGAGAGCCGCCGCGTGGCGGCCGTCGACGGCGTCGGCGAGCGCCGCGTTGTAGCCGCGGTCCGCGCGCGACCGCAGGAACAGCAGCGGGGCGAGGTCCTCGCGGCAGTCCGGGCAGGTCGTCGCGCCGGGCGCGGGCGGGATGCGGCACACCGGGCACACGGGCGGCTCCGGCTGCCACACGCGCGGCGACGCGCCGTCGTCCGCGGTGGCGGAGGGCAGGAGCACGGTGTGCGTCGGCGCGGTGGCGGCAGGTGCCGGGGCGGCGGCGGGCGGCGCCCCGGCGCCGGCGTTCGTGTCCGACCCCGCGTCGGATGGCGCGCTGCCTCCGCGGCCGTCCTCGCCCGCCAGGGACGGGCCCCCGCCCGCGCCGACAACCCGGCCGAGGTCCGCCGTCCTGCCCGGGTCCGTGTCCGCGCCCGGATCCGACCCGCCCGTCACCGGCCCGTGGGCCGTCCGCTCCGTCGGCCGACTCGTCCGTCCTCGCCCCTTGCCGCTCTGCCGCCGTCCCCGCCCGCTGCGGACCATCAGTTCCCCCGATCCGTCGGCTTGACCGGGCCCGCGGGGCCGCGGCGGTCCTCGGCGAGTTCCGTCATGACCTCGGACCAGCGTTCCGGCAGCTCCTTCAGTGCCGCGTCCAAAGCCATCGTGTCGTCGGCCTCCACCGCGTCGTCGAGGCGGCTCATCAGCTGGTTGACGCGCATCGTCAGGCCCGGCGACAGGTCGCCCTGACCGGCGAACGCCCGGCAGTCCACGATCATCGAGATCACCTGCGGCAGCGCCGCCAACGCGCTGCGGGCCTGCTCGGCGGTCGCCAGACCCGCGATCCAGTCGCCCCGCTCGCGCGTGGCCTTGAGCTGCTCGCGGTACGACGCCAGCGACACGTTCTGCTCCGCGGTCAGGAACTTCCCCGCGAGCGCCAACGTCACCGACAACTGCGCCGACACCCCGCGGATCTCCCGCACCGCGGCGAGCTGCTCACGGGTGCGCCGGATCTCCCGGTCGACCGGCTCACTCCCCGGACCCTCCAACAGGATCCCCTCCAACTGCTGCACGGACGCCAGCAGTTGGCTGCGCTCCCGCTCGGTCATCTCGCGGTCCCAGGCGTCCAGGAACCCGACGACGCCCTCCCGGACCTCGGAGATCTCGCTGCGCTTCGCCGGGTCGAGCCGCCCGAAGCGCTGGAGCTGCACGGTGTGCGGCTGCATGCCCGGCGCCTTCACGTGCACCGACACGGTGATCGTCCGGTCGCCCGACAGGCCGAACGACACGGTCAGCGGCGTCCCGTTGGGCAGGTCGGGCGGGAGCTGCACGTTGACGTGGCCGCACAGCTCGTTCAACTCGGCGATGTCGTGCGTGCCTTCGTACACCGACACTTCCAGGCGGGTGGACCCGCCGCCCGCGGTGCGGAAGTCGCGGCTGACCGGGCTCGACGTCGGATATGTGGTGCCCTTCGGGATCACCACGCTCATCCGGCCGTCGTCCAGCTCCACCCCGAGGTCCTTCGGCGTGATGTCCTGCGGATTCGAGATGGGCATCGCGGCGCCGCAGCCCACGCAGTCGTCCACACCCGTCGGATTGACGCGGGCACACGCCGGGCAGCGCAGCCCGGCGTCGGCGGCCGTCGCCCCGCACACCGAACAGGCCTTGGCTTCCGGCGCATTGGCCTTGCCGCAGCGGTCGCACGCCCACAGTTCGGCGGTCGGCTCGACCCCGGACGGCCCGGCGGAAGCCGTCGGCGCGGCGGGGCTGTCCGCCACCGCCGTGCCGCACTTGCCGCAGGCCGCGGCGGTGGCGTCGACCGGCAGGAAGCACGTCGCGCAATCCACCTTCCGGCTGCCGACAAGCGACGCCCCGCACGCGCACGCCTCGTCCTGGAGCGCGTTGGACAGCCCGCACGACGGGCACTCGATGTGCGCCAGCAGCGCCGTCTGGATCGCCGCGCCGACCGCGACGCACTGCATCGGGTTGACGTCCTTGCGGATCCGCCCCGCGCCGAACACCGCGGTCAGCCGTTGCTCGACCATGGGGATCGCGGTGGACCCGCCGACCAGCAGCACCTGGTCGACCGACGCCACGTCCAAGTGCGCGTCGGCCAGCGCCTGCCGCACCAGGTCGACGGTGCGGTCGATCGCGGGCCCGACCAGCGCCTCGAACTCCTCGCGCGACACCTCGGTGTCCAGGCTGATCGCCTCGCGGCCCAGCGCGGGCAGCACGATGTCGGTGGCGAGCTGGTCGGACAGCGCGACCTTCGCCTCCTCGGCCGCGGACCGCAGCCGCACCTGCGCCGACACGTCGTCCGCGAGGTCCACGCCGTGCTCCGCGGCGGCGGCCTCGCTCAGCCGGCGGCGCAGCAGGTCGTCGAAGTCGTCGCCGCCGAGCAGGTTGTCGCCGCGGATGCCGATCACGTCGATCATGCCCTGCACGAGCAGCAGGATGGAGATGTCGAACGTGCCGCCGCCCAGGTCGTACACGAGGATCGTGCGCGGCTCGTCGCCCGCGTCCGCGGTCAGGCCGAACGCGATCGCCGCGGCGGTCGGCTCGTTGATGATCTTCAGGACCTGGAATCCGGCCAGCCGGCCCGCCTCGCGGGTCGCCGCGACCTGGCGTTCCCCGAAGTACGCCGGGACGGTGATCACCGCCCGGTTGAACTCCTCGTGCGTGCGCAGCTCGGCGTCCAGCTTGAGGCGGCGCAGGATCAGCGCGGACACCTCGATCGGCGAGTAGTCGCGGCCGCCGAGGCGCACCTGCACGTCGCCGTCCGGGCTGCGGCCGAGGTCGTAGGCGACCCGGTCCAAGGCGGCCTGCACTTCCGCGTCGTCGAACCGGCGGCCCATGAAGCGCTTGACCGAGACGATCGCCTCGGCGCCGCGGCCGCGCGCCGGAGCGCCCACGAGCAGGTCGCCGCGCTTGCCGAGCGCCACCGCGGACGGCGTCGAGTCGCGGTTCTGGCGGTTGAGCAGGATCTTCGGCTCTCCGCGCGACAGGTACGCCATCACGGAGTTGGTGGTGCCGAGGTCGATGCCGAGCGTGCGCTGCACGGATCATCCTTCCGAGTCATCGGGGGATTCGGGCGGTCGGGGCGGTTCGGGCGCCGCGGAATAAGGGGGGTCCGCGGGCGGTGCCGGGGCGGCCGGGACGTCGGGGGCTTCCGGGGGCGTGTCGGGCAGCCGGCTGACCACCACGCGGGCGCGGCGCAGCACCGCGCCGTCCTGCCAGTAGCCCGCGGTGACCTCGGCGAGGATGGTGTCTTCGGGCAGTCCCGCACGGTCCTCGACGGCGACGATGTCGCAGCGTTCCGGGTCGGCGACGTTGCTGCGCCGCATGCGGGTCACGCCCAGCCGGTCGAGGTTGCGCTGCATCAGCCGCTGGGTGGCTTCGAGGTTGTCGCGGAGCTTGTCGACGGCGGCGCTGACGCCGGACAGTTCGCGCGGAAGCTGGCGCAGCAGCACCTGGTCGAGGGCGTCGCACACGTCGAGGAGGCCGAGCGCGAGTTCGCGGCGTTCCGCGCCGATGCGGTCGCGTTCCTGGACGAGCAGCGATTCGAGGGTGGCGCGGCGTTCCATGAGGCGCGCGAACGCGTCGTACAGGTCGACGCCGGGCGGCTCCCCGGCGACCGGGACGGGCTGTTCGTCGATCCGGAAGGGATCGGACATCGGGCTCTCCTCGTCGGTCACGGGGGTGGCTCGCGGGGCTTCGGCCGCCCGGCCGGATGCGGTCACAGCGGCGGCCGCAGCGCGGGCAGGTCGTCCGGGTCCGGCGGCGGGAAGGGCGGGAGCGGCACGGGCGGGGGCGGCGGGAGGGGGCGGTGGTCGCGGGCGCGTTCCGCGTCGGACGCCAGGTACATCGCGGTCAGGTCGAGGGGCGGGAGGTGCCGCGGGTCGAGGAGGTCGCCGCCGTCGCCGAGTTCCGCGGCCGGGTCGTCGGGCAGGTCCGGGTCGAAGTAGTACAGGACGTCGTGTTCCAGCCGGTTGCGCAGCAGTTCCTGCCGGGCCTGGGTGATCTCCTGGCGCCGGTCGCGGTGGCGGGTGATGGCGCGGGCGTAGGCGGCATGCACGGCTTTCGCGTCGGCGTCGGGGGTGATGCCGAGCAGCGTGTACAGGGATTCGTCCACGATCCTCCTCGCAGCCGTGTCAGTAGCCTCGCGCCAGCAGGTGGATTTTGCCCTGGAGTTCGAGGAACTCGGCATCATGCGGCTTGAGTTGCACGGCCTGGTCGATCAGCGTCCGGGCCTCCCGGAAGGCCCGGCTGTTGGTGCGGTCGACGGCCCAGACCGCGTAGCACTGCGCCATCATGTTGCGTGTGGTCTCCGACCCGCCCGCATCGAGCGCGGCCCGGAACTGGGTGATGGCCGCCGAGTAGTCGCCGCCGTCGGTGAGCGCCATGGCGTGGTTGTGCCGGGCGACCGGCAGCAGGCCGCGCATGCGCTCCAGGTTCTCGGCTGCCACATCATCGGTGCGGGGCGTGCGGCGCTGGGCGTCCTCGATGGCCTCGGCGGCCTCCCGGAAACGCTTCAGGTCCATGAGGAAGTTGACCAGCAGCCAGCGGAGTTGCGCGTCGTCACGGCGGCCGATCGCGTATTCGAGGACGTCGATCCCGGCCGGGATGCCGTCGCGGCCGCGGTAGGTGGCGGCCTGCTCGGCGACCTCGGAGGCGTAGCGCCCGACAGCCACCCGCCAGGCCTTGTCCGCCTCCGCGCCGGGGGCGAGGTAGCGGGCCGCGTCGGCGAGGCGGTCGGTCCGGGCCAGGCAGTAGAACAGCAGGTCGAGTTCCTTCGGCTCGCCGAGGCGCTCGCGCAGTTCGAGGAGCACCTCGGCGGCCTCGCCGAACCGGTCGGAACGCATCAGCTTCGACGCCCAATTGGACGCGCTCACCGTGTAGTTCTCCCGAAACAGCGGCTCCTGCGGGGACAGCGCCAGCGCCTTGCCGACCAGCCGGTGCGCCTTCCCGGTCTCCTCGCGGCGGCTCAGCATCGCCGCCCAGGCGTTGTACGTCGCCGCCAGGTCGCCGATGATCCGCGCATCGCCGGGGGCGTACCGCAGGCCGCGTTCCAGTGCCTCCGCCGCGCCCGCCCGGTCGTCGCCCGCGAGTGCCGTTTTGGCGAGCGCCTGCGCGGCGTCGGCGATCATCGACTCCATGCCGCGCACCGGACCCGCGTCGGCCCACACGACGGCGAGCTGTTCGAAGAACGGCTCCCACGCGGCACGGCCGTGCAACGTGGTGATCTTGGCGGCGTACGCGGCGACCAGATAGTCGGCGGTGGGGCCGGTCGGCTTCGTACCCGCGAGTTCGTCGATGACCGCGTCGTAGTCGCCCTCGTCGAGCAGGAACGGGTAGCGGCCGACGCCCAGCATCGCCCAGAGCTCCGGAAAGGCGCCGGCGTCCTCGCAGAGCGCCGCGTAGCGCTTGATGCGCTTGACGATGCGGTCGAGAGCCATGGCGAGGCACGGCCCGTAACCGAGGAGAAGGATCCCGCTGGGTTGCGCGCGCAGCGGCTCCGCGCGTTCCAGGAAGGCGCATTCCAGCCGCCAGGTTGTGGCCAGCGAGCGGAAGTCGCGGCTCTCCGAAGCCCGTTCGCCGATCAGGCGGGATATTCGCTCGCGGTGGAAGTCGCGTGCCGCAGCGATGCGTTCGGGATCGGCCGGGCGCCCGGTGCGGCGGGCCAGATCGTCCCAGTAAGCGCGGCTGGAGAGCATCGCGGCCCAGGTGCCGACGAGCAGCCGCCACACGTCCCCGAACGGGGCGCCGGCCCGGGCACACTGCTCGGTGACCAGTGCGGTCCGCCACAGCACGGGCGGCGACTCGTCCAGACGCAGGGCACGCAGCATGTGCACGTACGCCTCGGTCCGTCGCCCCTCGCGTAAGTGCCGTCCGGCGGCGCGTTGCAGCAGCGTCGCCTGGAGCTGTTTCGGCCCCTGCTCGCCGAGCACGGCGAGCGCGGCGGCTTCGTCGCCCGCGGCGAGCGCCCGCCGGGCCCGCTCGGCGGCCACCGGGCCTTCGGCGGGAGTACCGCGGGCGAACTCGGCGGCCTGGGTGAGGGATTGCGTGGCCTCGGCGGGGCTCATGCCGCGGGTGTCGGCGGCGACGAGGGCCCGGACGGCATTGAGGTAGGCCTGGTCGACGGCGGCGGGTCCGGTCGCGAAGCGGGCGGTGACCCGGTCGGACAGGGTCCGCACCGTTTCCCGGTCGCCGCGCTCCACCGCCCAGGCGAGCCGGGCGAGGTCGGTGAGCGGTGCGGGGGAGCCGGCGATCTCGGCGAGCCGCGCGGCGGTCGCCGGTTTGCCGAGTTCCAGGTAGGCGGCGGCGCGCCAGCGCAACGTGCGCGAATCGGAGTCGTCGGCCAGCGGTCCGTCGAGCAGGGTGCGCAGGACCGTCTCGACCTGCCGTTCCCGCGGCTCGGCCGTTCCGGCGGCGGTGCGGATGGGGGTCGTGCCGAGGAGTGCCGCCTGGGCTTCGTAGCGGCGGGCCCGCAGGTCGTCCGGTGCGGCGCGGCCCAGGGCGGTCACGGCCGCGGCGTCGGGTCCCGCGGCACCGGCGAGGTCGCGGACGTGCGTTTCGGCGATGGCGAGCGGGTAGGCGGGTTCGCCGGGTACCGCGTCGCGGGCCGCCTGCCAGTGGGTGCGGGCCGTCGTGCGGTCGCCCGCGTCGAAGGCCGCCCGGGCGAGCCGGTCGGCGCGGGCGGCGGTGAGGACGGCGAGGGCTTCGGGTGCGGTGCCGAGCGTGTTCCAGCGGGCGACGGCCGCGTCGTATTGCCGCAGGTGCGCGTGCAGGAGTCCGCGCAGGTAGGGGTCGGCGACCGTGTCGAGCAGGGCCGCGTCCGCGCCGATGCCGGTCCGGACGGCGGTCACCGCGAGCCGCGGGGACGCCACGCGGGTGGTGTCGCGGTAGTCCTCGTAGGCCGCGTGCGCCTGCACGAGGTTGCCGTCGAGTTCGCAGGCCATGCCGAGGCCGAGCCGGGCCGCACCGTAGCGCGGATCCTGCTCCAACGCCGCGGAGAAGTGCGTGCGTGCGGTCGCCGGGTCGTCGTCGGCCAAGGCGAGGCGGCCGCGCGTGTAGGACACCGCGGCTCCGGGCTCGGCGCGGTCGAGATCGGTCTTCGCACGGTGCAGGTGCCCCAACCGCAGCAGGACATCCGCGCGGTACAGCTGGATGCCGGGGGTCTCGGGCGCCGCGTCGTAGGCGGCCAGCGCCTCGGCCGGGCGTCCGGCCGCGGCCAGCACGTGGCCGAGTTGCAGCCGCACGGCAGGCTCCCCGCGCAGCGCCTCGACGGCACCCGCCAGGTCGCCGCCGCGCGCGAGCGCGTGCCCGAGCAGCGCGGTCTCGCGCGGCCCCCGCGCGTCGTGCGCGCGCAGCACGGCAGCCACCGCGGCGAGCTGCCCGGACGAGAACAGCCGGTAGCCGAGCGTGAAGCGCAAATCATTGGCCCGGGAACGGAGTTCGGGGTCCAGGGTGAGCGGATGGACGAGCAGGCGCGCGGCGTCCTCGACCCAGTACGGGTTCGCGGCGAGCGCCTCCGCGTGCGCGAACGCCTCATCCGCCGCGCCCGCCTCGACGGCCATCTCACCCAGGCCGACGAGCGACAGCCGCCGGGATTCGTGCAGGTTCGGGGGCGTGCCGAGCCGGGCGATGTTGGCCAGCACGCGCTCGTATTGCCGCTTGGCGCGCGGGGCATGGCCGTTGGCCCGAAACTGCGCGGCGCGCTCGACGGCGGCGACGTGCTCCGCCGGGCTGTCGCCGATCCGGCCGAAGGCGTTGAACAGCCCCGCCATCAGCAAACGCCCCGGCGGCGCAGCAGGGTGGGGACCATGGTGCCGATGGCTAACCCCCCGTCACGACCGTGAACCACAGGGGGAGCTTGGCACGCCAAGAGCGGCCGGGGAATAGGGACTTGCCTCACGACCCGGCGGAGAGCGGCGCCGTCACCCGCTCGGCCGCTCTCCGACTCCCTACCGGCGGAAACCCGCCGATACCCTGGTCACGTGCCACGCCGAAACCGTCCCGAGCGCCGCGACCGCGGCGACCATCGCCCGCGCCCCGACGCCGACCCCGAGTCCGACGGCGGGTCCGACGGTGTCAGCGGCAGCTGGTTCGGGCTGGAAGCACGGGAAACCGACCGGGATGGCGAGTGGATCGTCCGCCCGGTGACCGGCGCCGCCGCGGGCAAGGTCTACCGGTGCCCGGGCTGCGACCACGAGATCGCCGTCGGCACCCCGCACATCGTCGCCTGGCGTGCCGACGGCCTGACCTCCGTCGAGGACCGCCGCCACTGGCACCGCACCTGCTGGGCCAACCGATCCCACCGGCACCGCGGCCGCCGCCGCTGAGGAAGCCTGCCCGATTCCCGCGCTCAGGCCAGCGACGCCAGATAGGTGTGCGCCTGCTCCGGCGTGTAGAACCACGCGTCGAAGTCCGCGGGCTCGTCGAACCCGTTGGCGAAACGGTCCGCCAGGACGGGGTGATGCTCCGCGGCAGCCAGCAGCTCCCGCACATGCGGCTCCAACGGCGCCAGCATCGCGTTCGTCCACGCCGTCACCGGGCGCCCGGCCTGCGCCCAGAACGCCTCGAACGTCCGCTCCATCCATGCCCGGTCGAACGGTTCTTCACCGCGGTCCTCGATCGCCGCGAGATAGACCGCCGCGCACCGCGCCGCGGTGTTGGAGCCCTGCCCGGTGATCGGATCGTTCGCCACCACCGCGTCCGCGACGCCCAGCACCAGCCCGCCGGACGGCAGCGACGACACCGGACGGCGCACCGTCGGCGCGTAGCGCCCGGCGAGGATGCCGCGCGCGTCGGTCAGCTCCACGCCGCCGGCCGCGCGGGCGTACTCCCACGGCACGAACTCGCGCATCAGATCCAGGGTGAGCCGCAGATGCGCCTCGGGGTCGCGGATGCCCTGGAACGCGTCCAGCGGCCCGCCCGGCACCCCCTCGAAGAACAGGATGTCGCACGGGCCCGACCCGGTCAGCGCCGGAATCACGATGAGTTCGCCGACGCCGGGCACCACGCTGATGCCGACCGGCGCCAGATCGCTGTCCGGGCGCGGCGCGAGACCGTGCACGTAGGCCACCGCCAGCGACCGCATCGGCTGCTCGAACGGCGAGCGCGCCGGATCCCGGTCGAACATCGCCGCCAGCGCACCCTTGCCCGCGGCGAGCAGCACCAGGTCGAACTTGCGTGCATACCAGTCCAGATCGGACAGCGACACCGGGTGCACCATCAGGTTGCCGCCGCGGTCCACGAACCGCTCCAGCCACCCGGCCATCTTCACCCGCTGGTCGACCGACTGCGCGAAGCCGTCCAGGCGGCCGACCCAGTCGATCGCACGCGTGCCGTCCGGTGCCGCGACCGCGACGCCGAGACCGTGCACGCACGGCGCCTCGTCCTCCCACAGGCCCAGGCCCAGATCGCGCTCCAGGCCCAGCGCGGTGGCGAACATGCACTGCGTGGACATCACCTGCCCGGCGCGGATCTCGTCGGGGCCGCGGTCGGACATGACCGTGACCTCGTACCCGCGGTCCTGCAGGCCGAGCGCCAGCTGAAGGCCGGACTGCCCGGCCCCGACAATCAGGATCTTGCGCACGATCAGCCCGTCGCCACCTGCAGCGCGTGCATCACCACCGACGCCAGCGCATCCGCGGCACTGCGCCGGTCGCGCGCGTCGCAGGCGATGAGCGGCGTCTGCGGACGCAGCGACAGCGCGTCGCGCAGATCGGCGTCCTGGTAGATCGGCGCACCGTCGAACGTGTTGATCGCCACCACGAACGGCAGCCCGCTGCGCTCGAAGTAGTCGATCGCCGGGAAGCACTCCTCGACCCGGCGGGTGTCCACCAGCACCACGGCGCCGACCGCGCCGCGCACCAAGTCGTCCCACATGAACTGGAAACGGCCCTGCCCCGGGGTGCCGAACAGGTAGAGCACCAGATCGTCGGCCAGGGTGACGCGGCCGAAGTCCATGGCGACGGTGGTGGTGACCTTGCCCGGCAGGCCGTCCAGCCGGTCGGTCGCCTCGCTCATCACGGTCATGACGGACTCGGTGGTCAGCGGTTCGATCTCCGATACGGAGGTGACGAGCGTGGTCTTGCCGACGCCGAAACCGCCGGACACCACGATCTTCGTCGAGGTGATCGGCGGCGCGCCGTCGTCCCGCCGGGCCGGCGGAACCGCCAGCGGCGGCACGTGCAGGCCGCGGTCAGAGCTTCCGTAGTCCACCGAGGAGCCTTTCGAGCAGTGCGCGGTCGGGGCCGCCGGCGTCGCCGGCGGTCTGGTAGACGCTGATACGGCCCTGCGCGGCCAGATCGCCGATCAGGACCCGGACCACGCCCAGCGGCAGGTCCAGCAAAGCGGAGACCTCGGCGACCGACCGGACGCCCCGGCACAACGCGACGATGGCGCGGACCTCCGGCATGTCGCCGTCGGCGGCGTCCGCGGCCGACTCCAAGACGTTTGAGCCGTTCGAGCCGTTCGAGCCGTTCGAGCCGTCCGGTCCGCCGGGTTCGCAGTCGAGGGTGGTGACGAGCGTTTCGACGGACAGGATCGGTCCGTGGCCGGTGCGTCCTCGGGTCATCGCGTAGGGGCGCACGCGCGACGAGCGCCTCGCGTTGCCGACCCGTCCCCCGTCCTCAGCGGCCATCGCGACTACCTCCCTGCCTCGGTGCCCGGTTCGTGGCTGCGGTGGAGCTGCGCGCGGAGGGCCGGGGTGAGAACGTGTCCGGCCCTGCGGACGAATGCTGTCATCTGATAGGCGACCACGGCCAGATCGCAGGTGCCGGAAGCGTGCACGCCGAGGCAGGAACCGTCGCTGATGGACATCGCCACGACGTGCCCTTCGGCCATCGTGACGATCTGCTGACGCACTTCGCCGAGGCCCATGACGCGGGACGCGCCCTGCGCGAGGCTGACGAGACCGGACACGATCGCGCCGAGGCGCTCGCCGCCCGACTCGCCGTCCGCGTCGACGAGATCACCCGCCGCGGCGAGCAGCAGGCCGTCCGACGAGACCAGCACGACCTGCCGGACCCCCGGCACGTCCTGCGCGAGGGCTTCCACCAACCACTTGACGTGTCCTGCGGCGGTGTCCTGAGCGTTCACCGAGTGTCACCTCCGGAAGCCGGTGCGGCGGATGGTGGGCCGGATGCGGGACCGGCGGACTGCCCGGAGCCGGCGGACCCGGACGGTGCGGACGGCTCGGGCGGCGCCTCCGCACCGAGCGCTTCCCGCGCGGCAGTGCTGCCCAGTTGGAACCCGCTGAGCCTACGCCGCAGTTCCTCGGCGGCGATAGGACCGTTCTCACGCAACCCGGACGCGGGGGCCGCGTCGGACGCGCCGCCCTTGGGCACCCGCTTGGGCAGACCGGACGGTGTGGCGGTCGTCGGCCGGACGGCGGCCCGCGACGGGAGCGGGGGAGTGGAACCGACGGGGGCTGACGTGCCGCCGTCGCCGGAAGCCGCGCCCGGCGAAGCCCCGCGCTGCGCGGCGGCCGGGACGGAGCCGATGCGAGGCGGGGCCGGGGCCGCGGAGCCGGGGGACCCGGGGCCGCCCTGGCGCGCCGCGTCGGCGGCCGCCGCGCCGCCGCGCTGCGCGGCAGCCGGGCCTGACGGCCCGCGGGGAACGGCGTGCGGGAGAGCGGAATCCGGGAACGCGGACTCGCCGGGCGCGCCCGGGGCGTGGGCTTGTGGGGCACCGGCCGTGCCCGACTGCCAGGCGGACAACTCGGCGGACCCAGTTCCGCGATCGGGGGCGTGCCCGCTTTCCAAGCCCGCGGTGGCCGGGTGGGACAGTGGGTCGGTCAAGGCGGGTTGCGCCCCGGCGGCGGAACCGGGGAACGCGTACTCGCCGGGTGCAGCCCCGCGATCGGCGGCGCGGGTGCCTTCCGGCTCCGCGGTGGCCGGGTGGGACAGCGGCTCGGGCAAGGCCCGTTCGGTCGCGGCTCCGGTGCGGTCGCCGGGCGGCCGTCGACGCGGCAACGCGGCCGCGGGCGCCGCCGCGTCCGACAGCGCCGACACAGCATCGGATGCCGCGGGACGCTGGGTTCTCGGGGTTGCCGCGGGCGTCTCGGCAGTCGCGGCGCCGGCCACTGCGTCGTGAGGTTCCGACGGGTCGGAGCCCGGTGCGGTGGCGCGGTCCGTCGGCGCACCTGCGGGGTGGTGGCCGGGATCGGTGGAGTCGCGCCCTGCGTCGGCGACCCGCTCGGACGCGTTGCCTGCGACCGTGTCGCTCTTACCCGGGCCTGTCGGCTCGCCCGCGCGCTGCCGTGGTGTCGGTGCGGCCTTCGGCACGCGGCGCGGCAACCCCGCGACGGTCGCGGCGGGTCGTGTTGCGTCCGCGTTGTCAGGCGGGGCCCCGCCCGGTGCGCGGCTCGTCGGTGCGCCCGGCGTCCGGTCGGTGCCTGCCCCTTCGGCCTTCGCCGCGGCGGCGGCGCCGAGCCGCGAGTTGCCGGCCGTCGGCGCCCCCTGGGCCGGGGTCCCTGCCACCGGGGCCGCCGGGGTCCCGTGCGCGGGCGTCCGCACCACCGGTGTCCCGTACACCGGCGTAGCCGGGCCTGCGCTCTCCCTGCGGCCCCGGTCTTTCTCGTGGCTGATTTCCGTCGGGCTGGGGCCGGTGCCGTGGACCAGGCCCGCCGGGAGCATGACGATCGCGGCGAGTCCGCCGTCGCGGCGGGGGCGGAGTTGGACGCGGACGCCGTGCCGGACCGCGAGGGTGCCGACCACGAAGACGCCGAGGCCGGCGAGGTCGGAGGCCGAGGCCGCCGCGCGGCCGCCCTGGAGTTGGGCGTTCAGCTCCGGAAGGCGTTCCGGGGGGACGCCGAAGCCCTCGTCCTCGACGGTCAGCAGGATCCCGCGGTTCTCCAGCGTGCGCGCCGCGACCGTGACGCGGGTGCTCGGCGGGGAGTACTCGACCGCGTTCTCCAGCAGTTCGGAGATCAGGTGGCTGATGTCGTCGGCCGCATGGCCGGACAGGTCGGCGCGCGGAATGTGGCCGATGTCCACCCGTTCGTAGAACTCGATTTCGGACACCGCCGCCCGCACCACGTCGAGCAGTGTCCCCGGCGGCCGGTGCCCGTGCCGCTCGTCGGCGTTCGCGAGCACCAGTACGTTCTCGCTGTTGCGCCGCATCCGGGTGGCCAAGTGGTCGAGCCGGAACAGGTCGTCGAGGCGCTTCGCGTCCTCTTCGCCGCGTTCCAGGCGCTCGATCAAGGAGAGCTGGCGTTCGACCAGCGTCAGCGTCCGCATCGACAGGTTCACGAACGATTCCTGCATGCGTTCGCGCAGCAGGTCGTCTTCCGCGAGCAGCAGTTGCTGACGGCGTTTGAGTTCGGCGATCTTGGTGCCGCGGCGTTCTATTTCGTCGGCGAGGCGGCGCTGCCCGTCGGCTCGCCGGGCGATCTCGGCCTGCAACGCGGCGAAGCGCTCGCCGACGAACCGGTGCTGGAGCCGGGCGGAGATCACGCCGACGATTCCGGAGGGCAGGTAGAACAGCGCGACTATGCCCGCGTGCAGGTTCGCCCCGTCGGAATGCAGGGTGAGGACCGACAGGATCGCCGCGGTGAGGCCGAGCATCGCGGCGGCGGTCGCGGTGGCGATCGCCGCACCGCTCATCGGGGCGATCCGGGTGCCCGGCATGGCCCATCCGGTTGCCGGTGGTTCGGCGGGCGGTTCGGCGGGCGGGTCCGCGAGGGGGAGCACGGGCGCACGCGAATCGGCCGCGGGGTCCGCGGATATGGCGTTTCCCCCGACCATTTTCGTCCCCTCCCGAAACATGGCTAGGGATCCTATCCTCACACTCCCGGGCCGGAAGGTCCCGGTTCCCGCAACTCCTTTGTCATCTTTGGCTATACGGATGCGTATGTTCCGGTTGGGCGGAAACGGCATGTCCGTCCAAATGCCGTGAAAACGCAAAGGGCCCCGTCCGGCACGGAAATTGCCGGACGAGGCCGAAGCGAAACGGGAGGCCGGATCAGACGTCGCGCGATCGCAGCAGGACCGCGCCGCCGAGCAGCGCCGCCCCCGCGTAGGCCGCCATGAGCAGCATGCCCGGCCACGGTTCGAGCTTGCCGCCCACGTCGCCCGCGCCCGCGATCATCTTCAGCAGCAGGTTCATCGGGTTGTAGTGCGAGATCGCCTCGCCGAGCTTGCCCGGCACGAACCCGCCGAACATCGACGGCAGCAGGATCAGGCCGAGCACCGTGGTGATCGCCCCCGCCGAGTGCCGCAGCATCGTCCCGATGCCGAGGCTGAAAAGGCCGATCAGCGCGAGGTAGACGGCGCTGCCGACAAGGCCGCGCACGATGTCGCTGTTCGTCGGCTCCCGCGCGACATCGCTCGCCATCATCGCGTCGCCGAGCAGGAAGGCCAGGGTGCACGACACCAGCCCGACCACGAACATGATCGCCGCGAACACCACGGCCTTCGCCGCGAGCACGCTCACCCGGCGCGGATACGCGGTCAGCGTCGACCGGATCATCCCGGTCGTGTACTCCGCGGAAATGGTCAGCACGCCCAGCGACGCCGCGGCGATCTGCGCGATCATCACGCCGATCAGGCTCAGCGTCACCGTGGTGTCCGGGTCGGTGTTCGGGTTCGCCGAGCCGCCGACGATCGCCGCCATGCCGATGATGATGGCGGCCATCACCAGCAGCGTCCACGTCGTCGACCGGACGGTGCGGATCTTCGTCCACTCGGACAGCAGGATCCGCCCGAAGTGCGGATGCGCCGGACCGGGCACGCCGAACTGCGCGGGCTGAACGGGGTGGGCGGGCTGCGCACCGGGCATGCCCGCCTGCGGCGGGTACGGCTGGGCGTAGGGCTGCTGCCCGTAGCTTGGCGCCTGATGACCGTACGGCGCACCGTGGCCGTTCGGCGCCGCGGAACCGGGCGGCGCCGGCGGGGGAGTCGGAGTTGCCATGGTCAGCGCTCGCTTCCGTGGGCGGGGATCTGCGGGGCGGGGTACGCGGCCGGCGGCGCACCGGCCGGCGGCATCGCCGTTCCGGGCGGCGGAGCACCCCACCCGGCGGGCGCCCCCCAGCCCTGCGGCGCAGCCGGCGCACCGGGGTGCGGCTGGCCCGGAACCCCGGCGCGGTACTCGACGGCGTTCCCCGTCAGCGCCATGTAGACCTCTTCGAGCGACGCGAACTTCGGCGCCAGCTCGTGCAGGGCGATGCCGTGCGCCGCCGCCATGTCGCCGATCGCGGCCGGATCCGGCCCGGTGACCCGCACCGCGCCGCCCTCGTCCGGGGCGACCGTCCCGCCCTTCGCCTCCACCAGCGCCGTCAGCTTGTCCAGCTGCGGCGAGCGCACGATCGTGTACGCCTGCGAGTTCCGCTCGATGAAGTCCCGCATGGACATGTCCGCGATCATCCGGCCCTGGCCGATGACGATCAGATGGTCCGCGGTCACCTGCATCTCGCTCATCAGGTGGCTCGACACGAACACCGTGCGGCCTTCCGCGGCGAGCGCCTTCATCAGGTTGCGGATCCAGAGGATGCCCTCCGGGTCCAGGCCGTTGACCGGCTCGTCGAACATCAGGATGCCCGGGTCGCCGAGCAGCGCGGTGGCGATGCCCAGCCGCTGGCCCATGCCGAGCGAGAAGCCGCGGGTGCGCTTCTTCGCGACCGCCCGGACGCCGACGATGTCGAGCACCTCGTCGACCCGGCGGCTCGGGATGCCGTTGCTCTGCGCCAGGCACAGCAAGTGGTTGTACGCGGTGCGCCCGCCGTGCATCGCCTTGGCGTCCAGCAGCGCTCCGACTTCGCGCAGCGGCGCGGCGACGTGCCGGTACGGACGGCCGTTGACCAGAACGTTCCCCGCGGTCGGCGAGTCGAGGCCGAGGATCATCCGCATCGTCGTGGACTTCCCGGAGCCGTTCGGGCCGAGGAAGCCGGTCACCGTACCCGGCCGGACCTGGAACGAGAGCTGATCGACCGCCAGCTTGGTGCCGTACCGTTTCGTCAAGCCTTGGGCTTCGATCATCACGTCCTCGTAGGGGTCGGCTTGTGCGGGTGCCGCTCCGGCGGGGCCGGCTGCGGGGTGCCCGGTGCCCTACCACCATAGAGAACCGACGGTGATCGCTTTGCCGCCCGCAAGGCGCGTTCGGAGACGTTCTCAAGTTCGAGGGAGGTCCCTCGTCTCCTCCGCGAGACGTAGGGGACCGCGCCGCCGTGCGGCGTACCGCGGCCGGACAAAAGCCGTACGGCCGCCCCGACGGATCGGAACGGCCGTACCGGCAAACGGGCGCGGCGTGCGGGAACGTGCCGCCCGGACCGCGCGGTGTCCGCGGACCCGGGGCGCGCTATCGGGTCTGCTGGGCCGGAACCCCGGTCAGCTTGTCGTCGTCGTCCCCGACTCCGCCGGCCGCGGCAACTGCCGCACCGGTCAGCGTCGCGAGCATCTCGCGGACGTTGGTCAGCTGGGCGTTGATGCTGTCGCGGCGGTGCGTCAGCGCCGCCAGCTCGCGCTCCGACTCGCTGCGGATGCGGTCGGCCTTCGCGCGGGCGTCCGCGACGATGTCGTCCGCCTGGCGCTGCGCGGTCTCGATCGTCTGACGGGAACGGCGCTCCGCGTCGGTGCGCAGCTTCTCCGCTTCCAGGCGCAGCTGCTCGGCGCGGTGCTCCACCTCGGACAGGCGCTTCTCGGCCTTGGCCTGGCGGGCGGCCAGGTCGCGCTCGGACTGCTCGCGGCGCTTGGCCAGGTTGGTCTCGAAGTCGGCGGCGGCCTGGGCGGCCTTGGCGCGGGTCTCCTCGAACAGCGCGTCGGCTTCCTCGCGCTTGGTCGCGGCGTCCTTCGACGCCTCCGCGCGCAGCTGGTTCGCGTCGGTCTTGGCCTTGTCGAGGATGCGCGAACCCTCGTCCTCGGCCTTCGCCTTGCGCTCCTTGCTGTACTGCTCGGCCTCGGCGCGGGTGTTCTGCGCCGCGGCTTCCGCCAGCTCGCGGTGCTGCTCGGCGGCCCGGCGGGCCTCCTCGCGCAGGTCCTTGGCCTCTTCCTCGGCCAGCCGCAGGATCTTCTCGACGCGCGCACCCAGGCCCGCGTACGACGGCTCGGCATCGGCAAGCTGGGCCTGCACGTTCTGGCTTTCGAGGTGGAGTTCCTCGATGCGCTTCTCCAGTGCGGAGATGCGGGCCAGGGCGCTGTCCCGGTCAGAGACGAGCTTCGTGATGCGGTCGTCGACCTGCGAACGGTCGTAGCCCCGGCGGACGAGATCGAAGCCGTGCGGAGAGTGTGTGTCGCTCATGGGGTTCCTGTCGTATGACCGGTGCGGTTAATGAGGTGACGGGTGGAATCCTGGCACGAATCAGACGGCTCATCGACCTACGCTGCGGAGAACAACCGGCTTTCGTCCCTCAATCGGGTGGTGACGCGCTGCTGTTCTTGCCCGACGACGAGCCGGCCGGAGACGCCAGTGCATCCAAGACGCCCTGCACGCGCGCCATTTCGGTGGCGATGTCCTTGCGGCGGCGGTTGAGTTCGTCCAACTTGCGCTGACCTTCGGCCCGGGACCGCTCGGCTTCCCTGCGAGCCTCGGTGCGCAGGCGTTCCGCCTCCCTCCGCGCGTCGTCCAGAATCCTGTCCGCGTCGGCCGCAGTCTTGCGGCGGACGGCCTGGGCCTCGCGCTGGGCGGCGGCGATCTGTTCGGCCACCTTCGCACGCAGGTCGTCCGCGCCCTTCTGGGCATCGCCAAGCCGCTGCTCCGCCTCGGAAAGCAGCGCCTCGGCCTTCTTTACCGCGGCAATACGTACCCTATCGGCCTCGGCGCTGGCCTTGTCGCGGATCCGCTCGGCTTCTTCCATGGCATCCGCTTTCGCCTTCTCGCCCTCGGCAACGGACTTGGCGCACTGTTCCTCGGCCGCTTCGACGAGCGCGTCGACGCGCTTGCCCGCCGCCTTGAGGCTTTCCGCGGCCTGCTTGCGGGCTGCTTCGACGGCTTCTTCGGCTTCCTTGTCCGCGCGTTCGCGGGTGGCGGAGGTGTCCCGGCGGGTCTCCGCGATCATCTTGTCGGAGTCCTTGCGGGCCTTCTCGATGACGTCGGCGGCCTCGGTGCGCAGCCGGTGGTCCTCCGCCTCCGCCTCCGCGACGAGCTTGGTGGCCTGCTCGGACGCGGACTTCAGCTTCTGCTCGGCCTTGCGCTCGGCCTGCGCGACGAGTTCGGTGACGTGGCCCTTCGTCTTGACCAGCGTTTCCTCGGCCTCGTCGACCGCCTGGTCGAGGGTCGCCTTGGCCTTCTCGCGCATCGACTTGGCGTCGGACTCCGCGGACTTCAGCGTCGCGGTCGCCTCGTCGCGGCCCGCGGTGCGGGTGCGTTCGGCTTCGCGCTCGGAGTCGTTCTTGAGGCGTTCGGCCAGCTTGCGGGCCGCGGTGACCGTGGCGTCCGCCTCGGCGCGGGCGCGCACCAGATGGGTCTGCGCCTCGTCGCGGGACTTGGCCAACTCCCGTTCGGCCTCGGTGCGCAGCCGCGCCATCTCTTCGTGCGCCGCATCCTCTATGCCGGAGACGGCCGCGCGGATGGTGTCGGCTTCGCCCTTGGCCTCGCGGATCGTGCGGGCGCTTTCTTCGTCCGCCTTGCGGAGCTTGAGCTGCGCGGCGTCCTGGATCTCGCGGGCCTTGGTCTCGGCGGCCTCGACGAGTTCGCGGGCCCGGGCCTGCGTGCGGTCGCGCAGGTCGACGACCTCCAGGCGGGCCTCTTCGAGGGCCTGCCGGGCGGTCTCGCGGACCTCGGCGGACATGCGTTCGGCTTCCGCGACCGTGCGAGCCGCGCCGGCTTCGGATTCCTCGCGCTGCCGGCGGACCGCCGCTTCGGTGTCCGCGCGCAGTTCGGCGGCGTCGCGGCGGGCGGCGTTGCGGATGCCTTCGCCTTCGCCGCGGGCGTCGCCGAGGATCTCCTCGGCTTCGGCGCGGATCTTGGCGAGCAGTTGTTCGGCGTTGCGGGCCGCGGTCTCGGTCCGCTTGGCCGCCTCGGCGGCGGCGCGTTCCGTGACGGAAGCGGCTTCCGCGGCGGCGTGTTCGGTCAGCGCCGCGGCTTCGGCGCGCGCCGCCTTGAGGGTGGCCTGCGCCTCGCGGCGGTCGGTCTCGGACGCCCGGCGCAACTCGGCGGCCCGCGTCTCGGCGTCGCGGTCCATCTCGGCGACCAGCGCTTCGGTCGTGCCGCGCAGGTCCGCGGCCCAGGCCTCGGTCGCGGTGCGCAGCTCTTCGGCCTGCGCTTCGGTCGTGGTGCGGACCTTGGCCGCCCATGCCTCGGTGGCGTCGCGGAGTTCCTCGGCCTGCGCCTTCGTCGTGGCGCGGAGTTCGGCGGCCTGGAGTTCGGACGTGGTGCGGAGCTGTTCGGCTTCGGACTCGGACGCCGTGCGCAGCTCGCGGGACCACGCCTCGGTCTCGCCGCGCAGCGCGGCGGCCCAGGCCTCGGTCTTGCGGCGCAAGTCGTCGGCCCACGACTCGGTTTCGGTCTGCAGCTCGGCGGCGCGGGTCTCGGCTTCGGTGCGGACGCCGGTCGCCCACGTCTCGGCGTCGTTGCGCAGGTTGTCGGCCCACGCCTGGGACTCCGCGCGCAGTTCGTTCGACCACGTCTCGGCTTCGCGCACGAGGTCCTGGGCGCGGCGGGTGGCCGTCTCGGTGTTCTTCGTCGCGTCGGCGCGGGCGGTGGCGAGGAGTTCCTCGGCCTCCGCGTGCGCGCGGCCGGCGGTCTCGGCGGCCTGCTGCTGGACGCGCTCGGCCTCCGCCTTGGCGGTGGCGACGAGTTCGCCGGCGATGGTATCGGCTTCCGCGCGCACCTGCGCGGCAGCTTCCGCGGACTCCGTGGCCAGGCGCTCGGCCTCGGCCCGCGCGGCCTCCAACCGTTCGGCGGACTCGGCCTGCTGGCGTTGTGTCAGGTCCCGGAGCCGGGCGGTGTCGGCCACCGCCTTCTCGCGCAGCTTGCCGGACTCGGCCTGCGCGCGCTCCAGGATCTCCTCGGCCGCGGCCTCAGCACGCGCCTTGACTTCGTCGGTGTGCGTCTTCGCCTCGGCGAGGAGGCGTTCCCCGGTCTCGCGGGTGCGCGCTTCCACGGCTTCGGCGTCCGCCTGGGCCCGCGAGCGGAGTTCGTCCGCTTCGGTACGCGCTTCCGCGGTCGTCCGCTCGGCCTCCGCACGTGCCTTGGCGAGCACCTCGTCGGCCGCCGCGGACGCGGACTCCAGCCGCTCGCCCGCCTGCGCCTCCGACTCGGCGACCATGCGGTCGGCCTCGGCGCGCAGCCGTTCGGCCTCGGCGCGGGCTTGGCCCAGGAGTTCCTCGGCCGCCGCGGTCGCCGCCGCCAACTGCTCCGCGGCACCGGACTCGGCCTGCGCAAGCGCCCGCGCCGCCTCGGCCTGCTGCTTCGCGGCGGCGGCTTCGGCCTTCGCGAGCATCTCGTCGGCGCGCGCGGTCGCGGCCGCCAGACGCTCGGCGGACTCCTCCTCGGCCTGCTGCTTCGCCGCCGTGGCCTCGGACTTGAGCCGGTCGGCCTCGGCGCGCTGCTCTTCTATCGCCGCGGTGACCTCGGCGTGCATGCCGAGCGCCTTCTCGCGGGCCTGCGCGGCCTCGTCGAGCGCGGCGTCCCGGTCCGCCTCCGCCTGCGCGACCGTTTCGGTGCGCAGGCTCTCCGCGGCGGCTTCCGCCTCGGCGCGCAGCCGGTTGGCCTCGGCCCGGGCCTGCTCGGCGAGTTCGGCGGCCTCGGCGCGGGCGGCCTCCAGCAGGCCGGACACCTCGCCGCGGATGCGCTCGGCTTCCGCGGCGGCCTCGGTGCGTACCCGCTCGGCCTGTTCGTCGGCGTCGCCGCGGACCTGCGCGGCGTGCTTGTCGGCTTCGCCCTTGACCTTCGCGGTGTGCTCGTCGGCGCTGGTGCGCGCCTTCGTCAGGACGTCCTCGGCCTCTTCACGGGCCTTGGCGAGGAGTTCGTCGGCGTCGGTACGGGCTTTGCCGATCAGCGACTCGGCGGTGCTGGTCGCCTTCTCCATGCGGTCCGCGGCGTCGGTGCCGGCGACCTGGAGGAGGGCTTCGGCTTCGCCCTTGAGGCGCTCGGCCTCCGCCTGGTGGCGTTCGGCCTCGGCGGCCGCTTCGGCGCGCAGGCGGGCGACTTCCTCCTGCGCGTCGCGCAGCATGCTCGCGGTGTTCGCCGAGGCGCCTTCGGCGCGTTCGGCGGCCTCGCCGGTGACCCGGTGCGCTTCGGCGCGGGCCTCGTGGCGGATGCGGTCGGCTTCCTGCCGGGCGCCGTCCACCAACGCCTCGGCCTGGTTGCGGTGGTCCGACGTGATCTGGTCGACCTGTTCGCCGACCGAGTCCGCGCGCTTCTGCGCGGCGGCCAGCATGCGGTCGGCCTCGGCCTGAGCGCGGGCCAGCACGGTGTCCGCGTCGGCCTGCGCGCGGTGCGCGGCGCCGGAGGCCTGGTCGCGGGCGGCGATCGCCTGCGCGGACGCCTCGGCGAGCAGCCGCTCGGCTTCGGCGCGGGCCTGTTCGACGACCTGGCGGGCGCGCTCGTCGGCCTGCGCGCGGACCTGCTCGGCCCACTGGACGTTCTCGCCGACGCGGGCCTCGGTCTGCTGCCGGGCGTGCGCCAGCTCTTCGTCGAGACGGCGGCGGCGGGCCGCGAGTTCGGCCTGCCAGTCGGCCTCGAACTGCGCGGAGCGCTGCTGGGCCTCCTGCATGAGGCGCTGGGTGTGGGCGCGGGACTCGGCGACTTCGCGCTCGGCGTCCGCGCGGACCTGCTCGGCCTGCAGCTGGGCGTTGCGGAGCATCTGCTCGGCTTGGCCGCCGATGCTGTCGAAACGGGGAGTGGCGAGCTGGCGTCTGAGGTCATGCAGCTTTGCGCGAAGCACCTCGACCTGATAACCGAGGTCCTCCGCGTGCGCGACACTCTCCTCGCGCTCAGTTCGCAGCCGCTTCATCTCGGCTTCGATCTGGCCGAGGCCGTCGTCAACCTCGAAGCGGTCGTCGTAGCCCCGCACTGTGGGGTCCCACTCCATCCCCTGGCCGCGTCTTCACCAGCGCCGTTACCGTATCCGACCCATCCCCGGGGCTGACCAGACCCGGACCGGCCCGAATCCGCCCGAGAACCGAACTCTTCCGGACTCCTCCGGACCCGAGCGGTTCCAACCCGATCCCGACCGGTCTCCGATCCGCGTTCGACCGGAAAACGGGGGATCCGCCGGATCTCGACCGTATCCGCCGGGCGGAGGCCGGTGCAGGCAGCCACCGTAATGCCCCGGCGCGCGAGCCGCCCGCCTGCCCGTGCGCCGCCAGGGGAAATGGTGTCAGATCCCGGGAGAGCTTAGTGCCGCCTCGACGAACGATTTCCCACCCGCACCCCCCAACCACGCCCCCAGCCCCCCGCGTTCCACCCCCCGCCACGTGACTCGACTCACACGACCGGCGGCCACCCGGCCGAGGAAACACCGCCCGTCCGAGGCGGCCCAACGCCCGCGGCCCCGCCTCCGCGCCGTTCGGCGGGGAAGCGGGGCCGCGGGGTGTGCGTCAGATGTTGCGGAAGCGGTTGATCTCGTTGATGTGCTTCGCGCGGAGTTCCGGGTTGCGGACGCCGAGGCCCTCCTCCGGGGCCAGGCACAGGACGCCGACCTTGCCCTGGTGCAGGTTGCGGTGCACGTCGAACGCCGCCTGGCCGGTCTCCTCCATGGCGTACGTGCGCGACACCGTCGGGTGGATCTTGCCCTTGGCGACGAGGCGGTTCGCCTCCCACGCCTCGCGGTAGTTCGCGAAGTGCGAGCCCACGATGCGCTTGAGGTTCATCCACAGGTACCGGTTGTCGTACTCGTGCACGAAGCCCGAGGTCGACGCGCAGGTCACGATCGTGCCGCCCTTGCGCGTCACGTAGACCGACGCGCCGAACGTCTCACGGCCCGGGTGCTCGAAGACGATGTCGACGTCCTCGCCGCCGGTCAGCTCGCGGATGAGCTTGCCGAAGCGGTTCCACTCCTTCGGGTCCTGGTTGTGCTCGTCCTTCCAGAACTTGAAGCCCTCGGCCTTGCGGTCGATGACCAGGTCGGCGCCCATGTCGCGGCAGATCTGCGCCTTGTCCTCGGAGGACACCACGCAGATCGGCGTGGCGCCGCCGTTGAGCGCGAACTGCGTCGCGTACGACCCCAGCCCGCCCGACGCGCCCCAGATCAGCACGTTGTCGCCCTGCTTCATACCCGCGCCGTTGCGCGACACCAGCTGGCGGTAGGCGGTGGAGTTCACCAGGCCGGGGGAGGCGGCTTCCTCCCACGACAGGTGCGCCGGCTTCGGCATGAGCTGGTTCGACTTCACCAGCGCGATGTCCGCGAGGCCGCCGAAGTTGGTCTCGAAGCCCCAGATCCGCTGCTCGGGGTCGAGCATCGTGTCGTTGTGGCCGTCCGCGCTCTCCAGCTCGACGGAGAGGCAGTGCGCGACGACCTCGTCGCCCGCCTTCCACGCGTGCACGCCGGGGCCGGTCCGCAGCACGACGCCGGCCAGGTCGGAGCCGAGGACGTGGTAGGGCAGGTCGTGCCGCTTGGTGAGGGGGGACATGCGGCCGTAGCGCTCCAGGAACCGGAACGTGGAGACCGGCTCGAAGATCGAGGACCACACGGTGTTGTAGTTGATCGCGGACGCCATGACGGCGACCAGAGCCTCACCCGGGCCCAGCTCGGGGAGGGCCACCTCGTCGAGGTGCAGCGAGCGGCGCGGGTCCTTCTCGCGGGAGTCCATCCCGTCGAACATCGTCTCTTCGTCCTTGTGGACGGTGACGGCACGGGTGGACTCGGGCAGGGGAAGGGCTTCGTACGCTTCCTGCGGGGTGTCCCCAGCAAGGATGGCGTCGAGGATCTCCTTCATCGTCGGCCTCCAGGGTCGGCGTCGGGAGTTGAGGGTTGTGCGGAAACTACCCATCGGTAACGTAACCGTGATCACCGGGGCGTGCCAAGGGGCGGGTCCGTAGGAATCCCGCCCCCTGTTTGACGCTGTGTCAGCGTTTTTGCCGGTTGCCGTGTCGGCATGTAACCGGGCCGGCGCCCGGTGCGGCTCAGTGCCCGGCGGCGTCCGCGGGCGCGGAGGTGACCAGCTCGGTGAGCACGCCGTGGCAGTCCTTGGGGTGCAGGAACGTGATGCGGGAGCCCATCGAACCGCGCCGCGGCTCGTCGTACAACACCCGGACGCCCTTGCCGCGGATGGCTTCGCTCTCGCCGTCCACGTCCGCGGTGCCGAAGGCGATGTGATGGACGCCCTCGCCGTTCTTCTCGAGCCACTTCGCGACCGTCGAGTCCTCGCGGATCGGCTCCAGGAGCTGGAGGTAGGACGCGCCGCCGTCGTCCGTCTCGTTGATCTTGAGCATGGCCTCGCGGACGCCTTGCTCCTCGTTGACCTCGGTGTGGAACACCTCGAAGCCGTACGTGGCCCGGTAGAACTCCACGGTCTCGTCGAGGTTGCGGCAGGCGATGCCGATGTGGTCGATGCGCGTGAGCACGATGCCCTCCCGGGTCGTCGGGTTACCTCTGGGTAGGTACCCTGCATGTCGAAGCGACACTAGAGCGACACTATGGATCGAGACCCCATCGGGTCTCCCGAGGTGGGTCGTGCGTTCCGTCACAACGGGACCCCTGCCGACCAAGCACCGCATCCGGGTATGTTTCCGCCCACACCCTCAACTTCCCATCAGGGCTGACCTTCTTAGGAGGCCACTGTCATGGCCGGTTCTGTCATCGTCGCGGGGGCTCGGACCCCCATGGGCCGTCTCCTCGGCTCGCTCAAGGGCTTCTCCGCGACCGACCTCGGCGGCATCGTGATCAAGGCCGCGCTGGAGCGCGCCGGCGTCACGGGCGAGCAGGTGCAGTACGTCATCCTCGGCCAGGTGCTGCAGGCCGGTGCCGGGCAGATGCCCGCCCGCCAGGCCGCGGTCAAGGGCGGCATCCCGATGAACGTGCCGTCGCTGACCATCAACAAGGTCTGCCTCTCCGGCCTCGACTCCATCGCGCTGGCCGACCAGCTCATCCGCGCGGGCGAGTTCGACATCGTCGTCGCGGGCGGCATGGAGTCCATGACCAACGCGCCGCACCTGCTGCCGAAGTCGCGCGAGGGCTTCAAGTACGGCGCGATCGAGATGCTCGACGCGATGGCGTACGACGGCCTCACCGACGTGTTCGACAAGATCCCGATGGGCGAGTCGACCGAGTACCACAACGCCAAGCTCGGCATCACGCGCGAAGAGCAGGACGAGTTCTCCGCCCGATCGCACCAGCGTGCCGCCGCCGCGCAGAAGAACGGCGTGTACGACGACGAGATCGTCCCGGTCGCCATCCCGCAGCGGAAGGGCGAGCCGGTGCAGTTCTCGGTCGACGAGGGCGTGCGTGCCGACACCACCGCGGAGTCGCTGGCCAAGCTCCGCCCGGCGTTCACCAAGGACGGCACCATCACCGCCGGCTCGGCGTCGCAGATCTCCGACGGCGCCTGCGCCGTCGTCGTCATGTCCAAGGCCAAGGCCGAAGAGCTGGGCCTCGAGTGGCTGGCCGAGATCGGCGCGCACGGCAACGTCGCGGGCCCGGACAACTCGCTCCAGTCGCAGCCGTCGAACGCGATCAAGCACGCGCTCGGCAAGCAGGACCTCACGGTCGACGACCTGGACCTCATCGAGATCAACGAGGCGTTCGCGTCGGTCGGCGTCCAGTCGATGCGCGACCTCGGCGTCGACGAGACGAAGGTCAACGTCAACGGCGGCGCGATCGCGCTCGGCCACCCGATCGGCATGTCCGGCGCCCGCGTGGTGCTGCACCTGGCGCTCGAGCTGAAGCGCCGCGGCGGCGGCACCGGCGCGGCCGCGCTGTGCGGCGGCGGCGGCCAGGGCGACGCCCTGATCCTCACGGTGCCGCGGAGCTGACGCGGACCGGACCACCACGACGCGCGGGCGGCCTGGCCGCCCGCGCGTCGCATTTGTTCGGGCGGGCGCCCGTTCGGGCGCCCGGGTACCCGGGCAGTGTGTGCTGAAGGCCGTGATTCGTGACCCGTGAAGGAGCTGCCGTGCCGCGGCGCACCGATGTACCGACGCTCGTCGCGCAGGCCCGGGACGGGCAGCCGCGCGCCGTGGCCCGGCTGATCTCGCTGGTGGAGGACGCCTCGCCGGTGCTCCGCGAGGTCATGGCCGCGCTCGCGCCGTACACCGGGCACGCGTACGTCGTCGGCCTCACCGGCCCGCCCGGTGTCGGCAAGTCCACGTCGACCTCGGCGCTGGTCGGCGCCTTCCGGGCGCGCGGCAAGCGGGTCGGCGTGCTGGCGGTCGACCCGTCGTCGCCGTTCTCCGGCGGGGCGCTGCTCGGCGACCGGATCCGCATGCAGGACCACGCGACCGACCCGGAGGTGTTCATCCGGTCGATGGCGTCCCGCGGCCACCTGGGCGGCCTGGCGTGGGCGACCCCGCAGGCGCTGCGGGTGCTGGACGCGGCCGGGTGCGACGTGATCCTCGTCGAGACGGTCGGCGTCGGGCAGTCGGAGATCGAGGTCGCGTCGGCCGCGGACACCACCGTCGTGCTGATGGCCCCCGGCATGGGGGACGGCATCCAGGCCGCCAAGGCCGGGATCCTCGAGATCGGCGACGTCTACGTGGTCAACAAGGCCGACCGGGACGGCGCGCAGACCACCGCGCGCGAACTCAACCACATGCTGTCCCTCGGCCCCGCCCGCGAGGCGGGTGCATGGCGGCCGCCGATCCTCAAGACCGTCGCCTCACGCGGCGAAGGCCTCGACGAGGTCGTCGAGGCCTTGGAAAAGCACCATGCGTGGATGTCCGGCAACGGCATGCTGCGCACGCGCCGCCAACGGCGGGTGCGCGCGGAAATCGAGGCCATCGCCCTGGCCGCCCTGCGCGCCCGCATGGGCGGCCTGTCGGCGGCCGGCGACGCGCTGGCCGACCGCGTGGTGGACGGCACGCTCGACCCCTACGCGGCGGCCGACGAGCTGGTGGCCGGACTCGGCGCGGGGCAGCCGAGCGCGGGGCAGCCGAGCGTGGGGTGAGCGGGCGCGGGGCAGCCGGGCGCGGAGCGGCTCAGCGCGGCGCGACGGCCTCGGCCGTCCCGGGCCGCGGCTTCGGCCGCGCTCCGGCGCGCTCGCCCGCCAGCGACGGGCAGGTCGCCCCGTTGTCGACGCCGCGCAGGTGCTCGACGACGTCCGCGAAGGCCTCCAGGATGGCCCGCTTCTGCTCGTCGGTCAGCAGGTCCAGATAGTGCCGCCGGACGCTCTCCACGTGGTCGGGCGCGGCCTTGACCAGCCGGTCCCAGCCCGCGTCGGTGAGCACCGCCCACTGGCCGCGCCGGTCCGAGTCGCAGCTCTCGCGCACCACCAGCCCCGCGTTCTCCATGCGGGTCATCTGGTGCGACAGGCGGCTCTTCGACTGGTGGCTCAGGCCCGCCAGCTCGGTCAGCCGGATGCGGCGTTCGGGAGCCTCGGACAGCCGGACGAGGATCTCGTAGTCGTGCATGGTCAGGCCGTGCTGCTGGAGGTCGCGTTCCAGGTACAGAGGAAGCAGATTGAGCACGCCCAAGGAGGCCCGCCACATCTGCTGTTCTTCGTCGCTCAGCCAGCGAGTCTCCGGTTCGTTCATGAGACCAGGGTACCTCGTTCAGTTGAACATTCAATAATGTTTGGCGCCGCACGATCGCGTTCGGGGAACCGGCCTTCCGTCCGATCCCCCAAAGCAATAACACCGTAAAAACGGCGCGCCATCCATCACCCGACCGGTTTGGCCGCCTCCATCGCCGGCGGACCGCCCTGGCCGACCAGGCGCTCCTGCCACGGCTGGCGCACCGGACCGCCGTGCGCGGCGTCCTGGACCTCCAGCAGCGACTCCTCGCGGCGCGCCGCCTCGAACGCGGCATGGCCGCCGCGCACCCCGAAGAGCCGTTTCGCGACCACGATGTAGAGGACGGCGAGGATGTTGAGGACGAGCGTGGCGATCTTGACGTAGCTGATCTTCTCGGTCAGCTCGTAGACCTCCAGCGGCAGGAACATCGCCGTGGCGACCACCGTGAGGTACTCGGCCCAGCGCTTCACCATCCACAGGCCGACCGCTTCGACGATCTCGATGACCGCGTACACGGCGAGGCCGACGGCGACGTACACCAGCGTCGAATGCTTGTACTCGAACGTCTTGCGGATCGACTCGACGATCGGCGAGTGGTCGAGGTCCCAGCCGTAGCGCTGCGCCAGCGGCTTGAGCAGCGTGACGTCCTCCTCGAAGACCCGGCGCACCGAGTCGCGCGAGTTGCTGAAGCGCCACACACCGTAGGCCGCGGCCAGTACCAGCACCCCGCGCAGCGCCCGCTCGATGGCGAGGAAGCGCAGGATCAGCACGTCGCGCAGCGCGCGGCCGCGCAGCACCTCCGGGGCCTCCTCGGCAGGGCCGGTGCCCTTGGGGCCGCCGAGGACGAAGTCGCCGCAGCGCAGGCAGCGCCAGGCCTCGCCCATGGGCGTCTCGGTCTGCAGGCGAGCCCGCAGCGCGGGCTCGTCGGGGGCGTAAGTCTCATGTCCGCGGCGTGCGCAGGCTCGGCGATTCCAGTCCACCTCGCGCACGGTAGGGGCGCGGGGACATCACGCGCAGTCCATCGGTTAACGGGCGCGTCAAGGGCGAGTCATCAAAAGGTGAAGGCCGGGTGGGGGTGGCCGTATTGTGGGCGCTTCGTACCCGTCGGTAGGAATCGGGGCTACGCTGCGCCCGTGTCCAAGCCGCTGAACCTTCCCTTCGACCCGATCGCCCGCGCCGCCCAATCCTGGGAGCGGCACTGGGGCCCGTGCCCCCCGATGGCCGCCATCACGTCGATCATGCGGGCCCAGCAGATCCTGCTCGCGGAGGCGGACGCGGTGCTCAAGCCGTACGGGCTCACCTTCGCCCGCTACGAGGCTCTCGTGCTGCTCACGTTCAGCCGCACCGGCGCGCTGCCGCTCTCCAAGATCGGCGAGCGCCTGATGGTGCATCCGACGAGCGTGACGAACACCATCGACCGCCTGGAGAAGTCCGAGTTCGTCGCCCGCCGCCCCAACCCCCGGGACGGCCGCGGCATCCTGGCCACCATCACCGACAAGGGCCGCGACGTCGTCGAACGCGCCACCGCCGAGCTGATGGCCAACGACTTCGGGCTCGGCGTGTACGACGCCGAGCAGTGCGCCGAGATCTTCCGCGTCCTGCTGCCGCTGCGCGTCGACGCGGGCGACTTCACCCCGGACGAGGAGCCGGCCCAAGAACAGGCCCAAGAACAGGCCCAAGAACAGGCCGAAGAACAGGCCGAGGGGCGGGCCGGGGAACCGGTCGGGGGCGCGGCCGGAGAGCCGGTCGGGAAGCCGGGCGAGGAGGCCGCCGCGGTGCCGGAACAGGGGGCCGATTCGGAGCCTGCGGGGAGCGCGACGTAGTCTGCTTGCGCGCTCGTGAATCGGAGCGCAAACGTGGCGAAACGTCGATGAAGGTGTACCCGTGAAGCCTGCTGTCCTGACCCGCTACCGCGTGATGGCCTACGTCACCGGTGTATGGCTGCTCCTGCTCTGCCTGTGCATGGTCTTCAAGTACGGCTTCGACATGGGCGCCACCCTCACCCTGTACGTCAGCCAGTTGCACGGCCTCTTCTACATGATCTACCTGGTCACCGCGTTCGACCTGAGCATGAAGATGAAGTGGCCGGTCGGGCGCATGCTGGCGATCATGCTCGCCGGAACCCTCCCCGGTGCGTCGTTCGTTGCCGAGCGGAAGGTCGTCGAGTCCGTCCGGGAGAACGGACGGGCCCCGGAGCCGGTCCAGGCCTGACGCCCCGCCGGGCCCCGTCGAAGCGCGGGTCCGGCCCCTCCCGCGGAGTGCCGGTTCGGCCACTCCGAACCGCCGTATCCGAAGGTGAACTCATGCTGTCCAACCCCGTGTCCCGGTTCCGGCTGGTCGCGACCCTCGAAGGCCTGTCCTTCCCGGCGCTGCTGATCTTCGGATCGCTGCTCAGCCGCATCTCCGACATCGACTACCTGATGATGCCGCTGGGCCTCATCCACGGTGTGCTGTTCGTCGCGTACATCCTGCTGGCCCTCGACCTGCGCACGAAGCTCGGCTGGGACGGCAAGAAGACGGCGATCGCGATCGCCTGGGCGATCCCGCCGTTCGGCAGCTTCTACTTCAAGGCCAAGGCCAAGGACGAACTCGACGCCGCCGAGCGCGCCGAGGCCCCCGCGGCCGCGTCGGCCTGACGCCGTCCGGGCCGGTAGGCGGCCCGGGCACCCGCCGGCAAACGAAGGGCCGGCCGCGCATCGCGTGGCCGGTCCCTTCGCGTTCCTCCGCGGGTTCCGGATCAGTCCGCGGGCAGGCCCTCCGCCGTCCCCATCAGTCCCGCGCCGACGAACGCCACGAACTTCTTCACCCACACGTCCGCGGCCGGTTCGGCGCTCACCAGCATGTGCTGCACGACCGTCCCCGCGATGATGTCGAAGACCAGGTCCACGTCGATCGCGTTCGCCGCGGTCGTCTCGCCGCGGGCGCGGGCCTGCGCGCGGCCCTCGACCACCAGGCGCTTCTGCGGGTCGACGATGACCTCCCGGACCCGTAGCCGGAGTTCCGGGTCCCGGGTGGAGTCGGCGACCAGGCCCATGAGCGCGGTCTGCATCTCCGGGCGGGCCAGCAGCGCCGCGAACTGGCGCACCACCGACTCCAGATCGGCCGCCAGATCGCCGCAATCGGGCAGGTGGAGCGTGTCGAGCATGTCCGCCACCGCGGCCAGCACGAGTTCCTGCTTGGACGCCCAGCGCCGGTACAGCGTGGTCTTGGCGACGCCCGCGCGGACCGCGACGTCCCCGATGGTGAGCGCCGCCCACCCGCGGTCCGCGAGCAGCGCGCGCGTCGCGTCGAGGATTGCGTCGTCCGCCTCCGGACTGCGCGGCCGGCCCTTGCGGGACGCCGCGCCGGTGCCGTTCTCGCTCATGTGTCGCTCATGCCGATCCGCGGGAGGCCGGGATACGTCCCGGTACGGCCCGTCAGGTTACCGGCTCGTAACGTCAGCGTCGATGATCGCCGTCACAGGACTTGCGGGCATATGAACCGGACGGTCGCGTGAGCCAATTCACAGGCCGAAACCCCTTGATTTTCGGCGGCGGCACTTGCGGCGGACGCCCGCTTCCCCGTTACGCTACGGGTCGTAGCGAATCACGGTGCCTGGATGGGGATTCGAGCACGCCGATCGCTGCCTGCCCGCGGCCGCACGGCCCGGAACGCCGCCCCGCACGCCTCGCGGGGGTGTCCCGGACGCGGCCGCGACCACCTTGCGGGGTGAATGGGGCCGACCCGTGCGCCGCGCGGGCCCGCCACGGGGGAAGATAGGGCCTATGCAGCCACGAAACATGTCGATGCGCGGGGTTGTCGACCTCGGCGCGGTCAAGGCGGCGTCCGACGCCGCCGCGCAGCGAGCCGCACGGGCGGCCAGCGCCCCGCAGGGTGGCGCTGACCAAGGCGCGGGCTCCGGAGAGTTCGTCTTCGACCTCACCGAGGAGAACTTCGACTCGGTCCTCGCGTTGTCCCAGCAGGCTCCGGTGGTGCTGGAGTTCTCCTCGCAGCGCTCGCCGCACAGCATCGAGCTGGGCGCGGTGTTCGACCTCCTCGCCGCGGAGTACGCGGGCCGCTTCGTGCTCGCCCGCCTGGACATCGACGCCACCCCGCAGCTCGCCCAGGAACTCGTCATGCAGGCCGGCGTGCAGGGCCTGCCCGCCGCGGTCGCGGTGGTCGGCGGCCAGCTGGCCCCGATGTTCGACCGCGCCGCGCCCACCGAAGAGCAGCTCCGCGGCATCCTCGACCAGCTCATCGCGGTCGGCGAGCAGCGGTTCGGGCTGACCGGCCTGGCCGGCGCCCCGGGCGGCGCTCGCGACGGCGAGGAGCAGGACGAGGGCGCCGAGCCGCTGGGCGACCCGCTGCTCGCCCCGGCCGAAGAGGCGCTGGACGCGGGCGACTTCGCGGGTGCCGCGCAGGCGTACCGGAATGTGCTGGCCGAGTACCCCGCGCACACCGAGGCGAAGCTGGCGCTCGGGCAGGTCGAGCTGCTCCTGCGCACGCAGGACGTCGACGCCGCCGCGGCACGGCAGAAGGCCGCCGACGCCCCGACGGACGTGGACGCGCAGGCGGTCGTCGCGGACCTCGACATCGCCGGCGGGCACGTCGAGGACGCCTTCGGCCGGATGGTCGAGACCGTGCGCCGCACGGCGGGCGACGACCGCAACAAGGCACGTGTCCACCTGCTCGGTCTCTTCGACCTGGTCGGTTCGGACGACCCGCGCGTGATCAAGGCGCGGGCGGCGCTGACCAGCGTGCTGTTCTGACCGGCGATTTATCGCCATTGGAGTTCGCGGATCCCCGCGGCTTTCCGGATCTCCGGAACGCCGCGGGGATCTTGCGTTTGCCGCCCGGCTCCGGCGGCCCACCTGGAGTCTTTGCAAATCTTTGACCGTGTGTGCTTTCGGTGGCTGTGGGTGCGCTGCGCGTTGTCGCAATTTACGACAAGCAGGTCAAAATACCCCAGCCGAATCCGGCCGCTATTACTCCGGGTAACACGCCGCTGCGCACCCGGTAGCAGGAACGTGTTCTCGTCCATTACTTGCCGGTAACAAGACTCTTGTGCCGCGGCCCACAGTGGGCCACGATCGGCCCGCTCGGTCCATCCGTTCCGCCCCGGCAGCCGGCCGGGTCCGGCCGGACGGACCTCATCCCCATCCAGGCCCGTGCCGGTCCTCCGCTCAGACGACCACGGACAGGTACGGCCTCCGGCCCCCTTGCTCGACGCGCACGCGCGACAACGGGGCTTGCTTTGTCGTCCTTTGCGTCCCCGTGCGCAGCGCCGCCCCGGCCGCGTACGGACGGAACCTGTCCCCTAAGGAGGACCATGGCCAAGTCCAAGGCCGCGGCCGGCCGCACGCGCTGGAAGCGGTTCGGTCTGGCGCTCATCCCGACGACCGCGGTGATCTCGGGCCTCATGGTCGCGGCGGCGAACGGTGCGATCCCGGTGTCGTTCGCGATCTCCGGCACCGCGTTCAAGGTGTCCGGCGACAAGATGGTCGCCACCGACGTCACCCAGTACGGCGGCATCGCCAAGACCGGGAGCGGCAAGAACGACGACGCGAAGCCGAACATCTACTCGGGCTTCGCGCACGCCGAGTTCGACAACCTGTGCCAGTCGGTGAAGATCCCGCTGCCGTTCTCGATCCTGGGCCACGACTCGGTGGTCATGGTCATCAAGTCGGGCGGCACCGCGAAGGCCGACAACATGGTCGCCAACCTGGCGCAGCTCCAGGGCGAGGCCACATTCAAGGGCGTCGACATCGGCATCGACGGACAGGCGACGACCAAGGGCCCGATCGGCGGCAAGGCTCCGGCGCCCGGCATGTTCGCCCAGCAGGTCGACACCGTCATCGTGAACAACCCGCGCCAGACCGTCTACGGCGTCAGCGCGGAGACGTTCTACCTGCCGAGCCTCGACCTGTCGGTCAACTTCGACAACAAGGAATGTTTCTGATCGGACGTACGCGGGGGCGGCGCCACGGCACTCCGTGCACCCGGCCCGCCCCCGCACCCGCCCGCACTCGGGGTGACATGTCGATCCAGGCGCCTCCCACTGGAGCTTTTCGTGAGTAGCACCCAGCCGCAGGCCACTCCTCCGCCGGAGGGGATGCCGCAGACCTCGCACGCCAAGGCCGACCGGGCCGACGACGGGCCGAAGTTCCGCGGCCCGTTCAAGCGGGAGCGCCGCCGGGTCCACGAGTGGCGGCACGCCCGGCCGTTCTGGGCGGGGTTCTTCATCCTGCTCGGGTCCGTGCCGATCCTGTACTTCCCGTACGCCACGCTGCGGCTGGGCGACGTCAGCGTCACGATGACCACGATGGCGGGCGCGGCCTCGGCGATCATCGGCACGATGCTGATCCTGCTGGCCGTGATGATCTGGTTCCAGCCGCAATTCCGGATATACGCCGGCGTCGTGGCGCTGGTCTGCGGGTTCATCTCGTTCATCACGTCGAATCTCGGCGGCTTCTTCATGGGGCTGCTCTCCGTGTCGATCGGCGGCACCCTGGCCCTGGCCTGGGCGCCGGACGAGGACGCGGAGGACGACGCGGACCCGGCCGACCCGGCGTCCGGCGACGGCGGCGGCGGCGGGGAATCCGACCTGCTGGACGGGCCGCACGACGGGCTCGACATCTTCGTGCCGCCGCCCGCACCGCCCGTCCCTCCGTCGACCGGCGAGACCACCGCGGTCCAACCCGCGGTATCGCCACCGCCGATTCCGCCGCAGCCTGCGTCCGAACCCGCACACCAGCCGGCCCCGCGGGCCGGCGGGAACGGCGGCGGCCTGGGGGAACCCTGGGCCGGGTCGGCGCCTAGCCGCCCCGGCAGCACCCCCGACCCGCTGAACGGCTCGTCCCGGCCGCTGCACGGCGCGGCCAAGTTCACCGCGATCGCCGGCTTCCCGGCGGTGGCCCTGGTGGCCGCACTGCTGCCGATGGCCGGGCCGAGCGACCCGCTCCCGCCCAACCCGTTCGCGGACGGGCCGTGCGCGAGCGCGTCGCCGTCGGCGTCCGCTTCGGCTTCGGCCTCCGCGTCGCCTTCGGCATCGGCATCGGCATCACCGTCGGCTTCGGCGTCGGCTTCGGCGGGCAAGGCGACGGCCAGGGCGGCGAGTTCCGCACCGGCCAAGGCGAGCTCCGGAACGCCGGCCGCGGCACCGCAGGGCGTCGCGCCGCAGGCCGCCGCACCCGGCGCCACCCCGCAGCCATCGGGCACGCCGACCACGGCCAAGCCCGGTCTGTTCGACCCGCTCAAGGACCTGCTGTCGCCGATTCTGTCGCCGCTGCTGCCAAAGGCGCCCACGACGGCGCCGCCCGCGGTGGCTCCGGCGGCGACGTCCGCACCGAGTACGCCCGTCCCGGGTCCGACCACGCCGTCGGCGGCACCGACCGGTGCGGCCCCGTCGACCACCAAGGCGACGGCCAAGCCGACCGCCACGCCGAGGGCCGAGCCGTCCGGTTCCGCCTCGCCGTCGGCGTCCGCGTCAGCGACGGGGGACAAGCCCGCGTACCCGTGTCCGACCGAGGTTCCGCTGAACGCCAAGGCGGCGGCCCCTGGGGAGCCCGTCCTGCCGGACGAGCCGTGGATCCTCAGGACCAGCCTGCTCGCGATGGCCGGCATGGACTACAAGGGCGTCGTCAACGTCACCACCGGCAGCGGCAAGACCAAGCCGGTGCTGAAGTTCGAGGTCAGTGGCGGCGTGGACATCTGGAACCTGGACATGACGTCGCCGGAGGAGAACGGGCAGCACCTCCACGTGTTCTCCACGAACAACGTCAAGTCCTACATGAAGGACGGCACGGTCACGTTCTACACCGAGAGCCTGAAGGGCAACCTCTTCGGCCTCATCCCGGTCGAGTTCACCCCGACCACCCCGCCGCCGCTGAACGTCCCGGTGGCGTTCTTCACCAACGTCACCGTCACCCAGGCCGGCCAGACCGGCGCCACGCTGGTGATCCCGGACATGACGATGCGGATCGAGAAACCCTGAACCACCCCTGAACCACCCCTGAACCACTCCCCGCAAAACGGACCGGCCGGCGTCTCTGGTGGATGAGACGCCGGCCGGTCCTCTTTGTGCCGTCGGTGCCGTCGGTGCTGTCTGTGCCGTGGATGCCGGTGCAGGCAGGGGGGCACCGGCGCGGCGCCGGCGCCCGGTCAGTGCGGCTTGAGCCAGACCGTGGCCAGCGGCGGCACCGTGATCGTCGCCAGGCCGGACTCGTCGGCGACGATGTCCTGCGGGTTGCGCACGTCGCTGCCGCCGTAGACCGCGGCGTCGCTGTTGAGGACCTCGCGCCACACGCCCGGCTGCGGCAGCCGGATGCCGAAGCCCGGCCGCACCACGGGGGAGAAGTTGACGACCGCGACCAGGAGTTCGCCGTCCGCGCCGTGCCGGATGTAGGACAGCAAGTTGTCCGCCGCGTTGCCGCCGTCGATCCAGGTGAAGCCGTCCGGCGTGGTGTCGCGCGACCACAGCGCCGGGTTGTCCCGGTAGACCATGTTGAGGTCGCGGACCAGGTGCTGGACGCCCTGGTGCTCGGCGTGGTCGAGCAGCCACCAGTCCAGGCCGTGCGCCTCCGACCACTCCGCGTCCTGGGCGAACTCGGTGCCCATGTAGAGCAGCTGCTTGCCCGGGTGCGACCACATGAAGCCCAGGTACGCCCGCACGTTCGCCATCTGCTGCCACCGGTCGCCGGGCATCTTGTGCAGGAGCGACTGCTTGCCGTGCACCACCTCGTCGTGGCTGATCGGCAGGACGTAGTTCTCCGACCACGCGTACATCAGCGAGAAGGTGATCTCGTTGTGGTGGAACTGCCGGTGGATCGGCTCCTTCTGGATGTATACCAGCGAGTCGTGCATCCAGCCCATGTTCCACTTCAGGCCGAAGCCCAGCCCGCCGTGGTCGGTCGGCCGCGTCACGCCGTCCCACGCGGTGGACTCCTCGGCGATGGTGACGATGCCCGGCATCCGCCGGTACAGCGTCGCGTTCATCTCCTGGAGGAACCGCACGGCGTCCCAGTTCTCCCGGCCGCCGTGCTCGTTCGGCGCCCAGTCGCCGCCCTCGCGCGAGTAGTCGAGGTACAGCATCGAGGCGACCGCGTCGACGCGGATGCCGTCGATGTGGAACTCCTTGGCCCAGAAGACCGCATTCGCCACCAGGAAGTTCCGGACCTCGTGGCGGCCGTAGTCGAAGACCAGCGTGCCCCAGTCGGGGTGCTCGCCGCGCCGCGGGTCGGGGTGCTCGTACAGCGGCGTCCCGTCGAACCGGGCGAGCGCCCAGTCGTCCTTCGGGAAGTGCGCGGGGACCCAGTCGACGATCACGCCGATGCCCGCCTGGTGCAGCGCGTCGACGAGCATCCGGAACTCGTCCGGCGAGCCGAACCGCGACGTCGGCGCGTAGTACGAGGTGACCTGGTAGCCCCACGAGCCGCCGAACGGGTGCTCGGCGACCGGCATGAACTCCACGTGCGTGAAGCCCATGTCGCGGACGTACCGGGGCAGCTCCGCGGCCAGTTCGCGGTAGGACAGGCCGGGCTTCCACGATCCGAGGTGGACTTCGTAGACGCTCATCGGCTGCGCGTGGTGCAGGCGGCCGGCGCGCGACGCCATCCACGCGTCGTCGCCCCACGCGTACCACGACGTCGACACGACGGACGCGGTCTGCGGCGGCGCCTCGGTCGCGAACGCGAGCGGGTCGGCCTTCTGGCGCAGGTGCCCGTCCCGGCCGAGGATCTCGAACTTGTACGTCGCACCGTCCGCGATGTCCGGGACGAACAGCTCCCAGACGCCGGAACGCCCCAGCGAGCGCATCGGGAAGCCGGTGCCGTCCCAGTAGTTGAAGTCGCCGACCAGGCGGACGCCCTGCGCGTTCGGCGCCCACACCGCGAACGCCGTGCCGGTCACCGTCCCGCCGGGCGTCTCGTACGCCCGCACGTGGGCGCCGAGCACCGTCCACAGCTCCTCGTGCCGGCCCTCGCTGATGAGGTGCAGGTCCAGCTCGCCGAGCGTGGGCAGGAACCGGTACGGGTCGTCCACCGCGAGCACGGTGCCGTCCTCGTAGGTGACCTCCAGCCGGTAGTCCGGCACGGGCGCGCCCGCCGGGGCGGGCAGCAGGCCGTTGAACAGGCCCTCCGCCTCGTGCGGCAGTTCGTACCGTTCGGTGCCGACCACCGCGACGACGCGTTCCGCCCACGGGCGGAGCACGCGCAGCGAGACGCCGTCCTTCCCGGGGTGCGGGCCGAGCACGGAGTGCGGGTCGTAGTGCGCGGCGTCCAGCAGGCGCCGCAGCTCGCCCTCGTCGACCGGGGTTCCGGGGCGCGCCCGGACCGCATCGCCCGGCGCGGCCGCGGCGGCGGGCACGGCGGCGGGCACGGCGGGCGCGGCGGACCCGTTCGCGCGGCCGTTCGCGCGGCCGGGCTCGGGGCCGGACTCCGGTGCGGACCCCGGGGCGGAGTCCACGGGGCCGACCAAGTGAGTGGGCGTCACGGTATTGACCTCCAAGGTGCGGCGGGACAGGGACGAAGCCGGGGGAACACGGGGCACCACCGCGTCAGCCGGCGGGTGAGCTTTGCGGCGACCGCTCGGCAAGGCGGCGGATCGCGGACATCGGGACGGGCAGCCACGTGGGGCGGTTGCCGGACTCGTAGACGACCTCGTAGACCGCCTTGTCGGTCTCGAACGCGCGCAGCAGCACCGGTTCGGCGCGCGGGTCGACGGCACCGGCCTTCGCGTACCCGGCGCAGAACGCGTCGCGGTTGCGCAGCGCCCACTCCTCCGCACGGCGCACCAGATGCGGTGCGGGGGCGCCGGATTGGCCGGTGCGGCGCTCGGCGAGGAGGTGCCGGGCGGCGTAGTCGAACGACCGCAGCATCGCCGCCACGTCGCGCAGCGGCGAGTGCAGCGCGCGCCGCTCGACCAGCGGCTGCGCGGGTTCGCCTTCGAAGTCGATGAGCACCCACCGGGTCGACGTGCGCATGACCTGGCCGAGATGGAAGTCGCCGTGCACGCGCTGCAGCGGCACCGGATGGTCCTCGCGGCGCAACTGCGCCAAGTCGCGGTAGGCGTCGCGCAGCCGGTCGGTGTACGGCTCCAGCTCGGGGACGCGCTCGGCGGCCGCGTCCAAGCGCCGGCTCATCTGCTCGGCGAGGCTCTGCAGCTCGTCCTCGCCCGCGATCGCGGTGGGCAGCGTGCGGGCCAGATCGGCGTGCACCTCCGCGGTGGCCACGCCGAGGCGGAAGGACTCGCCCGCGAAGTCGCCGCCGACCTCGTGGGCGTGCAGCGGCTCGGTGCCGCCGCCGATGCCGAGCAGGTCCTGGTCGGCGTACAGGTCGCGCACCGAGGTCTTGGCCAGCTCCCAGCCGTCCGTGCCGGTGCGCAGGTACTCCTGGAGCAGACCGAGCGTCGTGGCCTCGCCTTCGAAGTCGGCCTCGAACCAGGCGACCGGCTGCGGGATGCGCCGCGAGCCGGCGCCCGCGAGCGCCAGGCACAGTTCCAGGTCCGGGTTGACGCCGGGGGTGAGGCGACGGAACAGCTTGAGGATCACGTCGTCGCCGAACACGATCGACGTGTTCGACTGCTCGGCGCCGACCACCAGGCCCGCGAGCCGGCCGCGCGGCGCGCGTTCCGCGCAGCGCTGGAACACCAGCGGGCCGACCTCGCACGGATCGCCCGCGTCCGCGGCGGCAAACCGTTCCAGCAACCACGTGGTCAGCTCGCTGTCGTGCGCGGCGTCGTACAGCACCGCGCCGGCGGCCGGGTCGCCGCCGACCCGGCCGATCGTCGCGTGGTCGAGCCGGTCCACCCGCCACCGGCGCACGCCGAGCAGCAGCTGGTAATGGTCCACCGCGGCCGGCAGGCCGCGGGTGCCCTCCAGCGCGACGCCGAGGACGAGGTGGAACATCCCCGGATCGCCGCGCACCAGTTCGACCGCGGACACCACCTCGACCCCGCGGATCGTCCGGCCTTTGCCGGCGAACCATCTCTGCCGCGGCAGCCACGGCAGCAGCTGCGCGCACACCGCCTCGGCGGGAATGCCGCGCAGGTCCTGGGGTCGGGTGGAGTGAGTCACAGCGTCCGCGCCCCTCGCGTGAGTCGGAACCAGTAGAAGCCGTGTCCGGCGAGCGTCAGCAGGTACGGCAGCTCGCCGATCGCGGGGAAGGTCACCCCGCCGAGCAGTTCGACCGGCTGGTACGTCTCGAACTGCCGCAGGTCCAGCTCGGTCGGCTGGGCGAAGCGCGAGAAGTTGTGCACGCACAGCACGACGTCGTCCTCGTACTCGCGCAGGAACGCCAGCACGGACGGGTTGGACGAGGCCAGTTCGTTGTAGACGCCCAGCCCGAACGCCGGATTCTGCTTGCGCACCTCGATCATCCGGCGGGTCCAGTGCAGCAGCGACGACGCGCTGCTCATCTGCGCCTCGACGTTGGTGACCTGGTAGCCGTAGACCGGGTCCATGATCGTCGGCAGGTACAGCCGGCCCGGGTCGCAGGCGGAGAAGCCCGCGTTGCGGTCCGGCGTCCACTGCATCGGGGTGCGCACGCCGTCCCGGTCGCCGAGCCAGATGTTGTCGCCCATGCCGATCTCGTCGCCGTAGTACAGGACCGGAGAGCCGGGCAGCGACAGCAGCAGGGCGGTGAACAGCTCGATCTGGTTGCGGTCGTTGTCGAGCAGCGGCGCGAGGCGGCGGCGGATGCCGACGTTGGCGCGCATGCGCGGGTCCTTGGCGTACTCCGCGTACATGTAGTCGCGTTCTTCGTCGGTGACCATTTCGAGGGTCAGCTCGTCGTGGTTCCGCAGGAAGATGCCCCACTGGCAGTTCAGTGGGATCGACGGGGTGCCGGCCAGGATCTCCGACACCGGGTAGCGCGACTCGCGGCGGACCGCCATGAAGATGCGCGGCATGACCGGGAAGTGGAACGCCATGTGGCACTCGTCGCCGTCGCCGAAGTAGTCGACGACGTCCTCGGGCCACTGGTTGGCTTCGGCGAGCAGCACCGTGTCCGGGTACTTGTCGTCGATCTCCTTGCGGACCCGCTGCAGGAACTCGTGGGTCGCCGGGAGGTTCTCGCAGTTGGTGCCCTCTTCGGCGAACAGGTACGGGACCGCGTCGAGGCGGAACCCGTCGATGCCGAGGTCGAGCCAGAACCGCAGGCCCGCCAGCATCTCCTCCTGCACCCGCGGGTTCTCGTAGTTGAGGTCCGGCTGGTGGCTGAAGAAGCGGTGCCAGAAGTACTGCTTGCGGACCGGGTCGTAGGTCCAGTTGGACGACTCGGTGTCGACGAAGATGATCCGGGCGTCCTCGTACTGCTTGTCGTCGTCGGCCCAGACGTAGTAGTCGCCGTAGGGGCCGTCCGGGTTGTTGCGCGACTCCTGGAACCACATGTGCTGGTCGCTGGTGTGGTTCATGACGAAGTCGATGATGATCCGCATGCCGCGTTTGTGGGCGGCGTCCACGAACTCCACGAAGTCCGCGAGGTCGCCGAACTCGGGAAGAACCGCGGTGTAGTCGGAGACGTCGTAGCCGCCGTCGCGCAGCGGGGACGCGAAGAAGGGCGGCAGCCACAGGCAGTCGACGCCGAGCCACTGGAGGTAGTCCAGCTTGGCGGTCAGGCCTCGCAGATCGCCGACGCCGTCGCCGTTGCTGTCCTGGAAGGAGCGGACGAGGACTTCGTAGAAGACCGCCCGCTTGAACCACAAGGGGTCGCGTTGGCTGCGCGGCGTGTCGTCGAACGTGTCGGCGATGGGTTCATTGACGATCACGGGTTGTTCCTCCGGACCGAGAAGAGATGCGCGGGTTCATCGGCGGGGTCCAGACGGACGTAATTCCGCTGGCCCCAGCGGTAACTCGCCCCGGTGAACGCGTCGTGCACCGGAAACGTGTCCTGCCAGTCCATGCCGAGGGCGGGCATGTCCAAGGACACGGTGGCCTCGTGCGTGGCATGGGGGTCGAGGTTGACGACCACCACCACGAGATCCTCTGCATCACCCGTGCGGGTGCGCTTGGAGAAGGCCATCACCGCATCGTTGTCGGTGTGGTGGAATTTCAGGTTTCGCAGGTGTTGCAGCGATGGATGGTGCCGGCGCACCCGGTTAAGGGTCGTGATGTAGGGCGCCAGTGAGCGGCCCTCACGCTCGGCGGCGGCCCAATCGCGAGGCCGGTACTGGTACTTCTCGGAGTCGAGGTACTCCTCGCTGCCCGGCGCGACCGCTCGGTGTTCGAACAGTTCGAAACCGGAATAGACGCCCCAGGTCGGGGACAGGGTGGCGGCGAGCACCGCGCGGATCTTGAACGCGGAGGGGCCGCCGTACTGCAGGTACTCGTGCAGGATGTCGGGGGTGTTGACGAAGAAGTTGGGCCGCATGTACGCGGCGGCGGGACCGGACAGCTCGGCGAGGTACTCCTCCAGCTCGTGCTTGCCGGTACGCCAGGTGAAGTACGTGTAGGACTGCTGGAACCCGATCCGGCCGAGCGTGTGCATCATCGCCGGACGGGTGAACGCCTCCGCCAGGAACACCACGTCGGGGTCGCGGCCGTTGATCTCGGAGATGACCTTCTCCCAGAACACCACCGGCTTGGTGTGCGGGTTGTCGACGCGGAACACGCGGACGCCGTGCGCCATCCAGAAGCGCAGGACCCGCAGCGTCTCGCGGACGATCCCGTTGAAGTCCTCGTCGAAGTTGATCGGGTAGATGTCCTGGTACTTCTTGGGCGGGTTCTCCGCGTAGGCGATCGAACCGTCCGCCCTTCGGGTGAACCAGTCGGGGTGCTTCTCGACCCACGGGTGGTCCGGGGACACCTGGAGGGCGAAGTCGAGGGCGACCTCCAGGCGCAGCTCGCGGGCGCGCGCGACAAAGGCGTCGAAGTCCTCGATGGTGCCCAGGTCGGGGTGGATGCTGTCGTGGCCGCCTTCCGGCGAGCCGATCGCCCACGGCGACCCGGGGTCGTACGGGCCCGCTTCCAGGCTGTTGTTCGGCCCCTTGCGGTAGGCGCGGCCGATCGGGTGAATCGGCGGCAGGTAGAGGACGTCGAAGCCCATCGCGGCGATCGCGGGCAGCCGCTCCATCGCCGTGCGGAAGTTGCCGGACACCGGCGGCCGCAGGCCCTCGGGGTCGACCTGGGCACCCTCCGAACGGGGGAACATCTCGTACCAGGACCCGAACAGCGCACGTTGCCGCTCCACTTGCAGCGGGTACCGCGGGCTCGACGTGATCAGGTCGCGCAGCGGGGACGCGGCCAAGGCCAGGGTCACCGCGGGGGCGAGCGCCGCATCGAGCCGCTCCTGCGCCGGACGGGTGACGTCGCGCAGCACGTCGACGGCGTCCAGCACCGGCGCGCGGCCCGCCCGCTTGGACACGCCCGCGGCGGCGCGCTCCAGCAGGAGGGCGCCTTCTTCGAGCACGAGTTCGGTGTCGATCCCGGCCGGGATCTTGATCCGCGCGGCGTGCCGCCACGTGCCGACCGGGTCGCTCCACGCCTCGACGGCGTACGACCACATGCCTTCGGCGGGCGGGGTGATCTCCACGCGGTAGCGGTCGGTGCCCGGCGCGGCCTCGGTCATCGGCAGGAACTGCCCGGCGCGGCCGCGGGGGTCGCGCAGCACCAGGTTCACCCCGAGCGCGTCGTGGCCCTCGCGGAACACCGTCGCGGCGACCTCGAAGGTCTCACCCACGACACAGCGCGCGGGGCGCGTGCCGCAGTCGACGAGGGGCTGGACGTCGAGGATGGGAATGCGACCGATCATCGGCTCCGGTCCTGATCTCGCGCGGACGGCTGGGGACTTCGCGGCCGGCGGCTTCGAGGCCGAGGACTTCGAAGCCGGAGCAGCCGCGGCGTGGGCGGCGGGCTTGGTTTCCGCGGCGCGGCCCGCTTCCTCCGCGGGCGCGGCGGGCGCGGAGGGGGCCTTCCGCGAGGCCCCGGCCGGCACGCCGGCACGCTTCCTGGCCGCACTGCTGCCCATGCCCACGCTCCTGCTCGACTGCCCGATAACGGGGATTGCACACGTGTACTCACCCGCGCAGAGGAGGCGGGCGAGTCGGGGACACGCTCTTTCAGCTCCAACGATCACGAGCCTGTGCGGGTGACGGCTCAAATGGCGCAATTACCGCACCATGCACCATTGGTAGGGGTGGTCTGCAAGACTTCCTGCAAGATTTTTCTTTTGCTGCAACCACAACGCATCCACTGTCGCAAGACGTGCCCGGTTCCGGCTAGTGTCTGATGGTTGTGAGAGCAATCCGCCGATTCACCGTGCGCACGGTTCTGCCCGCTCCGCTGGAGCCCCTGGGCGAACTCGCCATGAATCTCCGCTGGTCCTGGCACGCGGAGACGCGCGACCTGTTCGAATCCATCGACCCGGAGACCTGGGCGGCCGTCGGCCACGACCCCGTCCGGCTCCTCGGCGCGGTGCCGACCGGCAAACTCGCCGCGCTCGCCGAAGACCGCAGATTCCTCGCCCGGCTCGCCGTCGCGGCCGAGGACCTGACCGACTACCTGACCGGTGCGCGCTGGTACCAGTCGCTGCCGGAACCCGGCTCGGCGCCCGACGGGGCGCCCGCCGCGATCGCGTACTTCTCCCCGGAGTTCGGCATCACCGCGGCCCTGCCGCAGTACTCCGGGGGCCTGGGCATCCTGGCCGGCGACCATCTCAAGGCGGCCAGCGACCTCGGCGTGCCGATCATCGGCGTCGGGCTGCTCTACCGGCACGGCTACTTCCGCCAGTCGCTGTCCCGCGACGGCTGGCAGCAGGAGCGTTATCCGCTGCTCGACCCCAACGAACTGCCGCTCACCCTGCTGCGTTCCGCCGACGGGACGCCCGCCCGGGTGCGCATCGGCCTGCCCGGCAACCGCGAACTGCACGCCCGGATCTGGAAGGCCCAGGTCGGCCGGGTTCCGCTGCTGATGCTGGACTCGGACATCGAGGACAACGAGCCGTTCGAACGCGAGGTGACCGACCGGCTGTACGGCGGCACCAGCGAGCACCGGCTGCACCAGGAGATGCTGCTGGGCATCGGCGGTGTCCGCGCGGTCCGCGAGTTCTGCGCGATCACCGGCCACGCGCAGCCCGAGGTCTTCCACACCAACGAAGGCCACGCGGGGTTCCTCGGCATCGAACGCATTCGCGAGTTCCACGAGAGCGAGGGCCTCGACTTCGACGCCGCGCTCGAAGCGGTGCGGGCCGGCACGGTCTTCACCACGCACACCCCCGTCCCGGCCGGCATCGACCGGTTCGACCGCGAACTCGTCGCCAAGCATTTCGGCGGCGACAACGCGGTGCCGGGCGTCCCCGTGGAGCGCGTGCTCGGCCTGGGCGCGGAGTCGTTCCCGGGCGGCGAGACCGGCGTGTTCAACATGGCGGTCATGGGCCTGCGGCTCGCCCAGCGGGCCAACGGCGTCAGCAAGCTGCACGGCGACGTCAGCCGGGGCATGTTCGCCGGACTGTGGCCGGGATTCGACCTCGCCGAGGTCCCGATCGGCTCGATCACCAACGGCGTGCACGCGCCGACGTGGGTCGACCGCGACGTCCTCGACCTCGCCGCGCGCGAACTCGGCCCCGGCCTGGTCGAGGAAGCCCGCGGCTGGGAAGCCATCGGCAAGATCCCGGCCCGCGCGGTCTGGGACATGCGCCGCACGCTGCGCGGCAAGCTGGTCGCCGAGGCCCGGACCCGGCTGCGCGCGTCGTGGAAGCAGCGCGGCGCGGGCGACGCGGAACTCGGCTGGATCGACGAGGCCCTGGACCCGGACGTGCTGACCATCGGGTTCGCCCGCCGGGTGCCGTCCTACAAGCGCCTCACCCTGATGCTGCGCGACCCGGAGCGGCTGCGGTCGCTGCTGCTGCACCCGACCCGGCCGATCCAGATCGTGGTCGCGGGCAAGGCGCACCCGGCCGACGAGGGCGGCAAGAAGCTCGTCCGGGAGCTGGTGAAGTTCTCCGACACCGAGGACGTGCGGCACCGCATCGTCTTCCTGCCGGACTACGACATCGCCATGGCGCAGCACCTGTACCCGGGCTGCGACGTATGGCTCAACAACCCGCTGCGGCCGCTGGAGGCGTGCGGTACCTCGGGCATGAAGGCTGCGCTGAACGGGTGTCTCAACCTGTCGATCCTCGACGGGTGGTGGGACGAGTGGTTCGACGGTTCGAACGGCTGGGCGATCCCGACCGCGGACGGCGTCGAGGACCCGGACCGGCGCGACGACCTGGAAGCCAACGCGCTCTACGACCTGATCGAGAACCGGGTCGCGGCGCGGTTCTACGACCGGGGTCCGGAGGACCTGCCCGGCCGCTGGCTGGAAATGGTCCGGCACACGCTCGTGTCGCTCGGCCCGAAGGTGCTGGCGTCCCGCATGGTCAAGGACTACGTCAACGTGCTGTACGCGCCGGCCGCCCTGGCCGCGCGCTCGATGGCCACGGACGGCCTGGCCGGGGCGAAGACGCTGGCCGCCTGGAAGGCCGAGGTCCGCGGATCGTGGCCGCAAGTCCGGGTGGACCACGTCGAGTCGGCCGGGATAGGAGACGCCCCCGAGGTCGGCAACACGCTCGACCTGCGGGTCCTCGTCACCCTGGGCGACCTGCGGCCGTCGGACATCGAGGTCCAGGTCGTGCACGGCCGCGTCGACTCGACGGACGCGATCGTGGACGGCGCGTCGGTCCCGCTCAAGCCGGTCCGTCGCGACGAGCAGGGCCGCTGGCTGTACGAAGGCGCCCTCGCACTCGACCGCACAGGGCCGTTCGGTTACACCGTCCGAGTGATGCCCACCCACGCGCTGCTGGCGACCCCGGCCGAACTCGGCCTGATCGCCGTACCCGCGGAGGACGACGGGGTGGCGGACGGGCTGCCGTTGCGCTGATGCGGGCGTCGGTGGGGGCGGGCCGCTCGGTCCGCCCCCACCGCGTTTCTCGGGCGGTGCGCCGCGCTACCCGAGGGCGTCGGTGATGTGCCCCAGCGGGGTGCCCGCGTCTGCCCGGGTCTCGCTCGGTTGCGGCGTTGGCGTTGGCGTCGGGTGCGGTGCCGGGTCCGCCCGGGGGGCCGGTGTCCAGATCGGGGCGTCGGCCGGGAGGGCGGGGACCAGTGCCGGGAGGCTGTACGGGCCCAGGTCGTCGACCGGCCCCGGGTGGCGGCGGCAGCCGTTGGGGCCCGCCGCGATGAGAGTCCAGCCGGGGTGTTCGGCGACGAAGACGGTGAAGCCGTAGCGCTGGCCGTGGTCGCCCGGGACCGAGGCGGACAGGCGCCACGCGCCGTGCGGGGTGCCGTTCGGCGGGTTCGTGTAGACGGCGATGTCGTTGCCGCGGCCGCGGGCGAAATCGTGGAGGCGGGCGAACGTGTCGTGCTGGGCGCCGTCCGGGATGGCGATGTTGGCGAGCACGCCGAGTGTGTAGTACCCGTCGGTGATGCGGTGCCGGTCGAAGCCGCCGGTGCAGGTGCCCGGCGACAGGTCGATGTAGCCCTCGACGCGGTCGACGCCCGCGGCACCGAGGACGTCGAGAAGGAGCCGGTACGCGGAGTTCCGCGTCTCGTGCACCGGCACGTCGGGCGTGTGCTCGGTCATGGCGTCCCGGCGGGCTGGTCGACGGGCGCGGCGGCTTGCGGCCGGTACTGGTCGAGATCCTGGTACACGCCCATCGTGACGTTCGCCTGGGCAGTGAGGCTGACGTCGGGCTTGTCCGGCCCCGACTCGTTCCAATAGCTGTAGTGGCCGCCGGCGTTGGTCGGCAGGTGGGCCGCGCCGAAGTCCGGGTCGTTGGGCAGCCGGTCGTGCACAAGCGCGCCCCAGGGGGCGACCGCGTCGTCGCCGGACATCCCGGCGAACACGTGGGCGGGATCGTGCCGGAGGCCGTTCACGTTGTCCGTGTGCACGCCGGGGCTGCCCATGAACACGATGTCGTCGACGGCCAATCCGTTCGGCTGCTGTTTCGCCGCGTAGGCGATCACGTCGGTGCCGTAGCTGTGGCCGCTCGCGGTCAGGTGCCGGCCGGGCGGCCCGGCGGCGCGCATGCCGTTGACGAACCGGTTGAACGCGGACGCCCCTTCCTGCGCGCGGCCGGGGCCCAGGGCGCTGCTGAACCCGGTGGCCGACATTTCCGGCGCGTCGTAGTCGAGCCACAGGATCGCGGCGGCGTCGCCGGGCTGGGCGGTGAGCTTGTCGGAGTAGTGCTGGAGCTTGGTGAGCCGGCTCAGCTGCTGGGGGAGGCTGTCCTTGAGCGTGGTGTTCGCGCCGGGGACCTGCACGACGGTGTTCTTGGCGGTGTCCGGATTGCCGACCGCGATGACCACTTCGCCGTCCGCCGACTTGCTGCCGAACTCCAGCAGCATGAGCTGGGCTTCGGCCGGCCGGTCGCGGTTGGTGGCCATGGCGGCGTTGATCTGCCTGAGGTTCTCGTACTCGCGCTTCTCGCGGGATGTGGCGGTGCCGCCTGTCACCAGCGGGTTGAGTTCGGCGAGCCGGGAACTCAGCGCGAGCCGGTTGGCCTGGTCGCGGACGGTCGCGGGCAGCCCGTCCATGCCGCCGAGCTGCTGCGGGAAGTTCGTGAGGTACGTCTGCCGTTCCGCCGCGCTCAGCGACATCCACCACACCGCGGTCTGCTGCGGGTCCATGCCGGTGAACGTGCGGTCGAGGTCGGCCATCGCGTTCTTCAGCGCCGCGTCGTCCCCCGCCGCGACCTCGTCGGGATTCAGCCGGGCGAGGGCCGCGGCGTGGCGGGCGTCCGCGGCCGAGGCCGCGTCGAGCACCTGCTGGAGGCGCTGCGCGCACGCGTCGGCCTTGGTCTGCGCGGCGGCCTGCTGCTGCGCGTCGCGCGGCGTCGTCGGCGGGGCGGCTTCGGTGACGAAGAACTGCCCGTTGCCGGCGGCGATGGTGAGGCCGTCGGAGAGCGCGGCGTACATTTCGGTGAAGAGCTTCGCCTGGCAGGACGTCAGTTCGTCCGCGGCGAAGTCGAGTTCGGCGGCGATGCTGCGCACTTCGAGGGAGGCGACGCGGATCCGGCGGAGCGTCTCCTCCAGTTCGAGGTTGGCGGTGCCCGCGGTGTGGCCGCGCCAGCCCGCCTGCTCCGTCGCGCCGCACACGCCGAGTTCGAAGTCGCGGACGATCTCGTCGAGTTGGTTCATCGTGCGGGTGCAGGCATCGGCGTGCGCGCGGATGCCGTCGAACTTCGCGTTCTTGAGTTCGTCGAACGTGACCATCGGACGCGGCCCTAACGCAGCGTCGAGCTGTTGGCCGACTCCGCGCGGAAATACGCCTCGGTCGTGGCCCGGATCTTCGTGGCGCACGCGTGGGCCGCCTGGGCGAGCACGTCGAGCTGGTGCGCCCACGCGTCGGCGAGCATGCCCGCCTGCCATCCGGTCTGGAATCCCGGCACTCCCGCGGGCATGCCCAGCGCCAGGCCGCGGCTGAGCCCTTGGAGGGCGTCGCCGTCCGCGTCGGCGCGCGACGCCGCGGGCATGAGCAGCGCCGGGTCGACCGTGTAGTCGACGGCGCGCGCCGGATCGATGCCCGGCAGGTACGCCGGGTTCTGCGGATCCGGATTCCGTCCGGTCTGCGGATTCGGCAGGCCCGGCCGCGGCGTGCCGGCGGACGTGCCCGGTGTGGAGCCGGGTGCGGTGCCGGTGGCGCCCGGAGTCGGCTGGTTCTGCCCGGGTGGTTGATCGGCCATGACAAGTCCCCCGACTCATGTCGCCAGATCGATGCAGTTTTTTGGGGTCGGTCCGTCCGAAAGCCGCCGGGATCGTGCGGTATCCGCCGGGCGGGTTTTCCGGGCCGTACTCTACTGACCGATCTGCGCGAGCGGCAGGGGAGTTGCCCGGGAACGCCGGATTCCGGCCGGTGGCGGACGCCACACCCGGTGGCCTGTCGTCTGCGGTATCGGTGCCGCATATGCGAGCGCCCCGCCGTACCGGAGTACGGCGGGGCACCAGTGCTGGAGTGGTGCGTGTGCGGTGCGTGTGCGGTGCTGGTGTGGTGCTTGCGGTGCTGGTGCGGTGGTGGGCGTCAGGCCGCGACGTCACCGGTCCGCAGCGCACCGGGGACCTGCTGGTTCGCGGTGGTCGCGCGCAGTGTCGGCGGGAGGCCCGGGTTGCCGTCGTTGTCGCCGTTGATCATGTGGGTGTTGTTCGCGAACACCCCCATGGCATAGGCGATCACGTCGGAGTTGAGTTCGAGCGCCCGCTTGTTGATGTTGGTGATCGTGTCGCACGCCTGGTGGTAGCAGGCGTCGTAGGCGGCACCGGCCTGGCCGCCGAACTTGGCCGCCTCGTCGGCGGTCTTGATCTTCTCGGCGCCGGTGAACGTGCCGCCCGCCGGGATGCCGACCGCGATGAACGGTCCGTAGTCGGAGCGGCCGTCGAAGTCGGTGGGCCCGTACGCGGATCCCACGCGGCCCAGGTAGCCGTTGATGAACGCCTCGATCTCCGCCGAACCGGCCGGGCCGGGGTCGGCGCCGCTGCCGGATCCGTCGCCGTCGTACACGAACTCGGCGAAGTTGGGAGACGCGATCATGTCGAAGTTCAGGTACAGCGCGAGCTTGCGCTGGTCCTCCGGGGCCAGCGAGTTCACGTAGTACTCCGACCCGAGGAGACCGAACTCCTCGGCCGACCACCAGGCGAAGCGGACCTTGTTCGCCGGGTGGTCCTCGTACTTGGCGAGCTGGGTCGCGGTCTCCAGCAGCGCGGCACTGCCCGAGCCGTTGTCGTTGATGCCCGGGCCCTTGGTGACCGAGTCGAGGTGCGCGCCGGCCATGACCACGTTGTCGGCGTCACCCCACTTGGACTCGGCGACGACGTTGCGGGTGACCCGGTCCTCGCGGAACTCGCGCAGGTCCACGGTGAGGGTCACCGGACCCGCGGCGGCCTGCGCGGCGAGGGCTTCGCCGTCCGCCTGCGAGATGCCGCCGGTCGGGACGCCGCCCACGTTCGGGTCGCTCAGCGTGCCGTGGATCTCGCCCGGCACGTTGTTGTAGATGATCGTGGCGACCGCACCCGCGGCGGCCGCGACCGTGTCCTTCTGGGCGAACGTGCAGCCGCCGCGCTTGACCAGGACGATCTTCCCGGTCACCGCGCCCGCCGGGTAGTCGGCCGCGTCGCAGCCGTTCGTCCCGTCGCCGTCGACCGGGGCGAGGGCGAGCTGCGCGGTGACTCCGCCGACGGGTGTCGACGGCGAGTAGCTCATGACGAAGACCGGCACGTCGGACGGCGACGGCGAGACCACCTTGAGGGACTCGGCGATCGCGTCGACGAAGGTGAACGGGAACTCCTGGATGCGGACGTCGTACCCGGCGTCCTCCAGCTTGTCCGCGACGTAGTCCACGGAAGCTTCGTGGCCGGGAGTGCCGGCCGCGCGTGTGCCGCCGTTCTTGTCGGCGATCTTCTGCAGCGCCTTGAGATGCTTCATGACGTTGTCCGCGGTGACTTTGCGGGCGAGCTTGTCGCCCAGCTTGTCGTCCTGTTGCGGGTGGGCCGCCGCCGGAGTCACAGCCAAGCCCACGAGGGCGAAGCCCGCGATGGCGGCGGTCAGGGCCTTGCCGAGGTGACGCTGCGTCATACAGGTCCTTTCCAGGGCAAAACGGGCGCACCTATGCGCGTAGCTCCCCGGGGTGACGGGAGAAAGGGCATGGTGCGCGGGACTGCGCCGAAACGTATCGCCCCGATTGCCGGTCCTACCAGAGGGCGGACCGGGATTTCTCGTCCGTCATGCGGACGGCGGAGTTCCGTAAGCGGTACACGGAGACGGCGCCCGGACGCCGCCCGGACCCGGCCGGGCGCGGGCCCTCATACGTTGCCGCGGGTCAGTGCAGGACCCAGTCGCGGAACGTCCCCGAGACGGCGAGCAGCACCCCGAAGCCGATGATCGGCGTCAGGATCAGGGCGATCAGTATTCCTATGCCGTAGTCCAGCAAGCGGACACGCCAGCTGTCCCGCTGCTCATCCTGCTCGGTCACGCGAAATGCCCCCCAAAGGACAGCCGGGAGACCACTTGGACGGGTGCCCGGAAACGAGACGCGAGTTTAGCTCTTGGACACCTGCTCCCACCGCACAATCCCGTCCGCGTAGGCGCCGTCCAACCCGTTCAGCGCACCCTTCTTCTGCACGGCGGTCACGGACAGCTGCCCCATGATCCACCACGGCGGCGCGGCGTCGAGCGCCTTGAAGATGCGCGTGTACGCGCCCTGCCGGTCGGCGGGCGTCGACGCGTTGCGGAGCAGCGTCCAGCCGGCGTCCACGTCGGCGTCCTTGTACCCCAGGTAGTTCGCGGGGGCGCCGCTCTGCGTGACGCCGCGCAGCCAGGTGTCGAGATCGGTGCCGCCTTCCCAGCCCCACAGGGCCTGGAAGGTGCGCTTGCTGTACTTGTCGACCCACGCCGAGCTGTCCAGGACCTCGTACTTGAACGTCACGTTCTGGTAGGCCGCGAGCTGGTTCTGGATCACCTGGAAGGCCGCCAGCTGGCTCTGCGAGCCGGACAGCGTGAACGACAACGGCTTGCCGGCCGCGGCGAGTTCGTCGAACAGCGCCTGCGCCTTGGCGTGGTCCTGCTTGCCCTGCCGCGGCGCGGACGAGGCCAGCGGGGAGGCGTCCGGGACGACGCTGTCGGTGGTCTGCGCCTGCAGCGCCTTCCCCACTTGGTCGGCGTCGAGCGCCGCGATGACCGCCTTGCGCGCCCGCACGTCGTCGAACGGGGCGGTGGCCGCGTTGAACGCCATCATGACGGCGCCCGGACCGACCACCGGGATCAGGTCGAGGCCGGTGGCCTGGGCCCTGCTCGTGTCGCGTCCGGAACTCATGAAGGCGACGTCGGCCTGGCCGGCATTGAGCGCCGCCGTGGCGACCTCGGAGGTCAGCACCTTGAAGGTGATGCCGTCCAGGTAGGCCTTGTCGGCGCCCTGCCAGTAGGTGGGATTGCGCGCGAACACCTGGCTCGTCGTATCCCAGCTCTTGAGCACGTACGGGCCGGCGCCGACCGGCTTCTTCCCAAAGCCCTTCGAGTCCGCCTTCATCGCCGTGGGCGAGCCGACGTAGGCCAGCTCGTCGGCGACCACGTGGTCGAACGACCGGTCGGGCGCGGCCAGCTGGATCGTCAGATGCGTCGGGTCGACGACCGTCAGCGTGACGCCCTTGAGCGTCTGGGCGTGCAGGGACAGCAGGGTCGGGTCGGCGAGCCGCTCCCAGTTGAACTTCACCGCGGCGGCGTCGAGCGGCGTCCCGTCGCTGAACGTGACGTTCGGACGCAACTCCAGCGTCCACCGGGCGCCGTCCGTGGTCGTGAGCGACTTGGCCAGCTGGGGGGTGACGGTGCCGGTCGCCTGGGTGAAGACCACCAGCGGGTCGTAGAGAGCGGACATCCGCTGCCCGTCGCCGTACGCGGCGAGTTCCGCGGTCGCCGGGTCGAGCGACATCGAGTCGGCCGAGACGCCCACGACGATGCTGCCGCCGCGCTTGGGCGCGGGCGTGCCCGGTGGGGGCGACGGCACGACCGGGACGAGGGGCCCGCTGCTCGCACCGGTGTTGCCCGTGCCCTTCCCGCCGCCGTTGCCGCTGAATGCGGCGGCGATGGCGACCCCGGCCCCGGCCAGCACGGCCAGCGCAGTGACGACGGCCACCGGAAGCCAGACCTTGCGTCCGCCGGGGAGCCGGTCGAGCCGCCCGGGACTGTCGGGGGCGGGCGGCGGGGCGTAGCCCTGCTGCCAGGCCGGGGGTTGCGGGTGCGGGTGGGGCTGAGGGTGGGCGTGCGGGTGGGCGTGCGGACTGGGGCCGGGGCCCTGCGGGATGTACGCGGGGGCACCGGGCGGGGGCAGGCCGGGGCCCGGGTTCGGCCCGGCGGATTGCGGCGACGGCGGCGGAGGGGCGGGCATGCCGACGACGGGTGGGGCGGTCGGGGGCGGGGGTGGGGTGGTGCGGGGGGTCGGCGGGGTGGCCGCGGGGGGCGGCCACGCGGCGGCGGGGCCCGGGGCTTGGGCGCCGGGCGGCGGGTAGGCCGGGTTGGCGGGGGAGTTGGGGGTGTTGGGGGAGTTGGGGTGCGGGGCCGGGGGCGGGTAGGCGGAGAGGGCCCCCGGACCTGGCGGATTCGCGTGCGCTCCGCCGGGGGCGCCGGGGCCGCCGGGGCCGCCGGGCGGGGTGGCGGAGCCGGGGGTGGCCGGCTTGGGGAGGTTCGGGCCGTCGGCGGGGGAGCCCGGGGCGGGGCTGGGGCTTTGGCTTTGGCCTTGGCCAGGAGGGAAGCCGGGCATGCTTGGTGCCGGTGCGCCCGGTGTTCCCGGCGCGCCTTGGCCGGATCCGGGAGGCCCTACCGGACCGGGTGCGTGCCCGCTGCCGCCGGGAAGCCGCAGGGGTGCCCAACCTTCCGGACCGGGTGCGGGTGCGGGCGCAGGCGGGCCGGGGCGGTCCGGGACGCCGGGGGAGCCCGCCGCGGCGGGGCCGCTCGGCGGGGGCCAGCCTTCGAAGCCGGAGGATGCGGGGGTGGGCGGGGGGCCGTAGCCGCCTGCGGGGTGGGGCGGTTGCTGGGGGTGCTGGGTTTGCCAGGGGCCTTGCGGAGCCGGTTGGCCGGGGGCGGGCGGCAGTGGCATCGGGGGTTGACCCGGGGCGGGCTGCGGCGTGTTCGGGGTGCCCGGGGCTCCCGCAGCATCGAACGGGCCGTGCTGCGGCGGGTATCCGGGCGTGGACGGGGGCGGGGCGGTGCCTGGGGTGCTCGCCGCAGGACCCGTCAGACCTCCGTGGGGCGCCCACGGGTTCGGGTCCGGGCGGGGGACGGAGGACGCGCCGGGCGGAGGACCATAGAGCGAGGCGGGTGCGGCACCGGGACCGGAGGTCGGCGGGACGGCACTGTCCGGGGCTCCGGGCCCGTCGGCGTTCCCGCGCGACGACGCCGTCGGCGCGGATCCGGCGCCTTCCGACGGCGTTCCGGACGAGGCCGCGGCAGCTGCGTCTGCTGGTGCGCCTGCCGCTCCGCCCGCGAGCGCACCGCCGACGGCCGCGGCACCGCCCGCCGCCCCGGCGCCCGGCGCGACTCCCGGCCGCGACTGCCCCGCCGCGTTGCCGCCCGCCGCCATCGCCTGCCGGGCCAACAGCCCGGCGTGGTCACGGCGCTCGCGGACCGACGCGAGCACGCCGAGCGGCAGCCACTCGCCCGCCGGACCCGTCGACAGCATGTGGACCAGGTCCATCGGCTGCGGCCGATCCTCCGGGTCCTTGGCCAGACACGCGGTCACCACGGCACGAAGCTCGTCCGGCAGCCCGCCCAGATTCGGCTCCTGGTGCACGACCCGGTACAGCATCGCCTGCGCGGAGCCCTCGCCGAACGGCGCGATCCCCGCCGCGGCACACAGCACCGCGCCCAGCGCGAACACGTCCGCCGCCGGGGTGATGCGCTCCGCCTGCAACTGCTCGGGCGACAGGAAACCGACCGATCCGACCATGAACCCGGTGCGCGTCATCGTCGCGCCCTCGAGCGCGCGGGCGATCCCGAAGTCGATGACCCGCGGGCCGTCTTCGGCGAGCAGGATGTTCGACGGCTTCAGGTCGCGGTGGATCAGGTCGCACGCGTGGATTGCCTCGAGCGCCTCGGCGAGGCCCGCGCCGAGCACCCGCAGTGCGTGGCCGGGGAACGGCCCGTGCCCGCGCACGGCTTCCTCCAGCGACGGGCCCGGGATGTACTCGGTGACCATCCAGGCCGGCGTGGCATCGGCGTCCGCCGCGACCACCGCCGCGGTGTGGAAGGCGCTGACCCGGCGGGACGCGTCCACCTCGCGCCGGAACCGGGCCCGGAAATCCGGATCCACCGACAACTCGGCACGCACGAGCTTGATCGCGACCAGCCGGCCGCTCGCCGACCGGCCGAGGAACACCTCGCCCATGCCGCCCGCACCGAGGCGCGCGACCACCCGGTATCCGCCGACCTCGTGCGGATCGCCCGGCCGCAGTGCGTGGATCATTCGCCCGCCCTTCCCTCGGCGTCGACGCTGCCGGAGCCGTTCCTCCGCCCGCCGGACCCCGCCCGCTCACCGGCACGCCACACCCGGCCTGCCCGCTCCGATGACGGACGGTATCGCAGGTATCGCCGAGGGGTCAGGGGGTTGCCCCTCAGCCTGGGGACACCGAAGTCCGCCCTCAGCCCACACAAAACCGGTCGGCGAACGGACGTCGGCGGTCCCATTTCGCACGTGAGCCGTTACCAGGAGTCTGTCGGCCGGTGGGATCGGAATCGGGCTCCCGCGAATCGGTGTTCCTCGCGGCGTCGTGGCTACCAAGAACCCTGCGGCGGGGCCGGCGGCATCGGGGGCGGAGGCGGCGTACCGCGACCGCAGCGCGAGCGGAAGTAGAGCGCGACCACGGCGATCAGCACCACTACTCCGCCGCCGATTGCCGTGAGGGGGAGCAGGTTGCTGTCGGAGCCGCCCTTGCCGTCGGCGGACTCCATGGCGGGTGCGGGCGAGGAGGGGGGTGGTGATGACGCACTGTCGCCTGCGATTGGTGCGGGTTGTGTCGATGGCGGTGTGGGCGACGGCGTGGGGGTCGGTTTGATGCCGCGGAGGTTCATCAGCGGGTTCACATCCGCGGGGCCTGGCGGGTCGGTCGACTGCAGCGCGCTCCGCGGACTCACAATCCCGTAGCCGACCTGATCATTGGGGACGATCTCGCCGTCGGCTTTGCGGGCGGTGTCGGTGAGCCGCTTGATGACTTGGTTGGCGGTCCAGTCGGGATGCACGGACCAGACGAGGGCGGCCACACCGGAGGTGAGGGCTGTTGCGTCGGATGTGCCGTCGCTCAGGCAATACCGAGTGGGTTCGGTGCAGGCGCTTGCGATCCTGGTGCCGGGGGCGGCAATCGAGACCCAGGAGCCTTGGTTGCTGTCCGACCACGTTCTGCCGTCTTGGTCCACGGCGCCGACGCCGAGCACGCCGGGGTATGCCGCCGGGTAGACCGGCACACGACCGTTCTCGCTGGCATTCCCGGAGCCGGCGACGACCAACTTGCCGCGGTCGAGGGCGTACTGAATGGCCGCCGCCTTGTCGGGGTAGTTGACCGTCCCGGCGATGGAGATGTTGATGATCTGCGCTTGGGAATCGGCTGCTGCGCGAATCGTCTGGGCGAGCTTTTCCGGGTCGAAGATCCCGCTCTTGGGGGTGTCCGGCACCCGGAAGGAAAGCACTTTCGCTTTCGGTGCCACGCCCCAGACTCCTTGGCCGCCGCCATTGACACCGGATCCGGCGATGATCGAAGCCACGACGGTGCCGTGCCCGTTGTTGTCGCCGTCGCCCAGAGGGGCGCCGGCGATTTGGCCGATCAAGTCCGGGTGCGTGGCGTCGACTCCGGTGTCGACAACCGCCACGGTGACCCCGTTGCCTCGGGAGATCTGCCATGCCTCGTCGATCTTCCAGGCGTCGAGATACCACTGCTTGGCCCGCGCAGAGTCGGCAAAGGCGGGCTGTGGAACCACGAGCATGCTGGAGCACACGGCCGTTAGGGCAGCCCCAACAGCACACGCGCGTCGCAGTAACTGGACGCCCATGAATCGACTGTCCTTTCAGTAACGGACGAGGTGGGTGCTCCTGGCCGGGAGCACCCACCCGCGATCTTGTCAGGACGTCAGTCGACGACCGGTGGAACCGGCTGTCCGTGCGCGGTCCATGTGGACTCGTCTTCTTCGAGGTATTCAGCACGTCGACGCCGACGGCGTTCTTGGCGGGTCGGACTCGTGGCACCGTTCGGCATGGCGCGTCCGGTCGGCGACGCCTCACCCGGTCGGGCACCCTCCGCCGGAGTGACACGAATACCCGAACCACCACGGGAGAACGGGCGTCCACCGACCCCTCCTGTGGGTTCTCCACCCACGGTGCCGCCGGGAGTCCGGACGGACGAACGCGGTGTTCCGGCACGACCATCGGTGCCGCCGGGGCTGGCGGTGCCGCCGCTGACCGGCATGCCGCCACGGCCGAGTCCGCGCGGCGCCTCGCCGGGGGGAACCCCCGGGCCGCGCATGGGGGTACCGCCTTCGATCGGGCCGGTGCGCAAGGTGTTGCCTGGGACTCCGCGTGGACCCGCCAACGGTGCCACCTCGCGCGGGTTGCTCACCGCTTTCCCGCCGGACACACCGGGCTTGCCAAAGGCTGGGACGCCAGACCGGCCTGCTTCACCAGGGAGACCTGGCTTGCTGCTCGAAGGGAGTTGCACTGGGGTTCCACCCATGGGCGGAAGACCTGTGGGCAGACCGTACTTAGCAGGCTCCCCAGGCACGTTGGTCATGGGTGTAGGGCCCGCGGTCGTCAACGGGCCGGTCTGGTCGGCATGCAGCGTCCCGTTTCCGGCCAGATCGACGCCCGACGTCGGAGATGTGACAGGTACGGTGCCGCCACCGCCCTCGGCCAGGGTTTGCATGGGCGGAGACGGAGCGGCCGCACCACTGCTGCTTTGCCCATTGCCTGTGGTTCCTCCTGTTGTCCCGCGAGTGGTGGATCCCGCGCTGGTGCGTGATCCCGCTCCGCCTCCTCCGGGTGCATCAAAGCCATTGCGGCTTGTGTCAATCGGCACTTCGTAGATGTTGGCCGGCGGTGGATAACTAGGCGGCACACCTTGGTCCATCGCCACCACGGCCTGGTCGTATCCGTGGGCGATGCGCGTCAGCGTGGAGATGGCCTCCTGACGCTGGAGTTCCACGTAGGCCATCGCGTTGACCCCGTCCAAGGCGTCCACCTCAGTGGGCGCGGTCATGGCCTTGACGGTCTCGACCTTGGCCATTTCCGCCGTCGGGAGTTTCGGCATGGCGGTAGCGCCGCCGGCAGCGGAGGCCACCTGACCCACCTGCTTGCCCATGTCCATGGAATATTGCGACAGTTGGTGCGTCGCCTGCGTGACAGCCGTGGCCCAGGTGTGGAAGGAGTCCGCGGCCACGCCGGTCCAGCCGTTCATGGAGTCGGCGAGCTTGAGGTCCAGGGTGGTTGCGGCGTCTTTGAGTTGCTGGCTGACGAAGATGAGCCGCAGGGCCGCGCCGGTGGCCGACTCGGGGCTCACCTGGGCCACCATGTCCATGAGTTGCTGGTGCGAGAACTTGCTGAAATCTGTGGTCATCTCGTCACCCGACGCCCCGGGATGGGTCCGGCAAGGCCGGAGCGGAGTAGCGCTGGATGTCGGCGAGGATGCGCGACATCTCGGCCCGATTGGCCTCGTCCGTCTCTTGGGTCTTGTCGCTCGCCATCTTGACGGTGAGCTGCATGGCCGCGATCTGGCTGTGCAGGACCCGGGCCAGGCGTTCGAGTTCGGTGCCGATGCGGGCCATGCTAGTTTCGACACGGGTGACTTCGTCGAAGCCGGTGCCGAGGGCCCCGGCTTTGAGCGGTTCACCCGCCGGTTTGTCGCTGCCCATCGGGCCCTGCTTCAGCGCGTCGATCACCTTCTTGATGTCGTTCTCGAAGGTGGTCAAATGCGTAATGTCCATCGCATATTTTTCGGCACTTCGGCCGATGGATGCGAAAAGATCCATGTGGTGCTGCCTCCCCCGCGGAAGCGCCAACTGGTGTGGTCGGTACCGAGTGTAGCCAACCGGTGTTTCTGTTCGCTGCGCGAGGATCCGCGGGAAGTGGGTCGCGGCCGTGCGCCTGTTCGAGGGTGCCACGCACCGCCGGAGCGTGACTAGCCCGTTACGGCCACCGCTGCCCACGCGCTCGACGACACTCCCGACGGCAGGGACGCGAGCTTGTCCGCGTCCACCGATCCCGGCACGGCCTGGAACGCCACGACGAGCTGGTCGACATCGCCGGGCAGGGCCAACGTCTCGTAGCTCAGGTTCAGTTCGCCGACCGCGTCGTGCCGGATCCGCTTGGTGCCGAAGGTCTTCTCGCGTACCTCGTGCGCCGCCCACAGCTTCCGGAACGCCGGGCTCCCGTCGGAGAGCTCGCGGATGAATGCGGCGATCCGGCGGTCGCCCGGATGCCGGGCCGCGTCGAGCCGCAGATAGGCGACCGTCTCGGCAGCCACGTCCTCCCAGTCCGCGTACAGTCCGTCGCCCCGTGCCAGGAACGCGTGCCGGGCCTGGTTGCGCAGCTCCGGGCTGCGCGTCGCGAAGCCGTACAGCGCGTCGCCCGGTGCGTTCCAGGCGAGCACGTCCATGCAGCGGCCGAGGACGAACGCGGGCGCGTCCAGGAGGTCCAGCATGTGCTGCACCGCCGGCCGCACCGACTGCGGCGTCTCGGGGCTGGTGCCCGCCGGGATGCTGCGGGCGGGGCGGGCGAGGGTGCGCAGGTGGTCCTGTTCGGTGGCGTCGAGGCGCAGGACCCGCGCGACGGCGTCGAGGACCGCGTCCGAGGCGTTCTGGCCGCGGCCCTGTTCGAGCCGGATGTAGTAGTCGACGCTGACCCCGGCCAGCTGGGCCACCTCTTCGCGCCGCAGTCCGGGCACCCGGCGGCGCCGCCCGTAGTCCGGCAGGCCCACGTCTTCGGGCCGCAGCCGACCGCGGCGGGTCCGCAGGAAGTCGCCCAGCTCGTCGTACGCGGTGTCGGTGCTCATGCCGTCGACTCTACGAGCCCCACCCGGGCCGCCGCCGCGGCGCAGGTCGCGAAGGTGGTAACCGCAGACCCAGGAAAACCGCAGCCCTGGGTGGGCCGCGGCGGACGCCCGAAAGTGGAGACCACAAGCCGGAAGCAACGCCCCGCCCCTTGCGGACGCGGGCCCACCTCCAGGAGCGAACCCCATGACGAACTCCACGACGAACACCGCCACCAACACCGCCACCAACACCGTCACCAACACCGCCGCCGCCACCTACCCCGCCCTCGCCGGCCGTACCGCCGTCGTCACCGGCGCCGCCAGTGGCATGGGTGCCGCGACCGCGCGGCTGCTCGCCGCCAACGGTGCGGCCGTCGCGCTGCTGGCGCGCCGCGAAGACCGGCTGAAGGCGCTCGCCGACGAGATCGTCGAAGCGGGCGGACGAGCCGTCGCCGTCGCGGTCGACGTCACCGACCAGGCGTCGGTCGACGCCGCCGCCGCGCGGGTCCGCACCGAACTCGGCCGTGCGGATCTTCTGGTCAACAACGCGGGCGTCATGCTGCCGAACCCGATCGAGGACGGCCGCATCGACGAGTGGGCGCGCATGATCGACACGAACGTCACCGGCGCACTGCGCGTCATCCGCGCCTTCACCGCCGACCTGCTCGCCGCCGCGGCCGACGGCGGTGCGGCGGACCTGGTGGACATCTCGTCCATCGGCGCGCACGTCACGTTCCCGAACTACGCGGTGTACGGCGCCACCAAGGCCGCCCTCAGCCACCTCTCCGCGAGCCTGCGCACCGAACTGGGTCCGCGCGACGTCCGGGTCACCAACATCGAGCCGGGCCTGACCGACACCGAACTCGGCACGCACATCGACAACGCGGCGCTCAGCGGCGAACTCGACGGGATGTTCGACGCCCTCGGCCCGCTCGCCGCCACGGACGTCGCCGACCTCATCGCGTACGCGACCTCCCGCCCCCGCCACGTGAACCTCCGCCAGCTCGTGGTGCTCCCGACGCGGCAGGCGTGACCCGGGTGCCGAGCGGCGTTGCCCGATCGGATGTTCGACGCAGGCCGGGTGGGCGGTGGAGGCCACGGCCGTCGCCGACCGCCGCCCGACCTGCGGCGACGGGTGAGGGTGCGGCCGCCGGTTCGGACGCGTGTGCGAGTCGGAAGCCCTCGTGGTTCACCCGTCCGAGAAAGCCTTTCGTGTCCGCTCCGACATCCGAACTACCGTCGCGGCATGAGGACTTCGTCACCACCCGCGGCCGTGCTGCGGCAGCTTCTCGCCCTTCGGCGGAGGCTTGCCGCGGATGCGGTGCGCGACGCCGAGCACGAGGCGGCGGTCACCGGGCTCACCGCGCTGGAGTTCGCCGACGCGGGCCTCGTGCCGTTCGATCCGAAACTGCACATCCTCGTGGCGCGCGGCTTCGACGGCCGTCGGATACCGGGGGTGCGGTACGAACGGACCCGGCGGCCGCCCGAGCCCCTGCCGCTCCGGCTCCCGCCGACCGCGCCCTACGCCCGGGCGGTCGTCGACGCCTGCCGGCGGCTCGCGCGCGAGCAGGACGCCCGCTCGGTGGTCCTCGGCAGCGTCCGGACGCGGCTGTGCGACCCCGCCGCGATCGCCGCCGAATGCGAGCGCCTGCCCGCCCGGGAGCGGACCCGGCTGGCGCCGCTCCTCGCCGAAGCCCGGGTGGGCCTGCGCTCGGTGCCCGAGGCCGATCTCCGGCGCGCGATCACCCGGTCGGAACTCCCGGAGCCGTTGTGGAACCCGCACGTGTCCGCCCGCGACGGCGCTTTCCTGGGCCGCCCGGACGCATTGTGGCCCGACGAGGGGGTGGCCGCCGAAGTCGACTCGGTGGTGCACCACGGCTCGCCCCGGGACCAAGCGCGGACCGCGGCCCGCCGGGCCCGCCTGGAAGCCGCCGGGCTGCTCGTCCTACCGGTCCTGCCGCGCGAGATCCGCGACGAACCGCGGCGCGTCGTCGCCCTGCTGCGCGACACCCTGCGCCGGGCCGGCGCGGAAACCGCCGCGGGCGGGCGCACCGCCCACCGCGCACTGGTGGTGCAGCATGCGATGTGGTGACCCGCCGGTCGGCGGCCCGGCACGCGGCCCGGCCCGGCACGGGGGCCGACGGTACGCCGACGGCCGGGATCCTGGTGGCCGGGCCTGCGCCGGGTCAGCCCTCCAGCAGCCGGGCCCGCAGCGCGTCGATGCTCGCCTGCGGCACGCCCATGCCGTCGCGTACGTAGTCCTCGACGGTGCCGTAGTGCGTCTCGACCTCGCCGAAGGCGGTGTTCAGGTACTCCTCGCGCACCGAGAACATCGGCCGCAGGTGCTCCGGGTCGAACCCGCGCTCGGCGATCACCGAGAGGATGCGGCTGTTCTTCTCGGTGAGGTGCGCCGCGCTGGCCAGGTAGTCCTCGAGGATCGTCTCGCGCGGCACGCCGAGCAGCGTCAGCAGCACCGCCGACGTCCAGCCGGTGCGGTCCTTGCCCTGCGAGCAGTGGAACACCGACGCCCGCTCGGCCTCCGCCATCCGCGTGAAGACCTTGCGGTACGCCTCGCGGGCGAGCCCGGTGGTCACGAACCGCCGGTACACCTCGCTCATCAGGTCGATCCCGGCCTGACCGCCCAGCGTCTCGCCGGCCCGCTGCGGATCCGCGAAGACGTCGCCGAACAGCTCGTTGTTGCCCTGCCCCATGACGTCCGCGATCAGCAGGTCGACACCCGCCGGCAGCCGGTCCGGCTCGTTGTCGCGCTCCTGGTCCGACCGCAGGTCGCAGACCAGGCCGATGCCCAGGCGCACGAACGTTTCGGTGTCCGGGCCGTCCAGCGCGGCGAGACCGTCCGACCGGTAGACGACTCCGGTGCGCACCTTGCGCCCGTCGGCGGTCGCGTGGCCGCCCGCATCGCGGAAATTCGGTGCGGTGGTCAGGATCGGCGTGGGCGCGGTCATCGGCGGCGGGCTCCGTTCGTGCGGCGGTCCGTGCGGTGGCGACGGGGCGCGGATCGGGGCCCGCGCCCTACCAGAGTGACATCCTCCGGATACGGGTGCCGCACAGCCCCTACGGTGGCGTACGCCACAGCATGCGGGTGCGGCCCGGGACCGGGAGACGGGCGGCTCAGGTGGGTGCCCAGACAGCGTGCTCCACCCGCAGCAGCACCGCGGAGCGCCCTGCCACGGTCAGCGCCGATCCGCCCGGGACCGGCTCGTTGAAGCGCGCCATCGGATCGGTGTCCAGCGCGGTGTCCAGGACCATTTCGTAGGAGTGCGCCCACGGCTCGCCCGGCAGCACGAACGGCATCGGCTGCGACGACGCGTGCAGGATGAGCAGGAAGCTGTCGTCCACGATCCGCTCGCCGCGCGGCCCGCGCTGCTCGATGTCCAGGCCGGACACGTACATGCCGAGCGTCGCCCCGGGCGAGAACCAGTCCCGGTCGGTCATCTCCCGGCCGGCCGGGGTGAACCACGCGAGGTCGCGCAGCCCGTCCGGGAACGACGGCCGCCCGGAGTAGAACGCGCGGCGGCACAGCACCGGATGGCTGCGGCGGAGCCGGACGAGCCGCGCGGTCAGGTCGAGCAGCGGCCGCCAGTGCGGATCGTCCAACGCCGACCAGTCCAGCCAGCTCAGCTCGTTGTCCTGGCAGTACGCGTTGTTGTTGCCGCGCTGTGTGCGCCCCATCTCGTCGCCCGCGACCAGCATGGGCACGCCGGTGGACAGCAGCAGCGTGGTCATCATGTTGCGCAGCTGGCGGCGGCGCAGCAGGCCGATCGCGGGGTCGGCGGTCTCGCCTTCGTAGCCGCAGTTCCACGCGCGGTTGTCGTCGGTGCCGTCGCGGTTGTCCTCGCCGTTGGCCTCGTTGTGCTTGTTTTCGTAGGAGACGAGGTCGCGCAGCGTGAAGCCGTCGTGGGCGGTGACGTAGTTGACCGACGCGTAGGGGTGGCGGCCGTCCTGCTGGTACAGGTCGGACGAGCCGGAGAGCCGGTAGGCCAGCTCGCGCACGTCCGGGCGGGCGCCGCGCCAGAAGTCGCGCACGGTGTCGCGGTAGCGGTCGTTCCACTCGGTCCACAGCGGGGGGAACGCGCCGACCTGGTAGCCGCCCTCGCCGACGTCCCACGGCTCCGCGATCAGTTTGACGCGGGACAGCACCGGGTCCTGGCCGATCACGGTCAGAAACGACGACAACCGGTCGACATCGTGCATCGAGCGGGCGAGGGCGGCCGCGAGGTCGAACCGGAAGCCGTCCACGCCCATTTCGGTGACCCAGTAGCGCAGCGAGTCGGTGATGAGCTGGAGCACGTGCGGCTGCACGACGTTGAGCGTGTTCCCGCAGCCGGTGTAGTCGGTGTAGTTCCGGCCTCCGTCGCGCAGCCGGTAGTAGCCGCCGTTGTCGATGCCGCGGAAGCACAGCATCGGGCCGTCGGGGCCGCCCTCGGCGGTGTGGTTGTAGACGACGTCGAGGATCACTTCGATCCCGGCGTCGTGCAGGGCGTGCACCATGCTGCGGAACTCGTGCACCTGGCCCCCGCGCCCGCCCGACGCGGCATAGCCGGCGTGCGGGGCGAAGTAGCCGATGGAGTTGTAGCCCCAGTAGTTGCCGCCCGCCTTGCGCAGCAGGTGTTCCTCGTCGACGAAGTGGTGGACCGGCAGCAGCTCGACGGCGGTCACGCCGAGCCGGACGAGGTGGTCGAGCGCGGCCGGGTGCGCCAGTCCGGCGTAGGTGCCGCGCAGGTGGTCGGGGATGCCGGGGTGGCGGGCGGTGAAGCCCTTCACATGCAGTTCGTAGATGACGGTCTCGGCCCACGGGGTCTTCGGACGGCGGTCGTGCGACCAGTCGGCGTCGTCCTGCACCACGACCGACTTGGGGACGAACGGCGCCGAGTCGCGCGGGTCGGGGCCGTCCGGCCCGCCGCCGTAGACCGCGTCGTCGAGGACGAAAGAGCCGTCGATCGCCCGGGCGTACGGGTCGAGCAGCAGCTTCTGCGGATTCCAGCGGGCCCCGCGCGCGGGGTCCCACGGGCCGTGCACGCGGAAGCCGTAGCGGCTGCCGGGGCCGATGCCGGGGACGTAGCCGTGCCACACCTGGAACGTCCGGTCGCGCAGCGGCAGCCGGGTCTCCCGCAGACTGCCGCCCGGGCCGTCCTCGAACAGGCACAGCTCGACGGCCTCCGCACCGCCCGCCCACACGGCGAAGTTCGTGCCCGTCCCGTCCCACCGCGCGCCGAGCGGCACCCGCCGCCCGGGCCACGGCGGATCCGCCCGCCCGTTCACGTACGAGGCCGACACCGCGGCCCCGTTCGCCACCCCCACGGCGGCCCCCACCCCACCCGGCGGCCCGCTCCCGTCCACGCTCCGCCCGCCGGGCACTGCCTCCGGCGCGGGCGCATTCCCCCGAAACCGCCCGAACCTCCCGACCGCAACCTCCCGCTTACGCCCCATCCGTCGGCCTCCCGCCCGCACAGCACCACTTGCAGAGGGGTGTTCCCGCTCCCGCCCCGCACCAAAGGCGCCATGCCCGTCCGGGGGAGGCGCGACCCGCTGACGGGGCATCAGCAAGCAGGCAGAGGACACCGAACGCGCCCGTCGGCACCCACCCCCGACAACACAACAGCCCGCGACCGCCGAAGCAGTCGCGGGCCGTCGGTCGTTCCGTCAGGACCAGAACGGGAAGAAGCCGCCCCAGGCGCCCTGGTTGGCCAGGCCGTGGCTGGTGTTGCCCTGCTGGATGACCACGACGCCGCCGTTGTCCTTCACGCCCGCGGTGTTGTTCTGGTTGTTGGCGCCCGAGCCTGTGGCGCTCTGCTGCGTGGCGTTGTAGTTGCCGTCCACGCCGCCGGTCACGTTTCCGCTGCCCGAGTTCGACGTGGTGGACGTCGACGTCGTCGTCGAGGTGGAGGTGGACCCGTTGTTGGCATCCGCACCGTTGTCCGCGAACGCGGCGCCGGCGCCGAGGAGCAGCACGACGGCGGCGACGGGGGCGGCGGCGAGGGTGCCGAGAGTGCGCTTCATGAGAGTCCTCCGTGATGGTTCCGGGCCGGCGGCGGCTCGCGCGGAGCGCCTTGTGCGGACCTGGAGTTCGGTGGTGCTGATCGAGTGCCGGACGGGGTGGCCAACCCCTCCGGCGCGGCGACGTCGTGTGACCAACTTGTCGCATGCAGTGATCGAAATCCAACGTCTGCGGCGGGGTTCCCTCGCGGGGGTGATCCGGAAGCGCGGAAACCAACGAGTGCGCGCCGCTTGAGGGTGCGTCAGGCTCCGCCGTACGGGATGGAATTCGCCCGTTTCGCCCAGTCTCGTGACTTTGTAGACAAGTGCTCGTCAACCAACCCGGTTGGCGGAGCGCGCAATTGTGCTTCAACTCGATGTGTGCGGCGCACGGCACCGAACACCGCGCTTCCACCTGCACAAGACCTTCACATTGCCACCGCAGACGCCGATACCGCCGACTCCGACGCGCGCCAGGCCACCGCACCGACGCCCCCGCGTACCCGACTACCGTGGGCCCATGCCCGTCGTCGTCACCGGCGCGGACCGCCCGCTCGGCCGGGCGCTCGTCCGCCACCTCGCCGCGGCCGGCGTGCCCGACCTGCGTGCCGTCGTCCGCGACCCGCACCGTGCCGCCCCGCTGCGCGCCGTCGGCGCGCGCGTCTCGGTCGGCGACCTCTCCGACCCGCTGCGCCTCGGCGCGGTCCTCGAAGGCGCTTACACCGTCGTCCACCTCGACACCGGACCCGACGGCGGCGGCAGCCCGCTCGACACCTGGGACTGGCTCCTCGACGCCGCCGAGGACACCGGGCTGCGGCGCATCGTCACCGTCCTCCCACCCGGCACCGCGGCACCCGAATCGCCGTACGAGACCGTCGTCGTGCCCGCTCCGGACACCGCCTCCGACGCCGATCCCGACCCCGCTTTGGTCGCCGCGCTCGCCGCCGCCGACCGGCGTGGCTGAGATCCGACCGCGGAACGGGACACCGCTGGACAAGTGTGCGAAGCCGCATGGAATCATGCGTCTGACGTCGTGCGAAGTGTTCCGATTCGGCTACGACGCGCCGGAAAGTGAAACCGATGTACGGCTCGTGACGTCAATCAAGCGAACGGTCAGTGGCGCATACCCCGGCACTCCGGCCGTTTCTCCCCGGCGACCCGGCTCCCACCCGGGCCCATTTCGTACGTGAAGGGAACCCCCGAGATGTCCCGTGCACCGCAGCCGCGCCCAGGTCGACCACCGGCGCGCTGGCGCGCTCTCGTCGCGCTCCTGCTCGGTGCGATGCTCCTGGTCACCGCCTGCAGCTCCGGCGGTGGCGACAAGAAGAAGACGGACAACGCGGCGGCGACATCGGGCACCGACCAGCCCGGCGCACCCGGTGCTTCGAACGCGCCCGGCACCGGCGGCGACCCGGCCCAGGTGACCGTGACCCCGGCCGACAAGGCCACTGGCGTGGAGGTCGGCCAGCCGATCACCGTCGCGGTGGGCGACGGCGACAAGCTGGAGAGCGTCAAGGTCACCAACTCCAGGAACGAGGAAGTCGACGGCAAGCTCGACGCCGACGGCAAGACCTGGAAGCCCAATGCGCCGTTCACCTTCGGCTCGAAGTACACGGTGACCGCGGTCGCGTCGAACAAGGTCGGCCCGACGACAGCGACCACGACCTTCACCACGCTGACCAACGACAAGAAGATCACCGCCAGCTTCACCCCGGAGGACGGCGCCACCGTCGGCGTCGGCCAGCCGATATCCATTACGTTCAACGCCCCGGTCAAGGACAAGGCCGCGGTGGAGAAGGCGCTCGTGGTGACGGCCACCCCGGCCGTCCAGGGTTCCTGGCACTGGTTCGGCAGCCAGCGCGTCGACTACCGCCCGAAGGACTACTGGGCGACCGGCACCAGCGTCAAGGTCGACCTGAACCTGCGCGGCGTGGACGCCGGCAACGGTGCGAAGTTCGAGCAGTTCAAGAGCTTCACCGTGAAGATCAGCAAGACCAAGACGGTCAGCGTCGTCGACGTCGACACCAAGACCATGAAGGTCTACAAGAACGACGCGCTGGTCAAGACGATCCCGGTCACCACCGGCGAGGTCCCCAAGTACGCGACCTGGGGCGGCATCATGGTCGTCCAGGAGAAGTACACCCAGACCAAGATGGACTCGCAGACGGTCGGTCTCGGCGCGGAATACCTGATCAAGGACGTGCCCTCGGCGGTCCGCATCACCACGTCCGGCACGTTCGTGCACGGCAACTACTGGGCGGACCCGGCGATCTTCGGCGCCAAGAACACCAGCCACGGCTGCGTCAGCATGACCCCGGACAACGCGAAGTGGTTCTTCGACAACGCGGCCAACCCCGGCGATGTCGTGCAGGTCGTGAACGCCAAGGAGAAGACCGTCGCCGCCGACAACGGCTTCGGCGACTGGAACCTCTCCTGGGACCAGTGGATTGCGGGCAGCGCGAACAAGGGCTGACCTCCGGGCATCGGCCGGCATCCGGCCGATCGAGGGACTCGCGCGGCGGGGTCGGGCACGCTTCGGCGGCCCGGCCCCGCCGCCGCGTGTACCGGGCCGTAGAGTCGGCGGCGGCAGGCTCCCGGGCCGTGCCGAGCCGTACGCGCGGCGCCGCGATTCTGCGCCGCCCCGTGTGACCGAAGCGCAGAAGGAGCTGGGACGTGGGCGAGTTCGTGAACCTCGAGGTGGCCGACGGGATCGGCACGATCCGGCTGAGCCGGCCGCCGATGAACGCGCTGAACGTGCAGCTCCAGGAGGAGTTGCGGGCGGCCGCCCAGGAGGCGACCGAACGCGCCGACATCCGCGCCGTCGTGATCTACGGCGGCGAGAAGGTCTTCGCGGCCGGCGCGGACATCAAGGAGATGGAGACCATGTCCTACACGGACATGGTCGACCGCGGCACCGCCCTCCAGTCCTCGTTCACCGCGGTGGCGCGCATTCCCAAGCCGGTCATCGCCGCGATCACCGGCTACGCCCTCGGCGGCGGCTGCGAACTCGCCCTGTGCGCGGACTTCCGGGTCTGCGGCGACAACGCCAAGCTCGGCCAGCCGGAGATCCTCCTCGGCATCGTCCCCGGCGCGGGCGGCACGCAGCGCCTCCCGCGGCTCGTCGGCCCGGCCAAGGCCAAGGACCTGATCTACTCGGGCCGGTTCGTCGACGCGCAGGAGGCCCTCGCGATCGGCCTCGTCGACCGCGTGGTGCCCCCGGCCGAGGTCTACGAGGCGGCGCTGGCGTGGGCCGCGCAGTTCGCCCAGGGCCCCGCGTACGCGCTCCGCGCCGCCAAGGAGGCCATCGACCGCGGCTTGGAGGCCGACATCGACACCGGCCTGGAGATCGAGCGCATGCAGTTCACCGGACTGTTCGCCACCGAGGACCGGGCGATCGGCATGAAGAGCTTCGTGGAAAGCGGCCCGGGCAAGGCCAAGTTCGTCGGCCGCTGAGCCGAACAGGACCCGACGCACCGACGACCGACGCACCGACGGCCCCGGCCCCGCGAGGGACCGGGGCCGTCGGTGGTCGACGCGCGGGTCAGGCCGCCGCGCGCAGGACGGCACGCAACGCCGCCGCGATGTCGTCGACTTCCACGAGCACGCCCTTGGCCACGCCGACCACCAGGTCGAACGCGGCGTCCTCGTCGAGCCGGTCGGTGTCGACGCCGTTGCGCGCGAGGAACACGACGGCGGCCACGAGCCCGGTGCGCTTGTTGCCTTCGACGAAGGCGCGGTTCGCGACCAGCGAGTGCAGCAGCGCCGCGGCCTTCGTCCACAGGTCGGGATATGCGTCCTGGCCGAAGGCCGACGCGCCCGGGCGGGCCACCGCGGACTCGATCAATCCGATGTCGCGCACGCCGGGGTTCCCGGTGATCTCCTCGGCCACCGCGATCACGTCTGCCGCGGTGAGGAGGTAGACGGGCGCCGTCATGCGTCCTTCAGCCGCTCGAGCAGGCCCGCGTGGCGCTCGGAGAACTGGCGGGCGAGTGCGCGCACCTGAACGTCGCCGGCCTTCTCCGGCAGGTCCGCGGGGACGATGGCGGCCACGCGGCGCCCGTGCCGGGTCAGGTAGACGACCTGCCCGTGGGCCGCGTCGTCCACCAGCTCGGCCAGCCGGGGGCGAGCCTCGCTGACGGGAACTTCGGTCGGAGTGTGCAGCGGCTCAGCAGTCATGTCTGAATTGTACAGAACGGCCCTGGGTTTTGTACTAAGCGTTTTCATGCTGAGCCAAACGAGGGAGGCGTGTCCCGGTCACGGCCACCCGGGAACGCCGACGGCCCCGGCGCGCGAGCGCGGCGGGGCCGTCGGATCAGGCAGGGAACCCTCAGAGGTTCGGGTACAGCGGGTGCTTCGCCGCCAGCGCCGCGGTGCGGGCCTTGAGGGCGTCGCGCTTGGCGTCGTCGTAGTCGGGCTTGAGGGCCTCGACGATGACGTCCGCGACCTCGACGAAGTCCCCGTCGGAGAAGCCGCGGGTGGCGAGCGCAGGGGTGCCGATGCGCAGGCCCGAGGTCTTCATCGGCGGCAGCGGGTCGTTGGGGACCGCGTTGCGGTTGACCGTGATGCCGACCTCGTGCAGGCGGTCCTCGGCCTCGCGGCCGTTGAGGTGGTTCTCGACCAGGTCGACGAGCACCAGGTGGACGTCCGTGCCGCCGGACAGCACCTTGATGCCGGCCGCCGCCGCGTCCTCGCGCAGCAGGCGCTCGGCGAGCAGCTTCGCACCCGCGAGGGTGCGCTTCTGCCGGTCCTTGAACTCGTCGCCCGCGGCGACCTTGAAGGCCACCGCCTTGGCCGCGATGACGTGCTCCAGCGGACCGCCCTGCAGGCCCGGGAACACGGCCGAGTTGATCTTCTTGATCAGCTCTTCGGTGGCCAGGATCGCGCCGCCGCGCGGACCGCCCAGCGTCTTGTGGGTGGTCGTGGTGACGATGTGCGCGTGCGGCACCGGGTTCGGGTGCAGCCCCGCCGCCACCAGGCCGGCGAAGTGCGCCATGTCGACCCACAGGTAGGCGCCGACCTCGTCCGCGATCCGGCGGAACGCCGCGAAGTCGAGCTGCCGCGGGTACGCCGACCAGCCCGCGACGATCATCTTCGGGCGGTGCTCCTTGGCGAGGCGCTCGACCTCGCCCATGTCCACCAGTCCGGCCTCGTCGACCTTGTAGGAGACGACGTTGTACTGCTTGCCGGAGAAGTTGAGCTTCATCCCGTGCGTCAGGTGGCCGCCGTTGGCCAGGTCCAGGCCCAGCACGGTGTCGCCGGTCTGCAGCAGACCGAAGTACACCGCGGCGTTCGCCTGCGCGCCGGAGTGCGGCTGCACGTTCGCGGCCTCGGCGCCGAACAGCGCCTTGAGCCGCTCGATGGCGAGGTTCTCGACGACGTCGACGTACTCGCAGCCGCCGTAGTAGCGGCGCCCGGGGTACCCCTCGGCGTACTTGTTGGTCAGTACGGAGCCCTGGGCCTCGAGGACCGCGACGGGCGCGAAGTTCTCGGAGGCGATCATTTCCAGGGTCGACTGCTGGCGGTGCAGCTCGTCGGCGACGGCGGCGGCGACCTCAGGGTCCACCTCGGCCAGGGGACGGTCCAGGATCGTCACGGTGGGTCAGCTCCTCGATCGGGTGCTCAGGCGCCGGTGAAGGCGATGTACTCGTCGGCGGACAGCAGCGCGTCGGACTTCTCCGCCGGGGTGTCCAGGCGCACCTTGATCAGCCAGCCGTCGCCGTACGGGTCGGAGTTGACCAGTTCGGGTTCGTCGACGACCGCCGTGTTGACCTCGACGACCTCGCCGTCGGCGGGGGCGAAGATGTCGCTCACCGACTTCGTCGACTCCAGTTCACCACAGGGCTCGCCCGCGGTGACCCGCGTGCCGACCTCGGGAAGCTGGACGAAGACCACGTCGCCGAGGGCGTTGGCCGCGAACTCCGAGATGCCGATGACGGCCGGGTCGCCGTCCGTCGTCAGCCACTCGTGGTCCTTGCTGTAGAGCAGGTGCTGGGGTGCGCTCACAGGTCCATTCTCCATTCCGGGAGGGCGGCGCCGATCCTCAGGGGATTTCGTGCCGGTTTGCGGGGTTTCGCAGCGGGGGTTCCGCTGGCTCTTGCTGCGGGTCTTGCTGCGGGTCGTGCGCGGGCCGCCGGGACGGGCGGCCCGGGTCAGGCGCGCTTGTAGAACGGCAGGGCGACCACGTCGACGGGCTCGGCGGTGCCGCGGACGTCGACGGCCAGGCGGGTGCCCGGCTCGGTGCGGTCGACGGGCACGTACGCCATCGCGATCGGCGCGCCCAGCGTCGGCGACGGCGCGCCGGAGGTGATCTCGCCGATCGGCTCCTTGGTGTCCGGGTCGAGCACCGCGTATCCGGCGCGCGGCACGCGGCGGCCGACGGCGCGCAGGCCGACGAGGGCCGCGGCCGGGCCGGCCTGCTCGCGCGCGGCGAGCGCGTCGCGGCCGACGAAGTCCTCCGGCTTGTCGAGGCGCACGACGCGGCCGAGGCCGGCTTCGTACGGGGTGCGCGCGGTGGACAGCTCGTGCCCGTACAGCGGCATGCCGGCCTCCAGGCGCAGCGTGTCGCGGCACGACAGGCCCGCGGGGATGAGGCCGTGCGGAACGCCGGCCTCGGCGAGCGCGGTCCACAGGCGCTCGGCGTCGGCGGGGGCACAGAACAGTTCGAAGCCGTCCTCGCCGGTGTAGCCCGTGCGGGCGAGCAGCACGTCCACGCCGGCGACGGTGGCGCGGTCGGCGGCGTAGTACTTGACCGCGTCGAGGTCGAGGCCGGTGAGCGGGGCGAGGATCGCGACGGCGTGCGGGCCCTGCACGGCGAGCAGCGCGTAGTCCTCCGACCGGTCGGCCACGGCGGCGTCGAAGCCGGCCGCGCGGGCGACGAGTTCGGCGGCGACCACGTTGGCGTTGGAGGCGTTGGCGACGACCAGGAACTCCGTGTCGCCGGTGCGGTAGACGATCAGGTCGTCGAGGATGCCGCCGTCGGCGTCGCAGATCATCGTGTAGCGGGCGCGGTCGACGCCGATCTTGGACACGTAGCCGACCAGCGCGTGGTCGAGTGCGCGAGCCGCCTCGGGGCCGGTGACCGCGATCTCGCCCATGTGCGTGAGGTCGAACAGGCCGGCGGCTTCGCGGACCGCCCGGTGCTCGGCCGACTCGCTGCCGTAGCGCAGCGGCATCCGCCACCCGGCGAAGTCGGTCATGGTGGCGCCGAGCGCGTCGTGCACCGCGTCGAGCGGCGTACGGCGCTCGCGGGGTGCCTCGGCGGCGGGGGAGGGGCTGGACGTCATCGGCTGGACTCCTCGCGGGTGGGGCCGGCGGCTGGGGCCGAAGGGAACCTGATCGCCATGATTTCGTGCGGATTGTCGCGATGTCGCGCGCACACGCGCCGGGCAGGCGGTGCGGCGGCGCGCGATCGGCGGCCCGCCGGCACGCAAAGCAGCGCGGCAGCCCGCACGACAGGCGCGACGGCGGGCGGGACAAAAGACGGCGCGAGCGGCGGCGCAGGCGGCGGGCACAACAGGCGGTCCGGCAAGGGGGCTCCCTGGGCGTCGCGCGGCACGCCGGACAAGCCGGGCACGCAGCACGGGGCTGGTGGGTCGCCTCCCCCTCTGTCATGGACCTGAGAGCTTCACGCGCGGGCCCGAGCGGAGTCGGGCGGACCGCGGCTTGCACCGTGGGTGAGCCCCGCCGGGCGTGCGCGGGACTGCTTTCCAGAGTCGCCTCACCCGCACGGTACTTGGGGCCTGAGAGTTTCCGGGGAGGAATTGCTCCTTCGGCGCCCCGGGACGCTCGGCCGGAAGGCCGCGCGGCGTCGGGGGCTCTCCCGCATGGGGTCGAGGGCCGGTGTGAAGTTGTGGGCGCATGCTATCGGTCCCGCCCGGGGATGCCGCGGGCGTGTCGGAGGTTTCTCCGATCGGCACCCGCGGCTTCCGTTGCTAGCGTGGGCGCGACCAGGCCGGATACCGCGGCCGACCGGAGACGCACGCACCGCACAGAGAGGCTTGCCCGTGGCGACCACGCGCACCGCGACCACTGACTGGAAGGGCCCGCTCATCGGCGGCTCGGGGACCGTTTCGCTCGACTCCTCGGGCGTGGGGACCTACGAGGTGTCCTGGCCGTCCCGCGCGGAGGCGGCGAACGGCAAGACCAGCCCCGAGGAACTCATCGCGGCCGCCCACTCGTCCTGCTACTCGATGGCGCTCTCGCACGCCCTCGCGGGCCGCGGGACGCCGCCCGACTCGCTGGAGACCCGGGCGGACGTGACCTTCCAGCCCGGCGAGGGCATCACCGGCATCGTGCTGTCGGTCAAGGCACACGTGCCGGGTATCAGCACCGAGGACTTCGCGGCGGTTGCGGCGGACGCCAAGGAGAACTGCCCGGTGAGCAAGGCGCTCAAGGCCGGCGTGCCGATCTCGCTGCAGGCCGAACTCCTCGGCTGAGCGGCAGACGCACGCGACGGCGGGGACCGGAAGGTCCCCGCCGTTCGCATGTCCGCGGCCGCCGCCCCGCCGCCTCGGCCCCGCCACGCCCTAGGCTGGCCGCAGATCATCAATTGGAGGTGGCCCGGTGGCGTTCCCCGCGAACCATGTCGAGCAGTGCCTGGCCGCGGCCCTGCACGATCCGGCGCGGACCGGCGAGCTGCTGGCGGTGCTCGCGGACGCCGAGGTCTGGGTGCCGCTGCCCGCGGGCGGCAGCCCGCAGGACACCGAACTCACGCTGCCCACCACGGAAATCGACGGCCTGCCGTACGTGCCCGTGTTCAGCTCCGAGGAGCAGCTGCGCCGCGCCGCGGGCCTGATGCCGTTCACCGTCGCCCCGGTCCGCGAGTTCGCCCGCGGCCTGCCGCCGCACGTCGGCATGGCGGTCAACCCGGGCGGCGAGGTCGGCATCCCGATACCGCCGCAGGGCGTCCTGGAGCTGTCCCGCCCGCCGGGCGCCGGGGCGATGGGCGCCCGCGTGACGCTGGCCGAGCCGGAGCCCGCCGAGGAGCCGTACGTCTTCCTCGCCGCGGCCGCCGAGGAGTTCGCCGTGACCCCGGTCGTGCTCACCGCCAGGCGCGCCCTCGGCGTCGTCGAATCCGACGCCCCGTGTCTGTTCGTCGGCGTCGAACTCGACCGCTGGCAGGAGGAGGACCGCCGTGCCACCGTGGCCGCGCTGGAGCGCGCCGTGGCCCGCGCCGGATCCCCGTGGCCGGTCAACCTCGTGCTCATCGATCTCGCCCAAGACCCCATCGGCGACTGGATGCTGGACGCGGTCCGCCCGTTCTACGAACGCCCTTGACGCCTGTCGGCACATACGATGGTTGCCTTCGTCACGCACCGCACGGGGAGGACACCGGTGGCGTTTCCCGCCAACGAGGTCGAGCACGCGATGCGGCAGGTCGCGCCGCAGGGATACGAAGCCTACGAAGTCCTGCTCCAGGCCCTGGACCGGGGCCACGTCTGGATGCTGCTCTGGCAGGGACAGCCCGGCAGCCCGGACGCGCAGTACGGGAACATGGAGGTCCACGGCTCGCACTACGCCCCGGCCTTCACCTCCGAGGAGCAGCTCCGGGAGAGCCGCTGGGACCGCGGGTGGGAGGTGCACGCGGTCAAGGAGATCGGCGCGACGCTGTACCCGGACCGGTGGGGCATCTGGCTCGACCCGCACATGCAGGGCGGCGGGATCGGCATCCCGTTCCTCGACCTGCGGCGCATCGTCACCGGCCTGGACCGCACCCTGCCCGGACCCCTGCGGGTCGGCGAACCCAGCGTGCAGGACCCGGCGTTCTGGTCGATGGTGGCCGCCGAGCTGGCGGGCAGCGGCGTGGTCCGCGCGGCGCACCGCGCCTACGTCGAACCGTCCGTCGGGGCGCCCCGCGTCGTCCTCGGCATCCGCACCGCGGACGCCGACCCGGCGACCACCGACCGCGTCCACGCCGCCGTCGCCCGGGCCTCCGCGGCGATGCCCGGCGGCCCGCTGTCGTGGGTGCCGCTCGACGACCCGTACGACCCGGTCGCGGGCTGGCTCCGCGACCACACGCGGTCGTTCGTCTGAGGCCAACCCGGACGATGGGCCCCGGCCTTCCGGCCGCGCGCCCGGTCTGCCACAGTGCCCGCCATGCATGAGATACGCATGGTGCTGTCGCTCGGGCAGCGCTGGGCCCTGCTGGTCCCGGGCGCGGTGATCACCGCGGTGGGCATCGCCATGATCACCTTCGACGTGTCCCGTTTCGGGCTCGGCGCCGGGCCGGTGCTCCTCTTCATGGGCTTCTACTCGGCGAGGTTCGCGACCGTGCTCACGCCGCACGGCCTCACCCTGAAGGCGTTCACCACGCGGCACTTCGCGTGGGGGGAGATCGCCGCCGTCGAAGCCAAGAACACCTTCGGCACCTGGTACGTGCGCCTCACCCTGACGAGCGGCCGCCGGGTGCGCCTGCGTGTCCCGCTGGACGGCCCGGGGCAGCGCGACCCGGACTTCCACGCCAAGGTCGCCACGATCTGGCACTGGCGGGAGGCCGGGGTCGCCGCGGCACAGCAGGCCTATCTGCAGGCCTACCCGCAACAGCCGACGCCGCCCCGGCCCCACGCCTGACGATTCGGCCGGGCTTCAGCCGCGTTCCACCGCCGTGCGCACCAGTCCCACGGGCGGGCTGCCCAGGTCCAGCAGTGCGGTGTGGAAGCGCTCCAACGTGAAGCCCGCGCCCCATGCGGCCTTCGCTTCGTCGCGGAGGTCGCGCAGGGCGAGCTTGCCCCACGTGTAGCAGCCGTAGTTCCAGTCGAAGGTGCCGCGGCGGGCCTCGCTCACCGCGGCGGTGCGGGCGAGGTGGGCGTCCGCCATGAACCGGCGGGTGGCCTCCGCGACGTCCATCGCGCCGGTGTGCAGGCCGATCGCCGCGGCCAGCCGGGTCACCCGGATCAGCGCCTCCAGGCACATTCCGATCGCGTAGCGCGGATCGCCGACCCGGAAGCCCTCCTCCAGGCACACCTCCTCGATGTAGTGCGCCCAGCCCTCGGCGAACGACGACGAATGCAGCACCCGGCGCACGTCCGACGGCGCCCGCCGCAGCGCGCGGCCGTGCGCGAAGTGCCCGGGGGCGACCTCGTGGACGGTGATCGCCGGGAGCGTGGTGCGGCTGAAGACCGACAGCCACTCCTCGATCTCGTCGGCCGGCCAGTCCGGCTCGGGCGGCGTCACGAAGTACCAGGACGGGGCCTCCGGCTCGCCCGGCGCGTTCCACGACATCATCGCCATCGCCCAGCGCATCGACTCCGGCGCGGGCCCGACCTCGCACACGCCGTCGACGTACGGCGCCAGCTTGCGGGCCTTGGTGAACTCGATGACCTCCAGCGTCTGCGCCCGCGCCTCGGCGAGGACCCCGTCCGCATCCGGATGGTCGGCCAGCAGCTCCGGCACCAGCTCCTCGACCGTCCGCGCCGGGTTGTACGCCTTGCACGCCTCCGCCAGGAGCCCCCGCAGCCGGTCCCGCTCGGCATCCGCCCGCTCGGCCAGCCTGCCGAGGTCGACGTCGACCGCGTCCGCCGAGCCCATCAGCCGGGCCAGCGCCGCGCCGCCGAGGGCCGTGTCCGGGTCGCCGACCTGCGCCGCCCGCTCCAGATGCGCGACCAGGCGGCGCAGCGAGGCCAGCGCCTTCTCGCCGACCTCCCCGTCCTCCGGCCGCACCGCGGCGGCCTGCCCGCGGGCGGGGCCGAGCAGGGCGTCGGCGACCGGCGCGGTCACCTGGTCGAGCGACGCCAAGGCCATGTCGACGGCGTCCGGCCACTTCTCCAGATGCCGGGAGCGAGCCAGCGCCCGCTCTTCCGCGGGCGCGTACTCCTTGTCGTAGACGGAGAGTTCGAGGTTCTCCAGGTGCGGGCGCGGGTCCCGGCGGTGCATCTCCAGCTCGCCGTGGACGACGCGCGCGTGTTCCTCGAACGCGATGATGTGCGCCTCGTCGTGCGGGTCGTCCAGCGGTGCGCCGCCCAACGCGCCGAGCGCGGCGCGCACGCCGGCGGGGGAGAGGTCCTGAATCCGGCCGTCGTATTCGTGAAGGCCGGCGCCTTCTCGGGCGGAGGCGAGGGAGAGATCGCACAAGGCGCGCAGTCGGGCATCCATTCCCCGAGGCTACCCAGCGGTTCCCGCCGGGCCCGCGGAAAACGGCGGTCCGCCCCGGGGAACTGCGCTGCCCGGACAACAAGGCACAATTTCTGCCATGCCGCCTCAGGAGATCCAGGAGATCTACAGCCACACCGTCCAACAAGTGCTCGACCTGACCGGCATCTTCGTCTTCGCCGTGGCGGGCGCCCTCACGGCGGTACGCAAGAACTTCGACGTCATCGGGATCGTGGTGCTCGCGGAGGTCACCGCTCTCGGCGGCGGTGTCATCCGCGACCTCATCATCGGCGACGTCCCGCCCGCCGCATTCCGCGACCTGGGCTACTTCATCACCCCGCTCTTCGCCGCGTTCCTCGTCTTCTTCCTGCACCCGCAGGTAGAGCGCATCTACGCCGCGATCGACATCTTCGACGCCGCCGGCCTCGGCCTTTTCTGCGTCACCGGCACCGCCAAAGCCTTCGCCTACGGCCTCGGCCCCGTGCAGGCCGCCGCGCTCGGCATCACCACCGCCGTCGGCGGCGGTGCCATCCGCGACGTCCTCGCCAACGAAGTCCCCATGCTGCTGCGCTGGGACCGGGAGATCTACACCGTGCCCGCGATGCTCGGCGCCGGCCTGGTCGCGCTCCTCGTGGAAACGGACTCGCTCAACGCCTTCACCGCGACCTGCGCCGCCGTCTTCGCCTTCGCCTTCCGCGTCCTCGCACTCCGCTACAACTGGCGCGCGCCGCGGGCCTGGCGCCGCAACTCCGAGGTCTTCGAGAAGTACGAATAGGCCGGCGCCCCACCAGGCCGGGCGGCACGTGCTGGGGAACTCCGCGCGCCGCGCGTGCCCAACCGGCGCGACCGGCGTTGCACCTGATGTGTGGGAGATCCAGCAACCCCTGACCTACGACGTCGACGTCCCCCCGCCCCCGCCGCGCGGCTTCCTCGCCGCACGGTGGCTCGCGCTGCGCCTCACCCTCGACGCGCTGCTGCCGGGCGGACCCCGCTACGGACGCGTGCGCGCACCCCGCCCGCGCCGTCCGAAAGCCGCCGACCACCCGTCGGCCACAGCCGCCGCGCGCCCGGACGCACGCGTCGTACCCGCCCCGCGCTCCCCGCGCGACCCGCGGGAATCCGGCGACGGCCCGCCACGCCGCAACCGACTGGCGGTACGCGACTAGACTTCCCGATGCGATGGCCTACTTCGATCACGCGGCGACCACACCGATGCGCCCCGAAGCCGTCCGGGCCATGACCCGGCAGCTCGGCGTCCTCGGCAACCCCTCATCCCTGCACGCATCCGGGCGCCGGGCACGGCGCATCGTCGAGGAATCCCGCGAGATCCTGGCCGAGGCCGTCGGCGCGCGGCCCAGCGAGATCGTGTTCACCGGCGGCGGCACCGAGGCCGACAACCTCGCCGTCAAAGGCCTGTACTGGGCCCGGACCGGCGAGGCCCCCGCGCGGCGCCGCATCCTCGCGTCGCCCGTCGAACACCACGCGGTCATGGACCCGATCGACTGGCTGGTGGCCCGCGAAGGCGCCGAGGTCGAATGGCTCGACGTGGACAGCGACGGCCGCGTGTCGCCCGACGTGCTCCGCGCCGCCATCGCCCGCGACCCGGACGGCGTCGCGCTGGTCAGCGTCATGTGGGCGAACAACGAGGTCGGCACCGTTCAGCCGATCGCCGAGCTGGTGGACGTCGCACACGAATTCGGCATCCCCGTGCACGCCGACGCCGTGCAGGCCGTCGGCCAGGTGCCGGTCGACTTCGCCGCCGCCGGACTCGACGCGATGACCGTCTCCGGACACAAGCTCGGCGGGCCTCTGGGCTGCGGCGCGCTCGTGCTCGGCCGCCACCTGACGCCCGTCCCCGTCCTGCACGGCGGCGGTCAGGAACGCGACGTCCGGTCGGGCACCCTCGACACCCCGGCCATCGCCGCGTTCGCCGCGGCCGCCGAGATCGCGGTCCGCGAGCAGCCCGAGTACGCGGCCCGCGTCGGCGCCCTGCGCGACGGCCTGGTGCGGCGCATCCTCGCCGAGATCCCCGACGCCGAACTCAACGGCGACGCACGGCTCGACCCGGCCCACCGCCTGCCCGGCAACGCGCACTTCTCGTTCCCCGGCTGCGAAGGCGACTCGCTGCTGCTGCTCCTCGACGCCCGCGGCATCGAATGCTCCACCGGCTCGGCCTGCTCGGCCGGCGTCGCCCAGCCCAGCCACGTGCTGCTCGCCATGGGCCGGGACGCCGCCCGCGCCCGCGGCTCGCTGCGCTTCAGCCTCGGCCACACGTCCACCGCGGACGAGGTCGAGCAGCTCGCCGGCGCCATCGGACCGGTGGTGGCCCGGGCCCGGATGGCGGGACTGACGGCACAGCGGCGGTAAGCGGGGTCGCGGGCGCCCCGCGCCCGTGTGCGACCGGGGATATTGCCGCCGGGTGGGGGCCGCGCACCCCGTACCCTGGTGGGGCCATGACTGATCACGACGCCACCCTGCCGCCCGCCGTCTGCGAGCCGCTGCCGATGCTGCCCGAGCCGAGCGCCGGGACCGCGCGCCCGGAGCAAGGCACGCTGCCCGGCCCCGCCGCCGCGGGGCGCCCGCTGCGCGTCCTCGCCGCGATGTCCGGCGGCGTCGACTCCGCGGTCGCGGCCGCCCGCGCCCACGAGGCCGGGCACGAGGTGACCGGCGTGCACCTGGCACTGTCCGAGAACCCCAAGTCGTTCCGCACCGGCGCCCGCGGCTGCTGCACGCTGGAGGACGCCCGCGACGCGCGCCGTGCCGCCGACGTCATCGGCATCCCCTTCTACGTATGGGACCTCGCCGAGCGGTTCCGCGAGGACGTCATCGAGGACTTCTTCGCCGAGTACGAGGCCGGCCGCACCCCCAACCCGTGCCTGCGCTGCAACGAGAAGATCAAGTTCGCGGCGCTCCTGGACCGGGCCTTGGCGCTGGGCTTCGACGCGGTCTGCACCGGCCACTACGCGGTCGTCGTCGACGGCCCGGAAGGCCGCGAGCTGCACCGCTCGGTCGACCAGGGCAAGGACCAGTCGTACGTGCTCGGCGTCCTGGACGCCGACCAGCTTGCGCACGCGCTCTTCCCGCTCGGCACCGACACCAAGGACGACGTGCGTGCCGAGGCCGAGCGCCGCGGCCTGGCCGTCGCCCGCAAGCCGGACAGCCACGACATCTGCTTCATCGCGGACGGCGACACCCAGGCCTTCCTCGCCACCCGGCTCGGCCGCACGCCCGGCGACATCGTCGACCGGGACGGCACGAAGCTGGGCGAGCACGAGGGCGCGTACGCGTACACCGTCGGCCAGCGCAAGGGCCTGCGCATCGGCCGCCCCGCCGACGACGGCAAGCCGCGCTACGTCCTCGACATCTCGCCGGTCAGCAACACCGTGACCGTCGGCCCGGCCGAGGCGCTCGACGTCGACGGCCTCACCGGCATCCGCCCGCGCTGGTGCGGCCCCGCACCGACCGGCGTCCTCGACTGCACCGCGCAGGTCCGCGCGCACGGCGACGAGCACCCGGCGGTCGCGGAGATCGACGGCGACACCGTCCGCGTCCGGCTGCACACCCCGATGCGCGGGGTGGCGCGCGGCCAGGCGGTCGTGCTGTACGACGGGACGCGCGTCATCGGGTCGGCGACGATCGACGGCACGAGCAGCGCCGCCTAGCGCTTCTCCCTTGCCTGCGTAGGCAGTTCGCCCGGGAGCCCGGTCCCGGGCGCGCACGGCCCTGCCGGCACCGTCCGGCAAATCCCCCCGCGCGTGCGGCCGTTGCCTGTACACCCCACCGACCCCGCCCGGTCGATATGACGATCACATGATGTTTGGCGCCTTCGCCGGATTTCCGGATCTCCTGTTACGCAGAAGGCAACTTCGGTGACCGGCTGGGTAAGAGTAGGTAGCGAAACCACTCTCCGGCCCGCGTTCCCCGCGCCGGCCGGGCCTTTCGCTGGGTGTGCACGCTTCGGGACTCGGGGGCTTGGGAGGGGAGCGATGGCCGCAATCGTGCTGGTGCACGGGATCGCACAGGAGTTCAGGTCGGCCCGCAGCCTGGAGGACGAGTGGCTGCCCCGGCTGGCCCGCGGCGTGAAAGCCGCCGGCTACCCGGAGACCGCGGACCGTTTGTGGAAATACCGCCAGACCCGCCGCGGGATCGACGCCCGCATGGCCTTCTACGGCGACGTCATGCGCCGCCACCCGTCGCAGCCCGACGCCGCCGACGCCGACGGCCTCCGGCACGCGATGGCCGACCGCATAGGCCGCGAATGGCTCGACCGCGCCGCCGCCCGCAGCTCCGCGCCGCCCGAGCGGCAGCGGGCCGCCCGCGAGATCGCCCGCCTCGAAGGCGGCCCCGACCAGACCGGCCGCACCGTCGTCCTGTCCCCGACCTGCGGCCTCTCCGGCCTCAAGTGGTTCGCCGCCGACGGCCCCGGCTCGGCGGGCGGCTTCGTCACCAAGGCCCTCGGCCAACTCACCCGCTACCTGACCGACGACGCCACCCGCAACCGCGTCCTCGACCGCGTCGCCGCCGACATCGGCTTCGACACCCGCGTCGTCATCGGCCACTCCCTCGGCGCGGTCGTCGCCTACGAGGTCGCGCACCGCCTGCGCCGCCCGCTCCCGCTGCTCATCACCCTCGGCTCGCCCCTCGGCCCCGACACGTGCATCGACGACTGGGTCCGCCCGCAGCCCGCCCAGCCGCCCGCCTACGTCGAACGCTGGATCAACCTCGCGGACCGCGACGACCTCATCGCCGCCGAACCCCGCCTCGCCCAGCTCTTCGCCGGCCATATCCCCAACACCGGCCCCGAACTCCGCAGCGGCTACACCCTCGAACACGGCGCGGCCCCGCACAATCCGGACTTCTACTTGATGCGCCGCGAGATCGGCAAGAGCATCGGCGAGGCCTTCGCGGCCTGAACGAACGACATCACCGCTTCACCTGTTGCGGGGGCCTTCCTCATCGAGGAAGGCCCCCGCAACAGCTCATGCCCCGGTGTCATCGGCGTCGACAGCGGCGAGGTGCATCCGGGCGCCGAACCGGGCGCGACCCGCGAACCGCCGGGCGGGCGCGCCGTCACGGTGGATCGACCCCCGCACAGCAACGGATTGTGGCCTGCCTCACAACCTGTCACGGGGCCCGGGGGAGCGGTGTCTTGAGGCCGAACCCCTGGAACACGGAGGAGACGCCATGATGGAGAACACCAAGGTCGTCGTGATCGGCGGAGGCTACGCGGGCGTGATGGCGGCCAACCGCCTGACACAGCGCGACGATGTCGCGGTGACGCTGGTCAACCCCCGCCCGAGCTTCGTCCACCGGGTCCGCCTGCACCAGCTGGTCGGCGGGACCGACAGCGCGGTCGTCGAATACCGGAAGGTCCTCAACGATCGGGTGCGGCTGGTCGTCGACACCGTGGCCCGGATCGACGCGGCCGAGCGCAGCGTGGCGCTCGCGTCGGGTGGCGCGGTCGGCTACGACTACCTCGTCACGCGGTGGGCAGTGCCGGCGCGGGCACGGAGGTGCCCGGCGTGGCGGAGTTCGCCTACCCGGTCGCCGAACTGGAGGACGCGCAGCGGCTGCGCGCGGTCCTCGACGGCGAGCCCGCGTCGGCCGCGGTCACCGTTGTCGGGGCGGGCCCGGCGGGCATCGAGACCGCCGCCGAACTGGCCGAAGGCGGGCGCGCGGTGACCCTGGTCTGCGGCGGGGTCCTCGGTCCGTACCTGCACGCGCGGGGACGGCGCTCGGTCGCCAAGCAGCTCGCCCGCCTCGGGGTGACGGTGCTGGACGGCCCGGACACCCGGGTGACGGCGGTGACCGCGGACACCGTGCGACTCGCCGACGGCCGCGAGCTGCCGAGCCGGGTCACCATCTGGACAACGGGGTTCACCGTGCCCGACCTGGCCGCCCGCAGCGGTCTGAGCACCGACGCGGCGGGCCGCCTGCTCACCGACGAGACGCTGACGAGCGTGGACGACCCGCGCATCATCGCCGCCGGGGACGCCGCGGCCCCCTCGGACCTGCCGCTGCGGATGAGCTGCCAGGCGGCGATGCCTCTGGGCGCGCGCGCCGCCGACACGGTGCTGTCCCGGATCGCGGGGGAGGAACCGGAGACGCTGAACCAGTCGTTCGCCGCCCAGTGCATCAGCCTGGGCCGCCACACCGGCATCTTCCAGTTCGCCACCCGCTCCGACGTCGCGGTGTGGTTCAACGTCGACGGCCGCATGGGCGCCAAGCTCAAGGAAACCGTGTGCACCGGCATCGTCAAACACCTGTCCGACGAGGCGGGCAAGCCCGGCGGGTACCGCCTGCACCGGATCTCCGGAGGCACCGCGCGGCAGCGGCACTTGGCCGCCAAGCGTGCCGAGAAGCAGGTCCCGGCCCGTCAGCCGGCCTAGCCACGTGCGTGCGTGCGACGGTGCCCTGCTCCCGGAGCACCGTCGCGGCCCACCCGCGAAACGGAACGTGTCCCGATCACGGTCCTACGGCCGCCGACCCCGCGGTCAGTACCCTCAACCCCGTGACCACCACCCCCGCCGACGCCTCCACCCCCGCGTCCCCGTCGCCCTACCCCTGGCTCCCCGGCTCCGCCACCGGTGTCGGGTCTCTCCCCGGTACCGACGCCCGTGAGGCCGTGCGGCTCGTCGTCGGGGAGCTGGGGCAATTTCCGCACCTGCCGGAGCTGCCCGACCGCGGCGTCGGGGCGGACCTGACCGGCCGTGGCGCCGGGCTGCTCGTCGACCTGTTCGCGGAGGTCCAGCCCTCCGGCTGGCGGTTCGCCGACCGGCCCGGACGGGATCACCGCCGGGCGGTCTCGTGGCTGCGCGAGGACCTCGACGCGCTCGAGGAGTTCACGCAGGGTTACCGGGGCCCGCTCAAGGTGCAGGTCGCCGGTCCCTGGACTCTCGCCGCGACGGTCGAACTCCCGCACGGCGACAAGGCCTTGGCCGACCCCGGTGCCTGCCGTGACATCACCGAGTCTCTCGCCGAAGGCCTCCGCAACCACCTCGCCGACCTGCGGAAGCGCATTCCCGGTGCGGAGTTCGTCGTGCAGTTCGACGAGCCCGCGCTGCCGGGCGTGCTGGCCGGCACCGTGCCGACCGCGAGCGGGTTCGGGAAGCTCCGGGCCATCGACAAGGGTGTGGTGCGCGACGCGCTGGCCATCGTCGTCGACGCCGTCCAAGGCCCGGCGGCCGTGCACAGCTGCGCGCCCAACGTCCCGATCGGCCTTCTGCGCCAAGCCGGGGTCAAAGCCGTGTCCCTGGACTTCTCCCTGCTCCGCGACCGCGACGAGGAAGCGATCGGCGAGGCGGTGGAAAGCGGCGTCGGATTCCTCTTCGGGATCATCCCGTCGCTGCCCCCGGCCCCGGTCCCCGCGCGGGTGACGAACCGTGCCACGACCAGGGGAAACACCGGCGCGGGAGCGCGTCCGTTGTCGGACCCGGCCGGTACCGTCAGGGGTGTCAAGACGCTGTGGCAGCGGCTCGGCTTCCGTCCGGAGCAGTTGGGCGCGGCGGTGGTCGTGACGCCGGCGTGCGGCCTGGCCGGGGCGGATCCGGCGTGGGTGCGCCGGGTGCTCAAGCACAGCGTGGAGGCCGCCCAGGTGCTGCACGAAGCACCCGAAAGCTGACCAGGCACAACCAGAGCAAGACAGCGGGACACACCCGGACACCTGCCGGCCCACCGGCATCGCTGGAGGTTGACGACGTGGCTGACCTGACCGACGACCAGGGCATCCCCGCCGAGGTGCGCGACCGGGCCGCGGCCCTCGCCAAGGAACTCGAAGAGCACCGGTTCCGGTACTACGTCAAGGACGCCCCGACCGTCAGCGACGCCGAGTTCGACACGCTCATGCGCGAACTCGAAGGCATCGAGGAGCGTTACCCGGAGCTGCGCACCCCCGAGTCGCCGACCCAGACCGTCGGCGGCGCGCCCGGCGGCGACTTCGAGTCCGTCGACCACCTCGAACGCATGCTCAGCCTCGACAACGCGATGAACGAGCACGAGCTGGACGAGTGGGTCGACCGCCTGCACAAGGACCTCGCGGGCGCCGATTTCCACTACCTGTGCGAGCTGAAGGTCGACGGCCTCGCGGTCAACCTGCTGTACGAGAACGGCGAGCTGGTCCGCGCGCTCACCCGCGGCGACGGCCGCACCGGCGAGGACATCACCGTCAACGTCCGCACCATCGGCGAGATCCCCACGCGCCTGCGCGACGACGGCGGCCACGACGTGCCCGAGCTGGTGGAGATCCGCGGCGAGGTGTTCTTCCCGATCGAGGAGTTCGACGCGCTGAACGCCCGCCGCGTCGAGGCCGGCGACAAGCCGTTCGCGAACCCGCGCAACGCCGCCGCCGGCTCGCTGCGCATGAAGGACCCGCGTGCGGTCGCACAGATGCCGCTGCACATGGTCGTCCACGGCATCGGCGCCCGCCGCGGCTTCGCCATCGACTGCCAGTCGCACGCCTACGACAGGCTGCTCGCCTGGGGCCTGCCGACGGCCAAGCACAACAAGGTCGTCAAGTCCGTCGACGAGGTGAAGGAGTTCATCCGCTACTTCGGCGAGCACCGCAACTCCGTCGAGCACGAGATCGACGGCGTGGTGGTGAAGGTCGACGAGATCGCGCTGCAAGGCCGGCTCGGGGCGACGTCGAAGGCGCCGCGGTGGGCGATCGCGTACAAGTACCCGCCGCAGGAGGTCAACACCAAGCTGATCGACGTGGCGGTGGGGGTGGGCCGCACCGGGCGCATCACGCCGTACGCCGTCATGGAGCCGGTCAAGGTCGCCGGATCCACCGTCGCCTACGCGACCCTGCACAACCAGGACGTGGTCAAGGCCAAGGGCGTCCTCATCGGCGACACCATCGTGCTGCGCAAGGCCGGCGACGTCATCCCGGAGGTCCTCGGCCCGGTGGTCGACCTGCGGGACGGCACCGAGCGTCCGTTCGAGATGCCGACGCACTGCCCCGAATGCGGCACCGAGCTGCGGCCGATGAAGGAGGGCGACGTCGATGTGCGGTGCCCGAACGCGCAGTTCTGCCCCGCGCAGATCCGCGAGCGGCTCTCCTACCTGGCCGGGCGCAAGGCCCTCGACATCGACGGCCTCGGCTATGTGGCGGCGACCGCGCTGACCCAGCCCCTGGAGCCGGCCGAGCCGCCGGTGAAGAACGAGGGCGACCTGTTCGACCTGACCGTCGAACAGCTCATGCCGATCCAGGTGCTGGTCCGCGACCCCCGCACCGGCATGCCCAAGATCGACGACAAGACCGGCGAAGAGAAGGTCATGTCCTTCTTCGCGACGAAGGGCACCGAGAAGAAGCCGAGCGAGCCGAAGAAGACCGTGCAGGTCCTGTTCGACGGTCTGGAGAAGGCCAAGCAGCAGCCGCTGTGGCGGATCCTGACCGGGCTGTCGATCCGGCACGTCTCCGACACCACCGCCCGCGCCATCACGAGCGAGTTCCGCGACCTGGACCGGCTGGCCGCGGCGTCCGTCGAGGAGATCGCCGCGGTCGAAGGCGTCGGGCCGATCATCGCCGAGTCGATCGTCGAGTGGTTCGCGGAGGACTGGCACCGCGAGATCCTCGAGAAGTGGCGTGCCGCGGGCGTCCGGTTCGTCGAAGAGGGCGGTGCCGAGAAGGTGCCCGGCATGCTCACCGGGCTGACGACGGTGGTGACCGGCACGTTGGCCGGATTCACCCGGGACGGCGCCAAGGAAGCCTTGGAGAACGAAGGCGCGAAGGTGACCGGGTCGGTATCGAAGAAGACCGACTTCGTCGTGGTCGGCGACAACCCGGGTTCGAAATACGACAAGGCCGTTTCGCTCGGTGTGCCGATCCTCGACGACGAAGGCTTCGCGGTCCTGCTCTCCGAAGGCGCCGACGCCGCCCGCGCATGGGTCGCGGCACAAGCGGGAGAGACTCCGGAGGCGGCCGCGGAGGCCGAGGAACCGGCCGAATAACAACCCACGCCATCGCCAACGCCGCACCACGGCAACCGGCCGGACGCCGTATCTGACGTCCCGTCAAGCGCCGTGGTGAGGAAGGAAGTCGGAAGCCGACCCTCCGAATCCGGACGCGGGCGTTCTGGGCGATAACGCTGCCGCCTGCACCCTTCGCCCCCTACCCTGATCGGGAACCCGGTCGTCGCCGGGCTTGCCGCCCGGTCGCGGAACGTGTTGCGTACCCCTTGCCGCGGCCGGGCAGTCCGGCCCGCCGGACGGGAGAACCGCCCGGAAGAGCCGCAGGGGAGCATGTGCATGCGACGGATCGGACGCACGGATCTGTCGCGTATCGCGCGCCCGGGCCCCTTCCTCGCCAACATCCTCGTCGTTACCACCGTCGGCAACCTCGCGCTGTTCGGCGCGGTCGCCGGCGAACTGGCGTCCGGCGAGACCCCGGTGCCGTACACCGAAGCCGACCTGTGGATCCTGCTCTGCCTCGTGCTGCTCGACGGCCTGCACACCGGTATCACCCGCCGCGGCCTCTACGTCCCCGGCGCCGTGCCGTCCGTCGCGGTCACCTACGCGCTGCTGATCGTGCACGGCTGGGTCGTCGCCTCGATCTGGCAAGCGGTCCCGGTGGTGGTGGCCTGCGTGCTCCGCCGCGACGCGCTGTGGCGGATCGCCTACCTCGTCGGCCACTACATCCTGGCGTTCCTCGCCGCGGAGGGACTGCTGCGGCTCTGCGGGATCAGCCCCGGACCCGACGTCGTCCGGCACCTCGACGCCGACGAATTGCCCGCGGTCCTGGCCGCGGGCGCTGTTCTGGTCGCGGTGTCGCAAGGCCTCGGCTGGCTGCTGCGGTCGAGCTGGCGCGGCACCCGGCCGAGCGCCCTGGCCCGCGAGGAACTCCGCTCCCGCCTCCTCGCGCACGGCGCGCTCATCGGCCTCGCGCCGCTCATCGCCGTCGTCACGCACGCCAACCCGTGGGCGCTCCCGCTGTTCGCCGGCCCCATGTTCAGCCTCTACCAGGCCACCCGGGTCAGCTTCGACCGCGAACAGGACGCCCGCCACGACCCGCTGACCGGCCTGCCCAACCGGCGGCTGCTCCTGGAACGCGGCGAACGCGCCCTGCGGCGCGCCGACGGGTCCCGCAAAGTCGCCCTGTTCCTCCTCGACCTGCACCGGTTCCACGAGGTCAACGACACCCTCGGGCACCTGTCCGGCGACCGGCTGCTGCGCCAGGTCGGGCAGCGGCTGCGCGACGTGGTCGGACCCGCGGACACCGTCGCGCGGCTCGGCGGCGACGAGTTCGCGGTGCTCATCCCGGACCTGCGGCCGATCGACGTGGAATTCGGGGTCCTGCCGCCGGAGAAGATCGCGCTGGCCCTCGCCCGGCAGGTCGTCGAGGTCCTCGGCGAGCCGTTCGAACTCGACGACTTGTCCCTCGACATCGAAGTCAGCGTCGGCGTAGCGGTGTTCCCCGACCACGCGGACGGCATGCAGGGACTCCTGCAGTACGCCGACGTCGCCATGTACCTCGCCAAGCGGCTGCGCAGCGGCGTGGAGCTGTACGACCCGGCGCGCGACGTCAACACGCGCGAGAAGCTGCTGCTGCTCGGCGACCTGCGCCGCGCCCTCGACATGCACCAGGTCGAACTGCACTACCAGCCGAAGGTGTCGTTCACGACCGGCCGTGTCGACGGCTGCGAGGCACTCGTGCGCTGGTGCCACCCCGAACGCGGCTACATATCGCCGGAAGAGTTCGTGCACCTCGCCGAAGAGACCGGCCTCATGCCGCGGCTGACCCGCTACGTCGTCGACGAAGCACTCGCCCAGGTGGCGATCTGGCACCGCGCGGGCATCGACGTGCCGGTCGCGGTCAACGTGTCCGCCCGCGACATCCACGCCCCCGCGTTCGCCGACACGGTCGCCGCCGGACTGCTGCGGCACGGCGTGCCGCCGGGCGCGCTGCACCTGGAGATCACCGAACGGGTGCTGCTGGAGGAGCCGCAGCGCGCCGCGGACAGCCTCGACTCGCTCCGCAAGCTCGGCGTGCGGCTGTCGCTGGACGACTTCGGCACGGGCTACTCGTCGTTCGTGCACCTGCGGCACATCCCGGTCAGCGAGATCAAAATAGACCGCTCGTTCGTGGCCCGGCTGACCGTCGACGAGGAGGACGCCGCGATCGTCCGCTCCACCGTCGACCTCGCCCACTCGCTCGGCCTCCGGGTGGTCGCCGAAGGCGTCGAGGACGACGCGACCTGGGACCGGCTGCGCGACCTGGGCTGCGACAGCGCGCAAGGCTGGCTGATCGCCCGCGCGCTGCCCCGCGACGAAGCCACCGCCTGGCTGGTCCGGCACGGCGTCGGCGCCCGCATGGCCCCGCACCGCCACACCGCCGACAAGCGGTCCGCGGAGCGGCCGCTGCCCGCGCAGCGGCAGACCCGGGTCACCGGCTGAAGCACCGCGGGGCCGTCCGACGGCTGCCCCGCCGGGTCCCGGACCACCTCTCACCCTCAGGTGCACCCCTATATGCCATGGGGTCGACCCCGCCCGGGAACTAGGATGGCCACGACCCAACCATCCCCAGCCACCCCTGAAGGAATCGCTGCATGCCTGGCATCACGCGCGAGGAGGTCGCCCACCTCGCCCGGCTGTCGCGGCTGGAGCTGCAGGCCGAGGAGCTAGACCACCTCGCCACGCAGCTCGACGACATCATCGGCGCGGTCGCCCGCGTCGGCGAGGTCGCCGCCGACGACATTCCGCCGACGTCGCACCCGCTGCCCATCACCAACGTGATGCGGCCCGACCGGGTCCAGCCGGGGCTCACCCCCGACCAGGCCCTGTCCGGTGCGCCGGCCGCCGAGGACCAGCGCTTCCGCGTCCCGCGGATCCTCGGGGAGGAGCAGTAGCGATGGCCGATCTGACCAGGCTCACCGCCGCCGAGACCGCCGCGAGCATCGCGTCCGGCGACGTCTCCGCCGTCGAGGTCGCCCAGGCGCACCTCGACCGCATCTCCGAAGTCGACGGCAAGGTCCACGCCTTCCTGCACGTCGACACCGACGGCGCGCTCGCCGCCGCCAAGGCCGTCGACGACCGCCGCGCCAAGGGCGACGCACTCGGCCCGCTGGCCGGCGTCCCGCTCGCGCTCAAGGACGTGTTCACCACCGAGGGCGTCCCGACCACGGTCGGCTCGAAGATCCTCGAAGGCTGGCTCCCGCCCTACGACGCGACGGTCACCCGCCGCCTCAAGGACGCCGGCGTCGTCATCCTCGGCAAGACCAACATGGACGAGTTCGCGATGGGCTCCTCCACCGAGAACTCCGCCTACGGCCCCACCGGCAACCCGTGGGACCTCACCCGCATCCCCGGCGGCTCCGGCGGCGGCAGCGCCGCCGCGCTCGCCGCGTTCGAGGCGCCGCTGGCGATCGGCACCGACACCGGCGGCTCGATCCGGCAGCCCGCCGCGGTCACCGGCACCGTCGGCGTCAAGCCCACCTACGGCGGCGTCTCCCGCTACGGCCTCGTCGCGTTCTCGTCGTCGCTCGACCAGGGCGGCCCGTGCGCGCGCACCGTGCTCGACGCCGCGCTGCTGCACGCCGCGATCGCCGGGCACGACCCGAAGGACTCCACGTCCATCGACGCGCCCGTCCCGGACGTCGTCGGCGCCGCGCGCAGCGGCGACGTGCGCGGCATGCGCATCGGCGTGGTCAAGGAGTTCGGCGGCGAGGGCTACCAGGCCGGCGTCACGCAGCGCTTCACCGAAGCCGTCGAGCTGCTGCGCGAACTGGGCGCCGAGGTCGTGGAGATCTCCTGCCCGCACTTCCAGTACGCGCTGCCCGCGTACTACCTGATCGCCCCGTCCGAGGCGTCGTCCAACCTCGCGCGCTTCGACGCGATGCGGTACGGCCTGCGCGTCGGCGACAACGGCGAGCGCTCCGCCGAAGAGGTCATGTCGCTGACCCGCGAGGCCGGCTTCGGCCCCGAGGTCAAGCGCCGGATCATGCTGGGCACCTACGCCCTGTCGTCCGGCTACTACGACGCCTACTACGGCCAGGCGCAGAAGGTCCGCACGCTCATCTCGCGGGACTTCGACGCCGCGTTCGCGCAGGTGGACGTGCTGGTCTCGCCGACCACGCCGACCACCGCGTTCCCCATCGGCGAGCGCGCGGACGACCCGATGGCGATGTACCTCGCCGACCTGTGCACGATCCCGTCCAACCTGGCCGGGAACGCCGCGATGTCGCTGCCGTGCGGTCTGGCGCCCGAGGACGGCCTTCCGGTCGGCCTGCAGATCATCGCGCCGACCATGGCCGACGACCGGCTCTACAAGGTGGGTGCCGCCGTCGAGGCCGGGTACCTCGCCCGGTGGGGCGGTCCGCTGCTGGACCAGGCCCCGGCGCTGTAACGCCCGGAACTCGCACGGGAACTTTCGAGGAGACACGCGATGGCCAAGAAGAAGGCCCCCAAGAGCAAGGCCGGCAAGATCATCGGCGTCGGCATGCAGGTGTTCGGCGCGATCGGCGTCATGAAGCAGATCAAGGAAGCCAAGGGCAAGCACGACAAGCTGGAGCTGGCCGACGCGCTGATCTCGGCCGCCGCCGTCGTCACCGGCTTCGCGCTGCTCATCCGCTCGCTCCGCGAGGAGCAGGACGACCACGCGGAGATCGAGGAACTGTGACCGCCACGCAAAACCTGATGTCGTACGAGGACGCGCTCGCCGCGTACGACCCCGTCATGGGCCTTGAGGTCCACGTCGAACTCGGCACGCACACCAAGATGTTCTGCGGCTGCTCGACCGTGTTCGGCGGCGAGCCCAACAGCCAGGTCTGCCCGACCTGCCTCGGCCTGCCCGGCGCGCTCCCGGTGGTCAACGCCACCGCGGTGGAGTCCGCCATCCGCATCGGCTTGGCGCTCAACTGCAGCATCGCGGAATGGTGCCGGTTCGCCCGGAAGAACTACTTCTATCCGGACATGCCGAAGAACTTCCAGACGTCGCAGTACGACGAGCCGATCGCGTTCGATGGCTACCTGGACGTCGAGGTGCAGGGCAAGACGTACCGCGTCGGCATCGAGCGCGCGCACATGGAAGAGGACACCGGCAAGTCGACGCACGTCGGCGGCGCCACCGGCCGCATCCACGGCGCGGACTACTCGCTGCTCGACTACAACCGGTGCGGCATCCCGCTCATCGAGATCGTCACCAAGCCGATCGAGGGCGCGGGCGAGCTCGCCCCGGAGATCGCCAAGGCGTACGTCGCCGAACTCCGCGACCTCATCAAGGCGCTCGGCGTCTCCGAGGCCCGCATGGAGCTGGGCCAGATGCGCTGCGACGCGAACCTCTCGCTGCGCCCGCACGGCCGGGAGCAGTTCGGCACCCGCTCGGAGACGAAGAACGTCAACTCCCTGCGGTCCGTCGAACGCGCCATCCGGTTCGAGATCCAGCGGCACGCCACCGTGCTGTCCGAGGGCGGCACGATCGTCCAGGAGACCCGGCACTTCCACGAGGAGGACGGCAGCACCACGGCCGGCCGCATCAAGGAAGAGGCCGAGGACTACCGGTACTTCCCGGAGCCCGACCTGGTCCCGGTGGCGCCGTCCCGCGAGTGGGTCGAAGAGCTGCGCACGACGCTCCCGGAGAAGCCCTCGGTGCGCCGCAAGCGCCTCCAGGCCGACTGGGGCATCAGCGACTTCGACATGCAGTCCGTGGTCAACGCGGGCGCGCTCGACGCGATCGTCGAGACCGTCGACGCCGGTGCCGACTCGGACGCGGCCCGCAAGTGGTGGCTCGGCGAACTCGCCCGCAACGCCAACGAGCGGGGCGTCGAGGTGACGGCTCTGCCGATCACCCCGGCGCAGGTCGCCCGGGTGGCCGCGCTGGTCAAGGCAGGCGAGCTGAACGACAAGCTGGCCCGCCAGGTCATCGAAGGCGTGCTGGCCGGTGAGGGCGACCCCGACCAGGTCGTCGAGAAGCGCGGTCTGAAGGTCGTGTCCGACGAAGGCGCGCTCGGTGCCGCCATCGACGCCGCGATCGCCGCGCAGGGCGACGCGGTCGCCAAGATCCAGGGCGGCAACCTCGGCCCGGTGGGCGCGCTCATCGGCGCGGTCATGAAGGCCACCCGCGGCCAGGCCGACGCGGCCCGGGTCCGGGAGCTGATCCTGGAGAAGCTCGGCGTCTCCTGACGCCGGCCCGGCTCCGCCCGACGGGCGCCGTTCCCCACCCCGGGGACGGCGTCCGTCGGCGTTTCCGGGGCGTCTGAGGCCCCCAACGCGGGCAAACGCCCCGCACCCCATGCATGTAGGTGCCACGTATCGCCTGCCTAAGCCCCCCTGAGGGGGCCTTAGGCCCGCCTGAGGCCCCGCGGCCCGGCAAGATCGGGCATCCGCCCGATGCTCGGGCGGGGTCTGGGACGCGAACCTTATGACATGCCCCCGGAAGGCCGGGAGCCCCCGGAAAGAGCGGAACCGACAACGGAGCCGCCGCCGGGACGTCACAAGGAGAAATCGCATGTTGGAGTACGAGTACTTCCGGGCCCGCGAGAACGAACTGCACCGTGCCGCCGAGCACGAGCGCACCGTGTCCCGTGCCCTGCGCACCCGCCGCGAGCAGCGCCGCCAGGCACGCCTCGCGGAGCGCGACTCACGGTCTTCCAGTACCGGAGGCATTGCCGGGTCCGTACGGCCCGCACTGTGAAAAGACCAGAGGTCCGGGATGCCTGTCGGGGGCGGCCCGGACCTCTTCGGCGGACGCGCGGGCGCGCTGACAGGACGCGCCCGCGCGTCCGGCCGTTTCCGGCAGGGAACCCGCCGGCCGTCCGGACGCCCCCGGAAAACCGCCCGGCGGTTCACGTGTGACCTGCGACAACGCAGTGCGCCCTGGGAGAAAAGGAGGGGCCCGGTGACGGTCCTTCATGACATCCTCGACTGCGTGCCTTCTGTCGCTGTCAGTCCCGTTTTCGTCGGCCGCCTGCCCGAGCTGTCGCGGCTCGCCGAGGCCTTGCGGGACGCCGACGGCGGGACACCCGCGGTCGTCCTCGTCGGCGGCGAGGCCGGCGTCGGCAAAACCCGGCTGCTCCAGGAGTTCCTCGCCCAGGCCGAGTCCTCCGGCGCGGTCACCGCGGTCGGCGGCTGCCTGGAGCTGGGCGCCGAAGGCCTGCCCTTCGCCCCGGTCTCCGCCGCGATGCGCGCCCTGTCCGACGGCCTCGGCCCGGAACTCGCCGACGCGGTCGCGGGCCGCGAGCACGACCTCGCGTGGGTCATGCCGCACATCGCCCCCGCCCCGGCCGGCGACGCCTCCGGCGACTACGACCGCGCCCGCCTGTTCGAACTCATGCTCCGCGTCCTCGAACGCCTCGGCCAGGACCGCACCCTCGTCGTCGCCTTCGAAGACCTGCACTGGGCGGACGCCTCCACCCGCGAACTCCTCGCCTTCCTCATCCGCTCGCTGCGCCGCGGCCGCATCCTCATCGTCGGCACCTACCGCGCCGACGCCGTCGACCGGCGCCACCCGCTGCGGCCCTTCCTCGCCGAACTCGACCGCATCCGCGCGGTCCGCCGGCTCGACCTCGGCCGGCTCACCCGCGCCCAGGTCGGCGAACAGCTCCGCGGCATCCTCGACGAAGACGTGCCGCGCCGCCTGGTCCGGCAGATCTTCCAGAAATCCGAAGGCAACGCGTTCTTCGTCGAAGAACTCGCCTGCAGCGTGCGCGGCGGCCGCCTCGACGGCCTGTCCGACACCCTTCGTGACCTGCTCCTCATCCGCGTCGAGGAGCTTCCCGAAGCCGGGCAGCGGGTGGTCCGCTTCGCCGCGGTCGGCGGCAGCACCGTCAACCACGCGCTACTCAGCGAGGTCGCCGGGCTCGGCGGAATGGAACTCGACGACGCCCTCCGCGCCGCCATCTCGCGCTACGTCCTGCTGCCCACCAAGGACGGCGACGGCTACCAGTTCCGGCACGCCCTGGTCCGCGAAGCCGTCCGCGACGACCTGCTGCCCGGCGAACGCATGCGCAAGTACGTCCGCTACGCCGAAGCCCTCGAACGCAACCCCGAGCTGGTGCCCGCCGACGAGCACGCCAGCCGCCTGGCGATGTACTGGTACCACGCCGGACGCGCGACCGAGGCGCTGCCCGCGGTCCTCGCCGCCGCCGAAGCCGCCCGCGCCCGCTACGCGTTCGGCGAGCAGTTCCGCCTCCTCGAACGCGCCCTCGAACTCTGGGAGCAGGTCGCCGAACCGGAAGCCCTCACCGGCATCACCCTGCTCGACCTGCTGCTGACCGCCATCCCGCCGGCCCGCTTCGACAGCGCCTACGACAAGGCCCTGGCGTTCACCCGCCAAGCCCTCGACCTCGTCGACCCCGCCGAAGACCCGCGCACCGCCGCCCACCTGTGGACGCTGCGCGCCGGACTGCTGCGCAACAGCAGCCGGTCCAGCGGCCTCGCCGAACTCCAGAAGGCCGAAGCGCTCCTCGTCGACCTCCCGCCGTCCATCGAGCACGCCCGCGTGCTCGGCCAGATCGCGCGCGACGAGATGCTCGAAAAGCCCACCGAGAAGTCCGTCGCCACCGCCCGCGAAGCGCTCGCCATCGCGCAGCGCATCGGCAGCCCCGCCGACGAAGCCGCCATCCTCAAGACCCTCGGCTGCCTGCTGGTCAGCCTGAGCCACGTCGAGGAGGGGCTGGCGCAGTTCGACGAAGCCCTCGCGATCGCCAAGCGCGCCTCCGAACCCGACATCATGTGTCTGGTGCTCAGCAACCAGGCCTCCGTCCTGGAAGGCCTCGGCCGGCACGTCGAAGCCGCCGACGCCGCCCGGGAATCCGCCGGGATCGCCCGCGAACGCGGCCTGATGCGCGGCATCGGCGCCTTCACCATCGGCAACCTCGCGGAAAGCCTCATCTCGCTCGGCCAGTGGGACGAAGCCGACCGGCTCCTCGACGAGTCGTTCGAATACGACCCCAAGGCCCAGACACAGGCCCACATGCACCAGCTCGTCGTGCAGATAGCCCTGGCCCGCGGCGACATCGCCCGCGCCACCCACTGCCTCGACAAAGCCCGCGAGATGGCCGCCAGCAAGTGGTACATCGAGCCGCAGTTCCGGCTGCCGCTGCGCACCCTCGAAGTCGCCGTCGCCCGCCGCCTCGGCCGCCTGACGGACGTCCGGGAGATCCTCGCCACCGAACTCGGCATCCCGCTGCCCGCCGGGCACCAGCGCTACGTGTGGCCACTTCTCGTCGAAGCCGCCCGTGCCGAGGGCGACGTCACCGAACTCGCGGGCTACCCGCGCGGGGGAGCGGAGCTGAAAGCCCGCCAGGAAGCCCTCACCCGGATCCGCACGGCCGCGCTGTCGCTGGCCCGCGACTGCGAGATGGACGCCGCGCACGCGGTCAACCTCCGCGCCGAACTCGCCCGCGCGGAAGGCGAAGCAACCGTCGCCCTGTGGGAGGACGCGGTCGCCGGATGGGAGAAGGCGGGCCAGCCCTACGTCCTCGCCCGGGTCCGCTGCCGCCTGGCCGCCGTGCTCATCGCGGCCGGCGACCGCGGCCGCGCCGCCGAGGTGCTGTCCGCCTCCCACCACGCCGCGGTCGCGCTCGGCGCCCGCCCGCTGGCCGAGGAAACCGAACTCCTCGCCCGCCGCGCCCGCCTCCCGCTCGACGGCACCCCCGTCCCCGGCCTGCGCGCGGCCGACACCGCCGACGCCGTCGTGACCGACGGCCCGGTCCTCACCCCGCGCGAGCGCGACGTCCTGCGGCTCGTGGTGGACGGCCGCAGCAACCGGCAGATCGCCGAGGAACTCTTCATCAGCGTGAAGACGGCGAGCGTCCACGTGTCGAACATCCTCGGCAAGCTCGAAGTCTCCAGCCGCGGCGAAGCGGCCGCGCTCGCCAACCGCCTGCAACTGCTCGACACGGCGTGAGGGGAGCACGGACGGGGGCTGAGGAGGAGTGACGGGCGTTGCGGACCACGGCCACCCCGGTTCGCCGCTCCTTGCCGCGCCGCAGCCCGCCCTGCCCCCGCCCGCGTCCTGCCGCCCGCCCTCCTGCGGCCCCGCCGCCGCACAGAGGTCAGCTCAGGTGCACCGCCAACACCCGGTCGTCGCCCGGCTGCGGTGACCCCCGGCCGTCCGTGTTGTTCGTGAGGACCCACAGCGTCCCGTCGGGCAAGGCCAGCACCGTCCGCAGCCGCCCGTAACGCCCCTCGAACCACGCGACCGGCGTGCCGACTTCGATGCCCCGGATGGGGATCTGCCACAGCCGCTCACCGCGCAGCGCCGCCATGTAGATCACGTCGCCGGAGATCGCGATCCCGCTCGGCGAGGCCTCCGACGTCGGCCACTGCGCCTTCGGGTCGACGAACCTCGGGTCGCCCGCCTGTCCTTCCACGACCGGCCACCCGTAGTTCGCGCCCGGCACGATCAGGTTGATCTCGTCCCACGTGTCCTGCCCGAACTCCGACGCCCACAGCCGCCCCGCCGAGTCCCACGCGAGGCCCTGCACGTTGCGGTGCCCGAGGGTGTAGACGACCGAGTCGGCGCGCGGATTGCCCGGTGCGGGCTTGCCGTCCGGCGTCATCCGCAGGATCTTGCCGCCCGGCGACGACGGGTCCTGCGCGAGCGGCTTGTCGCCCGCCTCGCCGGTCCCGGCGTAGAGCATGCCGTCCGGGCCGAAGGCGAGGCGTCCGCCGTTGTGGTTCGAGCCCGACGGAATCCCCGACAGCACGACCTCGGCCGGACCCAGGCCGCCGTCGGGGGAGTAGCGCATCCGCAGGATCCGGTTGTCCGAGTCCGTCGTCGTGTAGACGTACAGCAGCCCGTCGCGGTCGAACGCGGGGGACAGCGCCAGTCCCAGCAGCCCGCCCTCGCCGCGGTGCACCGACCCCGGCACGCGGCCGACCTCCACGACGCCCGTGGTGTGCGGCCCGAACCGGGAGATCGCTCCCGTGTCCCGGTCGGTGACCAAGGTGTCCCCGTCCGGCAGCCGGGCGAGCGCCCACGGCGCGTCGAGCCCGGTCACCACGTCGCCCGTGACCGTCAGTGCCGGCACCGTGCCCGCCGTCGGCCCGGGCGGCTCGGACACCCGCGCGCCGGAGCCCGGCGCGACGACCGACGGCTTCCCCGCCGAGGACGACGACGATTCCGAACAGCCCACCGCGGCAACGGCCAACGCCGCCGCACAGGCCACCGCCACCGCCCGGGACCGGATACGCACCACGGGATCCGCCTCTCGCCGCCGACCATGCCGGGAACCCGCCCCGGTTGCCCCCTGGAGTGTCCGTAGAGTTCCCCGCATGGCCTCAGCGACAACCCCCGTGCACCCCGGCGGCGCCACCTCCGCCCCGCACCGCGTCCTCGTCCCGTACCCCCTGGCCGACCTCGGCCCGGTCCCCGAGGGCATCGACCCCGCCGCGGTCGACGTGTACGACGGCATCGCCGAGCCGCCCGCCGCGCACACCGACGTCGCGTTCTACGTCCTGCCCTACACGTTCGACCCCGCCCCGCTCCGGCTGCTCGCCGACATGCCGCAGGTCCGCGTCGTCCAGACCCTCACCGCCGGGTACGAGCACACGCTGCCGTACCTGCCCGACGGCGCGACGCTGTGCAACGGCCGCGGCATCCACGAAGCAAGCACCGCCGAACTCGCCGTCACCCTCACGCTCGCCTCGCTGCGCGGTATCCCCGCGTTCGTCCGCGGTCAGGACTCCGGCGAATGGCTCGCGGGCTTCTACCCGGCGCTCGCCGACAAGACCGTGCTGATCGTCGGCTACGGCGCCATCGGCGAAGCCGTCGAACGCCGCCTCGCCGGCTTCGAGACCGACATCGTCCGCGTCGCCTCCCGGGCCCGCACCACCGCCGACGGCGCTCCCGTGCACGCCGCCGCGGACCTGCCGAAGCTGCTGCCGCACGCCGACGTGGTCGTCCTCGTCACGCCGCTCACCGCCGCCACCCGCGGCCTCGCCGACGCCGAGTTCCTGTCCCACATGCGGGACGGAGCGCTGCTCGTCAACATCTCGCGCGGCGCGGTCGTCGACACCGGCGCCCTGCTCGCCGAGGTCGCCACCGGGCGGCTCACCGCAGCCCTCGACGTGACCGACCCCGAGCCGCTGCCCGCCGACCACCCGCTGCGGCACGCGCCCGGCGTGCTCATCAGCCCGCATGTCGGCGGCAGTTCGTCGGCGTTCCTGCCGCGCGCCCAACGCCTGATCCACCGTCAGCTCACCGCGTGGGGGACCGGACGGCCGCTCGCCAACATCGTGGCCGGACCGGGCGCCTGACCCGCATCGCGACCGGGCCCGCCCGCCGCGGACATCGTTCGGATTATTTCCGGGGCAGCCGGCAACCGGCGGCCCCGGAGACCGCGTTTCCCGTTGTAAGGTCTGGGTCCGCGCCGCAGGGGGGCAACCGAAGGCCGCGCATCGAAGCGGAGAACCATGAAGATTCCGGCCAGCCGACTCGGCCGCGCCGCGGAGGGCACGATCGCCACCGAAACGGACACCCGCACCCGCATCCCCGGCGAACTCCCGGGTCCGGTGGAAGGCGGCCGGTCCGAACGGCGCGGCCTGCCCGCGCGGCTCGGACTCGGGCCGGAAGCCGTGCCGTACCTGCTCTTCACGGCCTTCGCGATCGTCTACACCACGTACGCGCTCCTCAAGCACCGCCGCATGGAGACGCACGCGTACGACCTCGGCCTCTTCGAACAGGTCGTCCGCAACTACGCGCACTTCCGCGCCCCCGTCTCGGACATCCGCGACCCCGGATTCAACGTCCTCGGCGAGCACTTCCACCCGATCCTCGCCCTGCTCGCGCCCGTCTACCGGATCTTCCCCGGGGCCGGCACGCTGCTCGTCGCGCAATCCGTGCTGATCGCGCTGTCCGTCGTGCCGATGACCCGCATGGGCATGCGCACCTTCGGCAACCTCGGCGGTGCGGCCTTCGGCATCGCCTACGGACTCAGCTGGGGCCTGCAGAGCGCCGTCGCGTTCGAATTCCACGAAATCTGCTTCGCCGTGCCGATGCTGGCGTTCGGCCTCGAACGCCTGCTGCGCGCCGAGTACGGCCCCGGCGTCTGCTGGCTGCTGCCGTTGGTGCTGGTCAAGGAGGACCTGCCGCTCACGCTCGTCGCGGTCGCCTGCTGGCTCGCCTGGAAACGCCAGTGGAAGTGGGCGGCCGTCTCCGCGGGCGTCGGCATCGTCGCGTTCGTCCTCGTCGTGTTCGTCGTCCTGCCGTCGCTGAACGACACCGGCACCTATCCGTTCTGGGGCAACCTCGACGGCACCGAACGGGCCGGCAACGCGGTGCCCGGCGCGAGCGCGGCGTCCGTCCCGCTCGGCGACCTGGCGCTCGGGCTGCCCAAGCACATGCTGTTCCCCAGCGTGAAGTGGATGACGCTGTTCATGCTGCTGCTGCCGACCGGGTTCCTCGCCCTGCGGTCGCCGCTGCTCGCGCTCGTCCTGCCGACGCTGCTGTGGCGCTTCACGTCCAGCAACCAGTACTACTGGGGCACCGCCTTCCACTACAGCGCCGTCCTGATGCCCATCGTGTTCGCGGCCTTCGCCGACGCGGTGACCAGCCTGCGCGCATCACGCCGGGACTGGCTGCGCCGGTACGCCGCCAAGGCGGCGATCGTCCCGATAGCCGTCTCGGTCTCCCTGGCCCGTGACTTCCCGCTCATGGAACTGCTCCACAAGCCGGAGTGGGTGGTACCCGAACGCGTCCACCGTGCGGAGGAACTCCTCGCGCTCGTCCCTGACGGCGTCAACGTCGCCACCACCGAACGCCTCGCCCCGCGCCTCACCTCCCGCGACCGGGTCACCGCCTTCCCGACCGTGCTGCCCGGCCCCGGCTGGCTCGCCATCGACGCGTGGGACGGCAAGCAGGAGTGGGCCAAGAGCTGGATCGACTTCATGGTCGAGCAGCAGGGCTTCACACGCGTGGCCTCCGGCAAGGGCGTCGTCATCCTGAAGCGCTAGACGCGCCGGGCCGACGGGTCGCCGGCCGGATCGAGCCACAGCCGTCCCACCGGCCTCTCCCTTCCCGAACTTCGCCGGTCGTTATCCGGCCACCGCCCCTTCTCCTGCGGGTTCCGGCGCAAGTTGCGGGAAGCCGTCTTGCACCACACCAAAGTCCGTTACCCTGTGTTTCTGAGAGAAAGCACACAGTGACGGAAGTGGTGTATCGTCCGATTCGTGGAACGCCGGGCCCTGGTTTCCCCAGGATCCGGTGAGGAGGGGAGTCGTCACATGCCGGGGGAATTCCGCGCCGCCTGCGCCGGTCCCGCCGCCCGCACGCCGAGTCCGGCCGCGGACGGCCCGAGCGGGCGCGATCGCTGACCTTGTCCGGAACCCGCACCAGGCGGCGTGTCGTGGCCGTCGCCGTCCCCCTGTGCGTCGCGTACACGATCGGCGCGATCCTGGGGTGGGGCAGCCCCGCGGTCTCGCTCACCATGGGCGATTTCGGGTTGTCCGCCGCCGCCGGGACCGCCGCCGTCTCGTGCCTGGCCCGCTCCGTCGGCCAACGCGACCGGGTCGGCCTGTCCTGGGCGCTGCTCGGCATGTCGGCCCTGATGGTCGCCGTGGGCAACGGCATCTGGGGCTGGTACGAAGTCGTCCTCGACCAGACCGTGCCGACGCCCGGCCCGGCCGACTGGTTCTTCCTGTTCTTCGCGCCGCCCGCGATCCTCGGCCTGCTGCTCGTCGCCCAGCGCCCCAAAGGCCTCGCCGCCTGGGTGTGCATCGTGCTCGACGGCTGGCTCGTCGCCGGGTCGCTGTTCACCCTCGGCTGGAGCCTCGCGCTCGCCCGCGCCGCCGACGGCGACCGCACCGACGCGCTGAAGATCGCGCTGACGCTCGCCTACCCGGTGATGGACATCCTGCTCGTCAGCATGGTCCTCGGCCTGCGCTTCCGGGCCGGCAGCGCCGACCGCGCCGCCCTCAACGCGGCCCTCGTCGCCCTCGCCGTCACCGTCGTCAGCGACGCGCTGTGGACCACCCCCGGCCTGCACGGCGGCTACCGCTCCGGCGAACTCCTCGACGCGGGCTGGTTCACCGGCAGCATCCTGCTCGCCGTCGCCCCGTGGATGGGCGACGTGGACCACCCGCCGCCGGACGCCGCCGCCGACCCGGCGCCCGTGCACCGCACGCTGTCCATGCTGTCCGCGCTCACCCCCTATATCGCCGCCGCCGTGTGCACCGCGGGCGTCCTCGGCGACGCGGTGGCCGGACGGCGCCTCGACCCCGTGGTCCTCGTCGCGGGCGGCTCGGTCCTCGTCGTCCTCGTGCTGCGGCAAGGCATCATGCTCGTCGACAACGTCTTCATGGCCCAGGAACTCGCGGTCGCGGAAAGCCACTTCCGGTCCCTCGTGCAGGGCTCCAGCGACGTCATCATCATCGCCCGCCGGGACGGCGTGCTGGAGTACGTCAGCCACGCCGTGCGCCGCGTCTACGGCTTCGAGCCCGAAGAACTCGTCGGGACCCGCCTCGACCTGCTCATCCACCCCGACGACAACGCCCGGGTGCAGAGCGAGCTGCGGCGCTTCCTCGACGAGGCCGGACAGCCCGCGATGACCCGCGTCGACTGCCGGGTCCGGTCCGCCGACGGCACCTGGCTGCACACCGAATCCGCGGTCAACCACTACGGCGACGGCATCATCCTCAGCAGCCGCGACGTCACCGACCGCGTCGAACTCCAGACCCGGCTGGAACACGACGCGTTCCACGACCGGCTCACCGACCTGCCCAACCGCGCGCTGTTCGAGGACCGCATCCAGCACGCGCTCGCCCAGCGGCGCGGCCAGACCCCCACGGTCGCCGTGCTCTTCCTCGACCTCGACGGCTTCAAAGCGGTCAACGACGCCGGCGGCCACGCGGTCGGCGACGAACTCCTCGTCCAGGCCGCCCGCCGCCTGGAGCACGCGGTGCGGGTCGGCGACACCGTCGCCCGGTTCGGCGGCGACGAATTCGCCGCGCTGCTGGCCGGCGACGCCTCCCCGAAAGCCATCCGGGAAATCGCCGAACGCCTGCTCGCCACGCTGTCCGCGCCCTACCGGATCGGCGGACAGGAAGTCCGCGTCGCCGCGTCGATCGGCATCGCGTTCTCCACCCCCGGCATCGACCCCGCCGAGCTCATGCGCAACGCCGACCTGGCGATGTACCGCGCCAAGTCCGGCGGCAAAGGCCGCGTCGAGGTGTACGCACCGCAGATGCACATCGACGCCGTCCGCCGCGTCGAACGCGCCGCCCGGCAGCGCCGCGCCCTCCACGAGAAGCGCCTCACCGTGCTCTACCAGCCGGTCGTCGACCTGGCCACCGGCCGGATCCGGGACGTCGAAGCGCTGCTGCGCCGCCGCGACGACCGCGGCGCGCTGATCGGCCCGGCCGAGTACCTGCGCCAGTCCGGTGCCGTCTCAGGTGCCGACACCCCCGCCCCGCTCGGCCGCTGGGTCCTCGAAGAGGTCGCCGACCAGGCCGCGCGCTGGCGTGCCGAGGGCCACGACATCGGCGCCAGCGTCAGCCTCCCCGCCCGGCAGCTCACCGCGCCCGGCTTCGTCGACACCGTCGACGCCGTGCTGCGCGGCTCCGCCCTGCCGCCGCACGCGCTCACCCTGGAGATCACCGAGAACGTCCGCGGTGAAAGCGCCGGCGCGTTCCTCGACCGCATCGGCGCCCTCAAGCGGCTCGGCGTGCGGCTGTCCGTCGACGACTTCGGCACCGGCCACTCGTCGCTCGCCTACCTGCGCCGCATGCCCATCGACACGCTCAAGATCGACCGCTCGTTCGTCGCCGAGGTCGGCACGTGTCCGCACCTGACCGCGCTCACCTCGACGATCGTCCGGCTCGGCCTCGACCTCGGGCTCACCCTCGTCGCGGCCGGCGTCGAGACCCCCGACCAGGCGGTCATGCTGCGCGACATGGGCTGCCAGCGCGGCACCGGGTTCCTGTACTCCGGCCCGCTCGAAGACGACGGTGTGCTGCACGTCCTGCGGACCGGCACACTGGGGGAGACCGCCGTGGTCCCGAGCGGTGCGGCACCCGCCGAACCCGCACCTCCGGAACGCTCCCCGGCGCTGCCCGTCCAGCGCCCGCAAGGCTGAAATGGGACGATCAGTCCGTATGCTGAGACCCGAAACAAGCCCGCTTGACACCGAGTGGCCCTCGGAGGAATGGTCGACCCATGCAGACCCGCATCCTCGTAGTAGCCGCGCGCGTGAGCTGAGCACCGCACAGCCCACGCGCCTCCCCTCGCATGCCTGACGGCACGAGGGGTTTTTTGTTGCGGTGGACCGGTGCCCGCCTCGTCGAAGCGCCGGGAGACCTGCCGCGGGACACCGCGACCACGAGATGCCGACCGCGATCGAGAAGAGACGAAATCCCATGACTGAGCAGGTGACAGGAGCACAGGCGCTGATCCGCTCCCTGGAAGCCGCCGGTGTCGACACCGTCTTCGGCATTCCGGGAGGTGCGATCCTCCCCGCGTACGACCCGATGCTCGACTCGACCAAGGTCCGGCACATCCTCGTCCGCCACGAGCAGGGCGCGGGCCACGCCGCGGAGGGCTACGCCCAGGCGACCGGCCGCGTCGGCGTCTGCATGGCCACGTCCGGCCCCGGCGCGACCAACCTCGTCACGCCCATCGCCGACGCGCACATGGACTCCGTGCCGATCGTCGCGATCACCGGCCAGGTCGCCAGCTCGTCGATCGGCACCGACGCGTTCCAGGAAGCCGACATCTGCGGCATCACGATGCCGATCACCAAGCACAACTTCCTGGTGACCGACCCGGCCGAGATCGCGCCCACCATCGCCGCCGCGTTCCACGTCGCGTCCACCGGCCGCCCCGGCCCGGTCCTCGTCGACATCTCCAAGGACGCGCTGCAGGCCGCCACCGAGTTCGTCTGGACCGGCACCGCGGAACTCCCCGGCTACCGCCCGGTCACGCGCCCGCACGCCAAGCAGATCCGGGAAGCCGCGCGCCTGCTGTCCGAGGCCAAGCAGCCCGTGCTGTACGTCGGCGGCGGCGTCCTCAAGGCGCACGCATCCGCCGAGCTGCGCATCCTCGCCGAGCTGACCGGCGCCCCCGTCATCACCACGCTGATGGCCCTCGGCGCGTTCCCGGACAGCCACCCGCAGCACCTGGGCATGCCCGGCATGCACGGCACCGTCGCCGCGGTCACCGCCCTCCAGCGCGCCGACCTGATCATCTCCCTCGGCGCCCGGTTCGACGACCGCGTCACCGGCAGGCTCGACACCTTCGCGCCGAACGCCACGATCGTGCACGCCGACATCGACCCCGCGGAGATCTCCAAGAACCGCGTCGCGGACGTGCCGATCGTCGGCGACGCCCGCGAGGTCATCGCCGACCTGGTGGTCGCCGTCCAGGCCGAGCACGAGGCCGGCCGCCGCGGCGACTACACCGCCTGGTGGGAGCAGCTGAACGACTGGCGCGACCGCTATCCGCTCGGCTACGACCTGCCGGACGACGGCACGCTGTCCCCGCAGCTGGTCATCGAGCGCCTCAGCGCGATCAGCGGCCCGGACACGATCTTCGCGTCGGGCGTCGGCCAGCACCAGATGTGGGCGGCGCACTATATCGACCACGAGAAGCCGTACACGTGGCTCAACTCCGGCGGCGCCGGCACGATGGGCTACTCGGTCCCGGCCGCGATGGGCGCCAAGGTCGGCATGCCCGAGACCACGGTCTGGGCGATCGACGGCGACGGCTGCTTCCAGATGACCAACCAGGAACTGGTCACCTGCGCGCTGAACAACATCCCGATCAAGGTCGCCGTCATCAACAACGGCAGCCTCGGCATGGTCCGCCAGTGGCAGACGCTGTTCTACAACCAGCGCTACTCGAACACCGACCTGCACAGCAAGCACATCCCGGACTTCGTCAAGCTCGCCGACGCGATGGGCTGCGTGGGCCTGCGCTGCGACAACCCGGACGACCTGGACGCCACCATCAAGCAGGCCATGGAGATCAACGACCGCCCGGTGGTCGTCGACTTCGTCGTCCACCAGGACGCCATGGTGTGGCCGATGGTCGCGGCCGGCACGTCCAACGACGAAATCCTGGCCGCCCGGGACGTGCGCCCGGACTTCGGCGACGGCGAAGAGTGAGCGCGCCCGCGCGGCAGCAGGAAGGCTGACGAAACACCATGACCAAGCACACCCTCTCGGTCCTCGTCGAGAACAAGCCCGGCGTCCTCGCCAGGATCACCGCGCTGTTCTCGCGCCGCGGCTTCAACATCGACTCGCTCGCCGTCGGGACCACCGAGCACCCCGACATCTCGCGCATCACGATCGTGGTGGCCGTCGAGGACCTGCCGCTCGAGCAGGTCACCAAGCAGCTCAACAAGCTGGTCAACGTCCTCAAGATCGTCGAGCTGGACCCGGCGCAGTCGGTGCAGCGCGAGCTGCTCCTGGTCAAGGTCCGCGCCGACCACGAGACCCGCTCGCAGGTCGTCGAGATCGTCCAGCTGTTCCGCGCCAAGACCGTCGACGTGTCGCCCGACGCGGTGACCATCGAGGCGACCGGCGGCTCGGACAAGCTCGACGCCATGCTGCGCATGCTCGAGCCGTTCGGCATCAAGGAGCTGGTGCAGTCCGGCGTCGTCGCCATCGGCCGCGGCGCCCGCTCGATCACCGACCGCTCGCTGCGCCCGGTCGAGCGCAGCGCCTAGGGCGCGTCCGGCGGGCGCCCGCGCCGCCCGCCGCACGGCCCCTCACGGCCGTGCGGTGAGCAGCCGAGTCTCACACTGCAAACCACCGGGACGGACCGGCCGCATCATTTGCCAAAATGGGCGTGCGGGTCGCGACCCGAAATCCGTGTCCAAAGGAGATACCCCAAGTGGCCGAGCTGTTCTACGACGACGACGCCGACCTGTCCATCATCCAGAACCGCAAGGTCGCGGTCATCGGCTACGGCAGCCAGGGCCACGCCCACGCGCTGTCGCTGCGCGACTCCGGCGTCGACGTGCGTGTCGGCCTGCTGGAAGGCTCGAAGAGCCGCGCCAAGGCGGAGGAGGCCGGCCTGCGCGTCGTCACTCCGGCCGAGGCGGCGGCCGAGGCCGACGTCATCATGATCCTCACCCCGGACCCGGTCCAGGCCGACGTCTACGCCGAGGCCATCGAGCCGAACCTCAAGGACGGCGACGCGCTGTTCTTCGGCCACGGCTTCAACATCCGCTTCGGCTTCATCAAGCCCCCGGCGAACGTCGACGTCGCGCTGGTCGCCCCGAAGGGCCCGGGCCACCTGGTCCGCCGCCAGTACGAAGAGGGCCGCGGCGTGCCGTGCATCGTCGCGGTCGAGCAGGACGCGTCGGGCAAGGCGTTCGACCTCGCCCTGTCGTACGCGAAGGGCATCGGCGGCACCCGCGCCGGCGTCATCAAGACGACCTTCACCGAGGAGACCGAGACCGACCTGTTCGGCGAGCAGGCCGTGCTGTGCGGCGGCACCGCCGCGCTGGTCAAGGCCGGTTTCGAAACCCTCGTCGAGGCGGGCTACCAGCCGGAGATCGCCTACTTCGAGTGCCTCCACGAGCTGAAGCTCATCGTCGACCTCATGTACGAGGGCGGCCTGGAGAAGATGCGCTGGTCGATCTCCGAGACCGCCGAGTGGGGCGACTACGTCACCGGCCCGCGCATCATCACCGCCGACACCAAGGCGGAGATGAAGAAGGTCCTCGCGGAGATCCAGGACGGCTCGTTCGCCGCCACCTGGATGGCCGAGTACAAGGCCGGCCTGCCGAAGTACAAGGAGTACGTGAAGGCCGACTCCGAGCACAAGCTCGAGGTCACCGGCAAGCAGCTCCGCAAGATGATGAGCTGGGTCAACGACGAGCGCTGAACCGCGCTCTGACGGACCGTCGACAGCGCCCCCGGCCCAACGGGCCGGGGGCGCTGCGTCGTTCGGCCCCCGACACGCCCTGGTTCGATATCCGCGGAACGGCCCGATCCCGTCCCGGTTCGGTGATGTTGTGGCCGGTCGCCGCACGGCGCGGGTGCGCTTGCGGAACAATCGGAGTCGGTGGACCGGTGCGGTGGGACACCCGAAGGCGCGATGCTGGTGGGATCGTTGCGACGGCGCACCGGATCGCAGTTCCGGACCGACCTCGTGGAGCGTGAGGCAGATGAGGGGCAGAGGGGACTCCATCCGCCGGGAGGGGGCCGTGCCGGCCCGCGGCGGCTTGCTGCCGTCCGGCGAACGCGCGCCGGGCGGCGACCCGGGCGCGCCCGGCGAGCTCCGGCCGCCCGCCGGATTCGAACGCACGTTGCGGCAGGACGAGTTGCGCGCCGACCGGGCGGACGCCCCGGGCGCGGACGACGCCGCCGTGGACGACATGTACGGCGACCTGTACCTCGACGTCGGCCCCGGCCTGCCGGACCCGCCGCCGGCCCCCGCCCGCCCCGTGCAGTCAGCGCCCGGCGACCCGGCCCGGTCGGCGCCGCCCGGCGGCGCGGACACCACCGTCCCGTCGCTGCGCGCGCTGCCCGCGGACCCGCCCGCCGTACCGCCGCCGCCCGGCCCGGTCACCGCGCCGCCCGCGCAGCGCGCCGCCCCCGCGCGCCCCCAACCCGTACCGCAGCCCGCACCCCAGCCCGTTTCCCCGCCCCCTGCCGCACCCGCGCCCGCCCCGGAGGTCGACGACGACGTGGAGACCACCTCGCGCACCGACAGCGTCGCGCGCCGCCGCGAACAGGACGCCAAGCCCGCCGCCCCGGACGTCGAAGTCCAGGCGTCCGCCTGGTCCGCCGCGTCCCACCCCGGCCGCCGCCGCGCTGCCCGCCGCGAACGCCTGGGTCTCGGCCCGGAGTTGACCGCCCGCGACAACGACGACCGGTACGCCGCCACGGGCAGTGTCTTCGTCGTCGCCGACGGCCTCGGCGGCCACCCTTCCGGCTGGTACGCCGCCGACGTCGCCTGCCGCACCCTGGTCGCCGACCTCGCCGCCGCCGACCTGTCCGCGGGCTGGAGCGACCGGCTGCGCGCCGCGATCGCCCTCGCCGACCTGGCGGTGCGCCGGCACGGCCACGGGCAGACGTACGAAGGCATGCGCACCACCGTGGTCGCCGCGGTCGTCCAGGACGGCCGCCTGCACCTGGCCGGCTGCGGCGACAGCGTCTGCTGGCTGGTCCGCGGCGGTGCCGCGTTCCGGCTCACCGAGCAGGGCAACGCGGCGGACCTGGGCCGCCCGTGGCTGCTCACGTCGACCCCGCTGGGCGGCTCCCAGCAGCCCGACCCGGAACTCCAGCGCATCGAACTCCACCCGGGCGACCGGGTGGTGCTCGCCACCGACGGGGTGGGGCACCTGGCCGACGAGACCGTCGCGGACCTGATCCACGGCGACCCGTTCCACGCCGCCACGACCCTCACCGTCACCGCCGTGCAGAGCGGCGACGACGACGCCACCGCGGTCGTCATCGAATGCGAGGCGCTGCCGACACCCCAATCGGTCGCACCCCGTCCCCGGCCCCAGGAGGGACCCGAGGATTCCCCGGCAGGCGGGTAGGCCTTACGGTCGACTCGCGACCATGGTGCACCAGGAGGAACCCCCCACAAGGGGACAGAGACCGGACGGATGGCGATGCTCGAACTGATCCTCACTGCGGCGACGTCGGACGACGCTGACCTGCGCGACCAGGAACTACCGCGGTCCCGCACGGTGAAGATGCCCAGTGAGCCGGGCCAGCGGCTCGCCGTGGGCCGCGATCCGTCGCGCTGCCGCCTGGACACCCCCAAGGACTGGCGCTTCGTCTCGCGCACGCACCTGGAGTTCGTGTTCACCGACGAGAAGCGGTGGACCGTCGAATGGATCCAGGGCTCGCACACCAGGCCGGTCGCCCTCGTGCAGATCGACCGTGAAGGCGTGTCGGAGCCCGTGCCGTACGGGGCCACCCTCCCGCTCGGCGCCCAGCGCTCCGGCCGCATCGTCATCAGCGACCTGGCACGCAGACGCCGGGTCGTCGTCGAATGGCGGTTGTCCCTGCCGCAGCTGGCCGGCGACGAACCCACCGAAGGCGACATCGGCGTCCCGGAGACCCAGGACGTCGCGCCCTACGTGCTGCAGAACCGTTTGTCGGACACCGAGATCGAGGTCCTGACCGCGATGTCCTGCGACTGGATCCACGGCCGCCAGGTCAAACGCGCCAAATCCACCCGCGAACTGTGCGACCTGCTGCACCTGTCCGCGGCCACCGTGGAACGGTGCAAGACGAAGCTGCGCCGCGAGTTCTACAGTTCGGGTCTGTGCCCCGAGCTGAACGAGCTGCTCGGCCCGAACTACCTGGACACCGTGCGGCACGTGCACGGCGGCTGGGACCTGATCGCGCAGACCGCGGTCACGCACGGCATAGCGGGGCGCGGCCCGTGCCCGTGCGGCGCACAATCGCCGCGCCGGTCGAGCGGCGCCTGACCGCACGGGACGCAGGGTTTCCGGGGGCAAGGTTTTCGGGAGGGGAAGAACCGGTGCTCGAACTCAACATGGCCTCGACGTCGGGCGCCGACGACGCGGCGACCGTGGCGATGCTGATGGCCAGCGCGCCCACCGATCCGGGCGCCCGGATGTCGGTCGGCCGCGACGCGTCGCGCTGCCACCTGGTGACGCCCGCGGACTGGCTGTTCGTGTCGCGGGTGCACCTGGAGTTCGCCTGCGACACCGCGGGCGCGTGGTGGGTCACCTGGGTCCGCGGGTCGCAGGACGCGCCGGTGTCCGAGGTGTGGCTGGAGAACGGCGAACGTGTCGCGCTGCCGTACGGCGGCAGCCACCGGCTGAACAGCCGCGGCTCGGGCGAGGTCGTCATCGCCGACCGCGGGGGGCAGCGGCGCGTCACGGTGGGCTGGTTCGTCGCTCCGTAACGGGCGGTCCCAGGCTCGGCGCGCCGTGCCGCGGCGATCTTGCCCCGTCCAGCTTCCGGACTCCGGCAATCCGCGCACAAGTCCGGCACTAGAATCGGCAGCGCGTCAGACCCACCCGCCTCCGCGCGCAGCGTCGCCGTGCGCCGAGGAGCGCCGTCATCGCTGCCGAGGAAAAGCAAAGGATCGCAGTGAGCAAGCCCGTCGTCCTCATCGCTGAAGAACTGTCGCCGGCCACGGTCGACGCACTCGGTCCGGACTTCGAGATCCGGCACTGCGACGGCGCGAACCGCGCCGAGCTGCTGCCCGCGATCGCCGACGTCGACGCGATCCTCGTGCGCAGCGCCACCAAGGTCGACGCCGAGGCGATCGCCGCCGCCGGCCGCCTCAAGGTGGTCGCCCGCGCCGGCGTCGGCCTCGACAACGTCGACGTGCCCGCCGCCACCAAGGCCGGTGTCATGGTCGTCAACGCGCCGACCTCGAACATCGTCACCGCCGCCGAACTCGCGTGCGGCCTGATCGTCGCCGTCGCGCGGAACATCCCGCAGGCGAGCGCCGCGCTCAAGAACGGCGAGTGGAAGCGCAGCAAGTACACCGGTGTGGAACTCGCCGAGAAGACCCTCGGCGTGGTCGGCTTCGGCCGCATCGGCGTGCTGGTGGCGCAGCGCATGTCGGCGTTCGGCATGAACGTCATCGCGTACGACCCCTACGTGCAGCCCGCCCGCGCCGCCCAGGTCGGCGTGCGGATCCTGCCGCTGGACGACGTCCTCGCCCAGGCCGACTTCCTCACCGTGCACCTGCCCAAGACGCCGGAGACCCTCGGCCTCATCGGCGACGAGGCGCTGCACAAGGTCAAGCCGACCGTCCGCATCGTCAACGCCGCCCGCGGCGGCATCGTCGACGAGCAGGCGCTCGCCGCCGCGCTCAAGGAAGGCCGCGTCGCGGGCGCCGGCCTGGACGTGTTCAGCAAGGAGCCGTGCACGGACAGCCCGCTGTTCGAGTTCGACAACGTGGTCGTCACCCCGCACCTCGGCGCGAGCACCGACGAGGCGCAGGAGAAGGCGGGCATCGCGGTCGCCAAGTCGGTGCGCCTCGCGCTGGCCGGCGAGCTGGTGCCGGACGCGGTCAACGTGCAGGGCGGCGAGATCGCCCCGGACGTCCGCCCGGGCCTGCCGCTCGCCGAGAAGCTCGGCCGCATCTTCACCGCGCTGGCCGGCGGCGTCGCGCAGCGCCTGGACGTCGAGGTCCGCGGCGAGATCACCCAGTACGACGTCAAGGTCCTGGAACTGGCGGCGCTCAAGGGCGTGTTCTCCGACGTCGTCGAAGAGGCCGTGTCCTACGTCAACGCCCCGCTGCTCGCCCAGGAGCGCGGCGTCGAGGTCAGCCTGGTCACCAGCTCGGAGAGCCCGGACCACCGCAACCTGGTCACGGTGCGCGGCACGCTCAACGACGGCACCGCGATCTCGGTGTCCGGCACGCTGGCCGGCCCGAAGCGCATCGAGAAGGTCGTCGAGGTGCACGGCTTCGACGTCGACCTGCAGCTCACCGAGCACATGGTGTTCCTGCGCTACGGCGACCGCCCGGGCGTGGTCGGCATCATCGGCAAGCTGCTCGGCGACGCCGGCGTCAACATCGCGGGCATGCAGGTCAGCCGGGACGCCAAGGGCGGCCGCGCGCTGGTCGCGCTGACCGTCGACTCGGCGGTGCCGGCCGACGTGCTCAACGGCATCGCCGCGGAGATCGGCGCCGACATCGTGCGCCCGGTCAACCTGGTCGACTGACGCACGGCACACCCGCCCTGTAGGGCTCATCCACCGGCCACCTACAGCGCACATCCGCAGAATTCCGAACGGCCCCGGAGGCATCCGCCTCCGGGGCCGTTCGCGTATTCGCGCGACTCCGCTGGAGTAGCCGGCGTCTCGGATAGTAGGAACTCCGAGTAAATTGCGGACAGCGCCCCACGCGGTCGCTTACCGTACAACTACTAGAACGTCCTACCTTGCCGAAACTCCCGGTTTGGGTGGGATCTTCAGGACATCACGCCCACGAGGCCCGTCCGCGTTCTGTGCACGTGCCGTGCTCTCGCGACCCGTAACCCCGCCGAATCCGCGCCGGGGCCGCGTCGTCCCGCCCGCTCTCGCCTCGTGGAGTGCACCATGGATGAAACGACCCGCAAGAACGTCGCCCAAGCCCTGCAGCGCGCCCTCGACCGCCGTGACAACGGCGGCGACATGGCCGGCGAACGCCGCTGAACAGCGACGGCCCGTCATCCCTCGGGGAGGGCGACGGGCCGCGGAGTGCTCGGGCGGATCAGCGGTGCAGCGAGCCGCCGAGGAATTCCGCCCACGCGCTGACGGGGAACGCGAGCCGGGGACCCGCGGGGTTCTTGGAGTCGCGGACGCGTGTGCTGCGAACGTGTGCGGCCACTTCGACGCACTCGCCGCCCTCATCGCTGCTGTGGCTGCTCTTGACCCACTTGTCGATGGCGTTCACAGTGCCCCCAGAATCTCGACGATCAGCGACAACGAGGCCTCCGGCGTGAGGGCCTTGGCTCGGATGCTGCCATATTTCGTCGCCAGGACATGAACGTTGGACTGGTCGGTGATGAGCCTGTTCACGTCATGCACTTCGACGTACGCAATTGGGGCGCGGTCCTTGAAGTGCATGAGTGTGAAGGGGCCGGCCACGCCCGGGTGCTCCTCGCAAGCGATCGGCATGACCTGGATCTCGCACCATCGCAGGTTCCCAAGCTCGAGCAGCCGCTCCAACTGCCCTCGCAGCACAGCCACTCCGCCCAGCGGCCGCCGCAGCACCGACTCTTCGATCACGCAGTTCACCATTGGCGGCGGCCAGCGCTGCCAGATCTCCTGCCGAGCCAATCGCGCAGTGATCCGTTCCTCGATCGTTGCATCGTCGAGAATCGGACGATGGCCTGCGAACAGCGTCCGAGCATAGGCCTCGGTCTGCATGATGCCGGGGAATGTCAGCGTGCTGAAGTAGGCGAGCTCGACCGCCTGCGCTTCCAGTCGCGCGTAATCCCGGAACCACGCCGGATGCCGCACCTTCGCCCGAGCCTTCGCCCGCGCGACGTCCTCCGTCGTTGCCTTCAACAACCCGTCGGCGTCCAGCAACTCGTCCGCGCTGTTCAGGAACTGTTCCTGCGGGACCCGCCGGCCGAGTTCCAGCGACGTGATCTGGTCCTCGCCGTAGCCGATCCGGCTGCCGAACTCGCGTCGCGACCAGCCCTTCCGCTCGCGCAGCACCCGCACCTGGCGGCCCAGCGCGCGGAAGAAGTCCGAGGCCGCATCCCCGTCCTCGTGGATCGAGCCCAACTCCGGGCCCTCGCCGACCCTCGGGTCGGCGCCGTCGGAATCAGCCATCCGTAACCCCCGATGACAGCGGTCCGCGCTCGAATGGCAACGGAACGTATCGCGCTCCTTGTCGGACACGGTAGGGCCGCTGCACCGCACCCGCCGCCAGGAATGCGATTTCTTCACAAACCCGGCTACTCCACCACCGGCTCGGAGAACGGCACGCGGCCGGTGTCGTCGAGGTGTGGATACACCCCGCCTCGCGCGACTGCCAGCGCCGGCGTGGCGAACTCGGGCGGTGTGCCCGCCTGGGCCAGCACGTACTCGGTCCACTCCGGGAGCAACGTGAGAGCGGTGTCGCGCTCCGGCCCCCGGGCCCAGTCCTGGCCGATGCGCTCCCGCGCCGTCGCGACGCGGTGCGGGGAAGCCGTCAAATGGACGGTCGGGAGACCGCCCTCGGTCCAGTCGTGGATCAGCCCCGCGGCGGCTTCCGACTCGCGCGCCGAGAACGCGGCGCGTCCGGACCGGTCGCGCCAGTCCAGGAATGCGTCGAGGAGTTCGTCGACCGGCGGTTCCCACCGCGCCGCGTGGTCGAGCGGCCGCAAGGCGACGCCGCGTTTGGCCAACGCCGGCCGCAGGTCGGCGATACGGCGGCGTACCCGGAACGTGTTCGCCACCACCTCGGGTGTCTCGCCGCCGAACGCTCCGGACCACGTTTCCGCCTGCCCGGCCTCGTACCAGAGTTCCGCGACGATCTCCGCCGGTGCCGGTTCGGGGGCAGCCTGCGCAGCCGCGGGCCCCACCACCCGGCGCCAATGCGCCGCCGCGTCCGCCATGTCCGCGAACACTGCGGCATCGACGACCATCGCCACCGCGGCGCACGTGTCGACGTCCACGAGCAGCACGTGGCGATCGGCCGTCAGCGGCCCCTTGGGCTTCCCTGCCGCGTCCGGCGCGGGATACGCGCATTCCACGAGAAGCCCCATGCGGCTGCCGTAGACGTCGGTCAACATGGCCACTTCGCCGGTAGGGGCGGCGGCGGGAACCGTCCGCAGCCACGGCGCTCCGTCGCCGTCCGTCGGGATCGTCCGCCGCGTGTCGCCCAAGATCCTGCGAACACGCTTGCGCTCCGCGGCGTCCGCCGTCCCCTCGACGACATGAAGGAGTCGCCGAACCCCCGGCTCGGCCGCGCGTGCTTCCGCGGCACCGACCAGTTCCGCCAGCCATTGCCGCCAGTCGAAACCGTCCTGCTCGGTGTGCAGCGCGTCGCACATCGCCGCACCCAGCAGGTCGACGCCGGCGTTCTCCAGGGCCAGGGGCCCCGGTGCGGCGACCAGTATCGCCGCGCCGTCCAGCACGCGCCGGAACGACGCGGCCCACCACGTCGGCGGCTCCGATTCGCCGCCGAAAAGTGTCCTGAGCGAGCGGATGTCGTCGGCTCCCTGCCTCCGCATCGTCGGGGCTCCGGTCGCCTTCTTGGCTCCGGACTTCGCTTTGCGCTTGCGGGAAACTGGAGACATGAGCGGAACGTAGCCACCGTCCGCCCGCCAAAGCCAGTCGTCCGGCCCGCGGTCCACAATCCGGACTCGGCGTGTCGAAAGCTGGGACCGGGAGTAAGGTCCGATTCATGTCTGCTAGCGCCAACAGCATCCGTCTCGCAGTGGTCCCCGGCGACGGGATCGGCCAGGAGGTCGTCGCCGAAGGACTCAAGGTCCTCGCCGCGGCCCTGCCGGCCGACGTCGCCCTGGAGACCGCCGAGTACGACCTCGGGGCCCGGCTGTACCACCGCACCGGGGAGACGCTGCCGGACAGCGTCCTCGACGAGCTGCGCGGCAAGGACGCCATTCTCCTCGGCGCCATCGGCGACCCGTCGGTGCCGTCCGGCGTGCTCGAGCGCGGGCTGCTGCTGAAGCTCCGCTTCGCGTTCGACCACCACGTGAACCTGCGCCCGGCGAAGCTCGGCCCCGGCGTCGTGTCGCCGCTCGGCGCGGACGCGCAGGTCGACTTCGTCGTGGTCCGCGAAGGCACCGAAGGCCCGTACGTCGGCAACGGCGGCACGCTCCGCGCCGGCACCCCGCACGAGGTCGCCACCGAGGTCAGCCTCAACACCGCGTTCGGCATCGAGCGCGTGGTCCGCGACGCCTTCGCCCGCGCCCAGGCGCGCCCGCGCAAGAAGCTCACGCTGGTCCACAAGAACAACGTCCTGGTGCACGCCGGCCACCTGTGGAGCCGCGTCTTCAACCAGGTCGCCGCCGAGTTCCCGGACGTCACGACCGACTACCTGCACGTGGACGCGGCGACCATCTTCATGGTCACGCAGCCCGAGCGCTTCGACGTGATCGTCACCGACAACCTGTTCGGCGACATCCTCACCGACCTCGCCGCCGCCATCGCGGGCGGCATCGGGCTGGCCGCGAGCGGCAACATCAACCCGTCCGGCGAGTTCCCGTCGATGTTCGAGCCGGTGCACGGCTCCGCGCCGGACATCGCCGGCCAGGGCAAGGCCGACCCGACCGCGACGATCCTGTCGGTCGCCATGCTGCTGGAGCACCTCGGCCACACCGACGCGGCCCGCGCCGTCGAGGCCGCCGTGGACGCCGACCTGGCCGAGCGCTCCTCGTCCGGCACCCGCTCCACCAGCGAGATCGGCGACGCGATCGCCAAGCGAGTAGCCGGCTGAGCAGCCGGTCGTAGGACACCCGCCGACACGGGACCGTCGGCGCGCGCCCGGAAGCCCCCGGCCGCTCAGTGAGCACCCCGGCTTCTTCCGCCGTATCGGCACCGCCCCCGCCCGCCCCGGGGGCGGCGCCGCGACGGCCGCCCGCGCCTGTCCCGCCCCGGCGAACGTGCGTTAACGTCTGATCCGAGACGCGGCACCCCGGCCGAGGGCCAGGGGAGAAGCCGGGTATCCCGTAGGTGAAGGGCGCACAGCCGTGCACCCGCACCACCTTGCGGTCCCGAGACTCGATGCCTCCTGTCAATCCCTCGGTGAAGGACACTGGACTCATGACGACCCCCGCGACGATCGACCTCAAGCCGACCGCCACCCCGCTCTCCGACGACGAGCGCGCCGCCCGCATGGCGAACCCCGGCTTCGGCCGGATCTTCACCGAGCACATGGTGACGATCCGCTGGAGCGCCGGGCGCGGTTGGTACGACGCCCAGCTCGTGCCGTACGCGTCGCTGGAGATCGACCCGGCGAACATGACGCTGCACTACGCGCAGTCCATCTTCGAAGGCCTCAAGGCCTACCGCCAGCCCGACGGCGGCGTCGCGACGTTCCGCCCGCAGGCCAACGCCCAGCGCTTCCAGGCGTCCGCGCGCCGCCTCGCGATGCCCGAGCTGCCCGAGGAGCTGTTCGTCGCGGCCGTCGACGCGCTCGTCCGCCAGGACCAGGCGTGGGTGCCCGGCGCCGAGGAGCAGAGCCTCTACCTGCGCCCGTTCATGTTCGCCACCGAGGTCGGTCTCGGCGTGCGCCCGTCGAACGAGTTCCTCTTCATGGTCATCGCCTCCCCGGCCGGCGCCTACTTCGCCAACGGCGTCAAGCCGGTCTCGGTCTGGCTGTCCAAGGAGTACGTGCGCGCCGCCCCTGGCGGCACCGGCGCCGCCAAGTGCGCCGGCAACTACGCCGCCTCCCTCGTCGCCCAGGCCCAGGCCGCCGAGCAGGGCTGCGACCAGGTCGTCTGGCTGGACGCCACCGAGCGCCGCTGGATCGAGGAAATGGGCGGCATGAACCTGTACTTCGTGAAGGGCAGCGGCAAGGACGCGACCATCGTCACGCCGTCCCTCACGGGTTCGCTGCTCCCCGGCATCACCCGCGACTCGCTGCTGCAGCTGGCCGCCGACCGCGGCTACGCCGTCGAGGAAGGCCGCCTCTCGGTCGAGGACTGGCAGCAGGGCAACGCCGACGGCACCATCACCGAGGTCTTCGCCTGCGGCACCGCCGCGGTCATCACCCCGGTCGGCTCGGTCAAGTCCACCGGCGCCGAATGGACCGTCGGCGACGGCGGCGCCGGGCCGATCACGATGGAGCTGCGCAAGGCCCTCCTCGACATCCAAACGGGTGCCGAAGCCGACACGCACGGGTGGCAGCACAAGATCGTCTGATCCCCGCCCCGGCAGGGATCCGCGCTGGTCACACCGGGCGGGCGCAACTGCTCCCGCCCGGTTGCCGCGCGTAGGCGGGACGCCCGAATGGTGAGACCTGGATACCGGCGTGCGGATCGTGTGGCAGACTGCCCAACGTGCATCAGTGGCTCATTATTAGCCGCAGCGTGCCGGCACCGGGCTGAACCCCCACCCAGGGGCAGCGTTTCCAGCCCACCGCCCGCACGCAGACCTCTCGCGACCGCGAGGGGTCTTTTGTTTTGGCCGGACACCCCCCGGCCGGCAGCGCGCGCGGGCCACGCCGCGGCCGCGGCACCCGTACCCGGGAACCCGCGGCCGGCCGGCGGCACACCGCAGCACCGGCAACCCCGCTCCACCGGCAGCACCCGGCACCGCACGCCATTCGGACCGCCACCCGACGTCACCTGAAATCTCAGGAGCCCACGGACATGACCGACGACAGTTTCCACGTCTTCGACACCACCCTGCGCGACGGCTCGCAGCGTGAGGGCATCAACCTCACCGTGGCCGACAAGCTCATCATCGCGCGGTACCTGGACGAGTTCGGCGTCGGCTTCATCGAGGGCGGCTGGCCGGGCGCCGTGCCCCGCGACACCGAGTTCTTCGAGCGCGCCAAGACCGAGCTGGACCTGCAGAACGCCCAGCTCGTGGCGTTCGGCGCGACCCGCAAGGCGGGCACCACCGCGGCCGCCGACCCGCAGGTGCAGGCCCTCCTCGACTCCGGCGCCCCGGTGGTGTGCCTCGTCGCCAAGTCGCACGACAAGCACGTGGACCTCGCGCTCCGCACCACCCTCGACGAGAACCTCGCGATGGTCCGCGACACCGTCACCCACCTCCGCGCCCAGGGCCGCCGGGTGTTCGTCGACTGCGAGCACTTCTTCGACGGCTACAAGGCCAACGCGGAGTACGCCACCCAGGTCGTCCGCACCGCGTCCGAAGCCGGCGCCGACGTCGTCGTGCTGTGCGACACCAACGGCGGCATGCTGCCCAGCCAGGTCCAGTGGATCGTGGCCCGGGTCAAGGCCGAGACCGGAGCCCGCCTGGGCATGCACGCGCAGGACGACACCGGCTGCGCGGTCGCCAACTCGCTCGCCGCGGTGGAAGGCGGCGCCACGCACGTCCAGTGCACCGCGAACGGCTACGGCGAACGGGTCGGCAACGCCAACCTGTTCCCGATCGTCGCCGCCCTGGAGCTGAAGAAGGGCATGCAGGTGCTGCCCGAGGGCCGGTTGCGCGAGATGACCCGCATCTCGCACGCCATCGCCGAGGTGGTCAACCTCGCGCCGTCGACCCACCTGCCGTACGTGGGCATCTCCGCATTCGCGCACAAGGCCGGCCTGCACGCGTCCGCCATCAAGGTCGACCCCGACCTGTACCAGCACATCGACCCGGCGCTCGTCGGCAACGACATGCGCATGCTGGTGTCCGACATGGCCGGCCGCGCGTCGATCGAGCTGAAGGGCAAGGAACTCGGCTACGACCTGTCCGGCGACCGCGAACTGGTCGGCCGGGTCGTCGACCAGGTCAAGGCGCGCGAGGCCAACGGCTACACCTACGAGGCCGCCGACGCGTCGTTCGAACTCCTGCTGCGCGACGAGGTGATGGGCAAGCGCGAGCGCTTCTTCACCCTCGAGTCGTGGCGGGCGATCAGCGAACTGCGCGGCGGCGGTGGCCAGGTGAACGAGGCGACGGTCAAGCTGCACGCCAAGGGCGAGCGGATCGTCGCGACGGGGGAGGGCAACGGCCCCGTCAACGCCCTCGACCGCGCGCTGCGGCTCGCGCTGGAGCGGATCTTCCCGGAGCTGGCCTCGTTCGAACTGGTCGACTACAAGGTCCGGTTGCTGGAAGGCCGGCACGGCACCGACGCCATCACCCGGGTCCTCGTGGAGACCAGCGACGGCAAGACCGAGTGGAGCACGGTCGGCGTCGCGGAGAACGTCATCGGAGCCTCGTGGGCGGCCCTGGAGGACGCGTACACGTACGGTCTCCTCAAGGCCGGACTGACGCCCTCCACCGAAGCCTGACAGCCCGTCCGAGAGCCGCGCAGCGCCTGCTGCGCGGCTCTCGGCTGCACGCGGCGAATCGACCCGTCGGCCGCTCGGCCGATCGGCCCGGGAATGCCAAAAATCCCCCACCGGACCGGTGAGGGATTGCTCTGGTAGCCCCGACGGGATTCGAACCCGCGCTACCGCCTTGAGAGGGCGGCGTGCTAGGCCGCTACACAACGGGGCCCTAGCCCGAAGCGGCCCTGGGACCGCTCCGGTTCGCGTAGCCCCGACGGGATTCGAACCCGCGCTACCGCCTTGAGAGGGCGGCGTGCTAGGCCGCTACACAACGGGGCCGCTACGCACATCACACACTTGCATAAACAACACTGTCGACCGTTTTCACGATCTCCAGCTGTGTCTTTCCTTGCGGAGACACAGCTGGGGTACCAGGACTCGAACCTAGACTAACGGAGCCAGAATCCGTCGGGCTGCCAATTACCCCATACCCCAAAGCACGACCCCCTGTTTGGGGGGATCTCGCCGGTGTTCCGTTCGCCTCGGCGGCGGAACGAGTAGAACTTTACCCGATCAGGCGGTCGCCACCAAAACGGGTTCCGGAGCCGGGTGCGCACCGCCGCGGACGGCGGTGCGCACACCCGGCGGACCGGGCTTCCGGACCCTGCTCCGAGGCCGCCGGAGGCGGCTTTCCGGGGCGTTCGGAGGAGTGTCAGGCGCGGGTCGCGTCCAGCGCCGAGCGGAGCCGCTCCAGCGTGGTGTCGCGGCCCAGCAGTTCCATCGACTCGAACAGCGGCGGCGACACGCGGCGGCCGGTGACCGCGACGCGCAGCGGCGTGAACGCGTTCTTCGGCTTGATGCCGAGGCCCTCGACGAGCGCCTCGCGGAGCGCGGCCTGGATCGGGTCGGTCGCCCACTCGGCCTTCTCCAGCGCCGCAATGGACGCCTCGAGGACCGGCACGGCGTCCGCGGTGAGGACCTTGGCGGCGTCCGCCTCGTCGCGCGCGAAGTCCTCGGCGGAGACGAACAGGAAGCCGAGCATGCCGACGACCTCGCTCAGCACGACCATGCGCTCCTGGGTGAGCGGCGCGGCCTTGCCGAGGAGTTCGAGCTGTGCGGCGGTGGGCCGCGCGGGCAGCAGGCCGGCGCCCTGCAGGAACGGAACGAGCCGGTCGCGGAAGTCGTCCGGCGCCAGGTCGCGGATGTGCGCGGCGTTGACGGCTTCGCACTTCTTCAGGTCGAAGCGCGCCGGGTTGGCGTTGACGTCGGCGATGTCGAACGCGGCCACCATCTCCTCGACGGAGAAGTAGTCGCGGTCGGCCGCGAGCGACCAGCCCAGCAGCGACAGGTAGTTCAGCAGGCCCTCGGGGATGAACCCGCGCTCGCGGTACAGGTTGAGCGAGGACTGCGGGTCGCGCTTGGACAGCTTCTTGTTGCCCTCGCCCATGACGTAGGGCAGGTGGCCGAAGCGCGGCGTGGTCCCGTTGCCCACGCCGATCGCGGCGAGCGCTTCGTACAGCGCGACCTGACGTGGCGTCGAGGACAGCAGGTCCTCGCCGCGCAGCACGTGGGTGATCTCCATGAGCGCGTCGTCGACCGGGTTCACCAGCGTGTAGAGCGGCTTGCCGTTCGCGCGCACGATGCCGTAGTCCGGCACGTGCTCGGGCTCGAAGGAGAGTTCGCCGCGCACCAGGTCGGTGAAGGTGATGGTGCGGTCGGGCATCCGGAACCGCAGGATCGGCTCGCGGCCTTCCAGGCGGTACGCGTCGATGTCGGTCGCGGACAGGTCGCGGCAGTGGCCGTCGTAGCCGGACGGCTTGCCGGCCGCGCGGGCGGCCTCGCGGCGCTGCTCGAGTTCGTCGGCGGTGCAGAAGCACTCGTAGGCGTAGCCGCCCTCGTGCAGCCGCTTGGCGACGTCCGCGTAGATGTCCATGCGCTGCGACTGGCGGTACGGCTCGTGCGGCCCGCCGACCTCGGGGCCCTCGTCCCACGTGAAGCCGAGCCACTTGAGCGCTTCGAGGAGCTGCTCGTACGACTCCTCGGAGTCGCGCGCGGCGTCGGTGTCCTCGATGCGGAAGACGAAGGTGCCGCCGTTGTGCCGGGCGAACGCCCAGTTGAACAACGCGGTCCGGACCAGGCCCACGTGCGGGTTGCCGGTCGGGGAGGGACAGAAACGGACGCGCACATCGGCGCCCTGGGGCTCGCTAGCCACGCTTGATCACCCTGTTGGTGAGAGTTCCGATGCCTTCGACGGTGACGGCGACCTCGTCGCCCACCTGGAGCGGGCCCACGCCCGCGGGGGTCCCGGTGAGGATCACGTCACCGGGGAGCAGCGTCATCGCGGCCGTCACGTGGACGATCAGGTCGGTGATGCTGCGGACCATCTCGGAGGTCCGGCCGGATTGCCGCGTCTCGCCGTTGGCCGTGCAGGTCACGGCGAGGTCCGACGGGTCGAGTTCGGTCTCCACCCACGGTCCGAGCGGGCACGACGTGTCGAAGCCCTTGGCGCGGGCCCACTGGCCCTCGCTGCGCTGGAGGTCGCGGGCGGTGACGTCGTTGGCGCACGTGTAGCCGAACACGACCTCGGGGACGCGTTCGGCGGGCACGTCGCGGCACAGCCGGCCGATGACCACGGCGAGTTCGGCCTCGTGGTGGACCTCGGTGGAGATCTCCGGGTAGACGATCGGCGCGTCCGGGCCGACGACCGCGGTCGACGGCTTGAGGAAGACGATCGGCACCTCGGGGACCGTGCCGCCCATCTCGGCGGCGTGGTCGGCGTAGTTCTTGCCGATGCCGACGACCTTGCTGGGCAGCACGGGAGCGAGCAGCTGCACGTCGGCCAGGGGGAACGTCCGTCCGGTGAGCCAGATGCCGCCGTACGGGTGGCCGTCGAGTTCGGCGACCACCAGCTCGCCGGGTTGCTCGCGCGGGCTCCCCACCGCGCCGAAGGAGAAGGAGTCGCCGGTGGAGAACCTGACGATGCGCACGGGCCGCAACCTCGGTATGAGTCGGGGGCTGGTAGGTCGTCCCCAGGCTATCCCGGGCCGGCCGCGGGCCTCCGCCGCATTACCGCCGCCGAGGCCCGTCCGGGTGCGCGGGCGCTGGGCGCGCTCAGTCCTGGAGCTCGACCAGGTTGGTGCGGCGCGGGTTGGCCGTCGGGCCGGTGGCCGGCGGCTGCACGGCGTCGTCGGCGGCGTCTTGGGGACGGACCGGCACGGTGTCGACCTGGGTGCGGCGCGGGTTGGCGGTGTTGGTGCGGTGCGTGCTCAGGCCCATGGCGGAAAGATCCGTCCCTTCGATTTCGGCGGGTTCGGCGGAAGCCTCTGAATATCAAGGTTACTGTTGGTTACAGCAATCCGAGGCGGGCGAAAGCGATAGGGTAGCGGTCTGTGACGGCTTGCCTGCGATACGTGACGGAGTTCCTGGGTAAACCTGTGATTTTGACCTCCCGGTATTCGCGTCAAACCCGTGTCGATTTGTCCGAAAGCAGCCGGTAATAACGGGTCGGAATCGGACAAAGGTATTGACTCGGCCACTTCTCCGGTGTCCGGATTTTTCCCGACCCCGCTATCTTGTTGCGGCCCTTGTGCTGTGCTGAAATGCGTGCGACCACGGGGGTGGTTCCCAAGCGCGGTCCCGTCCGGGATCTCCGCACACAAGCCTCGCCGATCCGGCGGGTCAACGACTGGTCACAAGAGGTTGCGAAGCTAGTGCAGGGACGTCGGAAGAGGCAGCAGGATTCCGCGGAAGCCCCGGCCGCTGCCGGGTCCGCAGACATGCGCCCGCCCCAAGAGCCAACCGCCAGTCGAGCCCCTGCGGCTCCTTCGCGGTTGAAGCTGCTTTTCTCCATCAAGAACTGGCGCATCCGCACGCGCATCACCGCGCTGCTGCTGCTGCCGGTCGTCGTCGCGGCCTTGCTCGGTGGCCTGCGCATCCAGTCTTCCGTGGACAAGACGCGTGAGATGGACGTCGTGCAGAAAGCCGGCGACGTCATCAACGAGTCCACGACGCTGGTCGCGGCACTGGAGGAGGAGCGCGACCAAAGCGCCCCGCTGATCATGGGCGGCGCAAGCGCCGAGACAAACCAGACGATCCAGGGTCTCTACAAGCAGACGAACGACCAGTACGACCGCCTGCAGGCGGCATTCGCCCGGCTGGACATGGACTCGCTGCCGCTGATCAAGGCGACGACCGCGACCATCCGCACCCAGATGGGCAACCTGGGCACGATCCGGAAGTCGGCGTACCAGAGCAGTACGCCGTTCATCACGATCCAGGACTACCAAAAGATCATCATCCAACTGCTGGCCATCAACCAGCAGGCGCCGGAAATCACCCGCGACCCGGACCTGATCCAGGGCGCCCGCGCCCTCGGCCTGTTCGGCGAACTGAAGGCCTACGCCTCGGTGGAGCGCGCGATTCTGGCCGCGTACGGCGCCAAGCCGAACGAAGCCTTCGCGGACGCCCGCGAAGGCTTCCGCAGCATCATCCCGTCCGACGACGAGGCGGTCCGCAAGTTCAAGTCGATCGCCACGGAATCGTCGCGCAAGATGTACGACTCCGCGGCCGCCAAGGGCAAGGCCGGCGACGTCATGGCGTTGCTCGTCAACGTGAACGCCGCCATGAACCCGCAGGACAAACCCACCAAGGGCATCGGCGCGACACCGGGCTTCTCCGCGGACAGCGCTTGGGCGCTGACCAACGGCAAGGTCACCGAGCTGATGAAGGTCGAGACGGTGATGGGCGACGAGCTGCTCACCCAGGCGGACAGCCTGCGTGACGACGCTCGCCAGGAAGCCCTCATCAACACCGTGCTCGTCGTCGCGGCGCTGCTCATCACGATCATCCTCGGTGTGATCGTGGCGCGTTCGCTGGTCCGCTCGCTCAACACGCTGCGCCGCAGCGCGCTCGAGATCGCCGAACAGCGGCTGCCGGAAACGGTTCGCCGACTGTCCGAGTCCGAGCCGGGCGACGTCGACCTCACGGTCGAACCGATCGGCGTCGCCACCCGCGACGAAGTCGGCCAGGTGGCCCGCGCCTTCGACGCGGTCCACGCCGAAGCGGTCCGCCTCGCGGCCGAACAGGCGCTCCTCCGCGGCAACGTCAACTCGATGTTCGTCAACCTGTCGCGCCGCAGCCAGAGCCTGATCCAGCGCCAGCTCGCGCTCATCTCCGACCTGGAGAACCGCGAGGCCGACCCGGACCAGCTCGCCAACCTGTTCAAGCTCGACCACCTCGCGACGCGTATGCGCCGCAACGGTGAAAACCTTCTGGTCCTCGCGGGTGAAGAGCCCGGACGCCGGTGGACCCGCCCCGTCCCGCTGGTCGACGTGCTCCGTGCCGCGGCCTCCGAGGTGGAGCAGTACGAGCGCGTCGAACTCGGCGCGCTGCCGACCACCGACATCGCGGGCCGCGCGGTCAACGACCTCGTGCACCTGCTCGCCGAGCTGCTGGAGAACTCCACCACGTTCTCCAGCCCGCACACCAAGGTCCGCGTGACCGGCCACATCCTTCCGGACGGCCGCGCGCTGATCGAGATCCACGACAACGGCATCGGCCTCACCGGCGACGACCTGGCGGACGCGAACCAGCGTCTCGCCCGGCCGCCGGTGGTCGACGTCTCCATATCGCGGCGCATGGGCCTGTTCGTGGTCGGCCGCCTGTCGACCCGGCACGGCATCCGCGTCCAGCTGCGCCCCGGCGACGGCGGCGGCACCACCGCGCTGGTCATGCTCCCCATCGAGCTGATCCAGGGCGACCGCCCCGGCGGCGCCTGGGACAAGAACGGCAACACCGGCGAGCGCCCCGCGGTGGAGAAGGGCTGGCAGCCCGACGCGCTCACCTCGTCGCAGGAAATGCCGGCGCTGCCCGCGTCGGCCGCGCCCGGCCCGCAGCGCCCCGGCCCGGAGGCCGGACGCAGCGAGCCGCCGCGCCTGCTGCCGCAGCGCGGTGGCACCGCCAACGGCGCGCACACCGCCAACGGTGCCAACGGCCTGTCGGACACGTCCGCCATGCCGCAGGCGAACCCGGCGGGGCAGCCGTCGGGCTACGAGCCCGCGTCGATGTTCGGCGAGGGCCCGGCCACGCACGACACGCCGTTCCCCGGCACGCCGTTCACCCCCGCGGCCGACCCGGACAACCCGTTCGCCCCGGTGGCCCCGCAGGCGCCCCAAGCGCCTCAGCCGCCGCGTGCGGACGACCCCCGGACCGGCACCGCACAGTTCGCGTCCCCGTTCCGGGACGGCGAGCCGCTGCCGCAGCAGACGCAGCAGCAGCCCGCGTACGAACGCCCGCAGTACGACCGGACGCAGCAGCAGCCGGCCGTCGGGGACTTCGGCCAGGCGCCCGGCTACGGGCGCGGCGAGTACGACCAGCAGGCGTACCCGCAGCCCCAGTTCGACCAGGAGCCGGCCGAGCACAGCGGCAACGACCGGGCCGCCGGTCTGCCGCGCCGCGGTCCGGAGACCGGGGCCTACCCGGTGGCCGACCCGCAGCAGCAGCGCGCTTCCGCGTGGCAGACCCAGCAGACCCCGCAGGTCCAGCCGGGCCAGCCGGGTCAGCAGGGCCAGCCGGGGCAGGACTACGAGGGCCTCGCCCCCGTCGCCCCGCCCGCGCAGATGCCCGCCTACGAGGCGCCCCAGCGGCGTCCCGAGGCGACCCGCGCCCAGGCGCAGCCGACGGCCGGCGACGCGCTTCCCGCGCTGCGCCAGCCGGCGATGCCGGCCCGCCGCGAAGGCGAGCCGCGTGCGCTGCACCGCGGTGGCGAGGGCCAGCCGGCGCCGGGCCGTCCGCAGCAGGACGCGCCCGACCAGCGCGGCATGTTCCGCGACGGCCCGGGGATGCCCGGGCAGCCGCAGGACGGCCGCCACGATGCGGGCCACGGCCTCGCGGGCCGGCCGGAGCCGGTCCGGGCGCCGGGCGTCCCGCAGCCGGTCCCGATGCCGCAGCCCCAGCGCGAACTGCCCGCGCAGGAGCCGGTCAACGCGCTGGAAGCCCCGGCCGTGCCGATGACGGTCGAGGACGAGCGGTCCCCGATCTTCGACACGCTCGAGTCGGACTGGTTCCACCGCCGCACCGGCCGCGGCGGCCGCATGCGCGCCGCCCAGGTGCGCAGCGCGGGCCGCGGCGGAGTCGACGAGCCGGTCGACGAGGGGACGGACGAGCTGCTGCCGCAGCGCGGCACGGACCCCGACGGTCGCCTCCCGCGCCGCTCGCACGCGGGCCCCGCCGCTCCGGCGGAGGCGCCCGGGCAGCCGGTGCCCCGCCAGGCCGCGCACGCAGCGCCGGCCGAGCAGGCACCGGAAGCGGTGCAGTCCGGCTGGTATTCGGCCGGAGACGAGGGTTTCCGGGCGGCCGAGGCCGTCCGCGAGCCCGCCTCGGGCGGAACGACGACGGCCGGTCTGCCGCGCCGTGTTCCGCGCGCGAACCTGGTGCCCGGCGGAGTGGACGGTGCCGCCCCCGCGGCGCGTCCGGCGATGCCGGCCGCACCGAGTGTCCCGGGTACGCCGGCCGGTCCGGCGCCCGTCCCGCCGCAGAGTGGTCCGGGACTTTCGCGCAACCCTGACGACGTGCGGGGTCGCCTGACAAACTTCCGCCGAGGCATTCAGCAGGGTCGCACTGCCGGGGCCGGGGGATCGGCCCCGCAGCCTCGTGACCAGAACAACCAGGAGCAGGCATGACTGAGTTGAGCCAGGCCGCGCAGAACCTGAACTGGCTGATCACGAATTTCGTGGACAACACCCCCGGGGTGTCCCACACGGTCGTGGTCTCCGCGGACGGCCTGCTGCTCGCCCTGTCCGAGGGCTTCCCGCGGGACCGAGCGGACCAGCTCGCCGCCGTGGCATCCGGCCTGACCAGCCTGACCCAGGGTGCGTCGCGCATCTTCGAGGGCGGGCACGTCACGCAGACGGTGGTCGAGATGGAACGGGGTTTCCTGTTCATCATGTCGATCTCCGACGGGTCCTCGCTGGCCGTACTGGCCTCGCCGGAGTGCGACATCGGCCTCATCGGCTACGAGATGGCCCTGCTGGTGGACCGCGCCGGCACGGTCCTCACTCCGGCTCTTCGCGCAGAACTCCAAGGTGCCCTGCCGCGATGACTCATCCGGAGATGTCCGATCACGGGGACCAGGAGTTCCACGAGACCCTGGTCCGCCCGTACGCCATGACGGGTGGACGGACCAGGCCGCGCTACCAGCTCGCGCTGGAAGCGTTGGTCACCACCACACCCCAGGTGGCGAACCCGCCTGGCCTGCTGCCCGAGCACCAGCGCATTTGTGATCTGTGCCGGCAGGTCAAGTCGGTCGCCGAGATTTCGGCCCTGATCTCCATCCCGCTCGGCGTGGCCCGCGTGCTGGTCGCGGACCTCGCCGAGGCCGGACTCGTGGTCATCCATCAGCCGGGGAACGACCAGGGGCAGCCGGACGTGTCGCTGCTCGAAAGGGTGCTCAGTGGACTTCGCAAGCTCTAGCCCGGGCGGCGTCCCGGCACCGCGGTCCTCCACGACCTCCGCCAAGATCGTCGTCGCGGGCGGCTTCGGCGTGGGCAAGACGACCCTGGTCGGGGCCGTCTCGGAGATCGCTCCGCTGCGTACGGAGGCCGTGATGACCTCCGCGAGCGCGGGAATCGACGACATCGCCGCGACCCCGGACAAGGCGACGACGACCGTCGCGATGGACTTCGGGCGTATCACCCTGGACGAGGATCTGATCCTCTACCTGTTCGGCACCCCGGGGCAGCACCGGTTCTGGTTCATGTGGGACGACCTGGTGCGCGGCGCGATCGGCGCGGTCGTGATCGTGGACACCCGCCGTCTGGCGGACTGCTTCCCCGCGATCGACTACTTCGAGAACAGCGGGCTGCCGTTCATCATCGCGCTCAACTGCTGGGACGGCCTGCAGACCCACCACGCGGACGACGTGCGCGAGGCCCTGCAGATCGGCCCCGAGACGCCGATCGTCAGCTGCGACGCACGGCGCCGCGAGTCGGCGAAGTCGACGCTGATCACGCTGGTCGAGCACGCGCTGATGGCGCGGCTGCGCTAGTCGGGCACCGCGGCTCTGCCGCGGGCGTCCGCGGAAACGCGGCGGATCGGGCGGACTCCCCAGCCGGGGAGTCCGCCCGATCGGCTTTTCCGGGGGTGGTTTCCGGCCATCGGTGCTTGCGCGTGCTGTGGTCCGATCGTGCGGAAGTTTCACAGAACTGTGACAACGTCAGAGATCGCGGACCCCGGAACCCCCACGTCATGTCGGGCGTTGCTACTGTCGAGGCAGCAATTTCCGTTGCCCAATCGATATGCAACTGATCATGGTGTAAATCGACGGCGGACGAACCGAGATGGGGGTTCGGTGGACGACAACAGCTGGCGCGCAGCTCTGGCCGCGCGTGAGCCGGTGGTGGAAGGCACGACGAACTCGGGACTGCCGCGGCGGCTGCCGCAGGCGAACCTGGTCCCGGGGGCGGCGGCCGACGTCGTGGCGGGGGTGATGCCCGCGATTCCGCTGGGCCTGTCCCGAGATCCGCAGGACGTGCGCAACCGGCTCGACAGCTTCGTCTCGGGCCGCGAACAGGCCCGGTCCGGAGCGGAAGCGCCGCTTCCGCTCGTGCCGCCGAACCCGATGAAGGCGCCCAGCCCGCTGCCGACGGCGCCGCTGTCCGGCAAGCCCGCGGCACCGGCCGCCAAGCCGGCGGCGAAGCCCGCCGCGTCGGCCGCCAAGCCCGCGCGCAAGGCCGAGCCGCCCGCCGCGGCGGCCTTCCCGCCGGTGCGCAAGCCGACCGCGGACAAGTCCCGCAAGGGGCAGTCGCCGGCCCCCGGCCACCCTCCGCTGGACGCCGCGGGAGGCCCGGCGGACGACCCGTGGGGCGACGGATGGAAGACCTTCGACCCTGACGCGTGAGAGTCGACTTGACCACACCGTAACCGTGCCGTGATCCGGCGTGCGCCTCACTGGGGGTGCGCGCCGGACGTGTTTCCGGGGGCCTGTGCGGCGCCCCGGGGGACGCGTGCGCGACGCCGCGGGGGCACCGTGGGCGTGTCCGGATTTCGCCGCTCGACGCCGGATCGGCGGTGACGGACGTACAGTCGACGGAGGCCGGGTCGACAGGGGGGCGAACCGGCCCGCCCCGCCGGATCAGACGTCGACCTGGGCCTTGCGCAGCGCGTCCGACAGCTTCGCCGCGGCCTCCATGACCGCCTGCGCGTGCAGCCGGCCCGGGTGCCGGGTGAGGCGCTCGATCGGACCGGACACCGACACGGCCGCCACGACGCGGTTGCTGGGGCCGCGCACCGCCGCGGAGACCGAGGCGACGCCCGGTTCGCGCTCGCCGATGCTCTGTGCCCAGCCGCGGCGCCGCACGCCGGACAGCGTGGTCGCGGTGAACCGGGCGCCCTGCAGCCCGCGGTGCAGCCGCTCGGGCTCCTCCCATGCGAGCAGGCACTGGGCCGCCGAGCCGGCCTTCATCGGCAGTGTGCTGCCCACCGGCACGGTGTCCCGCAGCCCGGACAGCCGCTCGGCCGCCGCCACGCAGACGCGCATGTCGCCCTGCCGCCGGTAGAGCTGCGCGCTCTCCCCGGTGACGTCGCGCAGGTGCGCGAGCACCGGGTGCGCGGCGGCCAGCAGCCGGTCCTCGCCGGCCGCCGCGGCCAGCTCCGCCAGACGCGGACCGAGCACGAAGCGTCCCTGCATGTCCCGGGCGACGAGACGGTGGTGTTCCAACGCCACCGCGAGGCGGTGGGCGGTGGGTCGGGCCAGTCCGGTCGTGGCGACCAAGCCCGCCAGCGTCGCGGGACCGGCTTCGAGCGCGGCCAGCACGACAGCGGCCTTGTCGAGCACGCCGACTCCGCTAGAGTTGTCCATGCTCTGATATTGCCGTCTCGAATGACGAGACGCAAGTCCATATCGGACAGGCATGATGGCAGAGTGCGAAACGCAGGGACTGTGCGCCGCGGGTGGGTGGCGCGGAAGCGGGCCGTGCGCACCGCCGCCGGAACGACCGGGACGGCGGGACGCCGCCGGACGCGGGTCCCGGCACACACGACACAGGAAAGTCGGCAACGACGCCGACCGGAGGGACAGCGATGGGACGGACACTCGCGGAGAAGGTCTGGGACGCACACGTCGTGCGTCGTGCTGAAGGTGAGCCCGACCTGCTCTACATCGACCTGCACCTGCTGCACGAGGTGACCAGCCCGCAGGCCTTCGACGGCCTGCGCCAGGCCGGCCGCCCGGTCCGCCGGACCGATCTCACGATCGCGACCGAGGACCACAACACCCCCACCCTCGACATCGACAAGCCCATCGCCGACCCGGTGTCGCGGGTCCAGCTGGAGACGCTGCGCCGCAACGCCGCGGAGTTCGGGGTCCGGATCCACTCGCTCGGCGACGTCGAGCAGGGCGTCGTGCACGTCGTCGGCCCGCAGCTGGGCCTGACCCAGCCGGGCATGACCGTCGTCTGCGGCGACAGCCACACCTCCACGCACGGCGCGTTCGGCGCGCTGGCGTTCGGCATCGGCACCAGCCAGGTCGAGCACGTGCTGGCCACCCAGACGCTGCCCATGGCGCCGTTCAAGACGATGGCCGTCACGGTCAACGGCGAACTGCCCGCCGGGGTCACGGCCAAGGACCTGATCCTCGCGGTCATCGCGCAGATCGGCACCGGCGGCGGCCAGGGCTACGTCATCGAATACCGCGGCGAGGCCATCCGGAACCTGTCCGTGGAAGGCCGGATGACCGTCTGCAACATGTCGATCGAAGCGGGCGCCCGCGCCGGCATGATCGCGCCGGACGCGACGACGTTCGCCTACCTCAAGGGCCGCGACCACGCCCCGCAGGGCGCCGACTGGGACGCCGCGGTCGAGTACTGGACGTCGCTGAAGACCGACGACGACGCCGAATTCGACCACGAGGTCGTCATCGACGCGGCCGACCTGGCGCCGTTCGTCACCTGGGGAACCAACCCGGGCCAGGGCGCGCCGCTGTCCGCGAATGTGCCCCAGCCGGACTCGTTCACCGACCCGTCCGAGCGCCAGGCCGCCGAAAAGGCCCTGGAGTACATGGGTCTCACCGCCGGCCAGGCGCTGCGCGACATCAAGGTCGACACGGTGTTCGTCGGCTCGTGCACGAACGGCCGCATGGAAGACCTGCGCGCGGTCGCCGACATCCTGCGCGGCCGCAAGGTCGCCGACGGCGTGCGCATGCTCGTCGTCCCCGGCTCGGTGCGCGTCTCGCTGGAAGCCGTCACCGAAGGCCTGGACAAGGTCTTCACCGAAGCGGGCGCCGAATGGCGTTACGCGGGCTGCTCGATGTGCCTGGGCATGAACCCGGACCAGCTCGCCCCCGGCGAGCGCAGCGCGTCCACGTCCAACCGCAACTTCGAGGGACGCCAGGGCAAGGGCGGCCGCACGCACCTGGTCTCGCCCCAGGTCGCCGCCGCCACCGCCGTCCTGGGCCGCCTGGCCGCGCCCGCCGACCTGACCGCCGCTGGAGTCTGATCCCCATGGAACCGTTCGTCACGCACACCGGTACGGCGATGCCGCTGCGCCGCAGCAACGTCGACACCGACCAGATCATCCCGGCGCACTGGCTCAAGAAGGTCACCAAGACCGGCTTCGAGGACGGGCTGTTCGAGGCCTGGCGCAAGGACCCCGAGTTCGTCTTCAACCGGCCGGAGCGCGCGGGCTCCACGGTGCTGGTCGCCGGACCCGACTTCGGCACCGGCTCGTCGCGCGAGCACGCCGTATGGGCGCTGCAGAACTACGGCTTCAAGGCCGTCATCTCCTCGCGCTTCGCGGACATCTTCCGCGGCAACTCGCTGAAGGGCGGCCTGCTGACGGTCGTCCTCCCGCAGGAGACCGTGGACCGCCTGTGGGCGCTGACCGAGGCCGACCCGACCGTCGAGATCACCGTCGACCTCGACGCGCGGCAGGTCCGGGCCGGGGCGGGAGACGACGCCGTGGCCGCCGACTTCGAGATCGACGACTACACCCGCTGGCGGCTCATGGAGGGCCTGGACGACATCGGCCTGACCCTGCGGCACGAGGCCGACGTCACCGCTTTCGAGGCGACCCGGCCGAGTTGGCTGCCCCGGACGCAGACCGTCTGACCCCTCCCGCGGGGCCCCGTCCGGGTCCCGCGGCGCGCGGATTCCGGCCAGGTCAGGGCCAACCCTGAGGCAGGCCAACTCCCTTGCGGAAGCGGCGGAGTGCTCACGCACTCCGCCGCTTCGGGCTTTTCCGGCCGGGCGTAAGGAGGTTCCGCCGATCCGGCTCAACAGGCCCATTGTCGGATGAGCTGTCACAATCACGGTGTGGACCAACCCGCGCATCCCGACAGCCCCGACGAAGTCCGGCTATACGCCGAACTCGCCACCCGGTTGAAGGATGCCCATGCGCGGGTGCGTAAGCTCGACATACCGGACGGCGCGAAAGTGGCGCTGGTTCGCCGCCTCCTTGTCGTCACCGATGCCGCAAAACACGATCTGGCGGACGCCGCACGGCGTCTCACCAAGCTCATGGACGAGCTGGACGAGGAGTCCGCGCGGGCTGCGGACACCGCCGAGGTCTGTAATCCGTTGCGACACAAGGGTGATTCGTCCGTTCGGTAATTGCTTCAGCACAATTGGGCGCTTAGCGTGCCCAATGCCGGACTATCTGATACGGCATCGGTTTTCGAAGGGGAAGACGTGAACAAGGCTCAGCTTGTCGAGGCGGTCCAGGACCGACTGGGTGGCCGCGCGGCCGCCGCAGACGCGGTGGACGCGATCCTCGACGCCATCATCCGCGCGGTCGCGGGCGGAGACCGCGTGTCCATCACCGGGTTCGGCTCGTTCGAGAAGGTGGACCGGGCGGCCCGCTACGCCCGCAACCCGCAGACCGGCGAGCGCGTCCGGGTCAAGAAGACCGCGATCCCGCGCTTCCGCCCGGGCCAGGGCTTCAAGGACATCACCTCGGGCGCGAAGAAGCTCCCGAAGTCCGGCAGCGCGGCGGCCAAGGCCAGCCCGACCCCGCGTCCGGGAACCTCGGCGGCCAAGAAGACCGCCGCCAAGAAGTCGGCCGCGAAGAAGGCCACCACCGCCCGCAAGACCACCGCCGCGAAGACCACCGCGCCCGCGACCCGCAAGACCGCGGCCGCGAAGCCGGCGGCGAAGAAGGCGACCGTCGCCAAGAAGGCGGCCACCGCCAAGAAGACGGCGACGAAGGCCACGGCGGCCAAGAAGACCGCGGCGAAGTCCACGGCCAAGAAGACCGCCTCCAAGCGGGCGAAGTAAGCGACACCGCGGCGGCTCTGCGCCAGTCCTGACCGCAGAACCCGCCGTCTCCGGACGGCACCCCGGCCGAACTTTCCCGAGCACGGCCGGAACCGAACCGGACAGCAGCACCCCTGTCGACAGGCCGGGCCCTTCTTCCCATAGGGCCCGGCCTGTCGTCGTTGTGCGAGGGTGCCGGCGGGTAAGTCCGGCGCGGGGCCAGGGCCTCGGCTGGGCGGTGCCGCGCGCCGCAGGGCGGGGGTTGGGGCGCGTGAGGGCTGCGGTGCGGTGCGGTTCGGCGTGGGGCAAGTCCGTGGCGCGTCGGGCCGAGTGGGTGCGGGGCCGGCGCGCGCGGAGCCGCGGGCTGGGGTGCGCGGGGACCGCGGCGCAGTGCGGGTGCGGCGTGGGGTAAGTCGGGAACGGGTTGAGCCGGGTGGGTGTGGGTTGGGCCCGGGAGGCAGGGGTCGAGCGGAGGCGCATGAGGGCTGTGGCCCGGGCGAGGCGCGGCGGGGGCAAGTCCGGGGTGGGCTGGGCCGCGTAGGGGTGGGGTCGGGCAGAGGAAAAGGCACGGGCTTGGGGGAGGGGCCGGGAGCCGGTCGACTTGGGCGAGGACGTGGTTCGCGGCCGTCCGTGCGCCGGCCGCCCACGCGCCGCCGGGCTACGCGGACTTCCCGCCCACGCTGCGCTGCAGAGGGCGGCCGACGCAGGCTGCATCTCTCGCGAGGTCGGGCCGGTCGTTCGGTTGCCGTGAAGGGCAAGGGGGTTCGTGCAGTGTCCCGGGAAGCGCGGGGTGGATGGGCCGAACGGGTGGCTCCGTAGCGGCCAGTCGGTGGTCCGGGCGGGCGGGGTGCCTGCGGCCGGTGTTGGACGGCGTAGTGCTTGGCCCCGGGGCCGGTGCCTGCACGGCCTGGCGTCGTCGCCGAACTGGCAGCGGAGGGGGAGCGGTTGATGGGGCGCGTGGTGCGGCGCCGGTCGCCAACGAGCCCTGGCGGGGCGGGAATGCGGCCGTCGTGGAGTTTCCGGCGCCGTCGAGCCGGCCGAGCGCCCGCGGCGTGTCCCCTGGCCGACTACGGCGGTCGGTTACGCCATCCGGGTGGTGAAAAGCCTTTCCCCGCCCGGAGTTCGCAGGCGCGGCTTGGCCTCGGGCAGGCTGTGGCCCTGCGTGCCGGTGCCGTTCGGGGGTACCCGGGTGGGCTAACGGGGTGCGCGGTGCGCCTGCGGTCGGTGGTTCCCGTGGGAGACAAGCGACTTCCGGGGTTGGGCCGTTCGGCCCAGCGGGGGAGCCGGGTCAGACGAACGGGTCGGACATCGTCGCGATGGTCAGGAACACCGCGGCGCGCTCCGCGCCTTCGCCCTCGACCTTGAGCCGCACGCGCTGTCCAGGCCGCAGCAGCCGCAACCCCGACGCGTCGAAGGCCGACGCCGGGTACGGCAACGGCGTCCCGTCGTCGAGCAGCACGGTCCCCGAACGGGTGGCGGGGTCGAAGGTGTGCACGGTTCCCTGCATACGGCCGAGCCTACGGCCCGCGGCCCACGCCCTACCGCGCGGCGAACCAGAGCCGACGGCACGCCGCCGCTCCCGCCCCTTCAGGCCGCTCCCCGCCACACCATGCGGACTCCGGCCCCGACACCCTCAAGCCCAACCCGCGCTCTGTACCGACTCAAGCACCTCGGCGCCCCCTCGACCCCGCGCCGCCCGCAACTCCCGGACACCGCGTACGGCTCCGCCACCCCCGCCTCACCCGCGGCGCAACCCCACGGCCACCCCCAGCAGCACCCCCGCCGTGCGCGGGCCCACCCCCAACTCCGCCGCGGCGGCCAGGTCCTCGCCGGTGTCCACATCGCGCCGTACCGAGTCCACGTCCGCGAGTGCGAGTTCGTAGGCGCCGGACGCGCGGTGGCGGGCCCGGGACGCGCCGCCGAAGGCCGGCGCCAGGGGAATCCCGGGAGCGGCCGCCAGCAAGGTGGTGCCGATTCCGGCCGCGTCGGGGAGGAAGGCCCGGGGGTGGCGGGAGGCTTCGCGGAGGACGCGCGCCAGTTCGGCGGAGCGCAGTGCGGGCAGGTCGGCGGACAGCGCGGCGACCCCGGACCGCGGCCAGCGCCCCACGGCGGCTGTGGCGCCCTGTTCCAGGGCCCGGTTGAGGCCTCCCGGGGTGTCCGGGACGGTCTCGGCTCCTTCGGCCCGCACAGCGGCGCTCACGAGCGCGTCGTCCGTCACTACGAGGACGCCGTCGACTTCCGCGCACGCCAGGGCGGCGCGCACCGTGTCCGCGGCGAACGCGAGCGCAAGGCCGGTGCGGTGTTCGCCGGTCGCGGGCGCCAGCCGGGTCTTCGCGCGCGGCAGCGCCTTGACGGGCACGACGAGTCGCCATCGCATCTCCGCCTCACCCTCCCCAGCCATTCCGTACGGGTCCGGCGCAACGCCGATTTCCGACCGCTTTCCGACCGTTTTCCGTCCCCTTGGACCGCATATATGCCCGGCCGGTGCCGAATGCCGTGCGAGAGCCTCGGATCTCGTCCGAACCGCCGCGCCGACCGGGCGGGGTCCTGACGACGAGGACCTTTCTCGACATCACGACGACCCGCACGGGAAACTACGGACGTCCGCCGGGGCCCGGGGGGTAATGCCCGGGGGAGATCACCCCATGGTGTTCCCTTGTACATAATCGGCATCCGGTCAGCCAGGGCGCCGGTTGTGTGAGCAGTGACACGGCGCACCACGACTCAGGAGGCTCGCAAACAGATGGCCCGCAGAAGGATCGGCTTCTGGTACCGCGTCGTGGTCGTGGTGGTCAAACCCGTGCTCCTGCTGTTCACCAAGCGCGATTGGCGGGGCATGGAGCACATCCCGGCCGAAGGCGGCTTCGTGACCGCGGTCAACCACATCAGCTACGTCGATCCGCTCACGTACGCGCATTTCCAGTACGACTCCGGGCGTGAACCGCACTTCCTGGCCAAGGCTTCGCTCTTCAAGATCCCGGTCGTCGGCCGCATCATCACCGGTGCCGGCCAGATCCCGGTGTTCCGCGACTCCGCGGACGCCGCGCTGGCCTTCCGCGCCGCCGTGGCCGCCGTCGACAAGGGCGACTGCGTCGCGGTCTACCCCGAGGGCACGATCACCCGCGACAAGGCGCTGTGGCCGATGCAGGCCAAGACCGGTGCCGCACGCATCGCGCTGACCACCGGTGCGCCGGTCATCCCGGTCGCCCAGTGGGGCGCACACGAACTGCTGCCGCCGTACGCCAAGCGCCCCAAGCTGTTCCCGCGCAAGACCATGAAGGTGATCGCGGGCCCGCCCGTCGACCTCGACGAGTTCCGCGGCCGCGAGTTGACCTCCGAGGTCCTCCGCGGCGCGACCGACAAGATCATGGACGCGGTCACCGAACTGCTCGCCCTTCTCCGCGAAGAGCCCGTCCCGCCGCGCGAGCAGCGCCGCAAGGGCAAGGCCGCCAAGCCGAAGACGGCAGAAGCCGATGCACCCGCAACCGACGCCCCCGCAACCGAGGCGACCAAGGCCGACGACCCGCGGGCCGACAAAGCTGACAAGGTCGAGAAGGCCGAGAAGGCCGAGAAGGCTGACAAGGCCGAGAAGGTCGAGAAGGTCGACAAGGTCGACGAACCCAAGACCGACGAACCCAAGACGGATACCACCAAAGCCGACGCGACCAAGGCCGCCGACACCGAAGGCGGCGCCGCGTGACGCGCGCTGCGGTGTTCGGCACCGGCTCCTGGGGGACCGCCTTCGCGATGATCATGGCGGACGCGGGCTGCGACGTGACGCTGTGCGGCCGCCGCCCGGACGTGGTCGACGCGATCAACTCCCGCCGCGAGAACCCCGACTACCTGCCCGGCGTACGCCTCCCCGACCTGGTGACGGCCACGACCGACCCCGCGAAGGCCGCGGCGGGCGCCGACTTCGCGCTGTTCTCCGTCCCGGCCCAGGTTCTGCGGCAGAACCTCACCGCGTGGACGCCGCTGCTCGCCCCCGACGCTGTGCTCGTCAGCCTGATGAAGGGCATCGAACTCGGCACCGCCAAGCGGATGAGCGAGGTCATCGGCGAGGTGGCGGGCGTCGGCGCGGACCGCGTCGCGGTCGTCAGCGGACCCAACCTGGCCGCCGAGGTCGCCCGGCGGCTGCCCGCCGCGACGGTCGTGGCGTGTGCCGACGAGGACGTCGCGCGGCGCCTCCAGGCCGCGTGCATGACGCCGTACTTCCGCCCGTACACGAACACCGACGTGGTCGGCTGCGAACTCGGCGGCACCGTCAAGAACGTCATCGGCCTGGCCGCGGGCATCGCGGACGGCATGGAACTCGGCGACAACGCCAAGGCGTCGCTCATCACCCGCGGTCTCGCCGAGACGATGCGCCTGGGCGCCGCGATGGGCGCCGACCAGCACACCTTCGCCGGCCTCGCCGGACTGGGCGACCTGGTCGCCACCTGCTCCTCGACCCTGTCGCGGAACCACACCTTCGGCATGAACCTCGGCCGCGGCATGACCGTCGCGGAAGCCGGCGCGGCCGCCAAGCAGACCACCGAAGGCGTCAAGTCCTGCATCGCCGTGCAGGATCTCGCCCGGCGGCACCGGGTCGAGATGCCGATCGTCGACACCGTCGTGTCCATCGTGCGCGACGGCAAGGCGCCCTACGTGTGCATGCGCGAGCTCATGTCGCGCAGCGCCAAGCCCGAACGGCCGGAACGCTACGAGGGCTGACGGCGCGTCGCCCCGGCCGCCCCAGCGGTCGTACAAATGTGGCAGTAGTGTTTTGGCCACCATGAACGACGTGACCGCCACCTCCCGTGCCACCAAGCCCCGCGTCGCCGTCGTGTTCGGCGGCCGCAGCTCCGAACACGCCATCTCGTGCGTGACGGCGGGCAGCGTGCTGTCCGCGATCGACCGCGACAAGTACGACGTGCTGCCGCTCGGCATCACCCAGGACGGCCGCTGGGCGGTGGTCGCGGACGCCGCGGAACGCCTCGCGATCGGCACCGCCGGCAAGCTCCCGGACGTCACCGACGTGGCCGAGCCCGGCGGTTCCGTCGTCCTCGCCGCCGACCCGACGCAGCGCGACATCGCCGTGCTGCACACCGGCGAGGTCACCGACGTGCTCGGGGCGGTCGACGTGGTGTTCCCGCTGCTGCACGGCCCCTACGGCGAAGACGGCACCATCCAGGGCCTCCTCGAACTCGCGGGCGTGCCCTACGTCGGCTCCGGCGTGCTGGCCAGCGCGGTCAGCATGGACAAGGAGTACATGAAGCGGGTGTTCACCGGCTTCGGCCTGCCCGTCGGCCCGTACGTCACCATCCGCCCGCGCGACTGGGAGCGCGACCCGGCCGCCGCCCGCGAGTCCGTCGCGGCCCTCGGCTTCCCGGTGTTCGTCAAGCCGGCCCGCGCCGGGTCGAGCATGGGCATCACGAAGGTGCACGACCTCGACACCCTCGACGAGGCCATCGAGACCGCCCGCAAGCACGACCCCAAGGTCATCGTCGAAGGCATGCTGCACGGCCGCGAGATCGAATGCGGTGTACTGGAGGGCCCGGACGGCCCGGCGGCCAGCCTCCCCGCGGAGATCCGGGTGCGCGGCGACCACGAGTTCTACGACTTCGAGGCCAAGTACCTCGACGACGTCACCGAGACCGACGTGCCCGCCGACCTGACCGAGGCGGAGATCGCCGAGGTGCAGCAGCTCGCCGTCGCCGCGTTCGACGCGCTCAGCTGCGAAGGCATCGCCCGCGTCGACTTCTTCCTGCTGGACGACGGACGCTGGGTCATCAACGAGGTCAACACGATGCCGGGCTTCACGCCGGTGTCGATGTACCCGCAGATGTGGAAGGCCACCGGAGTCGAATACCCGGAGCTGGTCGACCGCCTCATCGGTGCGGCCCTCGCCCGGTCGAACTCGCTGCTGCGCTGAACCGGCCCGGCCGAAGCACCGGGCCCAGCGTGCGCGAGCCTCAGGAATCGTCGCCCATGGTGGCCGGCACGGTCGCCTTCACCGCGTCCGCGAACGCGGTGAGGGGGCCGGTCGGCTGGCCGTACGACGCGGGCACCGTCACCTCGACGTTCACCTCGCGGTACAGCGTCGTGAACCGGGTCCCCTTGCCCTGGCCGAGGAACGTGAACGTCCAGTTCACCCCGTTCACACCGGCGACGTTCTGTCCCGGGTCGTAGTTCGGGTTGTCCGGCCGCAGCGACACCGGCTTCGGCACCCCGCAGCGCAGCACCACCGCGGGGTCGCCCCACGCCGCGGTCAGGTCCGATTCGGGGGACGTGGCCCGCGTCCTGGCGCCCAGCACGTCGGACGGCAGCCGCGCGCTCAGCGCCCGGCACACCGTCTCGACCGAGTCCCGGACGGCGCCCGCCGGCGGCTGCGGCACCGCGACCGACACCGCGCCGTCGCCCGCGGTCAGCACCATCGCGGTGAGCGAACCCGCGGTCAGCAGTGCCGCGGCACCGATGGGCAGTCCGTACCGCAGTGCGGCCCGCGGCTCGCGGCGGCGCGGCGTGGCCTCGGCGGCGGACCCGGAACGGCGGGCCGCGGTCCCGCTGTCGGTGCGGTCGGCGCTCGCGGCGCTGTCGTCGGTGGCGGTTTTCGGCACGTCGACGATGGTAGGCACAGCACCGCGGCCGCCCCGGCACCGGGTGGGTGGGGGACGGCCGCGGACACAGGGGCGGACGGAGGCGTGGACGGCCCCCGGAATCAGCTCAGATTTACCACCGGGCAGGTCAGCGTGCGGGTGATGCCGTCCACGCGCTGGACCTGGGCGACGACCAGCCGCCCGAGTTCGTCGACGTCGGAGGCCTGCGCGCGCACGATCACGTCGTACGGCCCGGTCACGTCCTCCGCCGAGGTGATGCCTTGCAGCCCGGCGATCTGCCGGGCCACCGCCGCCGCCCGCCCGACCTCGGTCTGGATCAGGATGTATGCCTGTACCACCACGGCCTCCCGGCGCGCCAGGATTGAGGGGATCTTCTCGGAGCCACGACACCGTACCGCGCGGAGCGGTGCGGTCGAATGCCACCATTGTCGACCGCGGCGCCGTGCGCGACCACAGCGCCGAAGGAGCGGCACCCGCACCAGCACGCCGGCGCACCCCCGCGGTGCGGCGGCACCGTCGGCACCCCCGCCGGCGGCCCATCACGACGACGGAATCCTCCCGATTCCGATCGATTTCCGTAGAGGACGGGTCCATAGATGAGCGGGACGCTCGGTGATCTCGGCGAGTTCGGTCTCATCGGGGCGCTGACCGAGCGCGTGCCCCCCGGCAAGCACGTGCCGCTCGGCCCCGGCGACGACGCCGCCGTGGTGGCCGCACCCGACGGGCGTGTCGTGGCGACCACGGACCTGCTCGTCGAAGGACGGCACTTCCGCCGCGACTGGTCGACCGCCTACGACGTGGGCCGCAAAGCCGCCGCGCAGAACCTCGCCGACGTCGCCGCGATGGGCGCCCAGCCCACCGCCCTGCTCATCGGCCTGGTCGGCCCCGCCGAACTCCCGGTGGCGTGGGCGCTCGAACTGTACGACGGGCTCCGCGACGAATGCGCCGTCGTCGACGCGGGCGTGGCCGGCGGCGACGTCGTCCGCGGCCCGGCCGTGATGATCTCCGTGACCGCGCTCGGCGACCTGCAGGGCCGCGCCCCGGTCACCCGTGCCGGGGCCCGGCCCGGCGACCTGGTCGCGGTGGCCGGCTGGCTCGGCTGGTCCGCCGCCGGGCTCGCCATACTCGGCCACGGCCACCGCAACCCGCGGGCGTTCGTCGAAGCCCACCGGCGCCCCGAACCGCCGTACGACGCCGGCCCGGCCGCCGCCCGGCTCGGCGCCACCGCGATGCTCGACATCAGCGACGGACTGATCGCCGACCTCGGACACCTGGCGCGGGCGTCGCAGGTCCGCGTCGACCTGGTCAGTGACCTGTTCGACGTCCCCGCGCAGATGCGCGACGTCGCCCGCGCGTTGGGCGTCGACCCGCTGAACTGGGTGCTGACCGGGGGAGAAGACCACGCTTTGGTGGCGACGTTCCCGCCCGGCACCGCACTCAGCGCGCGCTGGCGGGTCATCGGCCGTGTCCACCCCGGCGACGGCGTCACGGTCGACGGCGCCGAATGGGCGGGCACCGGGGGATGGGACCACTTCGGCGGCTGAACCGGCCGCGCCGACGGGTTCGCGGGCGACCGGTCGGCCCCGCCCCGCAGCCCGCCGACCTGGGGTTCTACGCTGATCGCATGGTGCAGATTCCCGCCCGCGTGCTCACGATCGCCGGATCCGACTCCGGCGGCGGCGCCGGCATCCAGGCCGACCTCAAGACCATGCTCGCCCTCGGCGTCCACGGCATGAGCGTCGTCGCCGCGGTCACCGCGCAGAACTCGCTGGGCGTGCAGGGCTACTGGGAACTGCCCGCGGAGGCGGTCGCCGCGCAATTCCGCAGCGTCGTCGACGACATCGGCGTCCAGGCGGTCAAGACCGGCATGCTCGCGTCGCCCGTCCTCGTGGAGACCGTCGCCGGACTCCTCGCGCCGCTGCCCGCACCCGTCGTCGTCGACCCGGTGTCGGTGTCCAAGCACGGCGACCCGCTGCTCGCCGAGGAAGCCCTGGACGCGGTCCGCACCAAGCTCCTCCCCACCGCGACGGTCGTCACCCCGAACCTGTTCGAGGTGCGCCAGCTCACCGGCGTCGAGGTCCGCGGGCCGCAGGACATGCGCGCCGCCGCGGAAGCCGTCCTCGCATACGGGCCGGCCTGGGTGCTGGTCAAGGGCGGCCACCTCGAAGGCGAAGCCGCCGACCTGCTGTTCGACGGCACCCGCGAGCACTGGTTCCGCAGCGAGCGCTACGACAACCGGCACACCCACGGCACCGGCTGCACCCTCGCCAGCGCCATCGCCTCGCACCTCGCGCTCGGCCGCGACGTGCCGCGCGCCGTCGCCGCCGCCAAGGACTACGTCACCGGCGCCATCCGGCAGGGCTTCCCGCTCGGCGCCGGAATCGGCCCGGTCGACCACGGGTGGCGCTTCCGCGGCTGACCCGCGCCGCGGGCGTGGTCGCGGAGAACCGGACCACGCCCGGGAAGCACCCCGAGGGAACAAGCAGGAGGAGCGGTCCACGCGCACCATGTCCCCGGAAAACACCGACGGCCGGACCACCCGAAGGTGGCCCGGCCGTGGAAAACCGGTGTTAGCGGGTGACCTTGCCCGCCTTGATGCACGAGGTGCAGGCGTTCAGGCGCTTCGGCGTGCCGCCCACAACCGCGCGGACCGTCTGGATGTTCGGGTTCCAGCGACGGCGGGTGCGGCGGTGCGAGTGCGAGATGTTGTTGCCGAAACCCGGCCCCTTGCCGCAGACGTCGCAGTTGGCAGCCACGGGAGACACTCCAAAGACGAATAAGGATTGCGCGTACGTTCACGTGCCGGCAGGTGCCAGGCAACCGAGGAAGAGTAACCGACGAGCGGGTGGGGATGCCAATCCGCGTGCGGACGCAGAAATACGCCGCACTCGTCACGCTTCACCATCAGACTAGCGCATCGCCCACCGCCCCCTCCGGCGGGTCGGCGAGCACCACGGCGCCCCGCTCACTGCCGCATCCCGCCCGCGGTCCGGCAGATACGCTGCACACGCCGCGAGCGACGGGCGGACGCGGGCCGGGAACGAGGAGATGACCGAGGTGGGCGTGCTGGGAGAGCTGGACGCTCCGGCGGTCCGCCGCTGGTGCCGGGCCGGGCTGCACCAGCTCGGCCGCGCCCGCGAGGAGATCGACGCACTCAACGTCTATCCGGTCCCGGACGGCGACACCGGCACCAACCTCTTCCTCACCCTGGAAGCCGCGAGCGCCGAAGTCGAGGAACTCTTCGGCGACCACCGCCCGGACGCCGCCGCGCCCGGCCTCCCGGAGACCATCCGCGCCCTCGCGCACGGCGCGCTCATGGGCGCCCGCGGCAACTCCGGCGTCATCCTCAGCCAGCTCCTCCGCGGCATGGCCGACCAGGTCGAGGCCGAATACCGCGCCGCCCTCGCCGACGACAACCCGCGCGCCAGCGGCGCCGTCCTCGGCCGCGCCCTGCGCCGCGCCGCCGACGAGGCCTACGAAGCCGTCGCCCGACCCGTCGAAGGCACCATGCTCACCGTCGCCCGCGCCGCCGCGGAAGGCGCCGAACGCGCCTCCGCCGCCGCGGGCGACATCACCGCCGTCGTCCGCGGCGCCGCCGAAGCCGCCCGCGCCGCCCTCGTCCGCACCCCCGAACAACTCGACGTGCTGCGCCGGGCCGGCGTCGTCGACGCGGGCGGACGCGGCCTGTGCGTCCTGTTCGACGCCCTGGTGTCCGTGGTCACCGGCGAACGCCCGCCGCGCAGCCCGCACGTCCCCGTCCCGCTGCGCCCGGAGACCGACACGGTGCTGTGCGCGGACACCGAGCCCGCGCCCGGCTTCGAGGTCATCTACCTCCTCGACGCTCCCGACGACGCCGTTCCCGCGCTGCGCGACCGGCTCGACCGGCTCGGCGACTCCCTCGTCGTGGTCGGCGGCGAAGGCCTGTGGAACGTCCACGTGCACGTCGACGACGCGGGCGCCGCCGTCGAGGCCGGCATCGAAGCGGGCCGCCCGCACCGCATCCGCATCACCCACCTCGCGGTGTCCCCGGCCGTCGTCGGACACCAGCACATGCTCGCCGTCACCGGACGCGCCATCGTCGCCGTCGTGCAGGGCGAAGGCCTTGCGACGCTGTTCACCCAGGCCGGCGCGCACGTCGTGGAGGCCGGGCCGGGACGGGCGCCGTCCACCGGCACCCTCGTCGACGCCATCCGCGCCACCGCGGCCCGCGAAGTCGTCCTGCTGCCCAACGACCCCGACGGGCACGCCGTCGCCGCGGTCGCGGCCGAGCAGGCGGCATATGCGTACGGCATCCGCGTCCAGGTCGTGCCCACCAAGGCCGCCGTGCAGGGCATCGCCGCGCTCGCCGTCCACGAACCCGGCCGCCGCTTCGACCAGGACGTCGTCGGCATGACCTCCGCGGCCGGCGCCACCCGCTACGGCGCCCTCACCACCGCCACCCGGGAAGCCTGGACCATGGCCGGCGTCTGCCAGGCCGGCGACATCCTCGGCATCATCGACGGCGACATCGCCGTCATCGGCCGCGACCTGGCCGCCACCGCCCGCACCGTCCTCGACCGGATGCTCGCCGGCGGCGGCGAACTCGTCACCCTCGTCACCGGCGCCCACCTCGACCCGCGGCTCGCCGACACCCTCCTCGTCGGCGCCCGGCAGGGACGGCCGGAGGTCGACGCGGTCGTGTACGACGGCGGCCAGTCGGTGTATCCGCTGCTCATCGGGGTCGAATAGCTTTCCGCCGGCTTTCCGCGGCATCCCCCGACCGAGCGGCCCCGCCGCGCCTTGCCCGCGGCTGTCCGGGCCGCCCGGTAACGTCGCGAGCAGCCCTCCGTCGTCCGCCAGGGAGCCTCCGCCGCCATGTCCCGCCTCGATGAACCGCTGGCCAAACTGGTCGGGGACCGGACCGCGAAGGTGCTCGCCAAGTCCCTCGACCTCGCCACCCTCGGCGACCTGCTGCGGCACTACCCGCGCCGGTACGCGGAACGCGGCCGTCTGACCGAGCTGTCGCGCCTGGAAGTCGACGAGCACATCACCGTCATGGCGGAGATCGCCAAGGTCACCAACCGCCAGTTCCGGAACCGCCGCGGCAACCTCCTCGAAGTCGTCGTCACCGACGGCCGCGGACAGCTCAAACTCACCTTCTTCAACCAGGCCTGGCGCGAACGCGAACTCCGCCCCGGGCTCCGCGGCCTCTTCGCCGGAAAGGTCGCCCGCTTCCGCGACGAGCTCCAACTCAACCAGCCCGACTACCAGTTGATGAACGCCGAGGAGGACGACGGCACCGCGGAACTCTTCGCCGGAGCCCTCATCCCGGTCTACCCGGCCGCCGCGTCGATGCCGTCCTGGAAGATCGCCCAATGCGTCCGCGTCGCCCTCGACACCCTCGGCGAGGTCGGCGACCCACTCCCACCCGAACTGCTCGCCAAACGCGGCATGCCCGGCCTGCGCCAAGCCCTCGACTGGATCCACAAGCCGAACACCTGGGCCGAAGTCGAAGCCGCCCGCGACCGCCTCAAGTGGGACGAAGCCTTCGTCCTCCAAATCGCCCTCGCCCAACGCCGCCAGGCCGCCCGCACCCAGACCGCCGTCCCCCGCACCGCCCGCCCCGGCGGCATCCTCGACGCCTTCGACGCCCGCCTCCCCTTCACCCTCACCGACGGCCAGGTGGAGGTAGGCGAACAACTGGAGGCCGATCTCGCCGCCGAACACCCCATGCACCGGCTCCTGCAGGGAGAGGTGGGCGCCGGCAAGACGCTCATCGCCCTCCGGGCCATGCTCACCGTCGTCGACGCCGGAGGGCAGGCCGCGATGCTGGCGCCCACCGAAGTGCTGGCGCAGCAGCACCACCGGTCGATCGTGGAGATGCTCGGGCCGTTGGCCGAGGGGCCCGGGGTGCTGGGCGGGTCGGAGACGGGGACCAAGATCGCGCTGCTCACCGGGTCGATGGGGACGCCCGCGCGGCGGCAGACGCTGCTGGACCTGGTGACCGGCGAAGCCGGGATCGTCATCGGGACGCACGCGCTCATCGAGGACAAGGTGAAGTTCCACGACCTCGGGCTGGTCGTCGTCGACGAGCAGCACCGGTTCGGGGTTGAGCAGCGCGACGCACTGCGGGGCAAGGCGGAACGCCCGCCGCACCTGCTGGTCATGACGGCGACGCCGATTCCGCGCACCGTCGCGATGACGGTGTTCGGCGACCTGGAGACCTCGGTACTCGCACAGCTGCCCTCCGGGCGGTCGCCGATCGCGACGCACGTGGTGCCCGCGGTGGAGAAGCCGAACTTCTTCGACCGGGCGTGGGAGCGGGTCCGCGAGGAAGTGGGGAAGGGGCACCAGGCCTACGTGGTCTGCCCGCGCATCGGGGACGACCTCGACGACCCCAAGGCGAAGAAGAAGGCTGCGAACGACAAGAAGGCTGCGAACGCCCAGAAGGCCAAGAAGGCCACGAAGAACGCCGCCGACGACCTGCCGCCCGAGGCGTACCTCGACGACCCGGACGACATCGGCGCCGACGGCGACGACGGGGGAGCGGCCGAGAAGCGGCCCCCGCTCGCCGTGCTCGACGTCGCCAAGGCCCTGGAAACCGGGCCGCTCAAGGGCCTCCGCGTCGGCATCCTGCACGGCCGCCTCACGCCCGACGCCAAAGACGACATCATGCGGCGGTTCTCCGTCGGCGAAGTCGACGTGCTCGTCGCCACGACCGTCATCGAGGTCGGCGTCAACGTCCCCAACGCCACCGTCATGGTGATCATGGACGCGGAACGCTTCGGCGTCTCCCAGCTCCACCAGCTCCGCGGCCGCGTCGGCCGCGGCAGCGCCCCCGGACTCTGCCTCCTCGTCACCGACATGCCGAGCGCCACCAGCGCCCGCGAACGCCTCGACGCGGTCGCCGCGACCCTCGACGGCTTCGAGCTGTCCCGCATCGACCTCGAGCAGCGGCGCGAAGGCGACGTCCTCGGCGACGCCCAGTCCGGCAGCCGCTCCTCGCTGCGAATGCTGGCCGTCGTCCGCGACGAGGACGTCATCGTCGCGGCCCGCGAGGAAGCCGCCGAGATCATCGCCGCCGACCCGCAGCTCACCCGGCATCCGGAACTCCGCAGCGCCCTCGGCAGCCTGTTGGACGAGGAACAGGCGGAGTACCTGGACAAGGGGTGAGCCACGGGGTGCGTTCGTGCGAGCAGGGGCGCGCGGCGGTCAGGTCGACGCCGGGGGAGAGCGCGACGATGCGGGCACCCAGCCGGGGCACGGGGGGCGCTCCGGCTGGAAAGCGTCAACCCTCGCTGTCGGCCTCTGTGTCCACCCCGGGTTCGTGGGAGTCGAGGGTGGGGCGCGGCTGCCGGGCAGGCTCGCGTCGAGGGCGCGACAGCACGACGTGCGGAGCGCGGCTCGGGCGTGGGGCGCGCTGTGCGGGAGCCGTCGGCCCCTGCCGAGTCCGTCCGTCGCGTCGCTTCGTCCGCGTCCGGCCCTCACGTCGGCCCCGCGTCCGGCGTCCGGTGGCGGTGCGGTGGCGCGCTAGCGTTGGCCGCATGTTCTCCGCGACCCCCGCCCCGAAGGCCTGCCGATGACGCGCGTGATCGGCGGCGCCGCCGGCGGGCGGCGGCTGTCCGTGCCGCCGGGCGACGGCACCCGCCCCACCTCCGACCGGGCCCGCGAAGGGCTGTTCTCCACGCTCGTGTCGTTGCGCCGGACCTTCCACGGGGCGCGGGTCCTCGACCTGTTCGCCGGATCCGGCGCCGTCGGCCTGGAAGCGCTGTCCCGCGGCGCCGCGCACACCCTGCTCGTCGAAGCCGACCCGGCGGCGGCCAAAGCGGTCCGCGCGAACATCGCCGCCGTCAAGCTGCCCGGCGCCGAACTGCGAGCGGCCCGTGCCGAGCGGATGGCGGCCGAACCGGCCCCCGGGGAGCCGTACGACATCGTCTTCCTCGACCCGCCCTACGCCCTCCCCGCCGCCGACGTGGCCGACCTGCTGACCGAACTCGCCGCGCACGGCTGGCTGGCGGACGACGCCCTCGTCGTCGTCGAGCGCGCCACCCGCGACGCGGCGTTCGCCTGGCCCGCCGGATTCGCCGAGATCAGATCCCGCCGCTACGGCGAAGCGACGCTCTGGTACGGTCGCGCCGCGCGCGCCTAACCGCGCCCGCGGCACCTGCGGCACCAGCGATCGAGGGGAAGTAACCCGTGCGCCGAGTCGTCTGTCCCGGGTCGTTCGACCCGGTCACCAACGGGCATCTGGACATCATCGGCCGCGCGTCGACGCTGTACGACGAGGTGTACGTCGCCATCGGCTTCAACCGCAACAAGCGTTCGGGCCTGTTCACCATCGAAGAGCGCATCGAGATGCTCGAAGAGGTCACCGCCCAGTACGGCAACGTCAAGGTCGAGGCGTTCGAAGGCCTCCTGGTCGACTTCTGCCGGACGCACGGCATCCCCGCCATCATCAAGGGCCTTCGCGCGGTCACCGACTTCGACTACGAGTTGCAGATGGCCCAGATGAACTACGGTCTTACCGAGGTCGAGACGCTGTTCGTGGCGACCAACCCGCTGTACAGCTTCCTGTCGTCCAGCCTCATCAAAGAGGTGGCGACGTACGGCGGCGACGTCTCCGGGCTCGTCCCGCCCACCGTGCTCCGGCGACTTACCGATCGGTTGGCCGACAACTAGCCGACCCCGGACACGGTTTCTGCTCGTACGCTGTGGTGTCGGACCGGCACCAGGAGAGAGAGCAACGCCCGTGGACGTGCAGCCCAAGCTCGACGAGCTGATTGCGCTGGTCGAGAGCGCCCGTTCGATGCCGATGTCGGCGTCGTGTGTGGTCAACCGGGCCGAGGTCATCGCCCGCCTCGACGAGGTGAAGAGTCTCCTGCCGGCGGAAATGGACCAGGCCCGGCGCATCCTCAGCGACCGCGACGCGGTCCTGGAGGAGAGCCGCCGGGAAGCCGAGCGCCTGGTCGCCGGCGCGCAGGAGGAACGCGGCGCGCTGATCGCCGACACCGACGTGGCCCGCGAGGCCTACGCCGAGGCCGAGCGCATCCTCACCGCCGCCCGCCTGGAAGCCGAGCGCATCCGCGGCGAAGCGGACGACTACGTCGACCAGAAGCTCGCCAACTTCGAGGTCGTGCTCACCAAGACACTGTCCGCCGTCGGACGCGGCCGCGACAAGATGCGCGGCCGCAAGGCGATCGACGACCTCGGCGAGTACCTGAAGGCCCAGGACGAGGCCGAGGGCACCGGCGAGCACCGGGTCGGCAGCCTCGCCGCGCGCCTCGACGGCGGCGACGACGCCCCGTTCCTCGGCCAGGCTCCGCCGCAGCCCCAGCAGGCGCCCCAGGCCCCGTCGCTGCCCGCCCAGCAGGGCTTCCCCGAGCCGCAGCCGCAGTACGCGCAGACCGGCGGCCCCCAGCAGGGCGGCTACTACGAGAGCGGCGCCTACCCCGCGGTGCAGTCCGGCTACGAGCAGGGCGGCTACGAGTCCGGCGGCTACGAGGTCCCGCAGTACCAGCAGCCGCAGTACCCGGGCGGCCAGCCCGGCGCCGTCCCCCAGCAGGGCGGGCACGTCCAGCAGCGGTACGATGCGGCACTCGACGAGACCAGTTTCTTCGACACCAGCCTCATCGACGTGCGCCAGTTCCAGCAGGACGGCCGCCAAGGCGGCTGACCCCCGGACCCCGCTTGACCCGTTTGGGGGGTTGGGCGGCACGTGCGATAGGCTTGTGGACCGGCCCTGCTCGGGATGCCCGTTGTGGCGACCCCGGGGCCGGCAATCATGACCGCCGCACCTCCTTCGTTCCCGGGGGAGGTGGACTCGCATGAGGCAGGACGCTCTGGAACGCTTGGACCCCCGCAACCCGCTCGTCGTGGACACACGCGAGCTGGGCCGTCGGCCTGGGTCGATGCGCAAGTCGTCCCGCGAAGTGCCGGCGCCGGCGGACATGAAGATCGAGGTGATCGGCGTCCCCGAGGGCTCTCCGGTCGAGCTGGACTTCCGGCTCGAATCGGTGATCGACGGGGTGCTGATCACGGGCGTGGCCGAGATGGACTTGGCCGGTGAGTGCGTCCGGTGCCTGGACCCCGTGGAGCAGCAGCTCCGCGTGGACTTCCAGGAGCTGTACGTCTACCCGGACGAGGACGCCGAGGAAGACGCCCCCCGGCTCTCCGGCGACATGTTCGACCTGGAGCCGGTGCTGCGTGACGCGGTGGTGCTCGCACTGCCGCTCACCCCGGTGTGCAACGACGACTGCGCCGGACTGTGCCTCGAATGCGGGGCACGGCTCGACGACAACCCCGGTCACGCGCACGAATCCGCCGACCCCCGGTGGGCGGCTTTGCAGGGCCTCTTCGACGGATCGACCGCCGAAGCCGACGACACTGGCGCGTCTCGCGCCGATGAGAACCAGGAGAAGTAGCCGTGGCTGTTCCGAAGCGGAAGATGTCGCGCAGCAACACCCGCCACCGCCGCAGCCAGTGGAAGGCCGTCGCCCCCAACCTGGTGACCTGCGAGAGCTGCCGTCAGCCGAAGCTGGCCCACATTGCCTGCCCGACCTGCGGCACCTACAACCGCCGCCAGGTCCTCGAGGTCTGAACCCCGGGCAGGTCATCCCGGTGACGGACTCGATCGCGCAGTACGCGGATCTGGAAGGGCGGCTCGGCTGGACAGTCGACGCCGCCCTTCTGGAGCGCGCACTCACACACCGTTCGTATGCGTACGAACACGGTGGCCTTCCCACCAACGAGCGCCTGGAATTCCTGGGCGACTCGGTGCTTGGGCTTGTCGTCACCGACACGCTGTACCGTGCGCACCCCGAGCTGCCCGAAGGGCAGCTCGCCAAGTTGCGTGCTGCCGTGGTCAATTCGCGCGCCCTCGCGGGCGTCGGACGCAAGCTCGACCTGGGCCGGTTCATCCGCCTGGGCCGTGGCGAGCAGGGCACCGGGGGACGCGACAAGTCCTCGATCCTCGCCGACACGCTCGAAGCGATCATCGGCGCGGTCTACCTCGACCAGGGCCTGGACGCCGCGTCCGAACTCGTACACCGGCTGTTCGACCCGCTCATCGAGGCGTCCGCAGGTCTCGGCGCGGGCCTGGACTGGAAGACCAGCCTCCAGGAACTCACCGCCGCGACCGGCATCGGCGTCCCCGAGTACGTGGTCTCCGAGACCGGACCCGACCACGAGAAGACCTTCACCGCGCTCGCCCGCGTCGGCGGCGTGGACTACGGCACCGGCGTGGGCCGCAGTAAGAAGGAAGCCGAACAGCAGGCCGCGGAGAGCGCCTGGCGTGCCATCCGCGCGCAGTTCGGCGACGGTTCGGCACCCGTCGACGGAGCACCCGCCGCACCCGCCAAGACCGGCGGCAAGGCACGGGCGAAGTCCGCGGAACCCAGGCCGTCCGACACGGGATCGTCCACCGGTACGCCGGTGACTTCCTGACATGCCCGAGCTGCCCGAGGTCGAGGTCGTACGCCGCGGCCTCGACCGGTGGATCGTCGGCCGGACCATCGCGCGCGTGGAGGTCACCCACCCGCGCGCGGTGCGCCGCCATACCGCGGGCTCTGCGGACTTCACCGCCGTGCTGGTGGGCAGCCGGGTATCCGGCGCCCTCCGGCGCGGCAAGTACCTGTGGCTGCCGCTGACCGCGCCCGGTGCGGACACCCCGTCGGACGCGCTGCTCGCCCACCTCGGCATGAGCGGCCAACTGCTCGTGCAGGAACCCGACGCGCCGCGCGAGAAGCACCTGCACATCCGTTTCACCTTCACCGACGGCGGCCGCGAACTCCGCTTCGTCGACCAGCGCACCTTCGGCGGCATGGCCGTCGAGCACAACGCCGCGCAGCTGCCGCCGTCCATCGCGCACATCGCCCGCGACGTCCTCGACCCGCGCTTCGACGACACGGCCTTCCACGCCGCACTGCGCCGCCGCGACTCGGAACTCAAGCGCGCCCTGCTCGACCAGTCGCTGGTCAGCGGCATCGGCAACATCTACGCGGACGAGGCGCTGTGGCGCTCGAAGCTGCACGGCGCACGCTCCACCGCCACGATCACCAGGCCGCAGACCGCGCTGCTGCTCGCATCGGTGCGGGCCGTGATGACGGACGCGCTCGCGGTCGGTGGGACGTCGTTCGACAGCCTGTACGTGAACGTGAACGGCGAGAGCGGGTACTTCTCGCGGTCGCTGGACGCCTACGGGCGCGAGGGCGAACCCTGCAACCGGTGCGCGACGCCGATCCGGCGGATCTCGTTCATGAACCGGTCGAGCTACTTCTGCCCGAACTGCCAGCGGAGCCCGCGACGGCCCCGGCCGGCCGTTTCGGTGTGAGGCCCGGCCGTTTCGGTGTGAGGACGCAGCCGACCGGCTAACGCCCGAAGTCCTGCGTCCACCACGGCCCCTCGCCGCCCATCCGCACACCCACGCCCAGCTTGGTGAGCGAGCAGTCCAGGATGTTCGCCCGGTGCCCCGGGCTGTTCATCCACGCCTCCATCACGGCGGCCGGCGTCTTCTGGCCACGGGCTATGTTCTCCGCCCCCAGGTAGCCGATCCCGGCCGCCTTCGCGCGGTCCCACGGGGTTTTGCCTTCGGGGGTGTCGTGCGAGAAGTAGCCGCGGTCGGCCATGTCCCCGCTGTGCGCGCGGGCCAGGTTGCGGAGCGCGGTGTCGTCCTTGACCGGGCCGCAGCCGGCCTTGGCGCGTTCGGTGTTCACCAGCGAGAGGACCTGGTCCTCGTACGACTTGGCGTCCGTTCCCGTGGACACGCCGCTCGTCGCGGGCGACCGCGGCGTGGGCGCCGACGACGTGGCCGGGCGCGCGGTGGTCGCGGACGGGGAAGCCGACGGCGGCGCCGAAGAACTCTGCACCGCGGTCGCCGACGCGGTCGTCGGGCCGCCGCCACTTGCCGGACCCGTCGCGGACGCCGGCAACGCGGACTGCACGCCCGTGCCCGGACCGCCGCCCGCAGCCCGCACGTCCGCCGGTGCCGCCGGGCCGCTCGGTCCCGGCGCGCTCGGGCCTCCGCCGGCGGCCGAAGACGCGCCGCCGCCGGAGCCGGACCCGCCGACGCCGTACCGGAATCCGACCGCGCCGAGAACCACGGCGAGCAGCAGAGCGGCGACGGAAATCGGCCCGAACCGGCGCCGCCGCTTGCGGTGTCCGCGCTGCGCGCGGTGGTCGGAGGACGAAGCACGGGTTGCCGATCGGCTGTGCCGGGCCACATGACTCCCTTCGCCGGCGGTGGCAGGTCCGTCCGAAGTCCCGGGCATACGCGGGGATCTGCAGACGGCCATACCGAGCCTGCGCCTTATGGTCGGCGAACCGGCCCTGCAAGGGGGGCCGTTCGGACGTATCCGCCCGCCGCCAGTCACTCGTTCGAGTGAGCCTGCGGGGTGACTCTAGAGCACCGGAGCGACCGCGTGGGGCGCGCTCGCGCGGGACGTGCCCCGTCCGAAGGGGGCCTTGCCCGTGATGCCCGAGATGCGGATGGGGTGAACGGGAAGCCTGTGGCCTGCGCGATTCATGATCGTCCGCGATAGTGTTGCGACGTCCGGGGCGGCCGAGGCGATTGGCGGCCGGGCACAAAAACGGCTCGTTCGCGGGCTTGAAAAAAGACCCGCGCGCGCGTCGCGAGTCTCTCATAACTTCTTGACTGGCAAGAGAATTGATGATCTCGTACAGCCAGACGACAACCGGCCCGTCCGCGTGGGTATGACCGCCGACCGGGTGACGGTTCAGTTATCGCGCCGTGATCATATTGACCTGCTGCGCTTTTGGTGCGACGCTGGAAGCCCGCGCACCCTATCAGGAGCCACGTGGCTGGGTGCGTAATCGCGACCCGCGGATGCCGGTCGGTTACTCAGCGTGGAGGACCCTCTAATGGCGAAGGCGCTTCTCGGCTACGTCGGCGGCCCCGACCCGCGACTGATCTCCGAGATGCGGCGGTTGCAGCAGCGTGTCCGTGACCTGGAAACGGAACTGGTCCGAGTCCGGGCCGAGAACGACGCGCTGTACGCCGCTGCGGACGATCGGTTCGACGTAGTGGAGGTCGAGCCCGCGCTCTCTCGGGCGTGAGTTCGATCCGATAACCCTAGGGACGCTTCGGCGTCCCTTTGTCGTTTCCGGAAGTCCGTGCCGGTGTTGTGCCGTACCGGTGTTGTGCCGTACCGGGTGTCCGTGCGCTTCGACCCTACCCCCGCTTCCCCCGGTCCATCCCCTGAATTCCCCCGGTTCCCCCTCGTCTCCCGCCGTGGTGACGTGATACCCCGTCACTTCCCAGGTCACACCCCTTCCGACACGCCGTCGGGTTCGCGGTTCTGCCGGGTCGTGCCCGACCTGTCCGGGTACGCTGCGGCGGGTGCACCTCAAGAGCCTCACCCTCCGCGGATTCAAGAGCTTCGCGTCCGCGACGACGCTGCGGTTCGAGCCCGGCATCACGTGCGTCGTCGGGCCGAACGGCTCCGGCAAGTCCAACGTCGTCGACGCGTTGTCGTGGGTCATGGGCGAGCAGGGCGCCAAGTCGCTGCGCGGCGGCAAGATGGAGGACGTCATCTTCGCGGGCACCGCGGGACGTCCCCCGCTCGGCCGCGCCGAGGTCAGCCTCACCATCGACAACACCGACGGCGCGCTGCCCATCGACTACACCGAAGTCACCATCACGCGGACGATGTTCCGCAACGGCGGCTCCGAGTACCAGATCAACGGCAACACCTGCCGGCTGCTCGACATCCAGGAGCTGCTGTCCGACTCGGGCATCGGCCGCGAGATGCACGTCATCGTCGGCCAAGGCCAGCTCGACTCGGTGCTCCAGGCCGACCCGATGGGGCGCCGCGCGTTCATCGAGGAAGCCGCCGGCGTCCTCAAGCACCGCAAGCGCAAGGAAAAGGCGCTGCGCAAGCTCGACGCGATGCAGGCCAACCTCACCCGGGTCGCCGACCTCACCAACGAACTGCGCCGCCAGCTCAAGCCGCTCGGCCGCCAGGCGCAGGTCGCCCGCCGGGCGGCGTCGATCCAGGCGGACCTGCGCGACGCCCGGCTGCGGCTGCTCGCCGACGACCTGGTGACGCTGCGCAAGAACCTCGACGAGGAGATCGCCGACGAGGCCGCGCTGCGCGAACGGCGTACCGTCGCGGAACGCGAACTCGGCGAAGTCCAGGCCCGCGAAGCCGCGCTCGAAGAAGAGGTCAAGGCGCTCACGCCGCGGCTCGCCCGCGCCCAGGAGACCTGGTACGAACTCTCCTCGCTCACCGAGCGCGTGCGCGGTACGGCGGGACTCGCCCAGCAGCGCGTCAAGCACGCCACCGCGCAGCCCGCCGAGGAACGCCGCGGCCGCGACCCCGAGGAGATGGAGCGCGAGGCCGCCCGCATCCGCGAGACCGAGGCGGAGCTGAAGGAAGCCCTCGAAGAGGCGATGGTGCAGCTCGCCGAAACCACCGAGCGGCGCGGCGAACTCGAACGCGCCCTCGGGGAAGAGGAGAAGCGCCTCAAGGCCGCGGCGCGGGCGATCGCCGACCGGCGCGAAGGCCTTGCCCGGCTCGCCGGACAGGTCAACGCCGCCCGCACCCGGGTGGCCGGTGCCGAGGCGGAGATCGGGCGGCTCACCGAATCCCTCACCGGCGCCCAGGCCCGGGCCGCCGCCGCGCAGCAGGAGTTCGACGCGCTGCAAGCCGAAGTCGGCGGGGGAGACGACGGCGAAGACGGCGGCGCCGTCGAAGGCCGACTCGAGGAAGCCCGCGCGATGCTGGCCGATGCCGAGGACGCCCTGGCCGCGGCCCGCGACGCGGAGAAGGAAGCCGAACGCGAACGCGCCGCGGTCACCGCCCGCAAGGAAGCCCTCGAACTCGGGCTCAACCGCAAGGACGGCGCGGGCGCACTGCTCGCCGCGGGCGACCGGTTGTCCGGCGTGCTCGGCACCGTCGCCGCGATGGTCACCGTGCAGCACGGCGCCGAGACCGCGGTCGCCGCGGCGCTCGGCGCGGCCTCCGACGCCGTCGCGGTGGACGGCGTCGACACCGCCGCCGACGCGCTGCGACTGCTCCGCAAAGACGACGCGGGGCGGGCCGGACTGCTCGTCGGCGGCGCGGACGACGGCGACGGGACGGCGGACTGGCCGGGCCTGCCCGCGTCCGCGACGTACGCGGTGCGGCTGCTCACCGCGCCGCCGGAGATCGCCGGCGCGGTGCACCGGCTGCTCGACAAGGTCGCCGTGGTGGACGACCTCGAAGCCGCCGCGGCACTGGTCGCCGCGGTTCCCGGGGTTCGTGCCGTCACCCGCGAGGGGGACCTGCTGGGTGCGGACTTCGCGCACGGCGGCTCCGCGTCCGCGGCCAGCCTGCTCGAAGTGCAGGCCGCCGTGGACGAGGCCGCGGCCCGGCTGGACGCGCTCGTGGACCGCTGCGCGACGGCCAAGGACGACCTCGCCGCGGCGACCGCGGCCCGCAAGGACGCGGCCGCCGCCGTCGAACAGCTGACCGCCGAACGCCGCGAGATCGAGAAGGCCCGGTCCGCGGCCGCCAAGGAACTCGGCAGGCTCGGCGGCCAAGCCCGCGCCGCGGCGGGCGAAGCCGAACGGCTCGCCGGGGCGGTCGCCAAGGCCGAAGCCGCCAAGGAACAGGACGCGCTCGCCTTCGAAGAGCTGTCCGCACGCCTCGAAACCGCCGAGGAGATGCCGGACGACGAGGAGCCCGACTCGGGCACCCGCGACCGGCTCGCCGCCGAGGCCACCGCGTCGCGGCAGGCCGAGATGGAAGCCCGGCTGTCCGTACGCACCCACGAAGAACAGGTCAAAGCGCTGTCCGGGCGCGCCGACTCGCTCGACCGCGGCGCGCGCATGGAACGCGAAGCGCGCTCGCGGGCCGCGGAACGCCGCGAACGCATGGCCGTCGAAGCCCGGGTCGCGGGCGCCGTGCTGGCCGGCACCCAGACCCTGCTGCGCTTCGCGGAAGCCTCGCTCGCCCGCGCCGAAGCCGAACGCTCGGCCGCGGAACGCGCCCGCGCCGTCCGTGAACAGGACCTCGCGCGGGAACGCAGCCGGGTCCGCGAACTCGCCGCGGAACTGGAGAAGCTCACCGACTCGGTGCACCGCGACGAGATGCTGCGCACCGAAAAGCGGCTGCGGATCGAGCAGTTGGAGGCCAAGGCGCTCGAAGAGCACGGCATGGACGCGGCCGGTCTCGTCGGCGAGTACGGGCCGGACACCCTGGTGCCGCCGACCCCGCCCGCGGAGGGCGAGGTCCGGGACCCGGAGTCGAAGGAGGCGCAGCCGCGGCCGTATGTGCGGGCCGAGCAGGAGAAGCGGCTGGCGGCGGCGGAGAAGGCGTACGTCCAGCTCGGCAAGATCAACCCGCTGGCGCTCGAGGAGTTCGCGGCGCTGGAGGAACGCCACAAGTTCCTGACCGAGCAGCTCGAAGACCTCAAGAACACCCGGCGCGACCTGCTGACCGTGGTCAAGGAGGTCGACGAACGGGTCGAGCAGGTGTTCACGTCGGCGTACCACGACACCGCACGCGAGTTCGAAGGCGTGTTCTCGCGGCTGTTCCCGGGCGGTGAAGGCCGCCTGGTGCTGACCGACCCGGACGACATGCTCTCCACCGGTGTCGAGGTCGAGGCGAGGCCGCCGGGGAAGAAGGTCAAGCGGCTGTCGCTGCTGTCCGGCGGCGAGCGGTCGCTGACCGCGGTCGCGCTGCTGGTCGCCATCTTCAAAGCGCGGCCGAGCCCGTTCTACGTCATGGACGAGGTGGAAGCCGCGCTGGACGACACCAACCTCCAGCGGCTCATCCGGATCTTCTCCGAACTGCGGGAGAGTTCGCAGCTGATCGTGATCACCCACCAGAAGCGCACGATGGAGGTCGCCGACGCGCTCTACGGCGTCTCCATGCGCGGTGACGGCGTGACCACGGTGATCAGCCAGCGGCTGATCAAGGACGAGGACGCGGGCGACGGTGCCGAGGCGGCGCCGTCGGCGGTGCCGGAGCCTGCGGCCGCGGGCTGAGCGGCGGTCGGCTTCCCGGGCTGCGGGCTTCCGGTCTCGGGTTTCCGGTCTCGGGTTTCCGGCTTTGGGCTTCCGGCTTCGGACGGTGGAAAACGTGAGGGCGGCCGGAGTGATCCGGCCGCCCTCACGTTCTGTCCGTGCGGCTCGTCAGGCTGCCGCGCGCCCGGTCACTCCGGGTGGTTGTGCGGCATGACCTTGTCGTTGAACAGCTGCAGGCTCGCCCAGCCGGCGTCGATCGGCAGGCCGCCGCACAGCGGGTGCAGGATCAGGGCGTCGGTCAGACCGCCGGTGCGGCCGATCTCGATGCACTCCTCCGGCGTGAGGCAGGTGTAGATGCCCTCCTTGCGGAGGTCGTCGACGGTGTGCGCGTGCGACTCGACGGCCGACTCGATGTCGGCGGTCTGCCAGCTCGAGTAGGTCTCCGCCTCGTGCAGGAAGTACTTGCCGTACTCCGCCCACGCCTTGTCGGGGTCCTCGGTGCAGTAGATCATCTTCGTGGAGGCCGGCGGCATGACCGCGAAGCCGCCCTCGAAGCCCTGCTCGGCCGCGAGTTCGTAGTAGTACGACTCCAGCTCGGGGATGTTCGCCGCGGCGTAGAACGGCAGCTTCAGGCGCACGGCGCGGCGCACGGAGGCCTTGGCGGTGCCGCCGACCATGACCATCGGGTGCGGGTCGGTGAACGGGCGCGGGGTGACGCGGGCGGTGCGGCCGCGGTACTCGAACTCCTCGCCGGTCCAGGCCTTGAGGAGCGTCTCCAGGACCTCGTCCTGGATCTTGCCGCGGCGGGTCCACTCGCGGTCGAGGCCCGCGTACTCGACGGGGCGGTAGCCGAGGCCCGCGACGATCGAGAGGCGGCCGGCGCTGATGTTGTCGAGGACGGCGATGTCCTCGGCGAGGCGGATCGGGTCGTACAGCGGGGCGAGCAGCGCGCAGATGATCACGCCGATGCGGTCGGTGGCGCCGAATATCGCACCCGCGGTGCTGAGCGGGGACGGGCTCCAGGCGTTCTCCGCGCCGTGGTGCTCCTCCAGGCTGATCATGTCGAACCCGTTCGCGTCCGCGAACTTGGCCATCTCGATGGTGGCCTTGTAGCGGGACTGGACGTCGGCTCGGTCCAGACCGGGAGTCACCTGGTTGAACCGCAGATTCGTCACTGCCATGGGGGCTGCACACCTTCCGATCGTCCCGCCGGCCCCGGCGCGTTTTTCGCGCGGCCGGGCGACCCGGGAGCATGCTTGGCCCCGGCAAGCTATCTGACACCCAGTCAGGATTCAACGCCTTGACAGACCCCGCACTTGCCGCTCCCCACCACGTTGTTGGCACAGGTCCCCTTGACGCGGTCGCGAACCCACCGGAATGCCCCGAACCGGGCCGGTGTGGGGCCGCGGAGCGGCGGGGGAAATGAGAGGGGGGACGGGGCGGGCCGCACAGCGAAGCGGCGGCGGGGGAGCGCCGGGTGGTGGGGCGCGGGTCGTGCGGTGCGGTTGTGAGTGGGGGGCCTTGCCGCGCTGCGGGACAGGCCGCGGTGCGGGTTTCGCGGCCGTGCCCGACCGCCGACTGCCGACCGCGCCGTCCGCCACCGCGGGTCCGGTCGGCCACGACCCGGCGACCGCCGATGGTGGCGGCGTTGTGTCGTGTCCGAGGTTCCGGGCATCGTGGCCCCGGCCGCGGGGCCTGCCTCGGACCTCCGCGCCCGCCGCCCGCGCGCCCGGCCCCGCGCCTGACCCGCGCTTTCCCTGCCCACGTTCGCGGCGCCCGCCTCGCGTCCTCTGCGCGTCGTGTCCGAGGTTCGGTTGGCGGGAGGGTGTCTGGGAGACTGGGGCTCCTATGGAAACTCTGATCCTTGTCGTCGTCATCGCGGTCGTGGTGCTCGGCGCAGCCGGCTGGTTCGTCGTCGGCTCGCGCCGCGGCTCCGTCGCACCGCCTCCGCCCCGCACCCCCGTCGAGCCGAGCGTCGGCGAGGACGCGCAGCAGCTGCCCGAGCCGCCGCGCCGCGGAATCGACACGCTCGACCTGCCCGAGACCGAGGCGCCGCCCGCAGCCGACGAGGCCGGCGCGGCCACCGTTCCGGACACCCTCGAAGAGGCGCCGCCCGCGCTGGAGGTGCCCGAGCCGACGGCCGGCCGCCTGGTGCGGCTGCGGGCCCGGCTCGCCCGGTCGCAGAACACCTTCGGCAAGGGGCTGCTGGCCCTGCTGTCCCGCGAGCACCTCGACGAGGACACCTGGGAGGAGATCGAGGACACCCTCCTCACCGCCGACGTCGGCGTCGCCCCCACCCAGGAACTCGTCGAACGCCTCCGTACCCGCGTCAAGGTCCTCGGCACCCGCAGCCCCGCCGACCTGCGCGCCCTGCTGCACGAGGAGCTCCTCGCGCTCGTCGGCACCGACTACGACCGTTCGCTGACCACCACCAAGGCCGCCGACGGTGCTCCCGGCGTGCTGATGGTCGTCGGCGTCAACGGCACCGGCAAGACCACCACCACCGGCAAGCTCGCCCGCGTCCTCGTCGCCGACGGCCACACCGTCGTGCTCGGCGCCGCCGACACGTTCCGCGCCGCGGCCGCCGACCAGCTCCAGACCTGGGGCGAGCGGGTCGGCGCGCGCACCGTGCGCGGCCCGGAGGGCGGCGACCCCGCGTCCGTCGCGTTCGACGCGGTCAAGGAAGGCATCGCCGAGGGCGTCGACACCGTCCTCATCGACACCGCCGGCCGCCTGCACACCAAGACCGGCCTCATGGACGAGCTGGGCAAGGTCAAGCGCGTCGTCGAGAAGCACGGCCCGGTCGACGAGGTCCTGCTGGTCCTGGACGCCACCACCGGCCAGAACGGCCTCGTGCAGGCCCGGGTCTTCGCCGAGGTCGTCAACATCACCGGCATCGTGCTCACGAAGCTGGACGGCACCGCCAAGGGCGGCATCGTGGTCGCCGTGCAGCGCGAGCTGGGCGTCCCGGTCAAGCTGATCGGCCTGGGCGAGGGTCCGGACGACCTCGCGCCGTTCGAGCCGAGCGCGTTCGTCGACGCGCTGATCGGCGACTGACCGCCCGCACCACGGCACACGCAACACAAGAGGGCCGGCGACCGCGAGGTCGTCGGCCCTTCGGCATGTCCGGGGAAGTGCTGCTCGGTTCAGGAGGCGAGCCAGAGCCCGCGGCCGGCGCGCGGGCTGTTGCTGTGGCAGGCGTAGGCGAGGGTGCCGAGCAGCAGGCGCGCCTCGGGGAGCGCGCGGGTGTCGTCGGGCGGGCGGATCCACTCCGCGGTGCCGAGCAGGCCGAGCGGTGACGGCGGCGCGAAAATGTAGTCGCCCTCGCCGTGGCAGCGCAGGTCGAGTTCCGCGTCGTCCCAGCCCATTTGGTACAGCAGGTGCGGGAGTTCGCCCGCGGCCCCGGCGGCGACCAGGAAGAACAGCCGCCCGGTCGGGGTCTCCAGCACCGGCCCCAGCGGCGTACCCATGCGCTCCAGCCGGACCAGTGCCCGGCGGCCCGCGGGGGCCGGGACGCCGATCGCGTCGAACGCGCGCCCGGTCGGCAGGACCACGGTGCTGTCCGGCCACTGGGACCACAGGTAGCGTGCCGCCGCGGGCGCGGTCGTCGCGTGCGCCGACCACTCCGGGTCGGACGGGTGCATGCCGGGGGCGGCGCAGGCCGCGCGGCCGCACGAACAGCGCGTGCTGCGCCCGTCCCGCACCAGGTAGGTTCCCTGGGCGACGGGCCAGTTCCGCTGCTCGACATACTCCGACACCGCCTGCCACAGGGCCGTGCGGGTGCGTCGGCGCGATCCGAGCATGATGTCCATGACCTCCCAACGGCTCCCGTCACTTTTGGTTACGGCTCCGCTACGCAACCGCGGCGGAGCTGCGGCGGAAGCGGCGGTGGGCGGTTGCCGGTCGACTACCAGTCAAGCGTGCGAGCCCCCTGCGGTGACCCTGGCGCAAGGGGTGGCGAACAGTGGCGTTTTCCCGTTCGCCCGCTTGGCCGCCGCTCCCGGGGTTACTTTCGGCATACGGGACATTGCGCACGGTCCCCGGGACATCCGTTGGGCGACCGAAGGGAACCGGGCACGACGGTGTGGAGTGCACAGGGGGAGAATCCGGTGTCAATCGCAGAAGCCGAGATCGCAGGATTCGCCGCCCGGGCCGAGGGCCCCGGCGGTGTCCCCGAGGACCCGTTCGCGGAGCCCGCGGGCGAGTCGTTCGCCGCCGGGCCCGCGGGCGAGCCGCGCCGTTCCGGGTCGGGCAAGCAGCCCAACGACCGCCTCGCGTCGTGGTTCGACCGCACCGGCTGGTCCAAGGGCGAGTTCGCGCGCCAGGTCAACCGCCGCGCGCGCCGGCAGGGCGCCCTGCACGTCAGCACCGACACGTCGCGCGTGCGGCGGTGGCTGGACGGCGAGCAGCCGCGCGATCCGATACCGCGCATCATCTCCGAGCTGTTCAGCGAGCAGTTCGGCTGCGTGGTCGCCGTCGAGGACCTCGGCTTCAAGGAGCCGGGCGCGCTGTTCACCGGTTCCGGCGTCGACCTGCCGTGGTCGCCCGAGTCGGTGGTGGACCTGCTCGGCGAGTTCTCGCGCAGCGACCTCATGCTGGGCCGCCGGGGGTTCCTCGGCGCGTCCCTGGCGTTGTCGGCGGGCCCGGCGCTGGTCGAGCCGATGCAGCGGTGGCTCGCCCCCACCCCGGTGCCGCCGCTGCCGCCTCGTGCCCCCCTGGCCCCGGGCCGAATAGGGGCCGGCGAGCTGGACCAATTGGAAGAGACCGTGCGGCTGTTCCGCGACTGGGACATGCAGTGCGGGGGCGGCCTCCGGCGCAAGGCCGTGGTCGGCCAGCTGCAGGAGGTCACCGACCTGCTGCAGGACGCTTATCCGCTCCCGGTCCGCGACCGGCTCTTCCGGCTCACCGCAGAGCTGGCGCTGCTGGCCGGCTGGATGTCCTACGACGTCGGCATGCAGCCGGGCGCGCAGAAGTACTTCGTGCTGGCGCTGCACGCCGCCAAGGAAGCCGGGGACCGGCCGCTCGGAGCCAACGTCCTCGGCGTGATGGCCCGTCAGATGATTCACCTGGACCGCCCGTCGGACGCGTTGGAGCTGGTCCACCTCGCGCAGTACGGCGCCCGCGACAGCGCGGGCCCGCGCACCCAGGCGATGCTCTACGCGGTCGAAGGCCGGGCCCACGCCGGGCTCGCGCAGGCCGACAAGTGCCGTCGTTCGCTCGTCCTCGCCGAACAGCTCGCGGCCGACGCGGGGGAATCCGCGGAGCCCGACTGGATCCGGTACTTCGGCGAGGCGGAGCTGGCGGCGGAGGCCGGGCACGCGTACCGCGACCTGGCGTACCGCAGCGCGGGACCGGCGGAACGCGCCCGGCCGCCGATGGAGAAGGCCGTGCGGCTGTTCGCCGATACCCCCGACTATGCGCGTTCGCTCGCCCTCGGCCTGATCGGCCTGGCGTCGGTGCACGTCCTCGAACACGAGGCGGACGCCGCGTGCGAGGCCGCCGCCGGTGCGCTCGACCTGGCCGGGCGGGTCCGGTCGGACCGGCTGGCGACGCGGTTGCGGCGCACCGTGCGGAGCGCCGTCGACCGGTTCGGCGACACCGCCGCCGTCCGGTCGCTCGTCGACCGGCTGACCGCGGAACTGCCCGAGGCGCCGTTCCCGCAGGTGTGACCCGTACTCAGAAAAGGCGGCGCCCCTCCGCACGTTGCGGAGGGGCGCCGCCCCGGTTCCGGGTCCGCGGCGAAGCGCCGCGGGCGGGGTTACGACAGGCCGATGCGGTCCATGAAGACCGTGCCGGTGTTGTACATCTCCACGCCGGTGACCTTCTTGCTGTAGATCGGGCCCACCTGCGACTCGGCGTACGCCCAGATCGGCAGGTCGGTGACCATCGCCTTCTGGAGGTCCGAGTAGGCCTTCTTGCGGGCGGCCGGGTCGGTGGCCGTGCGGCCGGCCATCAGGGCGGCGTCCGCGTCCGCGTTCTTCCACGCGAAGTAGTTCATCGGGCTCTGCGACAGGAAGGTGTTGAACATGTCGGGCTCCGGGTCGACCAGCCACTGCTGGAAGAGGATGCCCTGGAAGTCCTTCTGGATCGCGTACTTCTGGATGTACTGGCCGATTTCGATCGACTCGATGTTCATCGACACGTTCTCGAAGGTGCTCAGCCGGCTCTTGAAGAACTCGGCGACCTTGTCGGACGACGGGTTCTTCGGCACCAGGAGCGTGAAATCGACCTTCTTGCCGGCCGCCGCGAGCTCGTTGAACAGCTTCTGCGCTTCGTCCTTGTTCGGCGCGGGCTGCACGTACTGCGGGTCGAAGAACGGCGACGCCTGCGGGAAGAAGCTCTTCGCCGGGATGTAGCCGTTCTGGAGTGTCTTCGGGATCTCGGCCGGGTCGAGCGCGAGAGCGATCGCGCGCCGGGCACGCTGGTCGTCGAACGGCGCCTTGGCGGCGTTGAAGCCGATGTACTGGCCGCCGAGGTCTTCCTTGACCTGCGACTGCACCGACGACTTGGCCTCGGCGAGGAGCTTCGGGTCCGAGCTGTGGAAGATGTCGGCCTGGCCGGACTTGACCGAGTTCAGCTGCTGCTGGATGTCCGGGACGTTCTTGATCGACAGTTCGTCGAGCTTCGGCAGACCCTTGTCCTTCTGCCAGTAGTTCGGGTTCTTGACGAACACCTGCTCACTGCCGCGCGTCCAGGACTTGAGCATGAACGGGCCGGCGCCGATCGGCTGCGTGCCGGCGCTGTCGAGGCCCTTGTTGATCGCCGACGGCGCCTCGATGTAGGTGAGGTGCGTGGCGACCATCTTGTCGAAGCTCGGGTTCGGGCCCGTCCCCGGGGTGATCTTGAGGTTCTGCGGGTCCACGACCTCCAGGCCCAGGCGGGCCGCAGCGGCGATGTGCACCGAAGCCGTCTCCGGCTTGGCGTGGGTCTCCCAGTTGAGCTTCACGGCTGCCGCGTCCAGCGGCGTGCCGTCGCTGAACTGCACCCCGGGGCGCAGCTTCAGCGTCCAGGTCGCGCCGTTGTCGGCGGTGGTCAGCGACTCGGCCAGGAACGGGGTGACATTGCCCGTCTTCACATCGATGTAGACCAGCGGGTCGTACAGGGCCGCCATCCGCGGCTCGTCCGCCACCGCCACATATGACGCGCGGAACGGGTCCAGGGACTTGGAGTCCTGGACCGCGAGCATCGTCATCTTGCCGCCGTTCTTGGCGGTACCGCCGCCGGACGAGCTGTCCGACTTCTTGTCGTTGCCCCCGCACGCGGTCGCGGTCAACGCGAGCGCCGCGATCAGTGCGGGTATTGCCGTGCCTTGCATGGTGCGCCGTGCTGCCGTGCGTCGTGCTGACACCGTCTTGCCACCTCCGCCGAGAACATGACGACCGGACCGGGTCCGGTCGGTTGGTGCTGTCGTGCTGTGGAGCAGGGGGAACCGTGGAGCTGTCGAGCCGTATAGCTGTGAGACCTTGCAGAAATGCGGCCGGGAGCTTGGGCGGCGGGATGGGACCGCGGAGCCGGGGAGCCGCGCGCCGGCGGCCGTCGGACGGCTGCCGGGTGACACGTGTGGAGCATGGCAGTCACGAGGGCTGTTCTGCTCCGGGGGAAACGCGATGTGCGCAAGATCACCGATCCTGTGCACCGCGTGCTCTGGGTCACCGTAGGGATAGTTGGCGCAAGTTGCACGTGCCCGAAGCCGATCTGTTACACAGTCAAGCTTCTCGGCGGGGTCCGGACGCGCAGCGGCGCCCCTCCGATGCACGGAGGGGCGCCGCATGCTTGCCGAACGTCACCCCCGGGGCGGGTGCCCGGCCCGGGGGTCGGGGGCTACTTCCGGCCGATCCGGTCCATGAAGAACACGCCGGCGTTGTACTGCTCCACGCCCGTGATCTTGGTGCTGAAGATCGGACCGTTCGACGACTCGGCGTACACCCAGATCGGCAGGTCGGCCGCCATCGCCTTCTGCAGGTCCGAGTAGGCCTGCTTCCGTGCCGCCGGGTCGGTGCTCATCCGCCCCGCCAGCAGCGCCTTGTCCGCGTCCGCGTTCTTCCAGCCGATGAAGTTGAGGAAGCTGCCGGAGTAGAACGAGTTGAACACCGTCGGCTCCGGGTCGACGACCCACTGCTGGAACAGCATCGCCTGGAAGTCCCGCTTGATCGCGTACTTCTGGATGTACGCGCCGATCTCCAGGGACTCGATCGTCATCGTCACGTTCTGGAACTGCCGCAGGCGGCTCTGCATGAACTCGGCGACCTTCACCGACGACGGGTTCTGCGGCACCAGGTAGCTGAACTCGACCTTCTTGCCCTCGGCGGCCAGCTCGTTGAAGAGCTTCTGCGCTTCGTCCTTGTTCGGGGCCGGCTGCTTGACCGCCGGGTCGACGAACGGGCCGGAGGAGTTGAAGTAGCCCGTGGCCGGGACGTACCCGTTGTCGAGCGTCTTGGGGATCTCCGTCGGGTCGAGCGCCAGCGCGATCGCGCGCCGCGCCCGCGGGTCGTTGAACGGCGCCTTCGCCAGGTTGAACTGCACCATCTGGCCGCCGTCGGTCTTGAACTCGGCGACGTTCAGCTCGCTCTTCGCCTTGGAGAGCAGCTTCTGGTCCGAGCTGACGAAGATGTCCGCCTGACCGGACTTGACGCTGGTGTACTGCTGCTGGATGTCCGGCACGTTCTTGACGCTGATGCCGTCCAGCTTCGGCAGGCCCTTGTCCTTCTGCCAGTAGTTCGGGTTGCGCTCGAACTCCTGGACGCTGCCGCGCTGCCAGCTCTTGAGGACGAACGGGCCCGCGCCGATCGGCTGGCTGCCGTACACCTCGGGGCCCTTGTTGATGGCGGACGGCGCCTCGATGTAGGTCAGCTCCGACGCGACCGTGCGGTCCAGGTTCGGGTTCGGACCGCCGACCGGGGTCAGCGTGACGGTCTGCGGGTCGGTCACCGCGCTGGTGAACATCATCGCCGAACCGGCGTGCACCGAGTGGGTGTCCAACTTCGCGTGCGTGTCGAAGTTGAGCTTCACCGCCGCGGCGTCGAACGGAGTGCCGTCGCTGAACTGCACGCCTTGGCGCAGCTTCAGCTGCCATGTGGCGCCGTTGTCCGCGGTCGTGAGCGACTCGCCCAGGAAGGGCGTCACCTTGCCGGTCTTCGGGTCGATGTAGAACATCGGGTCGTAGAGCGCGGCCATGCGCGGTTCGTCGGCGACCGCGACATAGGACGTGCGGAACGGGTCCAAGGCCGCCGAGTCCTGCACGGCGAGCATGGTCAGGTGCCCGCCCTGCACAGCGGGCGCGGTGGCGCCGTTGGACTTGTCGTCGCTCGTCTTGTCCTTCGCGTCGCTGCCGCAGGCCGTGGCGGCGAGGCCAAGGGCCACCAGGCCCGCGATCGCCGCTCCGCGGCGACCACCGAGACCGCCGATCCCGATGCGTGTTTTGCGTCGTGCTGACACCGTTACTGCCTCCTCCTGGCGAGTACGTGGCGGGCCGGTCCGGGGCCGGCCAGATCGTGCTGCCGTGCGGTCCGCCGCGCGGCCCGGGAGGCGGCGCGGCGGGGTGGGGCGAGGGGTGGAGCATGGAACTGCGCGGTGCGCGTCCGGGGCGCCGACGTGCGGGGCGTCGCGAACGTGAGGGCCACCGTAGGTGCTTAACGCGGGAAAGTTTGTTGTCGAGCCGAATCTGTTACATCGTCAGATTCTGATGTTCCAGTGATCGGCGGCACTCGGAGTCACAGCGTCCGGATTCCGCCCCCGGCACGGACGCGCGGCGCCGCCGGACACCCCCGTGCCGAGGGCGTCCGGCGGCGCGGATTCCGCTGCCGGACAGGCGGCTCAGCCGCCTGGGAGGGCTACTTGTGCAGCCCGATCAGCTCCCAGCGCACCAGACCGTCGTTGAACAGCTGGAGACCGGTCACCTTGGGCGTGAAGAGCGCCGCGGAGACGGCCTCCTGGTAGACCCAGAACGGCATGTCGTCGTTGAGCTGCGTCTGGACGCGCGTGTAGGCGTCGCGGCGGTCTGCGGTGTCCGTCGTCAGGCGGGCCGCTTCGAGCGCCTTGTTCACCTCGGCGTTGTCGTAGCCCGCCGAGTTGCCGAACGCCGCGAGGCCGCCGTGGAGCAGGTCGTAGATCCCCGGCTCCGGGTCGTCGATCCACTGCTGCCCGACCGCCGCCGTCCAGCCTTCGCCGCCCTTGCGGACGGTGCGGATGTAGGTGGGGATGTCCACCTGCTGGATCTTCATCTCCACACCGCGGTAAGTGCTCAGCTTCTGCTGGATGAAGCGGGCCACGTCCACGGTCGTCGGCGCCGACGGGGTGATGTAGGTGAACTGAAGCGGCTTGGTGCCGTTCTTCGTCACCTGGTCGAACAGCTCCTTGGCCTTGTCCGCGTTGTTCTCCGGGGCCGAGAGCTGGTTGTTGGCGAGCGGGGACGCCGAGCCGAAGATGCCCTTCGCCGGGGTGCCCGCGCCGTTGTAGAACTTGTCGTTGATCTCCGCGCCGCTGAGCGCGTAGGCGACCGCCTGGCGCGCCCGCACGTCGGTGAACGGCCCCTTGAGGTTGTTGAACAGGACCATCGCGCCGCCGTTGAGGTGGATCTCCTCGACGCCGAGGCCGTTGCTCTTGCCGAGCCCGATGTTCGCCGGGTCGACGGTCACCATCAGGTCGGACGACTTGCCGAGGCTCTCGACCCCGCGCTTCACGTCCATGTCGACGTTGATGACGATCTGGTCCAGATAGGGCAGGCCCTTGTCCTTCTGCCAGTAGTTGGGGTTCTTGGCGAACACCTGCTTCTGGCCGGGCACCCATTCCTTGAGCATGAAGGGCCCGGCGCCGACCGGGTGGTCCTTCAGCTTGCCGGGATCGGCCATGGCCTTCGGCGACGCGATGAAGGACAGGTTGCGGGCCACGATGCGGTCGAAGTTCGCGTTCGGCGTGTTCAAGGTGATGTGCAGCAGCAGCGGGTTGGTCGCGTCGACAGCCACTGCCTTGATGTTCATCGCGGCCATGCTTTGGAACGACCCGATGCTCATGTCCTTGTGGCGGTCCCAGTTCACCTTGACGGCGCCGGCGTCGTACGGCGTGCCGTCGCTGAACGTCACGTTGGGCTTGATGGTGAGGTCCCACTGCAACATGTTGTTGCCGTCGGGGGCGAGCCGCTCGGCGATCTGCGGCTGCACGGTCCCGGTCGCCGGGTCGGTGACCACGAGCGCGTCGTAGACCGCCGACATGCGGTTGCCGTCCGCCGCGGCGACGAACGACGTCTGGGCCGGGTCGAAGCTCGCCGCGTCGCCCGGCACGGTCATCGTCAGCGAGCCGCCCTGCTTGGGCGTGCCGCCGGGCGTCGGGGGAGTGTCGCTGCCGCCGCCGCATCCGGCGAGGAGGACGCCGGCGACGACCGTGGCCGCGAGAGACCGGCCCTGGCGGAACGCGGTGTTCCGCCGCGCGGGCGCGGGTATTCGGATAGCGCGGGAAGTACGAGTCACTGCTGGCCAACCTTCACCTGACGGGCCGTCCGTTTGCCGCGGGCGGCGGTGGTGCGCGATACCGGCAGCTGCACGGTGACCGTCGGGGGATGGCAGACCGTGGGCAAGCCGGGTGGTGCGTTGGTGGTTCGGCGGTGCTGGGTCGTGCTTCGTGCATGCCGCGCACCGTGGAGGGTGCGCGGTGGGGGCGGGTTCCCGGAGGACGGAACCCCGCCCGGCCGCGGATACGCGGAGGCCGGGCCGCCGTGGACGCGGCGGCCCGGCCTGCTTCGTCACGTGATGCGGGCTGCCCCTTTCTACTGCCTCAGACGAGTCGGGTCCACCGTCGAGTGTTCTCGGCCGTCACCCGACGAACACGCCGAGGACGTTTCGCGCGGATTCATGCGCTCTGGTCCGCCGTCGGCGGCGCGGGTCAGCGGCGCAGGCCGATGCGGTCGAACAGGGCGACGCCGTCGCTGTGCAGGCTCACACCGGTGATCCGCGAGGCGAACACCGCGGTCCCGATCGCCTCCTGGTACACCCAGAACGGCACGTCGCGGTTGAGCGCGATCTGCACCTGCGTGTAGGCGTCGCGGCGCACGGTGTTGTCGATCGTCGTACGCGCGGCGATCAGCGCCTGGTCGACCGCCGGGTTCTTGTAGAAGCAGCAGTTCGAGAAGCTGTCGCCGCGCAGGAAGCCGACCAGGATCGGCTCCGGGTCCGGGAGCCAGATCTGGTCGATCTTGACCTCGAAGCGGCGTTCGATGTTCGACCGGGTGATGAAGGTGGGGACGTCGAGCGTCTCGACGTTCAGCTTGACGCCCGGGTACTTCGCCAGGGTCTGCTGGATGTACTGCGCGACCTTCACGGTGTTCGGCGCGTTCGGGATGATCAGCGTTGCGGTGAGCGGCTTGCTGCCGTTCGCGGTGACCTTCGCGAACAGCCGCGCCGCCTCGTCCGGGTTGTTGTTCGGCTGCTGGAGCTGGTCGTTGGCGACCGGGCTGGAGGACGAGAAAATGCCGTGCGCGACGGCCCCGGTGCCGTCGAAGATCTGCTGGTTGATGGCGTCCGCGCTGAGCGCGTTCGCGACCGCGCGGCGCGCGTCGGGGTCGGAGAACGGCCCGGAGGAGGTGTTGAAGGAGATCATCTGGCCGCCGGACAGGATCACCGAGACGGTGCCGAGGCCGCCGTCGCGGGCCTGGGCCACCACCATCGGGTCGATCGTCGATGTGGCGTCGGCGCGGCCCGCCTTGAGTTCCCCGACCGCGTGCCCCGGGTCGGGGTCGACCTTGAACACGACGTGGTCGAGGTAGGGCGCGCCCTTCTTGAAGTACGTGGGGTTGCGGTCCAGCGTGAGCGACTGCCCCTTGTGCCAGTTCCCCGGGTTGAGCATGAACGGGCCCGCACCGACCGGGTTTTCCGCGCACTTCTGGCTGGCTATGCACTTCGGCGACGCGATGTAGGTCAGCTGCGTGGCGACCATGCGGTCGAAGTTCGCGTTCCGTTCCGGCAGGGTGATCTGCAGGTGGGTGTCGTCGACGACCTCGGTGTCCAGGCCGGCCGCGGCGGCGTTCTGCTGCGACTGCACCTTCGGGTCGGCGTGCCGGTCCCAGTTCACCTTGACGGCGTTGGCGTCGAGCGGGGTGCCGTCGGTGAACTTGACGTCGGGACGCAGGGTCAGCATCCACACCTTGGCGGTGGGTTCCTTCGGCAGCAGGCTCTCCGCCAGCTGGGGGTGGACCGTGCCGGTGTTCGGGTCGGCCCAGACGAGTTCGTCGTAGATGGCGGCCATGCGGTTGCCGTCCACGACGTTGTTGTACGAGGCGGTGAACGGATCCAGTCCGCGTGCCTCGCTTTGCAGCAGGAAGGTCATCGTGCCGCCGTCCTTCGGCGTTCCTGCGGCCTGCGGGCTGGTCGTGCCGTTGTCGCCGCACGCGGCGACGAGAACGGTGCCTGCGGCCGCCATGAGCACCAGCGGCTTGCGCAGCGAAGCGCGCCGGTAGCGGTAGCGGAAGGTGTGTGACGGCTGTATCTCAGGTCGTGCGAAAGCCACTGCTGGGGTCGTCCTAACGCATTGCCCGTCCGGGGGCGGACGGTGGTACCGATGGAGGTGCGACTTGCTACGTGCTCCCCGCGCGTCCGGCGCCCGTCGTCGACGGCGCCGGACACATGCGCGGGTGGTTCGGAAGTGCAGGGCGGTACTGGCGGTGCTAGGCGCCACGGGGTGACACGTGTCGACGTGTGGACGGCAATCTCCGTGGCATTCCGGTTGGTTGGCGGTGATTCGTGCCTTGGTCCGGAAACGCCGTACGCCGGACCGCGGAGCCGTGGTGGCTTCGCGGTCCGGCGTACGGCGGACGTGCGTGGATGATTCTGACGTACGGTCAGGCGGAGGCGGCGACCGCCTCCTCCGCGTTCTCTCCGACGAGCGGGAAGTGGCAGGCCACCCGGTGCCCCGGGGCGACCTCGCGGAGTTGCGGAACCTCGTCCGCGCACCGGTCGGTGGCGAGCGGGCAGCGGGTCCGGAACCGGCAGCCGGTGGGCGGCCGCATGGGCGACGGGATCTCGCCCTTGAGCGCCGGACCGGAGTGCTCGGCGCCGGGGTCCGGGGCGGGCACGGCGTCCAGCAGCGCCCGCGTGTACGGATGCGCCGGGTTGTCGTAGATGGCGTCGGTGTCGCCGGTCTCGCAGATCCTGCCCAGGTACATCACCGCGACCTCGTCGCTGATGTTCCGGACCACCGCGAGGTCGTGCGCGACGAAGATCATCGAGACGCCGGTGGACGCCTTCATGTCGTCGAGCAGGTCGAGCACCTGCGCCTGCACCGACACGTCCAGGGACGCGACCGGCTCGTCGCAGATCAGCAGGTCCGGGTTGACCACCATGGCGCGCGCGATCGCGATGCGCTGGCACTGGCCGCCGGAGAACTGGTGCGGACGGCGGTCCGACACGAACTCCGGGTCCAGGCCCACCTTGCGCAGCATCTCGGCGACGCGCGGCGCGACCTCGTCCTTGGGCGTGCCGGAGATGACCAGGCCTTCGGCGACGATGTCCTTGATCTTGCGGCGCGGGTTGAGCGCCGAGATCGGGTCCTGGAACACCATCTGGATGCGGCGGCGCATGACGCGCAGCCCTTCCTTGTTCAGCTTGGTCAGGTCCTGCCCGTCGAACACGACCGAGCCCTTGGTGGGCTTGGTGAGCTGCAGGATCGCCCGCGCGAGCGTGGACTTGCCGCAGCCGGACTCGCCGACCAGGCCGAGCGTCTTGCCGCGCTTCAGCTCGAACCCGACGCCCGCGACGGCGTTCATGACGCCGCCGGGCACCCGGAACTGCTGCACGAGGTCGGAGACGGTGAGCAGGATGTCGTCGTCGACCGCCTCGCGGCTCGCCGGGACCTTCGCGGACTCGGCGGCGGGGACCTCGGCGTCGTCGGCCTTCTCTGCCTCTGCCTCGGACTCGGACTTGGCCTCGGACGCGGCTTCGGACTCGGCGTCCTCCGCCTTGGCGTCGTCCTTCTTCGCCTCGTCGGCCTTGCTCTCCTCGGCCTTGGCGTCGTCCGCCTTGGCCTCGTCGGCTTCCTCGGCCTTGGCTTCTTCGGCCTTCTCCGTGTCCGCCTTGGTCTCGTCGGCCTTGGCGTCGTCCTTCTTCGCCTCGCCCGCCTTGACTTCTTCGGCCTTGACCTCTTCGGTCTTGGCGTCCTCAGCCTTGGCTTCTTCGACCTTGGTTTCCTCGGACTTGGCTTCCTCGGACTTGGCCCTGGTCTTGGCGGCGGCCGCGGTGGTCTTCTTCTTGCCGGCGGTCATGCCGAGACCTCCTTGGTCTCCGTGCTGGTGCTTGCTCCCGCCCCGACGGTCACCGGGACGTCCAAGGCTTCGTCCTCGCCGACCGGGTGGTGGCACGCGAACAGGTGCAGCGGATTGCCGTTCGCCCGCAGATCCGGGCGCTCGGTGTGGCACACGTCCGCGGCGGTGTCGCAGCGTGCCGCGAAGGCGCAGCCGCCCTTGAACGTGACCAGGTCCGGCGGGCTGCCCGCGATGGGGCTCGGCCGCATCGTCTTCGGCACGTCCAGGCGCGGCACGGCGGCCAGGAGCGCTTCGGTGTAGCGGTGCCGGCGGTGCACGAACAGGTCGTCGGTGGGGGAGTGCTCCACCATGCGGCCCGCGTACATCACGGCGATCTCGTCGGTGCGGCCGGCCACCACGCCGAGGTCGTGGCTGACCAGGATCATGCCCATGCCGCGGTCCTCCTGGATCTCCTCCAGGAGGTCCAGGATCTGCCGCTGCACGGTCACGTCCAGGGCGGTGGTCGCCTCGTCCGCGATCAGCAGGTCGGGGTCGCAGGCCAGCGCCATGGCGATGGTGACGCGCTGGCGCATGCCGCCGGACAGCTGGTGCGGGTACTGCTTCGCCCGCTTCTCCGGCTCCGGGATGCCCACCTGCTTGAGGAGGTCCACCGCGCGGACCTTCGCGTCCGCGCGGGAGATCTCCATGTGCTCGCGCATCGGCTCGGTCAGCTGGCGCTCGATGCGCACGACCGGGTTGAGCGACGTCATCGGGTCCTGGAAGACCATCGCGATCCGGTTGCCCCAGATGCTCCGCGCCTGCTTGCGCGGGATGCCCACCAGTTCGTCGCCGTCGAGCTTGACGCTGCCGCTGATCTTCGCGATCGACGGGCTGATGCCCATCAGCGAACGCACCAGCATCGACTTGCCCGAGCCGGACTCGCCGACCAGGCCCAGGGTCTCGCCGCGGGCGATGCGGAACGACACGCCGTCGACCGCCTTGAGGAGGCCGCGCGGGGTGTTGAGGTGAACCTTGAGGTCGGCGACCTCCAGCAGCGGGACGTCCGACGCGGGGGCGTCTTTGTTCCGATCCATGAATACGGTCCGTCCGTCGAAAGCGCCTGGTCAGGCGGCTAGAGGTTGGATTCGCGCACGTCGAACTTCGCGCGCAGCCGGTCGCCGATGACGTTGAGGGAGAACACCGTCAGGAAGAGCACGGCACAGGGGATGAACACCTGGCCGGGCGCGTCCTCGAGCGCGTCCTTCTCCTTGAACACCATGCCGCCCCAGCTCGGCTCGGGGTCGGGGACACCGACGCCGAGGAACGACAGGGAGCCTTCCGCGACGATCATGACGGCCATCACGATGACGGCGTACGACAGGATCACCGCGACGGTGTTCGGCATCAGCTCGCGGAACATGATCCGGCCGGGCTTTGCCCCCATCGCCCGGGCCACCACGACGTACTCGCGTTTCGACTGCGCGATCGCGTTCGCTTTGGTGAGCCGGTAGAAGCCCGGGACGGCCAGCACCGCGAGGCCCGCGGTGATGTTCCAGACGGACGGCGGCTTGAACGCCGACGCCAGCATGAGCAGGAGGAGCAGCGGCGGGAACGCGAGCAGCGCGTCCGCGACGATGTCCACGATCGCTTCGACGGTTCCGCGGAAATACGCGGACGCGAGCCCGAGCAGGCCGCCGATCAGGATGCCCAGGGCCACCGGCACGGTCGCCACGATCAGCGACGTGCGGGCGCCCAGCGCGATCCGGGTCAGCGTGCTGCGCCCGAGGTAGTCGGTGCCCAGGAACTCCGGCCACGACTGGAACGGCGCCAGGTGCGACTCGCCGATCGGCTTGTCGTACTCGGCCGGCAGCAGGTCGGCGAACAGCACCATGAGGATCACGATGCCGATCCAGCCCAGCGACAGGTACCAGAGGATCCCCGGCCGCTTCTTCTTGGCCTTGATCTCCGCGGCGGCCTCGCCCGGCGACTCCACGCCGGACTCGGTCAGGCCGAGGCTGTTCTCGGTTTCGACGAGGCTCATCGCGCCCTCACTCTCGGGTCGATCAGCATGTAACCGATATCGACCAGTGCGTTCAGCAGGACGTATCCGACCGCGATGACGACGACGGTGCCCTGCACGACAGGTACGTCGTTGTTGGCCTGGATGGCCCCGACGATGCTCTGCCCCAGGCCGGGGATGCTGAAGTAGACCTCGACGATGACGGTGCCGCCGATGAGCCGGCCCAGGGTGAGGCCCGAGATGGTGATCAGCGAGAACGACGACGGCCGCAGCGCGTGCCGGAACAGCACGTACGGCGTCGAGAGGCCCTTGGAGCGCGCCGTGAGGATGTAGTCCTCTTGCAGCGTGCCGAGCATGTCACTGCGCAGCAGCCGCAGGAACTGGGGGATTTCCGCGAGCGCGAGGACGATCGCGGGCAGCATCAGGTACTCGATGTTGCCGCCCGGATCCTCGGAGAACTTCGCCCACCCGGTATTCGGGAAGACTTGTCCGAGCGTGCCGGGCGCGGCGAACAGGTAGACCAGCAGGACCGAGCTGATGAACGGCGGAACGGCCAGCAGCGCCGACGACATACCGCCCATGATTTTGTCGGGCAATCGCCCGGCTTTCGCCGCGGACCAGACACCCAGCGGAACGGCCACGAGCAACGCGATGAACAGCGCGGTGACGGCCAGCTCGAGGGTCGCCGGGTAGCGCTCCTTGATCGACTCCATCACGGGCTGGTCGGTGGCGATCGACTTGCCGAGGTCGCCGGTGACGGCGTCGCCGACCCAGTCCGTGTAGCGCTCGAACAGCGGCTTGTCGTAGCCGTATTCCTTTTCGAGCGCCTTCACGTCCGCGGGCGTCATGTCCGGGGTGAGCTTGGCGGCGACCGGGGTCTTGCTCGAATCCCCGAGCTTCATCATCTCGGGCATCGCTGTGGTGGCGAACGTGACCAGGAACAACACCGGAATCAGATGGAGGACCTTGCGACCGAGCAGGCGCCACACGACGGCGTCACCCCCTCTCGCGGGTCTGGTCGGCTTCAGGTCGGCTGACTCGTGGAGACCGATATCGGGACGGATATTGGGACAGTCTGCGCATCCGCGGTGACGGGGGTCGGAGGCCCTGGTGACACGTGCCTTGACGGTCCGTCAGTTAAGCGCGGTGATTAATTACGGCAGTGAGTGCGATCAATGTCAATGCATTCCCGTGATCGGTCTCACTGTCCCCGCCAGGCTTTACCAACCAGCCCGTCGGGAACGTCCGGGCTATTCCCGCGGGACCCCTATTGCCCCTCTGACCAGCAGTTGCCCGCCTGTCACGGCGTGCCGCGGACGGCACTCGGTGCCACCTTGATCCGTACGCCGAGGTACGTGCGCGGAGGCCGGCCGGACAGGTGTACGGTGACCTCTCCCGCCGGTCCCCCGCGGTCCCTTCTTCTGCGCGCGCCCGCGCGCGCGAGACCCGCACGTCCGCGCCCGCTGTCCGGAAACCGCCCGCGGCGCCCCGGAGTTGCCCGCGCGGACCCCCCGGATCCCGCCGTCGGAGACCCCAGCGCGGGCCGTGCGCGGGCGTTCACACCGCCGAAACACTCGTGCGGGAACCGTCACCCCCGCGAAACACGCCGCGACACGCCGTGAAACCTCACGCCCCGAAGGTTCTTCCCATGAGCCCCGGAGGTCGGCCGGGGCACCGGAGAAGAGAGGCGGAGTATGGACACGGGTAACACCGCTTTCGTACTCGTGAGCGCCGCACTCGTCCTGTTGATGACGCCGGGCCTGGCGTTCTTCTACGGCGGCATGGTGCGGGCCAAGAGCGTGCTCAACATGCTGATGATGAACTTCATCTGCATCGCGGTCGTCACGGTCCTGTGGATCCTCTACGGGTGGACCGTCGCCTTCGGCAACGCGAACGACGCGCCCGACGGCAGCACCGTCTGGGGCGGCTTCAAGCAGTGGGCGCTGCACGACATCTCGATGACGGACGGGCAGTGGGGCACCTCGGGTGTCCCGATCATCGCCGTCGTCGCGTTCCAGCTGATGTTCGCCATCATCACGCCCGCGCTGATCAGCGGCGCCATCGCGGACCGCGCCAAGTTCACCGCATGGACACTGTTCGTCGCCGTGTGGTCGACCCTGGTCTACTTCCCGGTCGCGCACTGGGTGTTCTCGCCGAACGGCTTCATCAACGCGAAGCTCCACGTCATGGACTTCGCCGGCGGCACCGCGGTGCACATCAACGCCGGTGCGGCGGCCCTGGCCTGCGCACTCGTGCTCGGCAAGCGCGTGTCGTGGCGCAAGGACCCGATGCGGCCGCACAACGTGCCGTTCGTGATGCTCGGCGCGGGCCTCCTGTGGTTCGGCTGGTTCGGCTTCAACGCCGGCTCCGCGCTCGGCGCCAACGGCTCCGCGTCGATGGTGTTCGTCAACACCCAGGTCGCCACCGCCGCCGCGGTCCTCGGCTGGCTCGCCGTCGAGAAGATCCGCGACGGCCACTTCACCACCCTCGGCGCCGCGTCCGGCGCGGTCGCCGGCCTGGTCGCCATCACCCCCGCGTGTGCCTCGGTCAGCCCGCTCGGCTCGATCGCCATCGGCCTCATCGCGGGCGGCGTGTGCGCCCTCGCCATCAGCCTCAAGTACAAGTTCGGCTTCGACGACTCGCTCGACGTGGTCGGCGTCCACCTCGTCGGCGGCGTCGTCGGCACCCTCCTCATCGGCCTGTTCGCCACGAAGGAGATGGTCGGCACCGTCTACACCAACGGCGCCAAGGCCGGCCTCTTCTACGGCGGCGGCGCCGAGCAGCTCGGCCGCCAGGCCGCCGGTGCCGCGATCGTCCTCGTCTACTCCTTCGTCCTCGCCTACGCCATCGCCTTCGTCATCGACAAGACCATGGGCTTCCGGGTCGCCGAAGACGACGAGGTCACCGGCATCGACCAGGTCGAACACGCCGAGACCGCCTACGACTTCGCCACCATGGGCGGCTCCCTCCGGCCGGCCCCGGCCCACGTTGCCGCAAGCAGCTCCGCAGCGGCCGAATCGAAGGTGGACGCGTGAAGCTCATCACCGCGGTGATCAAGCCGCACCGGCTCGACGACGTCAAGAACGCCCTCCAGGCGTACGGCGTCCACGGCATCACCGTCACCGAAGCCAGCGGCTACGGCCGCCAGCGCGGCCACACCGAGGTGTACCGCGGCGCCGAATACCAGGTCGACCTCGTCCCCAAGGTCCGCCTGGAGGTCGTCACCGACGACGACGACGCCGAAGAACTCCTCGAAGTGATCGTCAAGGCCGCCCGCACCGGCAAGATCGGCGACGGGAAAGCCTGGATCGTCCCGGTCGACAGCGTCGTCCGGGTCCGCACCGGAGAACGCGGACCCGAGGCGCTCTGAGCGCCCCGCGACCCCCGCACCGGAACGCACCGGAAACCGCAATGCCTGCGCCCCGAGCCCGCACCGCCACACCGGCGTGCGGGCTCGCGGCGTCCCGCGCGCCGCACCCTCCTCACCCCGCACACCCGCGCGTACCGAGGAGATCGGCCCAACGCGCGTTTGCCGCGCCGGGCGCCGGGAACCCCCGACCGACCGCCGACACCCCAGGAGGCCGCCCGTGGTGAGCCCGAGCCCCCCCACCGACCGCTACACCCGCGACCGCGCCGCCCTCCTCGGCGACGCCGACCGCCCCGCCGCCGAACGCCGCCGCGCCCTCTCCGACCTCGCCGACCGCTGGCTCGCCGCACTCCTCGACGCCGCCGCCGGCCCCACCGCAGGCGCCGCGGCCGCCCCCGGCGCCGGCATCGCGCTCGTCGCCGTCGGCGGCTACGGCCGCCGCGAACTCTCCCCCGGCAGCGACCTCGACGTCGTCCTCGTGCACGACGGCCGCCCCGGCATCGCCGAACTCGCCGACGCCGTCTGGTACCCCGTCTGGGACTCCGGCACCTCCCTCGACCACGCCGTCCGCACCCCCGACGAAGTCCGCCGCGCCGCCGACGACGACCTCCGCGTCCACCTCGGCCTCCTCGACGCCCGGCATATCGCCGGCGACCCCGACCTCACCGCCCGCATCCGCACCACCGCCCTCACCTCCTGGCGCACCGGCGCCGCCAAACGCCTCCCCGAACTCCGCGACGCCTGCCGGGAACGCGCCGAACAGCACGGCGAACTCGCGTTCCTCCTCGAACCCGACCTCAAATACGCCCGCGGCGGCCTCCGCGACCTCGCCGCCCTCCGCGCCATCTCCGCCTCCTGGGTCGCCGACGCCCCCCACGAAGAAGCCGACGCCGCCCGCGCCACCCTCCTCGACGTCCGCGACGCCCTCCACCTCGCCACCGGCCGCCCCGCCGACCGGCTCCTCCTCCAGGAACAGGACACCGTCGCCCGCGCCCTCGGCCTCCTCGACGCCGACACCCTGCTGCGCCGCGTCTCCGAAGCCGCCCGCGCCGTCTCCTACGCCTCCGACGTCACCTGGCGCGAAGTCGACCGCGTCCTCGCCGCCCGCACCGGCCCCATCCGCCGCGTCCTCCGCGGCCGCAACGCCCGACCCACCGGTCCCGAACGCCGCCCCCTCGCCGAAGGCGTCGTCGAACACGGCGGCGAAGCCGTCCTCGCCCAAGGCGCCCAGCCCTCCCGCGACCCCGTCCTCCTGCTCCGCGCCGCCGCCGCGGCCGCCCAGCACGGCGTCCCGCTGTCCCGGCACGCCGTCGACCGCCTCGCCGTCGAATGCGCCCCGCTGCCCGACCCGTGGCCGCCCGCCGCCCGCGAATCCTTCGTCGCCCTCCTCGGCGCCGGCCGCAGCGCCCTGCCCGTCTGGGAAGCCCTCGAATCGCGGCGCCTGGTCACCCGGCTGCTGCCCGACTGGGAACGCGTCCGCTGCCGCCCGCAACGCAACGCCGTGCACCGCTTCACCGTCGACCGCCACCTCGTGGAGACCGCCGTCCAGGCCGCCGCCCACACCCGCCGCGTCGCCCGCCCCGACCTCCTCCTCGTCGCCGCGCTCCTGCACGACGTCGGCAAGGGCTGGCCCGGCGACCACAGCATCAGCGGCGAAGTCATCGCCCGCGAAGCCGCCGCCCGCATCGGCTTCCCCAAAGACGACGTCGACGTCATCGCCACCCTCGTCCGCCACCACCTCCTCCTCGTCGACACCGCCACCCGCCGCGACCTCGACGACCCCGTCACCGTCCACACCTTCGCCGAAGCCGTCGGCAGCACCGAGACCCTCGAACTCCTGCACGCCCTCACCGAAGCCGACGCCGCCGCCACCGGCCCCGCCGCCTGGAGCGACTGGCGCGACGCCCTGTGCCGCGACCTCGTCCGCCGCACCCGCGCCGTCCTCGCCGGCCGGCCCGCCTCCACCGCACCGCCCGTCGACATCGCCCGGCTGCGCCTCGCCGGCCAGACCGAAGGCGGCTTCGCGGTCACCCTCCAGCCGCTGTCCTACGGCGCCGAAGTCACCGTCGCCGCCCCCGACCGGGTCGGCCTGCTCGCCCTCGCCGCGGGCGTCCTCGCGCTGCACCGGCTCACGGTGCGCTCCGCCGCCGCCGACGTCGTCGACGGCACCGGCATCACGGTGTGGACGGTGGAGACCGAATTCGGCGCGCTGCCCGACCCGGCGGCCGTCCGCGAGGACATCCGCCGCGCCCTGGAAGGCGGCCTCGACGTCGCCGCCAAGCTCGCCGCCCGCGAAGCCGCCTACGCGCCGCGCCGCGGCACCGCCCCCAACCCACCGCGCGTCGAGGTCGTCCCCGGCGTCTCGGAGACCGCCACCGTCCTCGAAGTCCGCGCGCACGACAGCCCCGGCCTGCTGCACCGCATCGGGCAGGCGCTGGCCGGCGCCCGGGTCAGCGTCCGCCAGGCCCGGGTCGGCACGCACGGCGCGGACGCCGTCGACGCCTTCTACATCGTGGGCGCCGACGGCAACCCGCTGGCCCCGGACACCGCCAAGCAGGTCGCCAAGGCGGTGGAGAAAGCCTTGACCTGACCCCGGTGCCGGGGGAGCCCCGGCACCGGCCTGGCCCCGGCCCCGGCGGCCCCCCGGTAGGCTGGAGCGGACGACACTCCCATTCCCCGCGACGAAGGACCTCTGCCGACGTGTTCGACACTCTCTCCGACCGCCTCGCAGCGACCTTCAAGAACCTCCGCGGCAAGGGCCGGCTCTCCGAAGCCGACATCGACGCCACCGCGCGCGAGATCCGGGTTGCGCTGCTCGAAGCGGACGTGGCGCTGCCGGTCGTGCGCGAATTCGTCGCGCACGTCAAGGAGCGCGCCCGCGGCGCGGAGGTCTCGCAGGCGCTGAACCCCGCCCAGCAGATCGTCAAGATCGTCAACGAGGAACTGGTCCGCATCCTCGGCGGCGAGACCCGGCGGCTGCGGTTCGCCAAGACCGCGCCGACCGTGATCATGCTCGCCGGCCTCCAGGGCGCGGGCAAGACCACCCTCGCCGGCAAGCTCGCCAAGTGGCTCAAGGCGCAGAAGCACGAGCCGCTGCTGGTCGCGTGCGACCTCCAGCGCCCCAACGCGGTCAACCAGCTCACCGTGGTCGCCGAGCGCGCGGGCGTCTCCGTCTACGCGCCCGAGCCGGGCAACGGCGTCGGCGACCCGGTCGCGGTCGCCCGCGACTCCATCGAGTTCGCCCGCGCCAAGCAGTACGACGTGGTCATCGTCGACACCGCCGGCCGCCTCGGCATCGACGCCGAACTCATGCAGCAGGCCGCGGACATCCGCGACGCCGTCAACCCCGACGAGATCCTCTTCGTGGTCGACGCGATGATCGGCCAGGACGCGGTCGTCACCGCGCAGGCCTTCCTCGACGGCGTCGGCTTCGACGGCGTGGTGCTGTCCAAGCTCGACGGCGACGCCCGCGGCGGTGCCGCGCTGTCCGTCGCGCAGGTCACCGGCCGCCAGGTCATGTTCGCCTCCAACGGCGAGAAGCTCGACGACTTCGACGCGTTCCACCCGGACCGCATGGCGTCCCGCATCCTCGGCATGGGCGACATGCTCAGCCTCATCGAGATGGCGGAGCAGAAGTACGACGCCGAGGTCGCCCTCAAGGCCGCCGAGAAGATCCAGAAGGGCGGCAAAGACTTCACTCTGGAGGACTTCCTCCAGCAGATGGAGCAGGTCAAGAAGATGGGGTCGATCTCCAAGCTCCTCGGCATGCTGCCCGGCATGGGGCAGATGAAGGAGCAGATCGACAGCATCGACGACCGCGACCTGGACCGCGTCGCCGCGATCATCAAGTCGATGACCCCCGCCGAACGCGACGACCCCAAGATCATCAACGGGTCGCGGCGCGCCCGCATCGCCAAGGGCTCCGGCGTCGAGGTCTCCGCGGTCAACAACCTCATCGAGCGGTTCTTCGAAGCCCGCAAGATGATGACCTCCATGGCCCGCGGCGGCGGCTTCCCCGGCATGCCGGGCATGCCCGGCATGGGCGGCGCCAAGAAGAAGGGCAAGGCCCCCAAGCAGGCCAAGGGCAAGCGCCAGTCCGGCAACCCGATGAAGCGCAAGCAGGAGGAACTCGAAGCCGCGAAGCGCCGCGAAGAGCGCGCCGCGGGCGGCTTCCAGCTCCCGGCCGGCGGCGACACCGACCCGGGCTCCTTCGAACTCCCCAAGGGCTTCGAGGACTACCTCAAGTAGTCCGCACCCGAGCGGCTTTTCCCCCGCGCGCCCGGCCCGCCCGGCCGCGGAGGGGAAGGCCGCCCGGGGCGCCCGCGCCCCCGCGCAATCCGCCCCGTTGCAGGTCAGGCGGATAGAGTTCGGCGATGACCGCCGTGTACACGAAGCCCGGATTCCGCGTCGGCATCCGCCAGGTCCGCGACGAGGACGCCCCCGCCTACCGCGACGCCGTCCTGCGCTCCATCGAACTCATCAGCCGCTGGAACCCCGCGCGCCCCGACGGCTTCCCCGACATCCTCGCCGCCCAGGGCCCGACCATGTGCACCTACCTCGTCGTCGACCTCGACGACGGCGGCCTGGCCGGCAAGATCAACGTGGCGAACATCGCCCGCGGCGGATTCCGCAACGCCACCCTCGGCTACGACGCCTACCTCCCCTACGCGGGCACCGGCCGCATGACCGAAGGCCTCAAGCTCGTCGTCGACCGCGCCTTCACCCCCGCCGCACGCGGCGGCCTCGACCTGCACCGCCTGGAGATCAACGTCCAGCCCGGGAACGACCGTTCGATCTCCCTCGCGAAACGCCTCGGCTTCCGCCGCGAAGGCTTCTCGCCCCGCATGATCCACATCAACGGAGCGTGGCGCGACCACGAGCGCTTCGCGATGACCGCCGAGGAGTGGGCCGGCCTCGGCTGAACCCCCGCCGCCCCCGGCCCGGAACGCCGCCGGCGCGGTCCGAGCGGGACGGCGGAGCCCGTACCATGTGGCCTCATGGCAAAGGCTCCCATCCTCACCCCCCAGGCGGACGACTTCCCGCGCTGGTACCAGGACCTGATCGGCAAGGCCGAACTGGCGGACAACGGACCGGTGCGCGGCACCATGGTCATCCGACCGTACGGCTACTCGCTGTGGGAGCGGATGCAGTCCGAAGTCGACGCGCGCATCAAGGACGCCGGGGCGCAGAACGCGTACTTCCCGATGTTCATCCCCGAGAACTACCTCACGCGCGAAGCCGAGCACGTCGAAGGCTTCAGCCCCGAGCTGGCCGTCGTCACGCACGGCGGCGGCAAGCAGCTCGAAGAACCCGTCGTGGTGCGCCCCACCTCCGAGACGATCATCAACGAGTACATCTCGAAGTGGGTGCAGTCGTACCGCGACCTGCCGCTCCTCATCAACCAGTGGGCCAACGTCGTCCGCTGGGAGCTGCGGCCCCGCGTCTTCCTGCGCACCACCGAGTTCCTGTGGCAGGAAGGCCACACCGCGCACGTCTCCTACGAAGACGCCCGCGCCTACGCGTCGCGCATCCACCGCCAGGTCTACGGCGACTTCATGCGCAACGTCCTCGCCATCGACGTCGTCCTCGGCCGCAAGACCGCCCGCGAACGCTTCGCCGGCGCCATCAACACCCTCACCCTCGAAGGCATGATGGGCGACGGCAAGGCCCTCCAGATGGGCACGTCGCACGAACTCGGCCAGAACTTCGCCAAGGCCTTCGACATCCAGTACCTCGCCGACAGCGGCGAACGCGAATACGCGTGGCAGACCTCGTGGGGCGTCAGCACCCGCATGGTCGGCGGCCTGATCATGAGCCACGGCGACGACAACGGCCTCCGCATCCCGCCGCGCCTCGCCCCCGTGCAGGCCGTCGTCATGGCGATCAAGGGCGACGACGCCGTCCTCGCCGCGGTCCGCGACCTCGGCGACCGCCTCAAGGCGGCCGGGATCCGCGCCGTCGTCGACGACAAGACCGACACCCCGTTCGGCCGCCGCGCCGTCGACTGGGAGCTGAAGGGCGTCCCGGTCCGCCTCGAGATCGGCCCGCGCGACCTCGAAGGCGGCACCGCGATGCTGGCCCGCCGCATCGCCGGCGGCAAGAGCCCGGTCACCCTCGACACCGCCGTCGACACCGTCGCCGCCGTCCTCGCCGAGGACCAGGACCTGCTGCTCCGCCAGTCCGCCGAGCGGCGCATCGCCCGCACCGTCGACGTCGCCTCGATCGACGAGGCCGTCGAAGCCGCCACGACCGGCTGGGCGCGCATGCCGTGGGCCGATCTCGGCCCGGCCGGCGAAGCCAAGCTCGCCGAGCAGGGCGTGTCCGTCCGCTGCCTCGTCACCGCCGACGGCGACGTCCCGGACGCCGACGACCAGCCCGGCAACGTGGCGATCCTGGCCCGCGCCTACTGACCGGGCCGCTTGCCGCACCTACGTACGCCCCGGACCCCGCGAATTGGGATCCGGGGCGTACGTCTGGCAGAATGGCCCGCTGAGTACCCGGAGCATTGACGGACCCTCTCTCCGCATGACTTCGTGTCCACGACCGGTATGTCCTCATGTCCCCACGTGACGACGCGGTCGCTCACCCACGTCAAGATGCAGGAGACACCACACTCGTGGCAGTCAAGATCAAGCTGAAGCGCCTGGGCAAGATCCGCAGCCCGCACTACCGCATCGTCGTCGCCGACGCCCGCACCAAGCGTGACGGCCGCGCGATCGAAGAGATCGGTATCTACCACCCGATGGAGAACCCCTCGCGCATCGAGGTCGACTCCGACCGGGCCCAGTACTGGCTGTCCGTTGGCGCCCAGCCGACCGAGCCGGTCGCGCACATCCTCAAGCTCACCGGCGACTGGCAGAAGTACAAGGGCCTGCCGGCTCCGGAGCCGCTGAAGGTCGCCGCCCCGAAGGCCGACAAGAAGGCCGTGTTCGAGGCCGCCGCCAAGGAAGCCGCGGACGAGCCGAAGGACGGCGCCACCACGCCGAAGGCGAAGAAGGAGAAGAAGGCCGACGCGGCCGAGGCTCCCGCTGCCGAGGCGACCGAGTCCGCCGAGTCGGCGCCGAGCGAGGGCTGACCCCATGCTCGAAGAGGCCCTTGAGCACCTGGTCAAGGGAATCGTCGAGAACCCGGACGACGTGAAGGTCCGGGCGCGCAACCTGCGCCGGGGCCGCATCCTCGAGGTGCGCGTGCACCCCGACGACCTGGGCAAGGTCATCGGCCGGGGCGGCCGGACCGCGCGGGCGCTGCGCACCGTCGTCACCGCCCTGGGCGGCCGTGGGGTCCGCGTGGACCTCGTCGACGTCGACCAGGTGCGCTGACCCGCCGCCGGCCTCCCGGGCCGGCGCGAGCGAGCAGACCCGTTCAGACGCACGGGTGGCCCTCCACATCTGTCCATCCGATGTGGGGGGCCACCCGTTTTTTCCCGGGACCCCACCCCTTTTCACGGGACCCCGCGTGTCCCGCAAGGAGAATCCAGTGCAGTTGGTGGTCGCCCGGATCGGCCGGGCGCACGGCATCCGCGGCCAGGTCAGCGTCGAGGTCCGCACGGACGAACCGGAGCTCCGGCTCGCGCCGGGCGCCGTCCTGGCCACCGACCCGCCGTCCGCGGGCCCGCTGACCATCGCGGCCGGCAAGGTGCACAGCGGGCGCCTGCTCCTCAGCTTCGAGGGCGTCCCGGACCGCACCGCGGCCGAGGCGCTCCGCAACGTGCTGCTGATCGCCGAGGTCGACCCGGAGGAACTCCCGGACGACCCCGAGGAGTTCTACGACCACCAGCTCGTCGGCCTGGATGCGGTGCTGGCCGACGGCACGCTCGTCGGCGAGGTGCACGAGATCGCGCACCTGCCGTCCCAGGACCTCCTCATCGTGCGGCGGCCGGACGGGCGCGAGGTGATGGTGCCGTTCGTCGAGGAGATCGTCCCGGAGATCGACCTCGCCGAACAGCGGCTCGTCCTCACGCCGCCGCCGGGGCTGATCGAGCCGGACGAGGCCGAGGTCGCATCGGCACGCGACGCGGCCCCGACCGCTGCGGATGCCCCCGATGCCCCGGATGGTGCGGACGGCACGTCGTGAGGATCGACGTCGTCTCGATCTTCCCCGAGTACCTCGCCCCGCTCGACGTGTCCCTCGTCGGCAAGGCCCGCGCCAAGGGCCTCCTCGACGTCCGCCTGCACCAACTCCGCGACCAGGCGCACGACGTGCACAAGACCGTCGACGACACCCCGTACGGCGGCGGACCCGGCATGGTCATGAAGCCCGAGCCGTGGACCGCGGCCCTGGAAGAAATCGCTCCGCCCGGCGCCGACCCGGTGCCGCGGCTGATCGTGCCGACTCCGTCCGGGCGGCCGTTCACCCAGGAACTCGCCGTCGAACTCGCCGCCGAACCGTGGCTCGTGTTCGCCCCGGCCCGCTACGAAGGCATCGACCGGCGCGTCATGGACGACGCCGCCACGCGCATGCGCGTCGACGAAGTCTCCATCGGGGACTACGTGTTGGCCGGCGGCGAGGTCGCCGTCCTGGTCATGGTCGAAGCCGTCGCCCGGCTCCTGCCCGGTGTTCTCGGCAACGCCGAATCGCACCGCGACGACTCCTTCGCCCCCGGCGCCATGGCGAACCTCCTCGAAGGGCCCGTCTACACCAAGCCCGCCGAATGGCGCGGCCGCGCCGTCCCGCCGGTCCTGCTGTCCGGCAACCACGGCGCGATCGCCCGCTGGCGCCGCGACCAAGCCCTGCGGCGCACCGCGGAAAACCGCCCCGACCTGCTCGAACGCCTCGCCGCGGAGACGCTCGACAAGCACGACCGGGCCACCCTCGCGGCGCTCGGCTGGACCGAGCACGACGGCCGGTTTCTTCCGGACGCCACCCCTGTGGCAGACTGAATGGCTGTTGTCGTACGACCTGATCCGGCGCCCCGCGAGGACGTGTGCCGGAGGTGCCCCTGCCACAGGGGGAGTGCCACCTCGACGGTCTGCGACCCACTTCCGTAGACACCACGAGATCCGTGGGTGACCTGTGGCACCTGCGAGAAAGCGACGCCACCATGGCCAACATCATCGACGGCCTCGACGCAGCCTCCCTGCGCGACGACATCCCGGCCTTCCGCCCGGGTGACACCCTCAAGGTGCACGTCCGCGTCATCGAAGGCAACAAGTCCCGTATCCAGGTCTTCCAGGGCTTCGTCCTGCGTCGCCAGGGCTCCGGTGTGCGCGAGACCTTCACGGTCCGCAAGGTCAGCTACAACGTCGGCGTCGAGCGCACCTTCCCGGTGCACACCCCGGTCCTCGAGAAGATCGAGGTCGTCACCCGCGGTGACGTCCGCCGCGCGAAGCTCTACTACATGCGCGACCTGCGCGGCAAGGCCGCGAAGATCAAGGAGAAGCGCGACGCTTCGGGCCGCACCACGGTCTGACCGAACCTGGCGTAGTACCGCAGAGGCGGGAAGACGAGCCGACTAGGCTCGTCCGCGATGGACGACGCAGCGCGCACGGTCGCAACGGGGACATCCCCGCAGCCCGCCGACCCGGCCCCCGGCCGCGGCTCCACCGGCACCTCCGAAGGAGGGCCCCCGGAGCCGCGGCCGACGCATGCCCGGGGACCGGCGGCCGAGGCGGATTCCGACCCCGATCCGGAAGCGGATCCGGACAAGGCGAAGGCCACAGACGGCGGGGGAGCGAGGACCGGGCCGATGGCGGACGCCACCGAGCGACGGGTGCGGTCGTCGGCGACCGAGGACACCGAGGTGATCCGGTCTGGACCCCGAGCCGCCGACGTGGACGGCAAGGGTTCGACCGTGAGCGCGAAGTCCCGGGAACGGTCGGCTGGGTCGGCGGGGGCCGAGGGCGACGACAGCGCGGAGGGGGGTGCCGCGGGCGCGTTGACCACCTCCACGGGCTCCGACGGTCGCGCGAGCGCGAGTGGCCCGGCCACCGTGCCCGACGCCGACGCCGACGCCGACGCCGACGACAGTGCGGGCTCGACGGTCGCGGCGGACAAGGTCGCGGTGTCCTCGTCCGCCTCGCGTGATGCCGCAGCGGACGGGAGGCGTCCTACGGCGATCGCAGCCATGCGGAGTCGGGCGGACACGGGCGCCGACACCGACGGCGGTGGTGGTGCGGACGTGGGCGCCGAATCCGCCGCGCGTTCCGCCGACGCCGAAGCGACCACGTCGACGCCGCACTCGAAGGCTCGTCGCGCGGGGGCTTCTTCGGCGACCGCGGAGCAGGGGCTCGGGCCTGAGCCGTCGAAGTCCGCAGACTCCGAGGGTGGTGACGAACCGGGGGAGTCCGCTGCTGCCGCGCCGGATGCCGACGGCAGTGGGGGCTCGACGGCCGCGGCGGCGAGGGCCGGCGATACGGCGGCCGACGCCGGAGCCGCCACGGCGACGACGTCTCGTGCGCGTCCCAAAACCCGCGCGGCAGGCCCGTCTTCGCGCACTGCGGAGCAGGGGCGGGTGCCCGAGCCGTCGAAGTCCGCCGAGTCGGGGGACTCCGCGGCTGCCGACGCGGATGCCGACCGCCGCGAAGGCGCGGGGGCCTCGGCTGGGACGAAGGCCGAAGCCGCCCCCGCGACGCAGCCGAAGGCGCGCCCGAAGGCTCGTCGCGTGGGCCCTCGTCCGGCGACGGCGGAGCAGGACCGGGTGCCTGCGTCGGGAACGTCCGGCGACTCCGAGGGCCGCGCCAAGCCCACCGGAGCGGGCGTGACCGGCGCGGGTGATGCCGACTCGGCCGACGAGTCCGCGCGCCGGCCGCGTGCGGCGTCGGGGGAGTGCGACGGGGCTGCGCAAGCCCGCGACGAGTCCTCGGCTTCACACGTCGACGCCGAGACGCCGACGGCGCGCGCCGACGAAGAGCGCGCGTCGGTCGATGACGACGCGGTGTCGGGGAGTTCCTCCGACGCCGCGGCGCGCCCGCCGAAGTCCGCCGGTTCGGAGCCGGCCTCCCGCCGCCCCGCGGGGGCTGCTGCGCCAACCGCGCCGAAGGAACAGCGCGCCGCGGTGGGCGCCGCGGCCGGAGCGCCGGAATCCGCGGACGGCCGCGAGGCCGACGACGGCTCCGAGACGGCCGAAGCTGCCTCGGCGGACGGCTCGTTGCCCGATGGCGTCGACAAGACTGCCGACGACGATGACGTTGCCGCCGCTGCCCCGCCCGAAGGCGACGTCAGCGACGACGCGGAATCCGACGCCGACGCCGAGTCCGACGAGGCGGATTCCGGCGATGCCGCGCCCGCTGCGGGCGATGGCGCTTCCGATGCCGCGGGTGCCGAAGTCGAAGCCGACACCGGGGCCGTCGACGGGTCCGGTCCGGATTCCGACGCGGCACCGACGGCCGAGGGCAAGGCGAAGGCCACGGCCGACGCGTCCGAGTCCGACGCCGACGGCAGCGGAGTTTCGGCCGAGGCCGAGGCCGAGCCCGAGGCCGAGCCCGAGGCCGAGCCCGAGCCCGAGGCCGAGCCCGAGGCCGAGCCCGAGCCCGAGCCCGAGGCCGAGCCCGAGGCCGAGCCCGAGCCCGAGGCCGAGCCCGAGCCCGAGGCCGAGCCCGAGCCCGAGCCCGAGCCCGAGGCCGAGGAGCCCCGGTCCACCGACGACAAGCCGAAGCCCGCTGTCGAGGCCGACACCGGACGTGCGGCCGCCGACAGTGCCGACCACGGCACACCCCCGCGCACGTCCGCGGGCGCGACCCGGTCCGGCACGGCCCAGACGGCTCGCGGCACCGCTGATGCGGATGTCGGCGAGGCGGCCGCCGCGACCGCCCCCGCCGCCACGTCCGCTGCCGCGTCCGCCTCCGCCGCCCCCGTCGTCGAGCCCAAGACGGCGGACAGCGACGTCGCCAGTCTCGTCAAGACCCGACCTGACGACGACACGGACACCGACGACACGGACACCGACGACGCCGACGAAGCCGATGCGCCGCGGAAGCGGCGGCGGTTGCCCGCCTGGGTCGAGCTGCCGCTGATGCTGGCGTTCGGGCTCGTCGTCGTGCTCGTCCTGCATACGTGGGTGGCGCAGCCGTTCGTGATCCCCAGCGGGTCGATGGAGAACACGCTGGAGATCGGCGACCGGGTGCTGGTCAACAAGCTGGCCTACTCGTTCGGTGACCATCCGAAGCGCGGTGACGTCGTGGTGTTCGACGGGACCGACGTGTTCACGTTCGATGGGAAGGGCGGCGGGCCGTCCAATCCGATCGGGAAGGCCGTCGACGCGTTCGGGTCGATGTTCGGGTTCGGGTCGTCCGACGAGACGGACTTCGTGAAGCGCGTGATCGGCATCGGCGGCGACCACGTGGTGTGCTGCGATGCGCAGGGCCGCCTCACGGTCAACGGCGTACCGCTCGACGAGAAGGACTTCCTCTACCCCGGCGACGTGCCGTCGACGATCCCGTTCGACGTCGTCGTGCCGGCCGGCGAGCTGTGGGTGATGGGCGACCACCGCGGCAACTCGGCGGACTCGCGGGAGCACATGGGCCAGCCGGGCGGTGGTTTCGTCCCGGAGGACAAGGTCATCGGCCGCGTCGAGTGGATCATCTGGCCTATCGGCCGGATGGGCGGGGTGCACCGGCCCGCGACGTTCTCCCAACCCGGTATCGACCGGCAGGAGCCGCCCCCGCGGCTGGCGTCCGGACCGGTCGCGGCGGCGGGGCCGCCGTCGGATCGGGGCCGTGGGTAAGCGCGGCAAGCCCCGCACGTCGTCCCGTCCCGGGGAGGAACGCGAGCGTACGGCCGCCCCCGAACCCGCCCCGCCGCCGCCGGCCGGCCCCGAGCCGCCGGATCCGGAACCGTCCGCGGCGGAGACCACGGCGCAGCTCCGCCCGGTGCCCGCGGCCGACGGCACCGCCCGCCCCGGCCGTGCCGCCGCGCGCGCCAAGGCGTCCGGCAAGGGCCGCGGCGGGACCCGGCGGCGGCGCCGTCCCGCGTCGCTGCTGCGCGAGCTGCCGATGCTGGTCGTGGTCGCGGTGGTGATCGCCCTGCTCATCAAGACGTTCTTCGTGCAGGCGTTCTTCATCCCGTCCGGCTCGATGGAACAGACCATCGGCATCGGCGACCGGGTGCTCGTGGACAAGTTCACGCCGTGGTTCGGCGCCACGCCGGAACGCGGCGAGGTGGTGGTGTTCCGCGACCCGGGCGGCTGGCTCCAGCACAAGCCGAAGAACGATCCGCCGCCGGGCATCAAGCAGCTGAAGCAGGCGATGGTCTTCGTCGGCCTGACGCCGGCCAACGACGAGCAGGACCTCATCAAACGGGTGATCGGGGTCGGCGGCGACACGGTCGCGTGCTGCGATCCGTCGGGGCGCGTGACGGTCAACGGCGTACCGCTCGACGAGCCGTACATCTATCCCGGAAACGCGCCGTCCAATCTGCCTTTTTCGGTCAAAGTGCCGAAGGGCCGCCTGTGGGTGATGGGGGACCACCGGGGCGACTCCGCGGACTCCCGGGCACACCAGGACCGGCCCTACCAGGGCACCATCTCGGAGGACGACGTCGTAGGCCGCGCCTTCACGGTCGCCTGGCCGGTCGGCCGCTGGCGGACCCTCCCGGTGCCCGGCACGTTCGCGGACGCCGGGAAATTTACCCAATCGAGTGCTGCGAGCGCGGTTCTCCCGAGCGTTCCGGTCGTTATGGGCTTGACGGGTGCCGTTCCGGTGATCCTGCTCCGTCGGCGTGTACGCTCGCGCCCGCGGAGCCGGGATGTCCACGCGCACCGACCGGGCTCGTGAAACGCGCCCGCAGACGAAGCATGACGATGGACGGATGGTCGGCGAGCCCGCGCGCCGGGCGCCGCCGGCACAGGTACGAGGAGGCGCCGTGGGGGAAGTCGTGGTCGGAGCACGATCCGCAGGTGGAGACGACGAACCCGGTCGTACGCCCGACGAGCCGCAGCAGCGGCCCGAGCCGGGCGGCTCCGTACCTGGCGGAACGCCCGGTGGCACCCCGGCCGGCAGCCCGGCGGGCCCGGCCGGTCCAGGGCCCGGGAACGGGTCCGGCGGACCGGACGAGGGCGCGGACGGCCCCGGCGTCCCGCACCCGGGCGAGGCCCCCGGGGAGTCCGGGGCCCGGTCGGAGAACGGCGCCGCGCCCGACGCGGACACTCCGGTGGACCTGGGCAAGAACGGCGGAGCGGCGGTTCCCCCGCCCGGCGGGCCGCGCGACGAGGAGTCGACAGAGGAGCCCGCAGCCCCAGGCGGCCGTAAAGGAAGGGCCAAGAAGCCGGCAAAGAAGGGTTCTTTCTGGAAAGAACTTCCGCTGCTGCTCGCGGTCGCGCTGGTGCTGGCGCTCATCATCAAGACCTTCTTCGTGCAGGCGTTCTCCATCCCGTCCGCGTCGATGGAGGACACCATCCAGATCGGCGACCGGGTGCTCGTCGACAAGCTGACGCCGTGGTTCGGTGCCGAGCCGGAGCGCGGCGAGGTCGTCGTCTTCCACGATCCGGGCGGCAGTGACCCGTGGCTGGAAGGCACCCCCGACCAGTCGAGCAACGGGTTCGTGCGCGGTCTGCAGACGGCGCTGTCGTTCGTCGGCCTGATGCCGTCCACGAACGAGAAGGACCTCATCAAGCGCGTCATCGGGGTCGGCGGCGACACCGTGGCCTGCTGCGACGCCGCTGGCCGCATCACGGTCAACGGCGTGCCGCTCAACGAGCCCTATCTGAAGCCGGGCGTCGCCCCGTCGGAGACGCCGTTCCAGGTCACCGTCCCCAAGGGGCGGCTGTGGGTGATGGGCGACAACCGCAGCAACTCGCGGGACTCGCGGGCCCACCTGACCGGCGGCGACGCGATGACCGCGACCATCGACAAGGACGAGGTCATCGGCCGCGCGTTCACCGTCATCTGGCCGCTCGGCCGGATCCACTGGCTCGGCGTGCCGGACACCTTCGACCAGAAGGGCCTGTCGGCCGCGCCGCTGGCCCTCGGCTTCATCGGCGCGGTGCCCATGGTGCTGTGGCGGCGCAAGTGGGTCGAGACGCGCAGCGACGACGCCACGACGGGGGCGCCGCCGGCCTGACCGGTGCCGCATCCGCACTCCTCCGGGCGAGGCCGGCCCCGTACACGCGTACGGGACCGGCCTCGCCCGTCCGTGTCGGGTGCACAATCGGCGAATGACTTCGAACGACGCCGCGCAGCCCCGGGCCCACGTCAATCCGTGGCCGGAGGCGCTGCCGCATCCCGTCCCCGACTATCCGGCCGACCTGCGTGTGGACCTGGTGCGCAGGGCCGTGCGGGTGGTTTTGCTGGACGCGTCCGGGCGGGTCCTGCTGTTCAACAACAACGTGGCGCAGAGCCGGCCGTCGATCTGGTGGGACCTGCCCGGTGGCGGGCTGGACCCGGGCGAGACGTACGTCGACGCGGCCGTCCGGGAGATCTTCGAGGAGACCGGCCTACGCCTGGAACCCGCCGATGTCGGTTCACCCATATGGCGGCGCAGCTCGACGTGGACACGCGGCGAGTTCCGCCGTGTACAGCACGAATACGTGGTCGCGGCGCACGTGGCCGGAGAGGCCCCGGAGATCGACGCGCACGGATGGACCCAGGAGGAAGTCGACGAGTATGTCGGCGCACGCTGGTGGACCGTGGATGAGATCGTGTCGAGTCGGGAGCATTTCTACCCGGGGCGGCTGCCCGAGCTGCTGCCCCGCTTCCTGGCCGGGGAACTGGTGGACGAGCCGTTCGAGTGGTGGAACTGAGCGGCAGGGCGTCGGCCTGGGCCGCCCGCCGGTACACAATGGATGCGACAGCGAAGCGCAGGAGCGAGGGGCGCGCATGAGTGCGGAGGATCTCGAAAAGTACGAGACCGAGATGGAGCTTCAGCTCTACCGCGAGTACCGCGATGTCGTCGGCCTCTTCAAGTACGTCATCGAGACGGAGCGGCGCTTCTATCTCACCAACCAATACGAGCTGCACGTGCGGTCGGCCGACGGCGAAGTGTTCTTCGAACTCGCCATGGCGGACGCGTGGGTCTGGGACATGTACCGCCCGGCGCGGTTCGTGAAGAACGTGCGGGTGCTGACCTTCAAGGACGTCAACGTCGAGGAGCTGACGAAGAGCGACTTGGAGATGCCGTCGGGGAATGAGGGGTTCGGGACGTAGGGGGAGACGGGGGAGGGCGGACAGCTGAGCGTTGTGCTTGCGTTGTGGGCCCCCCTCCCCCACCCACCTTCCGGCGGTCGCGGCCTGCCGTGACCGCCGGGTCACGCCGTGTCGCAAAGTAGCCGATCTCCGGTTCCGGCGTCGGAAGTTATCCACAGGCTGGGGTTGTCCACAGCCTTGGCGATCTTGAAGCTGCGTGTCTCCCTCCCGACCCGTCATGGTCGTCGCGGAGGTGGTCCTCATGACCCGCACGCCCGACCGGCACAGCCCGGAAATCCGCGCCACGACCCGCGCCGAATCCGCCGGCGAGACCCCCGTCGGCCCCGGAGCCGGCCGCACACCCAAACCCCGCACCCCCACGACCCGCACCCCCACCACCCGCAACGCCGCCATCGGCGACTACGGCGAGCGCGTCGCCGCCCGTTTCCTCGCGGACGCCGGGCTTGTCGTCCTCGCCCGCAACTGGCGCTGCGCCCTGGGCGAGCTGGACCTCGTCGTCCGCGACGGCCCGACCCTGGTCGTCTGCGAGGTGAAGACCCGCCGGATCCCCGCGGTCGAGCACCCCCTGGCCGCCGTCACCCCCGGCAAAGCCGAACGCTTACGCCGCCTCGCCGAACGCTGGATCGCCGAACACCCCGACCTCGCCGCCCCCGGCTGCGACGTCCGCATCGACCTGGTCGCCGTGCTGCCCTCGCACCGCGGCGCCGCCCGCGTCGAGCACGTGAGGGGAGCGTGCTGACATGGTGTTCGCCCGTACCCGCTCGGTGACGCTGCTCGGCGTCGACGGCGTCGTCGTCGAAGTCCAAGCGGACATCGAACCCGGCCTCACGGTCTTCAACCTCGTCGGACTCCCCGACAAGTCGGTCACCGAATCCCGCGACCGGGTGCGCGCCGCCCTGGTCAACTCCGGCGAGGAATGGCCGCCCCGCCGCATCACCGTCGGCCTGACCCCTGCCACCGTCCCCAAAACCGGCAGCGGCTTCGACCTGGCCGTCGCCTGCGCGATCGTCGCCGCCAACGGCAAGATCGACCCGGAACTCCTCGCCGACCTGATCATGATCGGCGAGGTCGGGCTCGACGGCCGGGTACGCGCGGTCCGCGGCATCCTGCCCGCCGTCATGGCCGCTGCCGCAGCCGGGTGCGGCCGGGTGGCCGTACCCGAGTCCGTCGCCGTGGAAGCCCGCCTCGTGCCGGACATCGAGGTCCTCGGCGTCCGATCCCTCCGGCACCTGTTCGCGGTGCTGCGCGGCCTCCCGCCGCCCGACGAACCGCCGCTCCCGGCGGTCACCGGGCCCGACCCGGAAACCGTCGGCACGATGCTGATCAGCGGCCCCGGCCTGCCGCCACCCGACCTCGCCGAGGTCGCCGGACAGCGCCGCGCCCGCCGCGCCCTCGAAGTGTGCGCCGCGGGCGGACACCACCTGTACCTGCTCGGACCACCCGGCGCCGGGAAGACCATGCTCGCCGAGCGCCTGCCCGGCCTGCTGCCGCCCCTCGACCCGCCCGCCGCCCTGGAGGTCAGCGCCGTCCACTCGGTCGCCGGGACCCTGCCGCCCGACCGGCCGCTCGTCGCCGCACCGCCGTTCTGCGCACCGCACCATTCGGCCACCATGCCGAGCCTGGTCGGCGGCGGAAACGGCCTGCCCCGCCCCGGAGCCGTCTCCCTCGCCCACCACGGAGTCCTCTTCCTCGACGAAGCACCCGAATTCAGCACCCGCGTCCTCGACGCCCTGCGCCAACCCCTGGAAAGCGGCCTGGTCACCGTCGCACGCAGCGTCGGCACCCTCAGATTCCCCGCCCGGTTCCTGCTCGTCCTCGCCGCGAACCCCTGCCCGTGCGGGAGGTTCGCCGGCAAAGGCCTCGACTGCACGTGCTCGCCGGCGATGCGCGCCAAGTACCTGTCCCGGCTGTCCGGGCCGCTGCTCGACCGCATCGACGTCCGCGTCACCGTCGACCCGGTGTCCCGCGCCGAACTCTTCGCACCCACAGGTGACGGAGAGTCCACCGCCGACGTGGCCGCCCGCGTCCTCGAAGCCCGCCAACGCGCCGCACGCCGGTACGCGGACACCCCGTGGGCACTCAACGCGGAAGTCCCCGGCCGGGAACTCCGCACCCGCTGGAGCCTCGCACCCGACGCCCTCACCTCCGCCGCCCGCGACCTGGAGCGCGGCATGCTCACCGCCCGCGGCCTCGACCGCGTCCTCCGCGTCGCCTGGACGATCGCCGACCTCTCCGGCCGCGACCGGCCGAGCACGGCCGACGTCGACGCCGCCCTGGAATTCCGCACCGGCGTACCGCGCGGCACCGCCGCCGAGTTGCTCGCCCCCGCCGGCGGCGCACTCCCGGAATCCGACGCCACCCAGGCCGCACTCGCCCAACTGGCCACGCTCGACGCCGACCGCGAACGCCGCGACCGGCCCGAATGGGACACCGAGGAGTGACCCCATGAACGACGAACACGTCGCCCGCGCGGCCCTCGCCCGGATCGCCGAACCCGGCGACACCGCCATGGGCGCCGCCGTCCGGGTCCACGGCCCGCAGGAAGTCCTCCGGGTCCTGCACGGCGACGGACCGCTGCCACCCGAGTTCCGGCGCCGCGACCCGGGCGGCTACCGCGTCCGACTCGGCGGCGCCGCGGCCGCCGAAGACCTCGCCGCGGTCGCCCGCCTCGGCGGGGAGTTCGTGATCCCCGGCGACCGCGGCTGGCCCACCCAACTCGACGACCTCGGCGACGCCCGCCCCCTCGGCCTGTGGACCCGCGGCGCCGCCCGACTCCGGCACGCCGCCCTCCGCTCCGTCGCCGTCGTCGGTTCCCGCGCCGGCACCGACTACGGCACCTACGCCGCCTACGAGTTGGCCCGGGAACTCGCCGAAGCCCGCTGGTGCGTCGCCTCCGGCGGCGCCTACGGCATCGACGCGGCCGCCCACAAAGGCGCCCTCGCCGCGGGCGGCCTGACCATCGCCGTCCTCGCCTGCGGCATCGACGTGGCGTACCCGCGCGGCCACGAACGCCTGTTCGCCCGCATCGCCGAAGTCGGCACCCTCGTCAGCGAACTCCCACCCGGCAGCTCCCCAAGCCGCATCCGCTTCGTCGAACGCAACCGCGTCATCGCCGCACTCACCCCCGGCACCCTCGTCATCGAAGCCGCCGTACGCAGCGGCGCCCTCATCACCGCCCACCGCGCCGACGCCCTCGGCCGCGTCGTCATGGGCGTCCCCGGCCCGATCACCTCGCCGCAATCCGCCGGCGTCCACCAACTGCTCCGCGAGGAGGAAACCTACGTGGTCACCAGCGCCGCCGAAGTCCTCGAACACCTGGGCCGCATCGGCGAAGACCTCGCCCCCCGCAAAGCCGGCCCGGCCCGTCCCTGGGACCGCCTCCCACCCGACCTCCTACGCGTCCTCGAAGCCGTCTCCCCGTTCCGCCCCCTGCCGCCCCCGGCCATCGCCCGCGCCGCCGGCATCGCCCCCGGAGCCATCACCACCTACCTCGAAGCCCTCCGCGAACTGGGCCTAGCCACCCCACAAGACACACTCCCGGGCCCCACCCGCCTGTGGCTCCGCGCCACCCCACCCGATGCCAACACCCCGGCCCGAACCGGCGCGCTGCCGAACGGACCCGAAAGCGAGGCGATGTGACGGCCCGGAGCGGGTAAGCCGCCGGGGCTGGCCCCGTCATCGGCCGACTCGTGCGCCAGGGGAATCGAACGTGCGCCACGGGGTCCGGACGGCGCGTCGGCGCACGAGCCGGATGGGGCGGAGGCGTTCGCCGCGTACAGCAGCCGGCACGACGGGCCTGCGTGGACTGCGCGCGCACTGCGTTCGTGCGGAGGCTTCGGCAATCGCGCTGCGGAGTCGCCCTGTTCGTGTCCCCGGGCTCGTTTGCCCCACCACGTGCACGACACCACGGTCCGGAATGACGTCGAAGGGGGTTCCTGGTGCCCCGGCGACCGGGCAGCGCCGCGCGTGGTGTCCGACACACGACAGAGGCGCCCAAGCACGGGCAGCTGCGAGGCGAGCACGTATGCAAATGCCATTGTCGGCTCGCTGCGTTCCCCGGGAGGCGGTCCTCGATGGCCCGATGACCGCAGTTGATCGCACCTGATCGGAATGGTGCCGATCGGCAACAGTCCTGGAGGGGGCGCGTGGAGGCGTGCGCTGGGGCGTGGGCCGCGCCCACTACCCGTGGCGGTGCTTGACCGCGACCGATCGACTGATCAACGTTGGGGCATGGTCCCCGCAGAGCGCAGCGACGCTGTCCCGATGCCTGCCGAACTCGCCGATGCCGCCGAACGCTTCACGCGGCATCTGCGGGCCGAGCGCGGATTGTCGGCGCATTCCGTACGCGCCTACGCGGGGGACGTTGCCGCGCTGCTCGAGCACGCCCGCCGGATGGGCGTGACATCGCCGCGCGGGATCGACCTTGCCGTGCTGCGGAGTTGGCTGGCCCGCATGACCAGCCTCGGCAGTGCGCGCACCACCATCGCGCGCCGTGCCGCCGCCGCGCGGGCGTTCACCGGCTGGCTCACCGCCAACGGCATCGCCGACGCCGACGCGGGTGCGCTGCTGGCCACGCCCAAAGCACACCGGCCGCTGCCTGCCGTCCTACGCCAGGACCAGGCACGCGCCCTGCTCGACCGCCCGCGGCCGAGCCGGGCCGACACGGCCGAACCGCAGCCCTGCTCGGAGGCGGGGGTGGGGGAGACCGACCCCGAAACGGTGGCGATGCGCGACCCCGAAACCGAACCCGAACCCGCCCCCGAAACCCCCCTCGCCCTCCGCGACCAAGCCCTCCTCGAAACCCTCTACGCCACCGGCATCCGCGTAGGCGAACTCGTCGGCCTCGACGTATCCGACCTCGACCTGGAACGCCGCGTCATACGCGTCCTCGGCAAAGGCGGCAAGGAACGCACCGTCCCCCTTGGTCTCCCCGCCGTGCGTGCCGTGTCCGCCTGGCTGGACCGAGGCCGTCCCGAGTTCCGCAAGCCGCACAGCGGCAACGCGTTGTGGCTCGGCGTCCGGGGCCGCCGCCTCGACCAGCGGGCCGTGCGGGACCTCGTCCACCGGCGCCTGGCCGCCGTGCCGGACGCGCCCGATCTCGGCCCGCACGGGTTGCGGCACAGCGCCGCGACCCACCTGATCGAAGGAGGCGCGGACCTTCGTAGCGTTCAGGAGTTGCTCGGTCACGCTACGCTCGCGAGCACGCAGATCTATACGCACGTCTCGGTGGAACGACTCAAGGCCACGTATGCCCAAGCACATCCCAGGGCGTGACGGCACCACCACAACCGTGTCCGAGCCCGAAGCGGCCGGCACGCGCGGTGGTGACCCGAACCGCGCGCTGGACGCCCTCTGGCGCGAGTTCAAGCTGTCCGGGGACCCACGGCTCCGGGAGCGCCTGATCCTGCACTACTCGCCGCTGGTGAAGTACGTCGCGGGCCGCGTCGGTGTCGGCCTGCCCGCGAACGTGGACCAGGCGGACTTCGTCTCGTACGGCATCTTCGGCCTCATCGACGCGATCGAGAAGTTCGACCTCGACCGCGCGATCAAGTTCGAGACGTACGCGATCAGCCGCATCCGCGGCGCGATCATCGACGAACTCCGGGCACTCGACTGGATCCCCCGTTCGGTGCGGCAGAAGGCACGCAACGTCGAGCAGGCGATGGCCACCCTCGAAGCGCGCCTCACCCGCACCCCGTCCGAAGCCGAAGTCGCCCGCGAAATGGGCATCTCGCTCGACGATCTGCGGGCCATCTTCAGCCAGTTGTCCCTCGTCAACGTGATGGCCCTCGACGAACTCCTGCACGCCGGGTCGGAAACCGGCGACCGCCTGAGCCTGGTCGACACCCTCGAAGACACCACCGCGGACGACCCGGTCGAGGTCGCCGAGGCCCGCGAGATGCGCCACCTGCTCGCGCGCGCCATCAACGCCCTCCCGGAGCGGGAGAAGACCGTCGTCACGCTCTACTACTTCGAAGGCCTCACGCTCGCCGAGATCGGCCACGTCCTCGGCGTGACGGAGAGCCGCACCTGCCAGATCCACACCAAGGCCGTCCTGCAACTCCGCACCAAACTCGCCGACATGCGCTGAACCCCGCCCGCCTCCGCCCGTCCGCCCACCGCGGACGGCCGGTGCCGCCACGTCGCAAACCCATCACCCCACCCGGCGACCGGATCGTCACAATCTGTTAGGGATCGATTACTCCCAAGCAATAAGCTCCCCCCAATGCCCCGCACGCGTCTCCGCCTCCCCACCCCGCGCCGTACCGCACCCCCCGCCACCCGCAAGGCGCACGCCTGCCCCGCGACGGTGCCCACCACGTCCCCGCCCCCACCGAAACCACCGCCGACACCCACGCCGACGCCGACCCCGACACCAACGCCGCCGCCCCACCCGCCAACCACCCCCTCCTCCGCCGACTCCGCCGCATCGCCTGCTGGACGCTCTGCGCCCTCCTCGCCACCGTCCTCGGCACCGCCGGCCGCGTCTGGTGGGTCGCCCGCCAGGACGACCGCCCGTCCGTCGACGCGATCCTCGTCCTCGGCGCGAGCCAGTAACGACGGACGTCCCTCGCCCGTCCTCCGCGCCCGCCTGGAGCACGCGCCGGCGCTCTATCGCGAGAACGCCGCCCCACGGATCATCACCGTCGGCGGCAACCAGCCCGGCGACCGCTTCATCGAAGCGGGCTCAGGCCGCCGCCGGCTCGTCGACCGCGAAGTCGCCCCCAGCAGCAGGCTCGCGGTCCCGGTCGGCTCCGACACGCTGCAGAGCATCGCCGCCGTCGCCACCACGATGCACCGCCACCACTGGCACAGCCTGGTGATCGTCACCGACCCCTGGCATGCCTTGCGTTCCCACTCGATGGCCCGCGCCGCCGGCCTGGACGCCGCCACCTCGCCGGCCCGGCAAGGCCCCGCCGTCGAAAGCCGCGCCACGCAACTCGCGTACATCGCCCGCGAGACCGCGGCCTACCTGCACTGGTGGCTCTTCCGTCGCAGTTCCGGATTCGGCCACGGCGTCATCTGACCGCCCCCGCCGCCAAGTCCGGAGCCGCACGCCGACCGTGCGGTCATATCCGATCAATTCCCCGCAGACTCCGGCGTGGGCTGACCTCCGATGTCCGCCCGACTCCTTACCGTGGGACGCATGTCCGACCGGATAAGGCTCCCCGTCCACGCCCAGACCGCCTACCGCGAGAGCGACCAGGAGCGGTGGGTGCCCGAGCCGGGGAAACGCGCCGGGCGGACGGCTTTCCAACGCGACCGGGCCCGCGTCCTGCACTCCGCGGCCCTCCGTCGGCTCGCCGGCAAGACCCAGGTCGTGGTGCCGGGCGAGAGCCCGCCGGACGGTCGGCAGGTGCCGCGCACCCGCCTGACGCATTCGCTCGAATGCGGTCAGATCGGCCGCGAACTCGGACAGGCAATCGGCTGCGATCCCGACCTCGTCGAAACCGCCTGCCTGGCACACGACCTCGGACACCCGCCGTTCGGGCACAACGGCGAACTGGCGCTCGACCGCGCCGCGCAAGCCTGCGGCGGCTTCGAAGGCAACGCGCAAAGCCTCCGCCTCCTCACCCGCCTCGAACCCAAGACCTTCGCCGCACCCGCACCCGCACCCGCACCATCACCCGCGACCGACGCCCGAACCGAAACCCGAACCGGAACCGGAACCGAGACCGCCCACACCTTCCGCAGCGTCGGCCTCAACCTCACCCGCGCCGCCCTCGACGCGGTGCTCAAATACCCGTGGCCGCGCCGCGAAGGCGTCCGCACCTACGGCGTCTACGACGACGACCTCGACGTCTTCGCCTGGATCCGCGCCGACGCCCCCGAAGGCCGCCGCAGCCTGGAAGCCCAGGTCATGGACTGGTCGGACGACGTGGCGTACTCCGTCCACGATTTCGAGGACGCCGTCTACTCCGGCCGCATCGACCTCGACCGCCTCGCCGCCCCCGGCGAACGCGCCGCCGTCCTCGCGCTCGCCGCCGACCGCTACGCCCTCGCCCCCGACGACGAACTCGGCGCCGCGCTGGACCGCCTCCTCGCCACCGAGTTCTGGCCCGGCGCCTTCGACGGGTCGCGCCGCGCGCAAGCCGGGCTCAAGAACACCACGAGCGAACTCATCGGCCGCCTGTGCCTGGCCGCGGAAACCGAGACCCGCGCCTACTTCGGCCCCGTCCCGGGCATCCGCTACGCCGCCGACCTGCTCGTCCCGCGCGACGCCCGCCTCGAATGCGCCGTCCTCAAAGCCCTCACCGCGCACTATGTGATGGGCCGCGCCGACCTCGAACAGCTCCGCATCCGGCAGCGCACCATCGTCACCGAACTCGTCGAGATGCTCGCCGCGGGCGCCCCCGACACCCTCGACCCCGCGCTGCGCCCCGACTACGCGGCCGCCCCGGACGCCGCCGCCCGCCTCCGCGTGGTCGTCGACCAGGTCGCCTCGCTCACCGACGAGGCCGCCGTCGTCCTGCACCGCGCCGTCGGCCGCCGCACGCCCTGACCCGCACCCGCCCCATCACCTCCGCCCCTCCGTGCTCTGTCCCACCCACTCCGCCCGCCCCTCCCGCACCACCCGGTTGACGCCTGTGCGACGCTGGATGGTGCCCGGCCGCGACCCGGCCCGGCACCTCCCGAGAACCCGCAGGCAAAAACCCGGAGCCCCCGTGCGCATCGAACCCGTCCCCGTGGCCGAGATCTTCGACCTGCGCTGGTCGGTCCTGCGCGCCGGACTCCCGCGGGAGACCGCGGTGTATCCGGAGGACGCCCTCCCGGGCACGTTCCACCTGGCCGCGTACGACGACGCCGACCGGGTCGTGGGCTGCGTCACGTTCTTCCCGGACCCCCTCGACGGCACCCCCGCCCACCGCTTCCGCGGCATGGCCAGCGACCCCGAGGTCCGCGGGCAGGGCTACGGCGCCGCCGTCCTGCGCGCCGGGCTCGCCGAGTGCGCCGCCCGCGGCGCCACGCTCGTGTGGTGCAACGGCCGCACGTCCGCCCGCGGGTTCTACGAGCACCTCGGCTTCAAGGCCGTCGGCGACGAGTTCACCACTCCGCCCACCCACGTCCCGCACTACGTCTTCACCTACGACGTCCCCGCCGTCTGACCGGTCCCCGACCGGTCCCGACCGGCTCCGCCCGCCCCCTCCCACCCGTCCGCCCCGTCGGTCCGGGGCCGTAAACTCGACCGCATGGCGGGCCGGATTCGGGACGAGGATGTGAAGCGGGTCCGCGAGGCGGCCCGCATCGACGAGGTCGTCGGCGAGCACCTCCAGCTCCGCAACGCTGGCGGCGGCAACCTCAAAGGCCTGTGCCCGTTCCACGACGAGAAGTCGCCGTCGTTCAACGTCGCCCCCGCCAAAGGCCTCTTCCACTGCTTCGGCTGCCAAGAGGGCGGCGACGTCATCGAGTTCGTGAAGAAGGTGGAACACCTCACCTTCTCCGAAGCGGTCGAGCGGCTGGCCGCGCAGTACAACGTGGAACTGCGCTACGAGGAAGGCGGCTACACGCCCGGCCGCCAGCAGGGCCAGCGGACCCGTCTCGTCGAGGCACACCGCGCCGCCGCGGCGTTCTTCGCCGAGCAGCTCGGTTCGGCCGAGGCGATGATCGCGCGGCAGTTCCTCGCCGACCGCGGGTTCACCCAGGCCGACGCCGAGCACTTCGGGATCGGGTACGCGCCCGCCGGCTGGGAGCACCTCGTCCGCTACCTGCGCGGCAAGGGCTTCACCCCGCAGGAGCTGCTCACCGGCGGCCTGGCCAGCGAGGGCCGGCGCGGCCCGATGGACCGGTTCCGGGGCCGCCTGATGTGGCCGATCCGCGACATCGGCGGCGACGTCATCGGCTTCGGCGCGCGGCGGCTGCGCGACGACGACAACGGCCCGAAGTACCTCAACACCCCCGAGACGCCGATCTACAAGAAGTCGCAGGTGCTGTACGGCCTCGACCTCGCCAAGAAGGACATCGCCAAGTCCGGCCGGGCCGTCGTCGTCGAGGGCTACACCGACGTCATGGCCTGCCACCTCGCGGGCGTGCCCGGCGCGATCGCGACGTGCGGGACGGCGTTCGGCGAGGACCACATCAAGGTCCTGCGGCGCCTCCTCATGGACAGCGACGGCTTCCGCGGCGAGGTCATCTACACCTTCGACGGCGACGCGGCGGGGCAGAAGGCGGCGCTGCGCGCGTTCGAGGAGGACCAGCGGTTCGTCACCCGCACGTTCGTCGCCGTCGAGCCCTCCGGCATGGACCCGTGCGACCTGCGCCAGACGAAGGGCGACCAGGCGGTCCGCGACCTCGTCGACTCGCGCGTGCCGCTGTTCGAGTTCGCGATCCGCAGCCGCATCGAAGGCCACGACCTGGGCACCGCGGAAGGCCGCGTCGCCGCGCTGGACGCCGCGGCGCCGATCGTCGCGGACATCAAGGACCAGGCCCTGCGGCACACCTACGCCGTCCGCCTCGACTCGTGGCTCGGGTTCCTCGACGAGCGGTTCGTCGTCGGCCGCGTCGCGCAACTCGCCCGCTGGAAACGCGAACGCGCCACGAAGGGCGCCGCGGCCGAGAGCGCGCCGCCGGACCGGGCGGCCGCCGTGCCGCGCGGCAGCCGCCCGGCGGACGGCCGCGACACGCGCCAGACGGTGCAGCGCGAAGTCCTCAAGCTCGCCCTGCAGTACCCGGGGCTGGTCGCGTGGGCGTTCGACGGCTTCGGTGTGGACGAGTTCACGGTGCCGCCCTACGCCGCCGTCCGCGCCGCGATGGACACCGCCGGCGGCCTCAACGGCCCTGCCGTCGAGACAGGGTGGATCCCGGCAGTCCGCGAGGCCGCCGCCGACGACACGGTGCGGGCCCTGGTCACGGAACTGGCGGTCGAGGCGCCCTACCAGTCCCGCGTGCCGGACGACGTCTATGCGGGGGGGTGCTTGGTCAGCCTGCGGGTCTACTCCGCCGACGCCCGCATCGCCGACGTGAAGTCGCGGCTCCAGCGGCTCGACCCGGCCGCCGCGCCGGAGGATTACGCGGCGACCTTCCAGGAACTGATGGACCTGGAGAAGTACCGCCGTTCCCTTCTCGACAACGGCGCCGCGGCGCTCTAGCCGCGGCCCCCGGGCGGTTGCGGGGCGGCCTCAGGGCGGGGTGAGGCTCCGGGCCACCCGCGTCGCGGGCAGCAGCGCCAGCAGCAGGATCGCGATGCCCGCCGCATAACCCACCTGGAACGCGTCGGGCGCGTCGGCCGCAGCCTGCCCGGCCAGCGACCGGGCCAGGATCAGCGAAAGGAACGCCGTCCCGATCGACGCGCCCACCTGCTGGGTGATCGCCAGCATCGTGCTCGCCGCCGGGATCTCCTCCTGCGGCAGGCCGGACACCGCCGACGACATCGTCGGCATCATCGTGAAGCCCATGCCCGTGCCGGTCACGAACAGCGCGGCGCCGAGTCCCCACACCGGCGCGTCCGCACCCGCGCCGACCTGCACGGCGAACGCCCCCAGCCCGATCGCCGACAGCGACAGCCCGGACAGCAGCAGCCGTCGCGGCCCCACCCGGGGGAGCAGCCGCCCGCACACCGGCATCGTCGCCAGCGTGCCGACGCCCTGCGGCAGCATCAGCAAGCCCGTCGCCATGGCGCTTTCGCCGCGCACCGTCTGGAAATACAGCGGCGCGAGCAGCAGCATCCCGAAGAACCCGCACATGAACAGCACCAGCGCCCCGCCCGAGGCCCGCACCGAAGGCCGCCGCAGCAGCCGCAGATCGATCAGCGGATTCCGCGACCGCAGCGCGTGGACGACGAACGCGACGGCCAGCGCCGCCCCGACAGCCGTCGGCAGTGCCGCCGACACGGAGCCGAAGTCGCCGCGGTGCGCGCCCGTCGTGAGGCCGTACAGCAGCGCCGACAGGCCGGGGGAGAGGAGCACCAAGCCGACCAGGTCCAGCGGCTTGCCGGGCTGCGCGTCGCCGTGGTCGAGGAACCGGGAGGCGAGCACCAGCGCAAGCACCGCGAACGGCAGGTTCAGGTAGAAGATCCAGCGCCACGACGCAGCGTCGACGAGCCAGCCGCCGACCAGCGGGCCCAGCATCGGCCCCAACTGCATCGGCACGCCGACAATTGCCATGATCCGGGGCACCTGGTTCCCGGCCCGCCGGGTCATGATCGTCATGCCGACCGGCATGATCATCCCGCCGCCGATGCCCTGGACCACACGGAACGCGATCAGCGACTCCACCGACCACGCCATCCCGCACAGCACCGACCCGGCCAGGAACGCACCCACCGATGCGAAATACAGCCGCCGGGTGCCGAACCTGCCGATCGCCCACGCCGTCACCGGAATCACCGCGGCGAGCGCGAGGGTGTACGCGGTCGCGACCCACTGCACCGTCGTGATGGACGCCCCGAAGTCCCCCGACAGCCGCCGCAAGGCGACGTTGACCGCCGTCATGTCGAGCCCGGTCATCGCCATACCGAGGACGACTACGAGCGCGGTCGCGAGCAGCCGCCTCTCCAGCGGCTCCGTTTCGGCGGACGGCAGCGCCCCGGTCGGCGCCGATTCAGGACGGTTGACGTCCGTGTCCATGTTCCTGCCCCTCCTGGCCGATGCCGTTGCCGGTCACGACCCGTAGGGGCGCACGGCCTTCGCGTCCCGCAGCGCCCGCGCCCACCACACGACCTGGTCCAGCAACGTCCGTGCCGCCTTCCCGCAGCTCTCGGCATCGCGCGGCTCGGGCCCGTCGAACGTCGCGGCGGCGCCGTGGAAGCTGACGGTTTCGCGCACCGTCACCGCGTGCAGCTCGGCGAAGACCTGGCGCAGGTGCTCGACCGCGCGCAGGCCCCCGGACAGGCCGCCGTAGGCGACGAAGCCGACGGGCTTGGCCTGCCATTCGGCGAAGTGCAGGTCGATCAGGTTCTTCAGCGCCGCCGGGTAACTGTGGTTGTACTCGGGCGTGACCACGACGAACGCGTCAGCGGCGGCCAAGCGCGGGGTCACCGCGGCCAGCAGCGCCGCGTCGGCGGGGTCGGGGGCCTGGCCGTAGCCGGGCATGGCGGACGGCAGCGGCGTCGCGACCAGGTCGACGACGTCGACGTCGAGGTCGTCGCGCTCGGCGGCGATCCCGGACAGCCACGTCGCGACCGTCGGGCCGAACCGGCCGCCGCGGGTACTGCCGACGATCACCGCGAGACGCAGCCGGTCGGCGGAGCCGCCGGCCGGGGCGGCGGACGCGGCGACGGAAACCGCGGCGGGAGTGGTGGTGGATGCGGACATGGGAGGACCTCCGGGCAAGCATTGTGTGTACACCGTTATCGATGTGAGTACACCGTACACATCACTGTGTACGGTGTACAGCAGTTGATACGGTGTACGCACCGGCGCCCCGGCCGGCGGACCGAAGGGACACCCGATGGCCCCCCAGCACGCAAATCCCGAGCCCGCCGAACCGGCCACCCTCTGGGAGCGCATCGAACGCCCCGCCAAAGCCCCCCGCACCACGCTCAGCCACGCCTCGATCGCCGCCGCCGCCGTCGAAATGGCCGACGCCGAAGGCCTGGAAGCCGTCTCCATGCGCAAGCTCTCCGGCCACCTCGGCGTCACCACCATGGCCCTCTACCGCTACGTCACGGGCAAGGACGAACTCTTCGAGCTGATGCTCGACACCGCATTCGCCGCCCGCCCCCCGGCCGCCCCCGCCCCCGGCTGGCGCGGCGCCATGCGCGCCCACGCCGAACGCAGCCGCACCACCGCCCTGCGGCACCCCTGGATCCTCGAACTCACCGCCACCCAGGTCGTCACCCTGACCCCCAACGTGGTCGCCGAGATCGACGCCGCACTCGGCGCCTTCACCGCGGCCGGCCTCGACGCCGACACCGCCATGGCCGCGGTCCAGACCGTCCGCGCCTACATCCGCGGCGCCCTCGCCGACGAAATCGGCCAGCGCGAACTGATGAAACGCCAGAACTGGTCCGACGGCGACGACTTGCGCGACGCCTACGGCCCCCGCATGAACTGGCTCATGGAAACCGGCCGCTACCCCGCCTACCGCGACTACACCAAAACCGCCCGCCGCAAAGACGACTTCGCGTGGCGCTACGACTTCGGGCTCGACTGCGTCCTCGACGGCCTCGCCGCCCGCCTCGGCATCTAGAGCCCGCCCGTCCCCAGTCCCGTCCCCGTATCCGGGCCGCCCGCCGACCGGCCGGGCCCGACGCGCCACGCCGAACCGCGAAATCGTCCAGTCCCCTTGCGGCACGGGCAAATTAGCCCATCTCACCGCTCCCGGAGTCTTCGGTTCCGGGGCACAGTGGCGCAAACTGGGGAACGTGCCGCAGCCCACCCCACGGCGCGCGGAGGCGCCCGGCCGGCCGCCCCCGCAGCACCCGGACGACGCGCCCGAACCCCCCGGCCCGCCGCTCGTGCCCGGTACCGCCCCGGCACCGGAACCCGGCGACGACGACCCTCCCGAGGCCCCCGCCCGCGACGAAGGCCACGGGCCCGCCGCCGACCTCCTGCGGCTCTACCTGCGCGAGATCGGCCGCGTCCCGCTGCTCACCGCCGCCGATGAAGTGGACCTCGCCCGCGCCGTCGAAGCCGGGCTGTTCGCCGAGGAGAAACTCGCCCGGCGCCCACACGACCCCGACCACGATCCCGACCGCGACCCCGACCTCGACCCGGCCCTGCGCGCCGCACTCGAACGCCTCGCCGCCGACGGCGCCGCCGCCAAACGCCGCCTCATCGAAGCCAACCTGCGCCTTGTCGTCTCCATCGCCAAGCGCTACGTCGGCCGCGGCCTCGGCCTCCTCGACCTCGTCCAGGAAGGCAACCTCGGACTCATCCGCGCCGTCGAGAAGTTCGACTACACCCGCGGCTACAAGTTCTCCACCTACGCCACCTGGTGGATCCGGCAAGCCATGAGCCGCGCCCTCGCCGACCAGGCCCGCACCATCCGCGTCCCCGTCCACGTCGTCGAACTCATCAACCGGGTCATCCGCGTCCAACGCCGCCTCGCCCAGGAACGCGGCGAAGAGCCCACGCCCGCCGACGTCGCCGCCATCCTCGACCTCGACTCCACGCGCATCGTGGAAGTCCTCCGGCTCGCCCAGGAACCGGTCTCCCTGCACACCCCCGTCGGCGAAGACGACGTCTTCCTCGGCGACATCGTCGAAGACGGCGACGCCGCCTCACCCGCCGAATCCGCCGCCGGCATCCTCCTCCGCGAACACCTCGAAGCGCTTCTCGCCACCCTCGGCGACCGCGAGCAAAACGTCGTCCGCCTCCGTTACGGCCTCACCGACGGCCGCCCCCACACCCTCGAGGAAATCGGGCAGCACTTCGGCGTCACCCGTGAACGCATCCGCCAAATCGAATCCCGCACCCTGAACAAACTCCGCGACCGCTCCTACGCCGACCAACTCCGCGGCTATCTCGACACCTAGTCCGGGCACCGTCCGGCCGGCAGTCCCGCCAGTAGTCCCGCCGGTAGTCCCACCAGCCCCATCGACCCCGCCGCACACGTCTTCGGCCGTCATTCCGAAAGCGTCCGCGCGCCCTCCTAAACTGCGCCCATGGTCAGCATGCGCGGTCGCCTCGTCGCCGGTGTCCACTGTTCGCACCGGTCCGCCCGGATCGTCGTCTGCGACGGCGACGACGGCACCGTCCTGCGGCAGACCGTCGTCCGCTTCGCCGACGGCGCCCACGGCGACCCCGTCTCGTGGCTCCGCGCGTTCGGCGAAGCCGCCGGCGGCGGAACCCTCGACGGCGTCGAAGCCATCGGCGTCACCGCACAGGGCCACGGCCTCATCGCCCTCGACGGCCAAGGCGTCGTCGTGGCACCTCCGTTGCCCCAGGACGACATCAGCGCATCCGGCTCCGCCGCGGAACTCGCCGAAGAACTCGGCGGGCCCGGCGCCTGGTACGACGCCACCGGCCTCGTCCCCTCGCACACCACCGCCGTCTCCCACCTGCGCCGCCTCGCCCGCCACGAACCCGACGAAGCCGCCCGCGTCGCCGCCGCGGCCCTCCCGCACGACTGGCTCACCTGGCAACTCCTCGGCTGCCCCGCCGAATTGACCACCGACCGGTCCGACGCGTCGACCACCGGCTACTGGTCCCCGGAAACCGGCACCTGGCGCGACGACCTCGCCGAACGCGCCTTCGGCCGCGCCCTGCGCCTACCCCGCCTCGTCGCCCCCGGCGAAGCCGCCGGACGCACGCCCGAAGGCGTCCTCATCTCCGCCGGCGCCGGTGCCGAAGCGGCCCTCGCGTTCGGTCTCGGCCTCGAACACGGCGACGTGGTGGTGGCCGTCGGCGCCTCCGGCGCGGCCTTCGCCGTCCACGACGAGATCCCCCTCGACGCCGGACCCGCCCTGGTCTGCCTCGCCGACGCCACCGGCCGCCGCATGCCGCTCGTCCGCACCCTCAACGCCGTCCGCGTGCTGCGCGGCGCCGCCGCCATGCTCGGCGTCGACACCGCCGGCTACGACGAACTCGCGCTGCGCTCCACCCCGGGCGCCTGCGGCCTCGTCATGCTGCCCTACCTGGACGGCGAAGACGTCCCCCACCTCCCGCACGCCGCGGGCACCCTCACCGGCCTGCACCGCGAGAGCATGACGCCCGAAGCGTTCGCCCGCGCCGCGACCGAAGGCATGATGTGCGGGCTCGCCGACGGGCTCGACGTCCTGCGCCGCAACGGCGTCCCCGTCGAACGCGCCGTCCTCGTCGGCGTCGGCGCCCGCTCCGCCGCCGTCCGCGCGGTCGCCCCCATGCTGCTCGGATTGCCCGTCGCCGTGCCCGACCCCGCCGATTCCGCCCGCGCCGCCGCCCTGGGCGTCGCCCGGCAGGCCGCCTGGGCACTCTCCGGCAAGCCCGACGTCCCGGCCTGGCCGCGCCCCGGCGCCGACTTCACCGTCCTGTCCGACGAAGACGCGGCGATCGGCACGGCCGTGCGCGAGCAGTACCGCGACGTCCGCAACCGGCTGCACCCCGAGGCGGCCGCCGCGGACGCGGCCCCCAACCCCGGACGGCACCGCCGCAACTGACCCGCAACGGGCGGCCGGGCCCGGCCCCTTCGCCGACCGGCGCCTCGCCGGACCGGTGGCTCTACAGGCCGTCGTCGTAGCGGCCGTGGGCCGACGAGCCGTTGTGCGAGTGCCCGTCGTGGCGCAGGTGGCGGCCTACGCGCTCCGGCAGGTGCTCGCCGATCTTCTGGACCGCCTTGCCGCTCGCGTCGCGCCCGAAGCCCGCCGCGGCATGTCCGGCGCTCTGCACCGGCGTGCTGTCGACGAAGCTGCGCGTCGCCTTGGCGAGCTGCTCGTAGCGCTCGCGTCCGGCCTTCGCGCCCAGGACGTACCCGACGGCCAGGCCGGCGACGAAAGTGATGCGGGTGCCCATGAGGAGTCCCTCCGAGGTGGTGTGCGAATGCGGGGGCCCGTACTGTCCCGTGCCGCGTGAGCACGACTACCCGCGGGCGGCACGGGGCAACCGCGCCGGAAACCGCCCGGTACCGGCACGGGGATCGGGGCCGGTCGCGAGTCTGCCAGTCCGGCCGCCGCGGGCCCGCACACCCCGCCTCCCGCGGGCACCCGGTCCGCCCCGGAAACCGGTGTGCAAGGCACCCCCCGGAGTGCGCTAATGTATTCCACGCAGCGACCGCCGCGGTGGAAACCCAAGCGGTCAGAGCAATCCCCTGTAGCTCAATTGGCAGAGCAGCCGGCTGTTAACCGGCAGGTTACTGGTTCGAGTCCAGTCGGGGGAGCTTCACAGGAAGCTTCCAGCCCCGCGGCCCACGGCCCCGGGGCTTTTTGCCGCCCACCGCGAGAAGCCGGGAAATCCGGGGGTCCCACAGCCAGGTTCACACCTGCGAGGGACGGAGAAACCGTGCCGGAACCGGCGTTCACGGACCCCCTGCGGAATCCCGCCGCGCAGCGGAAGGCGATCAACGGCTATGCTGCCGAGGCCGATACCGGTAACGGACGGCACGGGGCGGTAGCTCAGCCGGTTAGAGCAAGGGACTCATAATCCCTCGGTCGTGGGTTCGAGTCCCACCCGCCCTACTCGCAGCACTCGACAGCCGTCGGGCATCACGACAGCGCACCTCGATCGAAGCGAGGCGCGTGACGCGTCGACACCGCGGGGTTTCCGTCGAATCGACAACGGGCACCGGCCCGGGAAACCCACACATGGTCACGTATTGTGTTTGTTCGGCTACTGTCGCGCTTCGCCCGCGAGCTTAGCAACCCGCATTGCTGTGGTCTGCGACCTTTCACTCCAACGGGTGTCTGGCGTTCGGGTGGCGTTTGACCGTAAGGCGGCTCTGCAGCGTTACCGGCACCGCAGGCCGGACACCCAGGGTCACGGCCGGGGTTGCGGCGAGACCGGCGGCGGGCACTACTGCCAGCGGAAGCCCTCGCGCATCGTCAGATCCGCGATGACGCCTTGGCCCTGGCCGTTCGGATGGAACCAGTCCCAGTGGCTCAGGTCGTTCTTGCCGAACCGCTGCGCGTTGACCGCGCCGCCGTCGTACTTGCACTGCCCGGACCACTCGCCGCACACCCGGCGCAGCACATCGTTGTAGGCGGTGATCCGGTCGCGCACCCGCTGCCGCCGGGCCAGCGAGTCCGGGTGGCTGTCCATCGGGTCGGCGAGCATCGACTGGCACACGTCGGCCGTCGACCACACCGTCCGCGCGAACGACTCGCCCCGGGCGACCTCCCACAGGCGGCCGACGTCGGGGACGCTCACCACCAGGACGTGCACGCCGGGCAACCCCTGCCGCAGCACGCCGAGGCCGTTGCGCAACTGGCGTTCGTAGTCGGCGACGGGCGTCATGTCGGCGTCCTTGTCCCGGCACGCGTCGTTGGCACCCATCAGCACAGTGACGTATTCGACGCGCTGGCCGACCGCGACCCTGGCCTGGTCGGCCAGTTCGGACATCCGGGCGCCGGTGCGCGCGTCGTTGAAGACCGCGTTCGACGGCAGTCCGAGGCGCTTGGCCTGGCTGTCCACGTCGTCGCCCGTCGCCCACGACTTCGAGGGGCAGTCCTTCAACGGGAGGGAACAGGCGTCGAAGCCGCGGGTGATCGAGTCGCCCAGCGCGGCCATCGACCGGGGCTTGGCGAGCGGCGCGGCGGCCGCGCGGGTGGACGGGTAGACCGTCGGCTTCGCCGCGGCCGCGGGGGATTGGGAGGCCGCCCGCGCACCGGGGGCGGCCTGGGCGGGGATCGTGGGTGTACCGGCGGCCGGTTGGGCGCTCTGCGGGCCCGAGGCGGCCTGGGAGCCGGCCTGGGAGGCGGCGCGGGGACCGCTCGTCGCGTCGGAGCAGGCGGTCGCCGTCGCGGTCAGTGCCAGGCAGGCGGCGGCCATGCGCATGCGGGGGATCCGGACGCGGCCGGTGCCGCTTCGGTCGCCCTGCAGCTGTGTTGTCGGACGGTGTGCTGTGTTTGTGGTGTCGGTCCCGCGCGTGCGTGCGGTTCCCCCGGTGATGCCCCCGCCCACGTTTTCCCCTCCCAGGTGCTCGCCGCGCGTCCTGTCGCGCGCCGTCGCGGTGCGGCTGTGGTGCCGCACTCGTCGTCGCCGGGTGCGGATTCGCGGAGGGATACCCCTGCGGATCCGCGCGGCGGCCCCTACTCTCGGAGGAGCCGCCCGAAATCCGGGGCTGCCGCAGGAGGTTGCCTGCCACGGCCCCTCTTGACGGTATGTCATCCCTTCGGGTGAATGCTCGATTGTCGAGGGATGAGGATGCACAGCGAGGGGCAGGGTGAGTGCAGTGACTCACAGTTCCGAGACTGTGCGTGACGTTTGATTGTCGGATGAGCGGTGTATTCCTAGCAGCACACGGGCAGTGCACACGGAGAGTGATTGTTCCGCGTGGTGCTTCCGGGATGCGTGAGGCACAATGAAAGGCGCAAACCGCACGTAGGAAGCACACTGGCCGAATCGTAGGAGCAGCGGGACAAGCAGCAGACGGACGCAACGACGGACACCCGCGTCGCGCACGAGACCAAGGCAAGACCGAGGCCGCTGGGGAAGGCGAACCTCGTCCTTAGCCTGGAGGTCCCAGTGACGACACGTGGAGTCTTGTACGTGCACTCCGCGCCGCGCGCGCTGTGCCCCCACGTCGAGTGGGCCGCACAGGGCGTTCTTGGTGTGCGCCTGAGCCTGGACTGGGTCCGCCAACCGGCCGCGCCGGGGATGCTGCGTGCCGAAATGTCGTGGCACGGCCGCCCCGGGACCGCGGCGAAGCTGGCGTCCGCGCTGCGCGGGTGGCATCTGCTGCGGTTCGAGGTGACCGAGGAGCCGTCGCCGGGCGCCGAGGGCGAGCGGTACAGCAACACCCCGGATCTGGGCATCTTCCACGCGGTCACGGGTGCGCACGGCGACATCCTGATCCCCGAGGACCGGCTGCGCGCGGTGCTGGCACGTGCCGCCCGCGGCGAGGTCGACCTGCAGCGCGAGATCGAGCGGCTGCTCGGCAAGCCGTGGGACGACGAGCTGGAGCCGTTCCGGTACGCGGGTGAGGGTGCGCCGGTGAGGTGGCTGCACCAGGTGGTGTGAGCGGGAGGACGAAAACGCCGGTGGGGGGGGGGGCCCTAGGGGGGGGGCCCCCCCCCGGGGCCGCGTGATTGGGGGGGTTGTGGTGGGGTCCAGCCCGGGGGGGGGCA
>NZ_JBMULZ010000010.1:276355-306376 GCF_049534875.1 Uniformispora flossi
GGTGTGGGTGGGGGGGTTCCACCTACCCGGGGGGGGGGGGGGCCTTTGGGGGCGGCCCCCCCCACCGGCGTTCGCGTTACAGGGGGATGTTGCCGTGCGCTCCGCGGCGCTGCGGAGCCTCGGCGATGGCCTTCGCGAGGGCGATCCGGCTGTCGTCCGGGTCGATCACCTCGTGCACGACGCCGATCTCCAGCGCCCGGTCCAGTCCGCCCGCGACCTTCTCGTGCTCGGCGGCCAGTTCCAGCTCGACCTGGGCCTTCAGCTCGTCCGGGACCTCGGCGAGCCGCCGGCGGTGCAGGATCCGGATCGCGGCGACCGCGCCCATGACCGCGACCTCGGCGGTCGGCCAGGCGATGACCTTGGTGGCGCCCAGTGACGCCGCGTTCATCGCGATGTAGGCGCCGCCGTAGGACTTCCGGGTCACCAGCGTCACCCGCGGCACCACGCATTCGCCGAACGCGTGCAGCAGCTTGGCGCCGCGCCGCACGACGCCGTCCCATTCCTGTCCGACGCCCGGCAGGTAGCCGGGGACGTCGACCACCACGACAAGCGGCACCCCGAACGCGTCGCACATGCGCACGAAGCGGGCCGCCTTCTCCGCCGACGCGGAGTCGAGGCACCCGCCGAGCCGCAGTGGGTTGTTGGCGACCAGGCCCACGGTCCGGCCGCCGAGGCGTCCGAGCGTCGTGGTGATGTTGGGCGCCCACTTGGGGTGCAGTTCGAGCCCCGGCTCGTCCAGGAGTCCGTCGACGACCGGGTGCACGTCATAGGCCCGTTTGGCCGACTCGGGCAGCAAGGCGCCGAGTTCGCGCCGGTCCACCCGCTCGGGGTCGATCTCGCCCTGGTTGGCGAGCAGGTCGGCGAGCTGCCGGGCGCGGTCGAGGGCGTCCTGCTCGGAGTCGGCGACCACGTGTACGACGCCGCTGCGCCGGCCGTGCGGCTCGGGCCCGCCCAGCCGCAGCGCGTCGACGTTCTCGCCGGTGACGGAGCGGACGACGTCGGGCCCGGTGACGAAGACGCGGCCTTCCGGGGCGAGGATGACCAGGTCGGTCAGCGCGGGCCCGTAGGCCGCGCCGCCGGCGGCGGCGCCGAGGACGACGGAGATCTGCGGGATCTTGCCGGACGCGAGCGTCATGGCGTGGAAGATCCGGCCGACCGCGTCGAGCGACGCGACGCCTTCCTGGAGGCGCGCGCCGCCCGAGTGGAACAGCGCGATGATCGGGCAGCCGTCGGCCAGGGCACGCCGGTAGGCGTCCACGACGACCTGGCAGCCGTCGACGCCCATGGCGCCGCCCTGGACGGTCGGGTCGGAGGCGTAGGCGACGACGCGGGCGCCGTTGACGGTGCCGGTGCACGCGAGCATGCCGGACCGGTCGTAGGCCGAGATCTCCTCGTAGCTGCCCTCGTCGACGAGACGCTGCAAGCGGAGCCGCGGATTGCGCGGGTCGCTGTCCCGGTCCGGCTTGCCGGGTGCGGCAGCCGTCCGGTTGTCCATGACGGTCATGAGCGGAAGCTCCGTCCCTCCGCGGGCGTCAGCCCGCGCTGCGGAAGGCGACGACGACGTCGTGTCCGCCGAACCCGAACGAGTCGTTCAGCGCGACGATTTCGCCGTCGGGGAGCGGACGCGGGTCGTTTCGGACGATGTCGAGGCAGACGTCGTCGTCCGGGTCGTCGACGTTGATGGTGGGGGGTGCCATGCGGTGGTACAGCGCGAGCACGGTCGCGACGGACTCCACGGCGCCGGTGCCGCCGAGCAGGTGGCCGGTCATCGACTTGGTGGAGGTGACGCACACCTTGTCCGCGGCGGCGTCGCCGAGGACCTGGCGGATGGCCTTGAGTTCGGTGATGTCGCCCGCGGGGGTCGACGTGCCGTGCGCGTTGACGTGCACGACCTGGTCGGGGGCCGCACCGGCGTCCTCGATGGCGAGGGCCATGGCGCGGGCGATGTCGCGGCCTTCCGGCTCGGGCTGCGCGATGTGGTGGCCGTCCGAGGTCATGCCGGCGCCGGCGACCTCGGCGTAGACGCGGGCGCCGCGGGCGGCCGCGTGCTCGGCGGTCTCCAGCACGAGCACGCCGGCGCCTTCGCCCATGACGAAGCCGTCGCGGGACTTGTCGTACGGGCGCGAGGCGCGCTGCGGCTCGTCGTTGCGCTTCGACATCGCCATCATGTTGGCGAACGCGGCCATCGGCAGCGGGTGGATCGCGGCTTCGGTGCCGCCGCAGACCACGACGTCGGCGCGGCCGGAGCGGATCATCTCCAGCGCGTAGGCGACCGCTTCGGCACCGGACGCGCAGGCGCTGACCGGGGTGTGCACACCGGCGCGGGCGCGGAGTTCGATGCCGACGTTGGCCGACGGGCTGTTGGGCATGAGCATCGGGACGGTGAGCGGGCCGACGCGGCGCGGGCCCTTCTCCTTGAAGATGTCCCACGCGTCGAGGAGGGTGGTGACGCCGCCGATGCCGGAGGCGATGACCACACCGAGGCGGGTCTCCTCGACGGTCCGGCCGGTGCCGTCCTCGGCGGGCTGGTTCTTCGCCGCGTAGCCGGCGTCCGCCCATGCCTCGCGTGCCGCGATCATGGCGAACTGGCCGGAGCGGTCGAGCTTGCGGGCTTCCACCTTCGGCATCACGTCGAGCGGTTCGACGGCGACCCGGCCGGCGAACTGCACGGGGATCTCCGCGGCCCATTCCTCGGTCAGCGTGCGGATGCCGGATTTGCCGGCGAGCAGCGCGGACCAGGTGGAGGGCACGTCGCCGCCCACCGGCGTGGTCGCGCCCAGACCGGTGACGACCACGGTGCGCGGGGTCTCGGTGCGCTTGGTCGGGCTCACGGGTAGATCACTCCCACGGGTTCGGTACGGGTTGGTACGGGTGATGCTGAGGGGGGAAGTCGGTTCGGGCCCCGCGGTGTTCCCCCGGGGCCCGAACCGGCGCCGTCACTTGACGGGCTGCGCGCCGGCGATGTAGTTGACGGCGTCGGCGACGGTGCGGAGGCCCTTGACGTCGTCGTCCGGGATCTTGACGTCGAAGCGCTCTTCGGCGGCGACGACGACCTCGACCATGGAGAGCGAGTCGATGTCGAGGTCCTCGGTGAAGGACTTGTCGAGCTGGACGTCGTCGACCTCGGTGCCCGCGATCTCGTTCACGATCTCGGCGAGACCCGCGAGGATCTCCTCCTGGCTTGCCATGGTGCTCCTTGAATGCGTTGGTGGTGCCATCAATAAACGGTGTTCCGGGCATTTCCGGCGAATTGCCGGGAGTTGCCCGGTGAGACCCGGCGGGCCGGGACGTCCCGGGGGACTACGGAAGCGTAATGACCTGGCCGGCGTAGACGAGACCGGCCCCGAAGCCCATGACCAGGGCGGTGCCGCCGCTGGTGGCCTCGCCGGTTTCGAGCATGCGCTCCATGGCCAGCGGGATGGACGCTGCCGAGGTGTTGCCGGTCTCGGCGATGTCGCGGGCGACGGGCACCTCGGCGGGCAGCTTGAGGGCCTTGATCATCGCGTCGGTGATGCGCATGTTGGCCTGGTGCGGGATGAACGCGTCCAGGTCCTCGGTCGTCACGCCGGCCGCGTCGAGGGCCTGCTGGCAGACCTTCGCCATTTCCCACACGGCCCAGCGGAAGACCGTCTGGCCTTCCATGCGCAGCGTCGGGAACGGCACGTCGGCGTTGCCGCCGCGGAGCGCTTCCCAGCTTTCGGTCTGCGTGATGGTGTCGGCCTTGGAGCCGTCGGAGCCCCACACGACCGGGCCGATGCCGGGCGTGTCGGACGGTCCGACGACGACCGCGCCGGCGCCGTCGCCGAAGATGAACGCGGTGCCGCGGTCGTCGCGGTTCGTCAGGTCGGACAGTCGCTCGACGCCGATGACGAGGACGTATTCGGCGCTGCCGCCGCGCACCATGTCGCTGGCGAGGGTGAGGCCGTAGCAGAACCCGGCGCAGGCCGCGGAGACGTCGAATGCCGGGGCGCGGCCGCCGCCGGCGCCGAGCTTGTAGGCGATCTCGGTGGCGATCGACGGGGTCTGCTTGAGGTGGGTGACGGTCGAGACGATGACGCAGCCGATCTGGTCGGCGGCGATGCCGGCGTGCGCGAGGGCCTTGCCGGCCGCCGCGAGCGACATTTCGGCGACGGTCTCTTCGTCGTTGGCCCAGCGGCGCGTCTTGATGCCGGAGCGGCTCTGGATCCACTCGTCGGACGAGTCGATGCGGTCGACGAGTTCCGAGTTGGGGACGACGCGAACCGGGCGGTAGCCGCCGACGCCCCAGATGCGGGCGTGCGCAGCTCCGACGGGCGGACGGATGGGTGCGGTCACGCGAGGGCCTCCGGGTCGGCGTAAGCGGGGTTGGACGGCATGGCGGTCACACCGCGCCCTGCGGGTGGATCCGCAGCAGCGGCATGCCGGGCGCGACCGGGTCGCCGTCTTCGACGAGCCATTCGACGACGGTGCCGCCGTGCGGGACGGTGACGGGCTGCCGGTCGCGGTGCGATTCCACCACGGCGACCTCGGTACCCGGTGCCAGGGTGTCGCCGGCGCGGACGGCGGACTGCTTGACGATGCCCTTGAACGGGGCGACGACCAGGCGCCAGGTCGGCGACGCGTCGAACTCGCTGGGCGTGCCGTGCTTCTCCACGAGGGCGCGGGCGGCGGCCAGGTCGTCGGGGGTCTTGAGGGCGAGCGTTTCGACGCCGGGCAGCGCGCGCTTGGCGAGCCCGGTGAGGGTGCCGGCCGGGGGGACCTCGATGATCGCGGTGACGCCCAGGTCGCGCATGGTCTCCATGCACAGGTCCCAGCGGACCGGGTGGGAGACCTGGCTGACCAGGCGCTTGACGATCTCGCGGCCGTCGTGGAGCACGGCGCCGTCGGTGTTCGAGATGTACGGGGTGCGCGGGTCGCGCACGGTGACGCCGGGCACCAGCTCGGCGAGCCGGTCGACCGCGGGCGCCATGTGGTGGGTGTGGAACGCGCCGGCGACGGCGAGTGGCCGGACGCGGGCCTTCTCCGGCGGGTCGGCGGCGAAGGCCTCCAGCTGCGGGAGCGTGCCCGCGGCGACGATCTGCCCGGCGCCGTTCATGTTGGCGGGGGTCAGGCCGTGCTCGGTGATCTTCGCGACGACGGCTTCGGCGTCGCCGCCGAGGACCGCGGACATGCCGGTCTCGGTGACGGCGGCCGCGGCGGCCATCGCCTTGCCGCGTTCGCGGACGAGGACCATCGCCGATTCGGCGGTGATCACGCCGGTGCCGGCCGCGGCGGTCAGTTCGCCGACGCTGTGTCCGGCCGCGCCGCCGACGACGCGGTACGCGTCGGACGGGTGCGGGAACAGCGCGAGGGCGGCGACCAGGCCGGACGCCACCAGCAGCGGCTGGGCGATCGCGGTGTCCCGGATCGTCTCGGCGTCGGCCTTGGTGCCGTAGTGGATCAGGTCGAGGCCGGTGACCGCCGACCACCACGTGAGGCGGTCCGCGACGCCGGGCACGTCGAGCCAGGGCGTGAGGAAGCCGGGAGTCTGGGCACCCTGTCCGGGCGCGACGAGAACGAGCACACATCAACCCTCTCGCCTGACAGGGGTGGGGACCCCGTATCGGCGCGGACGAAGATCGGATGACGGTTTTGTGGAGTGCCTACAAAGCATCTAAATACTGCCGTCCGCCGTGGCGAGCCGCCCGAGGATCAGCGACACCTGGAGCGTGAACGCGGAACGCGCCTCGGTGGGCACCAGGCCAGTGACGTCCATGACGCGTCGGAGCCGGTAGCGGACGGTATTGGGGTGCACGAACAGCATCCGTGCGGCGCCTTCCAGGGACGCCGCCTGCTCCAGGTAGACCGAGAGCGTTTCGAGCAGCGCGGAGCCGGCCGCGAGCAGCGGTATGTAGATCTCCTCCACCAGCTGCCGACGTGCTTCGTCGTCGCCGGACAACGCGCGTTCGGGGAGGAGGTCGTCGGCGAGGACCGGGCGCGGGGCGTCCGGCCAGGCGGCCGCCGCGCGGTGGCCGGTGGTCGCGGACTGTGCCGACCCTACAGCGGCCAGCAAGTCGGGCACCGTGGGCCCCACCACGACGGGGCCGGGGCCGAACTGGCCGATGAGCGAGCGGGTGGCGCGGATGGGGTCTTCGGCGCCGCCGAGGATCACCACGAGCCGTTCGCCCTGCACGCCGGTGAGCACGTTGAGCTTCGCGTGCCGTCCGGCCCGGTGGATGCTGTCGACGACGGCCTGGGTGTCGGCGTCGGGGGCGTTGCCGACGATGACCATGACGTTGTCCGGGGAGCCCCAGCCGAGGGCGGCGGCCCGCGACAGGATGCCTTCGTCGGCTTCGCCGCGGAGCAGGGAGTGCACGACGAGCGCTTCGAGGCGGGCGTCCCAGGCGCCGCGGGCCTCGGCGGCGTGGGCGTAGACCTGCGCGGTCGCGAACGCGATTTCGCGCGAGTACAGCAGCAGCGCCTCGCGCAGGACCTGGGTGTAGCCGGGCGCGGCGAGGTCCTCGATGCGGGCTTCGACGACCTCGATGGTGACGCGGACGAGTTCGACGGTCTGGGGGAGGGTGACGGCGCGGGTCAGTTCGCGCGGCGCGGTGCCGAAGACGTCGGCGCTGACCGCGTAGGGGGCCTCGGGGTGGCGGAACCACTCGGTGAACGCGGCGATGCCGGCCTGCGCGACGAGGCCGATCCACGACCGGTTCTCCGCGGGCATGTTGCGGTACCAGGGCAGGGTCTCGTCCATGCGCGTGGCGGCCTCGCCGGCCAGGGTGCCCGCGGATTTCTCCAGCATGCGCACGGTCGCGGCGCGCAGCCGGGCGTCGCGGGCGGGTTCCGGAGGGGGGCCGGGAGGGTCGTCCCGGGCCGGATCTCCGGCGGTGCCGTGGACGGGATCGGCGTCGGAAGATCGGGAGGTCACGGGGACCATCATGAACCCTTCGCGGCGGACCGGCGTACGCGGTCGGCGAGGGCCCCTTCCGTGCAGGCCCCGTGCACGGCACGGGCGAGCCGCGCTCCCCATACCGAGCGCGGCCCGCCGAAGGGCTCGGCTTCGTCGCCCGGACGAGGGACCCGCGCGACCAGGCAGACCGCGTCGGACGGGGTGCCGGTGCAGGCGTACCCGGTCTCGAACAGTGCCTGCACTTTGGCCTCGGTGGCGGTCGCGACGGCGTTGACGAGGGCCGCGTCGGAGAGGGGTGCGGGGATGGCGGCGAGGATGTTGATGGTGCCGGGGGCGGGGAACGGGGAGGGGCGCCCGTGGGCGGAGGACCGGGGCGCGGCGGCCGGAGCCGGGGGCGTGGGAGACGGCAGGACGGTGTCAGGAGCCTGGCCGCCGGGATCCGCGCGGGCATGCGCCGGGACCGATGCGCGGGGTGCCGTGTCGGAGCCCGGCACCGAGCCGCCCGCCGAGCGCGGCGCTGCGGGGGCGGGGCCGGCCTCTTCGCGGTGGGGGGAGTCGCCCGCCTCCGATACGGGGTCCGGAGCCGCCGCCCACGTCGGCACGCCGATTCCGGTCGTCACCCATGCGGCGACGCCGCCGTCGTGCGCCGCGGTGAACTCCTCGACGAGTGCGGCGGTCATCATGCCCACGCCGGCACCCGGCGGCAGCGCGAGCGGCGCGGCGATCTCGCCGAGGTGCGCGACCGGGTCCATGCGCGAATAGCCGGGCCGCACCTGCGCGTTGAGGACCCACGCGCGCTCGCCGATCCCGCCGCCGAGGATCGCCGACGAGACGGCGCGCCACCCGGGCCCCAGCTCCCAGACGAGGGCCGGCCAGCCGTCGTGGACGACGATGCGGGGCGGGGCGATCGGGCCGTCGGTCATCGCGTCGATTCCCCCGTGCGCATCCGCGGGCCGCGCTGCTCGGCCCGCGGCATGTCCGCGGCTGCCGCGCCGGGGGCGTCGGGGTACCCCTGCCGGGCGAGCCGTGCCTGCGGTGTCCGGCCTGCGGACCCGGTTTCGCGGGGCGTGGGCCGGTCGGCAGGTTCGGTCTGCGCCGGCCGTCGCCGCGGGTCCGTCTCGGCGGGCTCTGCCGTCATGGGTCTCCCTCTCCGTCCGTGCTGCCGTGCCCGGGCACCGGCACCTGTCGCGCGCCGTCCGCGGTCCGCTCGTGCCGATCGACCAGGGGCGGCCGATTTGCCCGTCACGCGGGTGCCTCCCCCGCCCGCGCTGCCGTCTCGGGCGCGAGTGCCTGTCGTTGCCGCGCGGGATTCCCCGTCGACGCCTGCTGGGAGCCCCCGGACACGTAGGCGCCCTCACCCGGTCGGACCAAGTGCACCCGGGGGCGTCCGTCCCGTCCCACCACCACCTCCACGTGCGCGTGGTAGTGCTCGGCGATGGTGTCCCGGGTCAGGACTTCCGCCGCGGTGCCGGACGCGGCGGCGCGGCCGTTCACGAGGAGGAGCATGCGTTCCGCGTACTGCGCGGCCACGCCCAGGTCGTGCAGGGTGGTGATCACCGTCAGACCGTCGTCGCGGCGGAGACGGTCGACGAGTTCGAGGACTTGCTGCTGGTGGCCGAGGTCGAGGGCGGTGGTCGGCTCGTCGAGCATGAGGACCGGGGCCTGCTGGGCGAGCGCGCGGGCGAGGACGACGCGTTGGCGTTCGCCGCCGGAGAGGCGGGCGACGTCGCGGGCGGCGAGCGCGCCGAGGTCGAGGCGGTCGATGACGGCGTCGGCGACGGCGCGGTCGGTGCGGCCCGGGACGGCGAGGTAGCCGAGGTGCGGGGTGCGTCCGAGGAGTACGTATTCGCGCACGGTCATCTGCGGCGGCACGACCGGGTTCTGCGGGGTGTAGGCGATGGTGCGGGCGAGTTCGCGGGCGGGCAGGTCGCGCAGCCGGACGCCGTCCACGGTGACGTCGCCGCGGTAGGGCAGCAGGCCGGCGACGGCCTTGAGCAGCGTGGACTTGCCCGCGCCGTTGGGGCCGATGACGGCGAGCCAGCCGCCGTCGGCGACCTCGGCGCCGATGCCGTGCAGGACGGGGCAGCGGTCGCGGGCCACGTCGAGTCCGGCGATGCGCAGCCCGGTCACAGGTCCACCCGTCGGGTGGTGCGCAGGATCACCACGAAGAACGGGGCGCCGATGAAGGCGGTGACGACGCCGATGGGGAGTTCGCCGGGGGCGGTGGCGGTGCGCGCGATGATGTCGCCGACGACCAGGAACGCGCCGCCGACGAGGACGGACAGCGGCAGGATCAGCCGGTAGCTGCCGCCGGCCACGCGCCGGACGGCGTGCGGGATGACGATGCCGAGGAATCCGATGAGGCCGCTGATCGCGACCGCGCTGGCGGTGGCGAGGGACGCGGCGAGCAGCACGATGAACCGCACGCGTCCGGCGTTGATGCCGAGGACTTTGGCTTCTTCGTCGCCGATCGTCATGACGTCGAGCAGCCGCGCGTGGAGGAGCAGCACGAAAGTGCTGAGCAGGGCGTACGGCAGGACGAGCCGCAGTTCGTCCCAGCCGATCCCGGCGAGGCTGCCGAGGATCCACGAGTAGATGCGCCGCAGTTCCTCGACCTTGGACTGCTGGACGAACGTCTGGGCGGCGGACAGGAACGCGGACACCGCGACGCCCGCGAGGACGAGGGTCGTGGTGCCGCCGACGTGCCCGGCGGTCGCGCCGAGCGCGTACGCCATGAGCACGCCGGCGATGGCGCCGACGAACGCGGCGAGCGGGACCACGCCGATGCCGCCGACGGATTCGACGTTCGAGTAGCCGATGACGAGGGTCGCGCCGAGGCCCGCCCCGGCGGCCGCGCCGAGCAGGTACGGGTCGGCCATGGGGTTGCGGAACACGCCTTGGTAGCCCGCGCCCGCGACGGACAGCAGACCGCCGACCACGACCGCGCCGAGGACGCGCGGCAGGCGGATCTCCATGAGCACGGAGTACTGCACGGGGGTCAGCCCGTGGTCGAGGTCGACGAACGGCAGCTTGTCGAGCAGCGCGAGGACCACGCCGCGGGCGGGCAGGTCCGCGGCGCCGACCAGCAGCCCCGCCACGACGGCTCCGGCCAGCAGCAGCGACGCCGCCGCGAAGGGCAGCGCGCGCCGGTGCCGGGCGATCGGTTCGGCGGCGGGCCGGAGCCGTCGGGCGAGGAGCGGGATCACCCGGTCGCGCCGGCCTTCGCGACCGCCTTGGTGTAGGCGTCGGCGACGCTCTTGACCAGGTCGACGACGCGCGGGCCCCAGCGCGACGCGAGGTCGTCGTCGAGGCTGACGACGTTGCCGTTCTTGACCGCGTTGGTCTTGTCCCAGCCCGGGCGCTTGGCGACCGCGGCGGCGTCCTGCTGGCAGCACTTGGTGTCGGCCAGGAAGATCATGTCCGGGTTGGCCTCGACGATGTGCTCGGTGGAGACCTGCGGGTAGCCGGAGCCGTCCTTGTCCGCGGGGTCGGCGATGTTCTGCATGGCGAACAGGCTGTAGACCTGGCCGATGAAGGTCTTCGACGTCGCGCTGTAGCCGGTGCTGTCGACCTCGTGGAAGTACGTGAGGGGCTTGGCCGGCTTGACGGCGAGCGCCTTGGCGACGACCTCGTCGATGTCCTTCTTGGTCTTCGCGGCGAGGTCCGCGGCTTCCTTGGCGTGGCCGGTGGCGGTGCCGAGGGTGTTGAACTGCGCGTACATCTCGTCGAAGGTCTTGGCCGCGGGGACCTCGACGACCTTGATCTTGACCTTCTCGAGCTGGGCCTTGATGCCGTCCGTGTCGTTGGTGAGGACGACCAGGTCGGGCGTGTACTTGGTGATCGCCTCGACGTTCGGCTTGAACCCGGACAGCGCGGTCTTGGGCGCGTCGGCGGGGAAGTTCGACTGGTCGTCGACGGCGACGACCTGCTTGCCGGCGCCTATCGCGTAGAGCATCTCGGTCGCGGTCGGGGCCAGCGACACGATCTTCTTCGGCGCGTCGGCGGGGGCGGCGGCGGACGCGCCCGCGGGCGCGGCGGCGTCCTTCTTGTCGTCCTTCTTGTCATCCGAGCACCCGGCGAGCACCAGGGCGCCCAGGGCGACCGCGGCGGCGGGCCGCAGCACGGTGGCGAGCTTCACAGCGACTCCTGTGGCACCCACGGGAGGGGGGACGCAGGACCCGTGGACGGATCGCCCTTCCTACGAGGGCAGATGTCGTCGACGCAGGCGAGGCGACCTGGCTCGTCCCCCGGAGGGGCATGTCAGTTGCGGGACAGCGCCGGAATCGCACCGGACTTCGCTGCACACTGCGTCTCGGCGGAATTTCCCGCCGGATCCAGGACGATACCAACCGGTTCCGGGCCGTACGGTTGCGGGGAGAGCCCCCGGGAGGAAGCCATGACCGCCGACCTCGACGTCCGCCGTGCCGCCGACCGGTTCCACACCGCCGCCGGCTGGTTGGAATCGCACCACAGCTTTTCGTTCAGCCACCACTACGACCCGGGCAACACCCACTTCGGGCTGCTGCTGGTCAGCAACGACGACGTCGTCGCGCCCGGCACCGGCTTCGACACGCACCCGCACCGCGACATGGAGATCGTCACGTGGGTGCTCGGCGGGTCCCTCGTGCACCAGGACTCGGCGGGCCACAACGGGCTCATCCACCCCGGGCTCGCGCAGCGCATGAGCGCGGGCCGCGGCATCCTCCACTCGGAGAAGAACGATGCGGCGGGCAGCGCGGAACCCGTGCACTTCGTGCAGATGTGGGTGCTGCCGGACGAGGCCGGGATCACCCCCGGCTACGAGCAGCTCGACGTGACCGCGGACCTCGACCGCGGCGGCCTGGTGCCGGTCGCGTCCGGGCGTCCCGGGCACGAGGCGGCGATCCGCATCCACCAGAAGGACGCGGCACTGCACGCGGCCCGGCTGAAGGCGGGGGAGTCGGTGGCGCTGCCGACCGCGCCGTATGCGCACCTGTTCGTGGCGCGCGGCAACGTCGCGCTCGAAGGCGCTGGACAGCTGGTCGAAGGCGACGCGGTGCGGATCACCGGCGCGGAAGGCCAGCGGGTGACGGCCGAGGGCGACGCCGAGGTGCTGGTGTGGGAGATGCACAGCACGGTGCAGTGAGGGCCGGGGCGGGGCGCGTCGGCGCGCGGGCTCGACGGAGCGCGGCTCGGCGGGCAGGCTCGTGCTCACGCGACCTGCCACACCGCTCGGCGACGGGAGTCCCAGATGCCGCACGACCGCCCCCTCGACCTGACCCTCTACGGCGCGACCGGCTTCACCGGCACGCTGACCGCGGAGTACCTCGCGCGGAACGCGCCCGCGGGCTGCCGGTGGGCGATCGCCGGGCGCGACGACAAGAAGCTCGCGGCGCTGCGCGACCGGCTGGCGGCGATCGATCCCGCGTGCGCCGAGCTGCCGATCCGCACCGCCGACAGCGCGGATCCGGCGTCGCTGCGGGCGCTCGCGGCGGAGACGCGGGTGCTGATCACAACCGTCGGGCCGTACCTGCAGTACGGCGCGCCGCTGGTCGCGGCGTGCGCGGAGCAGGGCACGGACTACCTCGACCTCGCGGGCGAGCCCGAGTTCGTCGACCGCATGTATGTCGCCCACCACGCCGAAGCCGCCGAGTCCGGCGCGCGGCTCGTGCACGCGTGCGGGTTCGACGCGATCCCGCACGACCTGGGCGTGTACGCGACCGTCGCGCGGCTGCCGCGCGACGTGCCGATCCGCGTCGAGGGCGTGGTCCGCGCGGGCGGGACGATCTCCGGCGGCACGTTCGCCTCCACGCTGAACGCGGTGTCGCGCCTGCGCGCCTCGCGCGACGCGGCGAAGGCCCGGCACCGGGACGAGCCGCGCCCCGAGGGGCGCCGGATCCGGCTCAACGACGGGAAGCCGCGGCGGGACCGGGCGACGGGCCTGTGGCTGGTACCGCTGCCGACCATCGACCCGCAGATCGTCGGCAGGTCCGCGGCCGCGCTCGACGCCTACGGACCCGAGTTCTCCTACACGCACTACGCGGGCGTCCGCCGCCTGCCCGTTGCCGTCGGCTCGGCCGCAGGTCTGGCCGGTCTGGTCGCGCTCGCGCACATTCCCCCCGCCCGGCGGCTGCTGCAATCCCGGCTCGCGCCCGGCGAGGGCCCGAACGAGGAGCGCCGTGCCAAGGCGTGGTTCGTCGCGCGCTTCACGGGCGAGGGCGGCGGCGAGCGCGTGGTGACCGAGGTGCGGGGCGGCGACCCGGGCTACTCCGAGACCGCCAAGATGCTCGCCGAGTCCGCGCTGTGCCTGGCCTTCGACGATCTGCCGGAGACGTCCGGGCAGGTCACGACCGCCGTGGCGATGGGCGACGCGCTGATCGGCCGGCTGCGGCGGAACGGGATCGGGTTCCGGCACCCGGGCGAAGAACCCGACACGACGGAGCACAAGGCCGACGGAGCCGACGGAGCCGCCGGCCCCGCGGCCGCGAGCGGCTCCGACGCGTGACACTTGCTTAGAGCGCACTCCAACTCTCTAGCGTCGTAGCCGCGGCCCACCAGGCCGCCCGCTCCCCAGGAGGCCCGATGTCCCCCGCCGACCCGGTTCCGGTCCTCGATCCCGGCCCCGCCGCCGAGATCGGCCGGTATCCGATCGGCGAGGTCGTCGAACGCACCGGGCTGTCCGCGCACACCCTGCGCTGGTACGAACGGATCGGTCTGCTCCCGCAGGTCGGCCGGGAAGCTCCGCGGAGTGGATACCGCACGGCAGGCCGCCGGCTCTACAGCGACAACGACCTCGCGTTCCTCGACTTCGTCGGGAAACTCCGGAGCACCGGAATGCCGGTCGCCGACATGATCCGGTACGCCGAACTCGCCCGCGAGGGCGGCGCCACGGTCGACGAACGCCGCGACGTCCTGGTCGCGCACCGCGCCGACGTCCGCGACCGGATCGCCGAGCTGACCGCCTGCCTGCACGCCCTCGACTACAAGATCGACCTCTACACGCGGCTCCGCGACGACGCCGCGGACGACGGGATGGCTGACGACGATGCGAACCACGACGCTGGGCACTGACGGCCCGCTCACCTCCGTCCAGGGCCTCGGCTGCATGGGCATGAGCGACTTCTACGCCGCCGCGGCGCCGGAGCGCGACCGCTCCCTGGCGACGCTCGCCCGCGCGCACGACCTGGGTGTCGTCCACTTCGACACCTCCGACATGTACGGCTCCGGCGCCAACGAGGAACTCCTCGGCGCCTTCTTCGCCGGCTCCTCCGGCCGCCGGGAGAAGACGCTGCTGGCCACCAAGTTCGGCGTCGACCGCGACGCCGCCGAGGGCGAGCGCGGGGTGCGCGGGGACGCCGCGTACGTCCGCGCCGCGTGCGATGCGAGCCTCAAGCGGCTCGGCACCGACGTCATCGACCTCTACTACATGCACCGCCGCGACACGACCGTGCCGATCGAGGAGACCGTCTGGGCGATGGCCGAGCTGGTCAAGGCCGGCAAGGTCCGCTACCTCGGCCTGTCCGAGGTGACCGCCGGGGAGATCCGTGCCGCCGCGGCCGTCCACCCGATCCACGCGGTGCAGGCCGAGTGGTCGGTGTTCGCCCGCGACATCGAGGCGTCGGTGCTGCCCGCGGTGCGCGAGGTCGGCGCCGCGCTGGTCGCCTACTCGCCGCTCGGCCGCGGCTTCCTCAGCGGCAAGTTCGCGGGCTTCGACGACCTGCCCGACGGCGACTTCCGCCGCAACCAGCCCCGGTTCGTCGGCGAGAACGGCCGCGCCAACGCGGAACTCCTCGCCCCGCTGCGGAACATCGCCGCCGCGCACGGTGCCACGCCCGCGCAGGTCGCCCTTGCGTGGGTGCACAGCCGCACCAAGGCCGACCACCTGCCCGTCGTGCCGATCCCCGGCACCACCAACCCGGACCGGCTCGCGGAGAACGCCGCTGCGGCCGACCTCGCCCTCACCGCCGACGAGATCGCCGCGCTGGAGCCGATCGCCGGCCGCGTCGCCGGGGACCGGTATGCCGAAATGACCCTTACGCACAACGACCGCGCCTGACGGTTTCTCCCTGCACGGCGACGTGCCGTGCGGCCGACCCCGGCCGAAACCGCGGCAGCCACAGCCGACTTCGTCCCGTATCGCCCGGCGGCCTACGCAGCGCAACGCGCGTAGCCTCGATGATCACATAGCGTGAAGCCAAGATTACGAATCGGCTTCGGTCCCCTCAGCGGGGCTTGTGACCACCGTGTGACCAGGCGTAGCAACGGTAGGCGGCAGTCGGTCGGAACCACCTACTGGGGGTCCTGTGGCGGACGTGGTTTTGGACGGGGTCGGCAAGGTGTATCCGGACGGCACCCGGGCCGTCGAGGGCCTCGACCTGTCCGTGGCACACGGCGAGTTCCTCGTCCTCGTCGGCCCGTCCGGGTGCGGCAAGACGACCGCGCTGCGCATGGTCGCCGGGCTCGAGGACATCAGCGAGGGCACCGTCCGGATCGGCGAACGCGTCGTGAACCGGGTGCCGTCGCGCGACCGCGACGTGGCGATGGTGTTCCAGAGCTACGCGCTCTACCCGCACCTCAACGTGCGCGACAACATCGGCTTCGGGCTGAAACTGCGCAAGCTGCCGAAGGCCGAGATCGACAAGCGGGTCCGCGAGGCCGCACGCACCCTCGGCCTGGAAGAGCACCTGGGGCGGAAGCCGCGCCAGCTGTCCGGAGGCCAGCGGCAGCGCGTCGCGATGGGCCGGGCGATCGTCCGCGAACCGCAGGCGTTCCTCATGGACGAGCCGCTCTCCAACCTCGACGCCAAGCTCCGCGTCCAGATGCGCGCCCAGATCGCCCGGCTGACCCGGGATCTGGGCGTCACAACGCTGTATGTGACCCACGACCAGGTCGAGGCGATGACTCTCGGCGACCGGGTCGCGGTGATGCGGAAGGGCGTACTCCAGCAGGTCGCGCCGCCGCAGGAGCTGTACGACCGGCCGGTGAACCTGTTCGTCGCGGGCTTCATCGGGTCCCCGGCGATGAACGTGGTCACCGGTGAACTCGAGGAAGAAGGCGGCGAGTTGCGGGTGCGGCTGGGCTCGCAGCGGCTGACCGTGCCGGCGCAGGTCCTCGTCGACCGCCCGGCGCTGCGCGGCTATGCGGGCCGCCGGGTCATCGTCGGGATCCGTCCCGAGGACCTCGGCGAGGTGTCCGGCGAGGTCCCGGACGGGACGGTGCTGCGCGCCGATACCGACCTCGTCGAGTCGATGGGCTCCGAGGTGCACGCGCACGTGCGGATCGACGCGCCGCCCGCGGTCACCGCGGAGGTCCACGAACTCGCCGCGGACGCGGGCGCCGACGACCAGGTCCCGGACCCGGCCACCGGCAGCTCCGAACTGGTCGCCCGGCTCGGCCCGCGCACCGCGGTCCGGGAAGGCGAAGGCACCCGGCTGCGGGTGGCCACCGACCGCCTGCACTTCTTCGACCCGGACACGGGGCTGTCCGTCCGCGACGCCGCCCCGGGCGGCCCGACCGACCGGAACGGGCCGACCGGCCCAGGCGACCCGACCGACCCGACCGACCCGACCGGCAAGTGAAGCGCGGCTACTTCGACGACGGCGATCCAGGAGGGCGAGCAAGCGTGAGACGAGTCGTGGGGGCCCTGGCGGCCGTATCGTTGCTGGCCTTCGGACTGGGGGCGTGCAGCGACGACGACGGCGGCGGCAAGTCGGACACTCCGAGCGCGGGGGCTCCGAGTGGCGGCGGCCCGAGCGTGGCACTGCCGGATCTGAAGGGCACGACGGTGCAGGTGGCCGCCGTGTGGACCGGCGACGAGCAGGCGTCGTTCAAGAAGGTGCTGGCCGAGTTCGAGAAGCGCACCGGCGCCAAGACCGAGTACGTGCCGACCGGCGACAGCGCCGCGACGTTCCTCGGCCAGCGCGTCGAAGGCAACGCGCCGCCGGACGTGGCGTTCCTCGCGCAGCCCGGCGCACTCAAGCAGTTCGCGCAGAAGGGCTGGATCAAGCCGCTCGCGCCGGACGTGCAGCAGACCGTCCAGCAGAACTTCTCGACGCAGTGGCAGACCCTGGCGACGAACGACAGCAAGCTGTACGGCGTCTACTACAAGGCCGCCAACAAGTCGCTGGTCTGGTACAACGCCAAGGTGTTCGGGAACGCCGGCGCGACCGAGCCCAAGACGTGGGACGACTTGCTCAAGACCGCCGGCCTGGTCTCCGACTCCGGCACGCCCCCGTTCGCCACCGGCGGCGCGGACGGCTGGGTGCTGACCGACTGGTTCGAGAACGTCTACCTCAGCCAGGCCGGCCCCGACATGTACGACAAGCTGGCCAAGCACCAGATCCCGTGGACCGACCCGTCGGTGACGCAGGCGCTGCAGACCCTCGCGCAGGTGTGGGGCAAGAGCGACTGGTTCCCGGGCGGGACCGGCGGCGCGCTGCAGACCGAGTTCCCGGCGTCCGTGCCGCAGGTGTTCGGCGACACCCCGAAGGCCGGCATGCTGCCGGGTGCGGACTTCGTCGGCACGAACATCATCAAGGACACCAAGGCGAAGATCGGGCAGGACGCCAAGTTCTTCGGCTTCCCCGCGGTCGGCACCGGCAAGCCGCCCGTGGTCACCGGCGGCGACGTCGCGGTCGCGATGAAGGACAGCCCCGGGGCGATGGCGCTGCTGAAGTTCCTTGCCACCACGGACGCCGCGCAGCTCTGGGCGCAGCAGGGCGGCTACATGTCGCCCAACAAGAACCTCGACTTCGCGTCGTACCACGACGACGCCACGCGGGCGATCGCGCAGAACCTGATCGCGGCGGGCGACGGCTTCCGGTTCGACATGTCCGACCAGGCGCCGTCCGCGTTCGGCGGCACCAAGGGCGAAGGCGAGTGGCGCGACCTCCAGGACTTCCTGCGCAACCCGTCGGACGTCCAGGGTGCGCAGGCCAAGCTGGAGGCGGACGCCGCCAAGGCCTTCGGCAGCGGCTGAGGCGACCGGACGCCATGGCCGAAGCGACGATCCCGTCCCCGGCGAGCACCACCGCCCCCGGGGCCGCACCGCCGGACGAGCGGCGCGGCCTCGGCGGCGGGGCGCTGCTCGCGTGGTTGTTCCTGCTGCCCGCGGTCGTGATGCTGGGCGTGCTGGTCGCCTATCCGATCGTGTGGACGTTCGTGCGCAGCCTGTTCGGCGCGGACGGCTGGTCGGACTTCGCCGGCCTGGGGAACTACAAGGACCTGTTCACCGACGACGACACGTTCACCGCGCTCAAGAACAACCTGATCTGGGTGCTCGTGGTGCCCGCGGTGGTCACCGCGCTCGGACTGGTGTTCGCGGTGCTCACCGAACGGGTGCGGTTCGCCACCGCGTTCAAGCTGGTCGTGTTCATGCCGATGGCCGTGTCGATGCTGGCCGCCGGGATCACCTTCCGGCTGGTCTACGACCGCGACCCGGACAAGGGCGCCGCCAACGCGGCGATCGTCTCCGTGCACGACGCGTTCTCCGGCGGCGCCCCGTACCCCGGGGCGCGGCCGCGGCCGAACGCGGGACTCGACGCGGAAGGCGGCGGGTTCCTCACCAAGGCGGCCTATCCCGCGGGCGCTTCGGTGACGCTGCCGCTGGTCGCGCTGCCCCAGGACAAGATGCCGTCCGACGCACGTCCGGCGGCCGCACCCGCGGCCGCCGCGGGCGGGCTGTCCGGTGTGGTGTGGCTGGACTTCAGTCCGGGCAACGCGGGCACTCCGGGGAAGGTCGACCCGGGGGAGAAGGGGCTGCCGGGCGTCCGTGTCGAAGCGGTGCGCGACGGGCACACCGTCGCCTCGGCGACGACCGCCGCCGACGGCTCGTTCCATATCCCGGACCGCGCACTCGCCGGCGGAGGCGTGCAACTGCGGCTCGCGGAAGGCAACTTCGCGAAGTCCTTCGGCGGCTACGACTGGCTCGGGCCGAACCTCGTCACCGGGGCGATCATCGGCGCCTACGTGTGGATGTGGGCCGGCTTCGCGATGGTGCTCATCGCCGCGGGCCTCGCCGCGATCCCCCGCGACGCCCTCGAAGCGGCCCGCGTCGACGGCGCGACCGAATGGCAGGTCTTCCGGCGGGTGACGGTGCCGCTGCTCGCACCGGTGCTGGTCGTGGTGATGGTGACGCTGATCATCAACGTCCTCAAAGTCTTCGACCTCGTCTACATCATCTCGCTCGGGTCGTCGCAGAAAGAGGCCAACGTCCTGGCGCTGCAGATGTACCTCGCGTCGTTCGGCGGCGGCGACAACCAGGGCCTCGGCAGCGCCATCGGCATCGTGCTGTTCCTGCTCGTGCTGCCCGCGATGCTCTTCAACATCCGCCGCTTCCGGAAGGAGAACCGGTGACGAGCCCGGCAGTCGAAGCGGTCGCCAAGCCCGCCGCCGCGGAAACCGGCGGCGGAGCCGTCAAACGCGGGATCGCGTCGCGGATCGTCGCCCGCACCGGCGGCGGCCTCGTGTCGGTCGGGCTCGTGGTCGTCGCGCTGTTCTGGCTGGTGCCCACGTTCGGACTGCTCGTGTCGTCGCTGCGCGATCCGCAGGACACCGGCGCGTCCGGCTGGTGGAAGGTCTTCTCCCACCCCGGGCAGCTGACCTGGAACAACTACGACAAGCTGCTGTCGAACGACGACATGATGAAGGCGTTCTTCAACACGGTCTGGATCACCGTGCCCAGCACCGTATTGGTGATCCTCATCGGCTCACTCGCCGCCTACGCCTTCGCCTGGCTGGAATTCCCCGGCCGCGACTGGCTGTTCCTCGTCGTCGTCGGCCTCTTGGTGGTGCCGATCCAGGTCGCGCTGATCCCGATCTCCAAGCTCTACGGCGAGACGCACCTCTTCGGCACGATCACCGGCGTCGTCCTCTTCCACGTCGCCTTCGGCCTGCCGTTCGCGGTCTTCCTCCTCCGCAACTACTTCGCCGGCATCCCCCGCGACCTCCTCGAAGCCGCCCGCATGGACGGCGGCACCGACCTCACCATCTTCTTCCGCGTCGTCCTCCCGCTCGGCCTCCCGGCCATCGCCTCCCTGGCGATCTTCCAGTTCCTGTGGGTCTGGAACGACATGCTCGTCGCCCTCATCTACGCCGACGCCGACTCCCAGCCCCTCACCGTCGCCCTGCAATCCCAGACCCGGGCGATGGGCGCCAACATCGAGGTCCTCGCCCCCGGAGCGTTCCTGTCGCTCGTCGTCCCGCTCGCGGTCTTCTTCGCCTTCCAGCGGCACTTCGTGCAGGGTGTGATGGCGGGGGCGGTCAAATAACGCCGCGCTCCGGCGGGTGTCGCGGTCACGGTTCCTTGCGCTGGTCCGCCTGGCGGTGGTGTCGAGGTGGGGCGCCGCGGTACAGGGTGCGGCCGCTCTCTTCCACGACGGTCACCTGGTCTGCGTCGCGCAGGTGCGCCACGAAGTCCGACAGCAGGACCGCGCCGGGCGCGGCCGCCGCGAGACGTTCGCGGGCCATGGCCACGAACGAGTCATGCTGCTCGCGCGCCCCTGCAGGGATCTGGGACTCGCCGGACGCGGCTTCCAGCACGGAGTGCAGAAACACGAGGCGTGCTTCGAGCGGTGTCACGGGATCGGGTCCCACCGACGGTGAGTGTCGGCCGTCGAGTGTCTTCGGCTGCGCGTCCAGTCCGAGAAAAGGCAAGTACGGTACGGAACTGGGCATGTGCTCGGCCACGGGTTCCATGACGGCCCGGAATTCGTCGAATCCGGGGGTCCGCGCACCGTTGGCGCGGCGCAGGCTCAGCCAAGCGGTTTCCAGCGGCAGCCGGCCGAGTGCCGCGCGCGCAACATCGGATTGTGCGGAACGTTGGATCTCGATCTCTTCGTACAGCATCGGCAAGCCCCACCTCGCGGCCTCATCCGCACCCGGCACTTGGGAGAAGAACTGGCGCCGACGCGCGGGGGAGGGTTCGTGCGGGGCTCGCAGGCGCAGACATGCCCAGGTGTGCGCGGCAGCGTGCGGAGCCGGCGCGACAAACGCGAGGTCGTAGTCGTTGAGGACCAAGCGCCGGTCTTTGTCCGTCATCAAGTTGCCCAGCGTCGGATCGCCGTGCGCCACCACCCAGGGCCCAGTAGACGTTGCACGCACCGCCGCTGGTGTCATGGCCGGCAGGTCACGAGCGAGGTGCGGCGCGCGTGCCAAACCGAGTCGGCGCATCGTGGTGCTGCCGATGAGCGAACGTACGACCGACGCAACGCGCACGACGTCGGCACGTGCCACCTCGAAATGGCCGGCCTCGGCGGCGTTGGCCAACGGGAGGCGGTCGTAGGCCGAGTAGGTCAGGTCCGCGAGGTACTCCAGCGATTTCTGCTGGTGCGGGTACAACTCGCGTGCGGCGTCGCTGCTTTCCCGGGCGAGTTGGGCGTGGCTGTCGATGAGGGCTTCCAACTGCCCTTCGTATTCCGCCGGATCCACGGCCACGGGCAACGGCGTCAGTTCGGCGTGCACGACCGACCCCGTGCGCGGGACCGGGGCGGGCGGGAAGAGATCGGGGCGCGTCGTCGCCAGGGCCGACCGCGTCAGGTCCTCGTTGAGCACCCGGAGGTCGAACGCATCGCCCGCGGGCGCGACGGTCGCGGCGCGCACGACAGCCCCGTCTTGTCCGCTGCTGACGACCTCGTTTGCCCCGCCCACGCCGATGGTCTGCGGAAGGATGATCTCGACATGGTGCTTCGGCCCCTTCTCGGGCACGTGCACGACCTCCGGTTTCTGCCGCCTGGGGCGTGCGTGACCGTCCTGCGCCCCGCCTGACGACAGAATGCCGGTGGCGGCCCTCGAACCGGCTCGATTGCGTTTATGGGATAGCCCTTAGAGTCGGGGCATGCCGACCGATGCACCACGTACGCTCAGCCTCCGTGAACTGAACCGCGCCACCCTGGCGCGGCAGCACCTGCTGGCGCGGGTGCGGATGCCGGCGTCGGAGATGGTCGGGCACCTGGCCGGGCTGCAGGCCCAGCACCCCATGTCGTCGTACTTCACGCTGTGGACGCGGATCGAGGACTTCGACCCGGAAGAACTCGTGGAGTTGATGACGTCGCGGCAGGTGGTGCGGATCGCGCTGATGCGCGGCACGATCCACACGGTCACCGCGGACGACTGCCTGGCGTGGCGGCCGATCATCGCGCCGGTGCTGGAACGGATGACGCGCGGGTCGCACGGCAAAGGCTACGGCTCCGCGGATCTCGACGAACTCGTCCGAATCGGCCGGGAGTTCATCGAGGAAGTACCGCGGACGTTCGCCGCCGTCGGCGCCTACCTCGGGGAGCGCTGGCCGGACGCGGTGCCGACCGCCCTCGCGCAGGCGCTGCGGGCGCACGCCCCGCTCGTGCAGGTGCCGCCGCGCGGGTTGTGGGGACGCAGCGGCGCCGTCGCGCACACCACCGCCGAGCACTGGCTCGGGCGGCCGGTCGAAGCCGAGCCGTCGGTCGACGCGATGGTGCTGCGCTACCTCGGCGCGTTCGGCCCGGCGTCCGTCAAGGACGTGCAGGTGTGGTCCGGCTTGACCCGGCTCAAGCCGGTGCTCGACCGGCTGCGCCCGCAACTCGTGGTGTTCCGCGACGAGACCGGGCGCGAACTGTTCGACCTCCCCGACGCGCCGCGGCCGGACGCCGACACCCCCGCGCCGGTGCGGTTCCTCGCCGACTTCGACAACCTGACGCTGTCCCACGACGACCGCAGCCGCGCCCTGTCGAAGGAGTGGCAGCAGTGGGGCACGGCCAACCTCAACATGCTGTGGGGCGGCGTGCTGGTCGACGGCTTCCACCGCGCGGCCTGGCGGATCGAACGCACGAGGGACACCGCGACGCTGCTCATCAGCTCGGGCCCCGAGCCGAAGGACGCCCTGAAGCCGCACCACGACGCCGTCGAGGCCGAAGGCCGGCGCCTGCTGGCGTTCGCGGCCGCGGACCGGGACAAGCACGAGATCGCCTACGCCTGACCCGGTCCGCATCCGCTGACAACACCCCCGTCGACTCACAGCACCTTCGACAGGAATGCCCGCGTCCGCTCGTGCTGCGGATTCGTCAGCACCTCGCGCGGATGCCCGGACTCGACGACGACACCGCCGTCCATGAAGACCAGCGCGTCGCCGACTTCGCGGGCGAATCCCATCTCGTGGGTCACCACGATCATCGTCATGCCGTCCTCGGCCAAGCCGCGCATCACGTCGAGCACTTCGCCGACCAGCTCGGGGTCGAGCGCCGACGTCGGCTCGTCGAACAGCATGAGCTTCGGCTCCATCGCCAGCGCTCGCGCGATGGCGACGCGCTGCTGCTGTCCGCCGGAGAGCTGCGCGGGATAGGAGTCCACCTTGTCCGCGAGCCCGACCCGGTCGAGCAGCCGCAGCGCTCGCTCCCGCGCGACCGCCTTCGTCTGCTTCTTCACCTGGACGGGCGCTTCCATGACGTTGCCGAGCGCGGTCATGTGCGGGAACAGGTTGAACCGCTGGAACACCATCCCGATGTCCCGCCGCTTCAGTGCGACTTCGGAGTCCTTGAGTTCGTAGAGCTTGTCGCCCCTCTGCCGGTAGCCGACCAGCTCGCCGTCCACCCACAGCCGCCCGGCGTTGATCTTCTCCAGGTGGTTGATGCAGCGGAGGAACGTCGACTTGCCCGAGCCGGACGGCCCGATCAGGCAGAACACCTCCCGCGGCAGCACCTGCAGGTCGATCCCGCGCAGCACTTCGTTGAGCCCGAAGGACTTGTGGACGCCTTCGGCGAGCACCATCGGCTGCCCTGTGTCGACGGTCATGTCCTGGCCACCTCCGGGCGCCGCAGGCCGAACACGAGCTGCCGCACCCGATGGAACGGCGTGGGCGGCAAGTCGTGCAGTGCGCCGCGTGCGTAGTACCGCTCGACGTAGTACTGCCCGGTGCTGAACACCGTCGTCAGGATCAGGTACCAGATCGAGGCGGTGAAGAGCATCTCGGCGACCGCGAGGTTGTCCTGCGCGCGTACGCCCTGGTTGAAGAACAGCTCGTGGTACTGCACCACGGAGACCAGCGACGAGGTCTTCAGCATGTTGATGAACTCGTTGCCGGTGGGCGGGATGATGACGCGCATCGCCTGCGGCAGCACCACACGCCACATGGTCTTCGCCCGCGACATGCCGAGCGCGTGCGAGGCCTCGGTCTGGCCCTCGTCGACCGACTGGATGCCCGCGCGCACGATCTCCGCCATGTACGCGCCCTCGTTGATGCCCAGACCGAGCAAGGCGGCGAGGAACGGCGTCATGAAGGTGTTCATCGACTCGCTGTAGAACCCGACGTTGAACGTCGGGAAGATCAGCGAGAGGTTGTACCAGATGATCAGCTGCACATAGACCGGCGTGCCGCGGAAGAACCAGATGTAGAACCAGCCGACGGTGTTGGTGACCGGGTTCTTCGACACACGCATGACGGCCGCGACGACGCCCAGGACGACGCCGAGGAGCATCGACAGGACGCTGATCTTGATGGTGTTCCAGACGCCTTCGAGGATCAGGCTGTCGTCGAGGTAGTCGAAGACGACACCCCACCGGATCTTGGCGTTGGTGAAGGCATAGACGACGAGCCCGAACAGCACGAGCACGACGACCGCGGAGGCCCACCGCCCGTAGTGCCGGACGGGGATCGCCTTGATCGGAACGGGCCCGGGGGCCTTGGGGCTTTCGGGTTCAGGCCCGGCCGGCGGTTTGCCGTCGGCCGGGCCGGAGCCGGGAGCAGGGGACACGGGTGGCGCCTCTCGGAAGGCCGGTGCGGGTCAGGAGCCGCCGTTGACCGCGGCCTGGGTGACCGCGCCCGCGCTCAGCTTGCGGGCGTCGAGGATCTGCTTGTACTCGCCGCTCTTGATGATGTTGTCGACGGCTTCCTTGATGACGTCGCGCAGCTGCTGGTCTTCCTTGCGCAGGGCGATGCCGTAGGGGCCGGCCTCGATCTGGTCCCCGACGACCTCGAAGTCGTTGCCGTTGTTGGCCGTTTCGGCGTTGTAGATGGCCACCGGGAAGTCGTTGAGGTCGGCGACCGCGCGGCCCTGCCGGACCTGGAGCTGGGCCTCGGTGTCCTTGTCGAAGGTCAGGACCTCGATTTTGCCCTTGCCCGCGGCGGCGCACTTGTCCTGCTGCGCCTTGGCCATGTCCTCCTGCGTGGTGCCCTTCTGCAAGGCGATCGTCTGGCCGCACAGGTCGTCCAGGGTCTTGATCCCCTTCGGGTTGCCCTTCTGGACGAGGATCGAGGTGCCCGCGTTGAAGTAGTCCACGAAGTCGACGCCCGGCCCGGCCTTCTTGCCGGTGTCGTCGGTGCCTTCCTGGCGCTTCTTCGTGTCGCTCATCGACGACATGATGATGTCGATGCGGTTCGACTGCATCGACACGATGAGGTCGTCGAACTTGCCGTTCTGGAACTTCAGTTTGATGCCGAGCTGCTTGCTGACGGCGTTGCCGATGTCCGGGTCGAGCCCGATGATCGTCTTGCCGTCCTTGTCGTAGTACTCGTTGGGCGGGTACGCCACATCCGAGCCCACCTTGATGACCTGGGCCTTCTGGTACTTCTCCGGCACCTTCGCGTACAGCGGTGCGGACTTGTCCACGGGCGGCTTACTGTCGCCGTCGTCGCCGCAGGCGGTGAGGAGCAGCGCGCCGGCCACGAGCGCGGCACCGGCCGCGGATATGCGGCGGCGCGCCGAGTGTGCAGTCATCGGGGGTCCTCCATGAGGGAGCGGAACAGCGCCGATCGGGGACTGACGTACACAAAGATCGACTCGGACACTTGTTCACCCGCGCCGAGATCGAGTCGCAGTTTCCCATCATGTGGACCGGTGGGGGGATGCTCGCCATGTCAAATTCAGATAACGGATGACGCGCGTAGTGCATGAACATCAGCGCGAGAACGGCAGAGAGCCCGGAGCGCGCCATGCGCTCCGGGCTCTCGCGTTCAGCTCAGGCAGTCACCTGTCGCCGTGACCGGTCAGGCGTCCCCGCCCACCGTGCCGACCCCGGCCGCCTTGACGTCGAGGATCTGGTACCGGTCGATGGCCTTCTTCACCGTGCCCGGGTCGACCTCGCCGCGGCGCGCCAACTCGCTGAGCACGCCCACCACGACCGACTCGGCGTCCACGTGGAAGAACCGCCGCGCGGCACCGCGGGTGTCCGCGAAGCCGAAGCCGTCGGTCCCGAGCGAGCTGAAGTCGCTCGGCACCCAGCGGGCGATCTGGTCCGGCACCGCGCGCATCCAGTCGCTGACCGCCAGCACCGGGCCCGGACGGCCGTCCAGCACGCGCTGCACGTACGGGATCCGCGGCTCCTCCTCCGGGTGCAGGAGGTTGTGCTCCTCGCACGCCACGGCCTCGCGGCGCAGCTCGTTCCACGACGTCGCCGACCAGACGTCCGCGACGACGTTCCAGTCCTCGGCCAGCATGCGCTGCGCGTCGAGCGCCCACGGCAGGCCGACGCCGGACGCCAGGATCTGCGCCTTGAGCGCGCCGTCCCGCGGCTCGCCCGGCTTGAGCAGGTACAGGCCCTTGAGGATGCCGTCGACGTCGACGTTCTCCGGCTCGGCCGGCTGGTCGATCGGCTCGTTGTAGACCGTCAGGTAGTAGAAGACGTCCTCGCCGTGCGGGTGTTCGTCCGACGAGCCGTACATGCGGCGCAGGCCGTCCTTGACGATGTGCGCGATCTCGAACGCGTAGGCCGGGTCGTAGGCCACGACTGCCGGGTTCGTCGACGCCAGCAGCTGCGAGTGCCCGTCCGCGTGCTGGAGGCCCTCGCCGGTCAGCGTGGTCCGGCCCGCGGTGGCGCCGAGCACGAAGCCGCGCGCCAGCTGGTCGGCCATCTGCCAGAACTGGTCGCCGGTGCGCTGGAACCCGAACATCGAGTAGAAGACGTACACCGGGATCATCGGCTCGCCGTGCGTCGAGTACGACGACCCGGCGGCGATCAGCGACGCGGTGCAGCCTGCCTCCGAGATGCCCTCGTGGAGCATCTGGCCGCTCTCCGACTCCTTGTAGGAGAGCAGGAGTTCGCGGTCGACGGCCTCGTACCGCTGACCGTGCGGGTTGTAGATCTTCGCGGTCGGGAACATCGCGTCCATGCCGAACGTGCGGTACTCGTCCGGCGCGATCGGCACGAAGCGCTTGCCGATCTCGGGGTCGCGCATGAGGTCCTTGAGGAGCCGCACGAAGGCCATCGTGGTGGCCATCGGCTGCCGCGCGCCCTTCTTGATCGGCGCGTACACCTCGTCGCCGGGCAGCTTGACCGGCTTGGCACGCAGCACGCGCTGCGGCAGCGAACCGCCGAGCGCCGCGCGGCGCTCGCGCATGTACTCCATCTCCTCGGACTTGTCGCCCGGGTGGAAGTACGGCGGCAGGTCGGCTTCCAGCTCCTGGTCCGAGATCGGCAGGTAAAGCCGGTCGCGGAACATCTTGAGGTCGGCCTTGGTGAGCTTCTTCATCTGGTGCGTCGCGTTGCGGCTCTCGAAGTTCGGACCGAGGGTCCAGCCCTTCACCGTCTGCGCGAGGATCACCGTCGGCTGGCCGGTGTGCTCACGTGCCGCCTTGAACGCCGCGTACACCTTGCGGTAGTCGTGGCCGCCGCGGCCGAGCTTGCGCAGCTCGTCGTCCGACATGTGCGCGACCATCTTGCGCAGCCGGGCGTCGTCGCCGAAGAAGTGCTCGCGGGCGTAGCCGCCGGACTCCACCGCGTACGTCTGGAACTGCCCGTCCGGCGTGGTGTTCATCTTGTTGACGAGCACGCCGTCGGTGTCCTGCGCGAGCAGCGGGTCCCACGAGCGGTCCCACACGACCTTGATCACGTTCCAGCCGGCGCCGCGGAAGTACGACTCCAGCTCCTGGATGATCTTGCCGTTGCCGCGCACCGGGCCGTCGAGCCGCTGCAGGTTGCAGTTGATGACGAAAGTGAGGTTGTCCAGCTCCTCGCGGGCCGCCAGGCCGATGTTGCCCAGCGACTCCGGCTCGTCCATCTCGCCGTCGCCGAGGAACGCCCACACGTGGCTGCGCGAGGTGTCCTTGAGGTTGCGGTGCAGCAGGTACCGGTTGAACCGGGCCTGGTAGATCGCGCCGAGCGGGCCGAGGCCCATCGACACGGTCGGGAACTCCCAGAAGTCGGGCATGAGCCGCGGGTGCGGGTACGACGACAGGCCGTACGGCGCCTGCGAGTGCTCCTGGCGGAAGCCGTCCAGGTGCTGCTCGGTCAGCCGCCCCTCGAGGAAAGCGCGGGCGTAGATGCCGGGGGCGGCGTGGCCCTGGAAGAAGATCTGGTCGCCGCTCTCGCCGTGGTCCTTGCCGCGGAAGAAGTGGTTGAAGCCGACCTCGTACAGGCTGGCGGACGACGCGTACGTCGCGATGTGGCCGCCGACGCCCAGGCCGGGCCGGTTGGCGCGGGACACCATGATCGCCGCGTTCCAGCGGATGAACGCGCGGATGCGGCGCTCGATGTCCTCGTCACCGGGGAACCACGGCTCGCTCTCCGGCGGAATGGTGTTGATGTAGTCGGTGCTGCGCAGGGCAGGCACACCGACCTGCCGCTCGCGGGCGCGTTCGAGCAGCTTGAGCATGATGTAGCGGGCGCGCTGCCGCCCCTGCTCGTTGATGACGGAGTCCAGTGACTCCAGCCACTCCCCGGTCTCCCCGGGGTCGATGTCCGGGAGCTGGCTCGGGAGGCCGTCACTGATGATCGAGAAGCGCTCTCGTCCGGATGCCACGCTGTTCCTTCGCATATCGGTAGATGTAGCGATCATCGGCCGGGCCCGGGATGCCCGGAGTTGTCCCGGCGATCCCGCGCGTCGGCCGCCAATGAGCGGTGTCGCGCCGCCTCCATCGTGGTACCCGAACGCCGTATCCGTCATCTCTACCGATCAGTAATGAACCCGGTGGATGCGCAGGTAGCGCCCACACGTGCCCATATCTGCCGCTTCGATCTCGTGGACCTTTGTATCCCTGCCTCTTCGGCTTTCCCGGCTACCGCGACGAGGGGCGGCGTTGCCCTGACCCCGGCTGTCGCCGGGTGCCACACGCAGCGGTCGACGGGTGCGGGGTATCCACACCTGTCAACCGCCTAGAACATTACGCCCGGCCTCTTTCTTCCGAAGCACCGGCGTAGTTGTCTGGGAGGTGTACGGATGCCGCGGCGGGGGACACACCAGGCATCCTCGGCGGAAGGAGTTCCGATGCACGCGACCATCGGCGACCGGCTGCACGTCCACGGCAATCACGTCGGCGAAGCGGACCGGAAAGGCGAGATCCTCGAGGTCCGCGGCCCGGACGGCGGCCCGCCCTACGTGGTGCGCTTCGAGGACGGCCATACCGGCCTGATCTTCCCCGGACCGGATGCGGAGGTCGAGACCGCGGCCGCGCGGCACGCGCTGGGACGCCCGCTGCCGAGCTCGGCACCCACGCCGAACGCGATGCCCAAGCACCAGCGGCACGGCTGGTGACCCCCCGACACTTTTCCGAGATGCGTCCGGCACCCGGCCGGCCCGACCGGCACCGCCCCGATACCCGTCGGGGTGGTGTTTGGGCGGTGGCGTGACCTGGGTACTTGCGCGAACAGCCCGGCGCGTGTGGACTACGGCCACAGCTCCGGAAACCTGCGGGGCCGAACATGGGAGGTCACTTCGTGAGCGCGACCGCGGACCACGCGGAGGAGAAGGCCAATCCGGCTGCCCGGCTTGGCTTCGAGGCCGGACAGGTGGTCCAGGAACTCGGGTACGACGACGACGTTGACGAGGAGCTGCGCGAAGCCATCGCGGAGGTCACCGGAAACGAGCTTGTCGACGAGGACTACGAGGAGGACGTCGCCGACGTCGTGCTCCTCTGGTTCCGCGATGAGGACGGCGATCTCGTCGATTCCCTCGTGGACGCCCTGACCACGCTCACGGACGGCGGCCACATCTGGCTGCTGACCCCGAAGACCGGACGCGACGGCTACGTCGATCCCGCGGACATCGGTGAAGCGGCCCCGACGGCGGGCCTGGCCCGCACCACATCCGCCAATGCCACCAAGGACTGGTCGGCGACCCGTCTGGTGGCGCCGAAGACCGCGCGCAGCGGCAAGCGGTAGTCCCGACGCGGAACACCACGAGGCCCGCGGCCGATCCGATCCCCAACCGCCGCCGGGCGCGTCGCAAGCCGGCGGCCGGCCCGGGGCGGGTAATCCCGGCACCGGTC
>NZ_JBMULZ010000011.1:0-45184 GCF_049534875.1 Uniformispora flossi
CTGACCGGTACTAATAGGCCGAGGACTTGTCCTCAGATGCTCGCGTCCACTGTGTGGTTCCCGGACCGCAATCGGTTTCGGTGTGAACCACAGTTATTGACTGTTGAATAGTCATGATCTGGTTGACCTGAACCTTATGGTTCGATGGTTTTCCGGTGGTCTTGGCGAAGAGGAAACGCCCGGTCCCATTCCGAACCCGGAAGCTAAGCTCTTCAGCGCCGATGGTACTGCACTCGAAGGGGTGTGGGAGAGTAGGACGCCGCCGGAATTTACTTACAGATAGCCCCGCCCGGGTGACCGGGCGGGGCTATCTGCATTTCCGGACTCGCTCGCTGTTCGTGAATTGACGTGCGTCGGATCGACGTACGCGTAGAGGCCCCTCCCGCCCGGGAGGGGCCGTTTGCGTTTCCGGTCGGGTCCGCAGCCGGCCGCACCGCAGGCGGACCCCACAGCAACCCCTACAACCGCCCCGCAAGCTTCAACGCCAGATACACATCCGTCAGCTGCGAAGCCAGCTCGACCGGCGGAGCGTCCACCACACTGACCCCGTGCCGCTGGAGTTCGGCGGCGGTGTCGCGGCGCTCGCGGAGTTCGCGTTCGGCGGCCGCGGCGGCATAGACCGCTTCGGCGGTGCCGCGGCCGCCGGCCATCGCGGTGAGCGCCGGGTCGGCGACGGCGGCCACGACGACCTCGTGCCGGTCGGTGAGTTGGGGCAGGACCGGCAGCAGGCCCTCGCGGACGGCTTCGGCGTCCAGGCCGGTGAGCAGGACGACGAGGGAGCGGCGCTTCGCGCGGCGGATGATCTCGGCGACCAGCCGTGGTGCGTTCGCTTCGACGAGTTCGGGTTCGAGGGGTGCCATGGCCTGGACGAAGGCCGGGAGGACGGCGGTGCGCGAGGCGCCTCGCACGTCCGCGCGGACCCGGCGGTCGTGCGCGAGGAGGTCCACACGGTCGCCCGCCTTGGCGGCGACAGCGGTCAACAGCAGCGCGGCGTCCATCGCGGCGTCGAGCCGCGGTGCGTCGCCGATGCGGCCCGCGGAGGTGCGGCCGGTGTCCAGCACGACGAGGATGTGCCGGTCCCGCTCCGGCCGCCAGGTGCGGACCACGACGTTCTGGGCCCGTGCGGTGGCCCGCCAGTCGATCGAGCGGACGTCGTCGCCGGGCACGTACTCGCGCAGCGCGTCGAATTCGGTGCCGCGGCCGCGGGTGAGGACGGCGGACCGGCCGTCCAGCTCACGCAGTCGTTCGAGCTTGGACGGTAGCAGACGGCGGCTCGGGAACGCGGGCAGGACGCGGACCGTCCACGGCACCTCGTGGGAGCCCTGGCGGCCGGCGAGGCCCAGCGGGCCGAGGGAGCGGACGGTCACCCGGTGCGCGGGCCGGTCGCCGCGCCGGGTGGGCCGCAGGTCGGTCGTGATGCGGGCGCGTTCGCCGGGCCGGATCGCGAGGGTGTGGCGCTGCGCGTTGGCGCCGGCGCTGGGTGGCCAGGCGTCGCGGAGCCGGCCGTCGACCGCGCGTTCGGACGGGTTGTCCACCGTGAGCGTGACGCGCGCGGGTTCGCCGAGTCGGACCGTGGTGTCGCCGTCGCGGGTGAACTGCAGCGCGCGGACCGGTCCGGCGAGGACGAGGTCGATGACGACCAGCGCCGCGAGCACGCCGCACACGAGGGCGACGCCGGTCCACGACGGGATCAGCAGTCCCACGACGAGCGCGCCGACGGCGGCGGCGAAGGCGGTGCGCGCGGTGAGCGTCATCGAGGCTCCGTCTCCTTCCGAGGACTACCGGAGACCGACGAGGCAGCACCCGCCGTGGCCGTGGCACGACCCGGCCCCCGGCCTCGGCTTCTCAGACGAGCACCGATGTCGGCATGGACACAGCCCGCCCACCGTTCCGCATCCCTCACCGCGGCACCGGCACCGAAGCCAGCACCGCATCCACCACCGAGTCCGCCGTGACGCCCTCCAGCTCCGCTTCCGGGCGTAGCTGTACGCGATGCCGCAGCGTCGGCTTCGCGAGCGCCTTCACATCGTCCGGTGTCGTGTAGTCGCGGCCGGACAGCCACGCCCACGCGCGGGCGGTCGCCAGCAGTGCCGTTGCGCCGCGCGGCGAGACGCCGAGCTGCAGGGACGGCGAGGTGCGGGTGGCCCGCACCAGGTCCACCACGTACGCCAGGACGTCGGGATCCACCCGCAGCGCGCCGACCGCGGCGCGCCCTGCCGCGAGTTCGGCCGGGCCCGCGACCGGGCGGATGCCCGCCGCGTCCAGGTCGCGCGGGTCGAAACCCGCCGCGTGGCGGCGCAGGACGTCGATCTCTTCGTCGCGGCCGGGCAGCGGCACCGTCAGTTTCAGCAGGAAGCGGTCGAGTTGGGCTTCCGGCAGGGGATACGTGCCTTCGTACTCGACGGGGTTCTGCGTCGCCGCGACGACGAACGGGTCGGGCAGCGGCCGCGGCGTGCCGTCCACCGAGACCTGGCGTTCTTCCATCGCCTCCAGCAGCGACGCCTGGGTCTTCGGCGGGGTGCGGTTGATCTCGTCCGCGAGCATCAGGTTGGTGAAGACCGGGCCCGGGCGGAAGGAGAACTCCGCGGTGCGGGCGTCGTAGACCATCGACCCGGTCACGTCGCCCGGCATCAGGTCGGGCGTGAACTGCACGCGTGTGGACCGCAGATCGAGGGCGCGAGCCAGGGTGCGGACCAGCAGCGTCTTGGCGACGCCCGGTACGCCTTCGAGGAGTACGTGGCCGCGGCACAGCAGGGCGATGACCAGTCCGGACACGACCGAGTCCTGTCCGACCACGACCTTGGCGACCTCGCCGCGCAGGGCTTCCATCGCGGCGCGTGCCGCGTCGCCGGACGGGAGGGCGGCGGTTTCCTGGGTGGTGACGGGTCCGCTCACGGCTGGGGTTCCCCTGTCTTGACGTGTTCTTCCAGCAGGTCGAGGCGGTCGGCGAGGGCGATCAGGCCGTCGTCGCCGATCGGGACCGCACCGTACAGAAGATCGTGGATGTCGGCCGCCGGGCGGCCCGTGCGTGCCGAGGCCGCGTCGGCGAGGGCGCTGGGTGCGGCCGTCGACGGGACGCCGAGGCGGGCCGCGATGCGGGCCCGGGCGGCGGCGCGGAGTTCCTCGGCGGCGTGTCCGGCGGTGCGGCCGCGCCGATACAGCCGGGCACGGCCTTCGGCGGTCTCGGTGGCGCGGACGACGACGGGCAGCGGCTCGGTGACGACGGGGCCGAGGCGGCGTGCCCGGTACAGCGCGAACAGGACGACGGCGATGCCGAATTGCAGGGTGCCGAACCGCCAGCCCGCCGGCAGCAGGTGCAACAGGCCTTCCTGGCCGCCGTTTTCGGCGTTCGACGGCAGGTACCACAGCACCGTCGGGTGGGCGCCGAGGAGTTGCATGCTCAGGGAGGCGTTGCCTTGTTCGTCGAGGTCGCGGTTGCGCAGCGGGTTGCCGGTGCCGAACAGGACGACGTCGCCGCTTTCGCGCGGGACGACCGCCAGGGTCGGCTGTCCTTCCTGCGGGTAACAGCGCACGGTGCCTTGGGCGTTGGAGATGTAGCCGCGGCCGCCGAGGTTGACGGGGCCGGCGCGTTCGGCTTCGGGAAGCGTGCAGCGGGGCTGCAGGACGCCGGTCGACACGGTTCCGGAGTCGGAGGCGTCGACGCCGAAGGCTTCCAGGGCTGCGGATTCGGGTGCGATCAGGACGGTGCGGGCGGGGCGGAGCACGCCGACGGCGCCGAGTTGCGCGTCGGTCAGGCGTTCGGGGAACGGGACGACGACGGTGGTGTCGGGCGCCTGTTCGACCGCGGTGAGGAGCGCCGTGGTGTCGGTGACGAGTGTGACGTCGATGCGCTGGCGGCGCAGGAGTTCGGCGAGGGCGCGGGATCCGGACGGGTCGGCGGCGCGCGGGTCGAGGTCGCCGCGTTCGCGTCCGCCGGTGACGAGGACGGTGCCGGCGACCACGATCAGGACGAGTGCGGCGAGCAGCAGCGGCATGCGGACGGCGTGCCAGATCGCGGCGCCGTCGGGGCTGACGGAGGTGGTGCGGCGCGCGGCCGGGTGGTCTGCCGGCGTGGTGATCGGCTCGTCGGTGTCGGCGGAGGCGGTGGCCGACGGCGGCGCGGTGCTCATCGCGGTGTCCGGTCGGGGGCCGCGGCGGCGGGTTCGCGGGCCGGGCGGGTGGCGGCGCAGCGGCGGTCGAGGTCGCGGAGGGTGGCGTCCATGGCCGCGGTGGCCGGGTGGGCGCCGTAGCGGACGTCGTCGAAAACGGCGGCCGCGGCGGTGAGTTCCGGGGCGAGGGCGGGGAGGCTGCGGCCGGCTTCGGCGGCGGCTTCGTGCGCGGTGCGGCCGGGGCGTTCGTCGAGGATCGCGCGTTCTTCGAGGCTGCGGACGATGGCGCGGAGGCGTTCTTGCACGGCGGTGTCCCAGGCGCCGCGGGCGGCGTGGGCGTCCGCGGCGGCGCGGTGGTCGGCCGCGGTGCGCGGTCGGGCGTCGGCGAACAGGGCGTCCTTGGCGGTCGCCGTGCGGTGGACGCGGAGCGGGCCGAGGCGCAGGCGTACCGCGATGACCGCGGCGACGACGAGGGCGAACAGCAGGACCAGTCCGAACGGTCCGCCGGGGGCCAGCGTGGTGGCCTTGTCGAGCAGGTCGGCGAACCGGTCGACGATCCAGTCGAAGACGCGCTGGAACAGCGACGGGTCGTCCTGGTGGTAGATCTGCTTGGACAGTTCGTCGCGGGCGGCGTCCCGGGCCGGGTCGCGCGGGATGTCGACCGGCCCGGGCGGCGGTGTCGCGGCGGCCGGGACCGCCGCGAGCACCGCGTGGAGGGCACCGGTCACGAGGCCGCCGGGGTGGCGTCGTCCGGGACGAGGCCCGCGGCACGCGCGAGTTCCAGGTCCAGGGCCTCGCGGCGCATGCGCTGGTCGATGTAGAGGAGCGCGGTCGCGCCCGCGTTGAAGGGGAACGTGATGGCGTACGCGATGACCCCGCCGATGCCGACGATCATGGCGTCGGTGAACGAGTCGGGGACGGCCGCGGCGCCGAACTGGGAGAACCCGGTGGCCAGGCTGAAGGGCGTCTGCACGATCGCGCCGAGGATCCCGGACAGGATCGTGATCAGCAGCAGGATGCCGCAGACCCGCCACCAACTGCCGGTGACGAGCTTGCGCGACCGGGCGAGGGCCTTGCCGACGGTCTGCTTTTCCAGGATCAACGCGGGTGCGGCCAGGGCGAGCAGGACGTACGCGTAGACGAAGAGCACGCCGCCGCCGATGAACCCGAGCACGAGCACGGCGCCGCCGGCCGCGCCGAACAGCACGGCGAGCACCAGTCCCGGCAGAAGGCATGCCAGGAATAGTCCCGCCGGGATCAGAGGCGTCAGCGCCGACACGCCGAGAAGCCGCCACAGCAGCGGCTTGGTGCCCTGCCAGGCGCGGTCGAGGGTGATGTCCTTGCCGAGCACGGCGCGGCTGACGACGAGCGTCAGGATGCCGGTGATCACGAGCTGCCCGAGCAGCATGACGACGAACAGCACGGCGGTGGAGCCGACCAGCGGCCCCATCATGTCCCTGAGCTGGTCGGCGTCGGCGTTCGGGTCGTCGAGCGGGGACAGGTCGACGTTCCGCAGGATCGCCCACTGCGCGGGGACGGCGATGGCCTGCGTCACCAGGGCCACGACCAGCGACAGCCCGATCATGAGCTTCCAGTGGGCGCGCATCGCCGCGATCGCCCCGTCCAGGACCTCGCCCACGCCGAGGGGGCGCAGCGGGATGATGCCGGGCTTGGCGGCGGGTGTGGCCGACCCCTGCCAGCGCGGCGGCGCACCCCAGCCGGGACCGCCGGGTGCGCCCCAGCCGTGCGTCGGCGGCGGGCCGCCGGGGGCGCCCCACTTGGGCGCCTGCGGCGGACGGGGCTGCTGCGGGTCCGGCTGCTGATGCGGCGCACCCCAGCCCGGCGGGACACCGTTGCCGGACCCGCCGGGGACACCCCAGCCGGACGCGGCGGGCGGCTGCTGGGAAGACCAGCCCGGGGGGACGGAGGAGGCGGAGGGGGCGGCGTCGGCGCCGTCCGCGGCGGGGGACGCACCGGGGGCGGCCGACGGGGCGCCGGTGTCCGGGGTGGCGGGGGAGTCTTCCGAGGCAGGGGAGGCCGGTGCGGCCGAGCCGCCCGGCACGGCGCCCGTGCTCGCGCCCGTGCTCGCGCCCGTGCTCGCGCCCGTGCTCGCGCCCGTGCTCGCGCCCGTGCTCGCGTCGGCGCTCGTGTCCGTGCTCGCCTCCGTGCTCGTGTCGGCGGAGGCCTTGCCCGACCCGTCCGCAGCGGACCCGCTCGCGTCCGCGTCGCCGCGGGGCATCGCGTCGGCGCCGCGCGGTGCGTCGGCGGTCGGAGCAGCCGGCTCGTCCTCGCTCGCCGCCTCCTCGCTCGCCGCCTCCGCGCGTGGCGCGTTCAGGCGGGGCGCGTCCGTGGCCGTCCACGAGGCCGCCGGGGCGTCCGGCGCGGTCGCTGCCGGGTCCGGGGCCGGGTCGGTGGTCGGCTCGGCCTTCGGCTCGGGGGCGTCGGCCGTGTCCGGCGTCCCGGCGTCGTCCGCCGCCGTCTCGGGCGGCGTGGGAACCTTCCGGGGCTCGTCGGCGGGGCGGCCCGGAGAGTCCGTCATCGAAGTTGCTCCTCGTTCCGGTTGGATGGCGGTCAATCGTGGCACGGTTTTGCCCGCGCTTGGCGGTCGACTCCCGCGTTTTCGGTCGCGGGGGGCACCCCCGGCCGACCGGCTCCCGCCCAGGCGCCGACCGGGAAAGTCCGGATCGCCGACGCGGCCGCAGGCCGACCGGGCCCCAAGCCGCACCCTCGCCCGGTGACCGCAGCAGGCGGACGGGGAGGACGCGGCCACACTCCACGCAGCCGGCCACACTCCGCGCGGCCGCACTCCACGTGGCCACACTCCCGCGGTCGCGCGGCCGCAAGGGCGACCGCTCCACCCGCCACACTGCCACCCTGCGCGGCACACTTGCCGCATGCCCACCCTCCCCTCCGACGCCGGCTGGCACCCGCGGCCCGTCTTCTGGAGCGACGACCTCCCCACCGCCTACGGCCGCGGTCCCGCCGTCGTGCTCTTGGACCGGGCCCGCCTGCCCGGCGCCGAGGCCCGGCTGGTCTGCAGTGACGTTCCGGCGCTGGTGGACGCGATCCGGCGCCGCGTCGTGGACGGCGGCCCGCTGCTCGGCATCGCGGCGGCCTACGGCGTCGCCCTCGCCGCCGCTCGCGGCGATGACGTCGAGGCGGCCGCCGACGCTCTCACCCGCGCCGACCTCGGGCAGACACACGCCACAGCCGAGCCTGCGCCTGCCGTCGGCGCCCGGGTGCACGCGGCACACGACCCCGCGCCCGCCCACCACGCCCGCGAGACCTGGCGCACCTCCGCCCTCGCCTCCGGCGCCCGCCAAGCCCGCGAGGCATGGCGGCAGTCCGCCCACGACCCCGCAGCGCCCCTCGCCGCCGCGCGGGCCCTCCACACCGCCGTCGACCGGACGAGCTTCGCCCTGGCCCGGCACGGCGCCCGCCTGGCCGCCGAAATCCTTCCCGAGCGTCCCCTGCGCGTCCTCACCCACGGCCATACCGGCGCTCTCACCCACGGTGGTGAAGGCACCGCCTTCGCCGTCGCCCGTGCCCTGCACCGTGCCGGACGCCTCGCCCGCCTCCACGGCGACGCCGACGCCGCGCTGACCGCCTACGAGGCCGAGCGCTGCGGCCTGCCGTACACCGCCCTGCCCGACCCCCGCACCGACCCCGACGGCGCCCTCGAGTCCCTCGACGCCATCGACCTCGTCCTCGTCGGCGCCCACCGCATCGCCGCCGACGGCGCCGTCACCAACACAGCCGGCACCCACGCCTTGGCCCGCCGGGCCGCGCGAGCCCGCCCCCGCGGAATCCCCGTCCTCGTCGTCGCCCCGGTTGCCGCAATCGACCCCCGCACGCCCTCCGAAGCTGCCATCGTGGGCGGGATCCGTGATGCCGGTGAGGTCACGGAGTTCTCCGGCCACGCCCTCGCGACGGCCGGCGATGCCTCCTCCGATCCGGCTTTCGATGTGACGCCACCCGCGCTGATCTGCGCGATTGTCACGGAAACAGGGGTTTTGTCGCCGGTGACAACGATCGCGATTGCCCGGATGAGTGCAGGTCACGATCCGGTAATGCGACGATGATGTCTATGAAGGGACGTGTCCTCATCGTCGACGATGACACCGCGCTGTCCGAGATGCTTGGCATCGTGCTGCGGGGCGAAGGCTTCGAGCCGTCGTTCGTGGCCGACGGCGACAAAGCACTCCAGACTTTCCGGGAGGTCAAACCGGACCTGGTGCTGCTCGACTTGATGCTGCCCGGCAGGGACGGCATCGACGTGTGTCGGCAGATCCGCGCGGAGTCCGGTGTACCGATCGTCATGCTCACCGCGAAGAGCGACACGGTCGATGTCGTCGTGGGCCTCGAATCGGGTGCCGACGACTACGTGATCAAGCCGTTCAAACCCAAGGAGCTGGTGGCGCGGGTCCGCGCCCGGCTGCGCCGGGCCGAGGAACCGACACCGGAGCAGCTGGTGATCGGGGACCTGGTGATCGACGTCGCCGGGCACTCGGTCAAGCGCGACGGCCGGAACATCGCGCTCACCCCGCTCGAGTTCGACCTGCTGGTCGCGCTCGCCCGCAAGCCGTGGCAGGTCTTCACCCGTGAAGTCCTGCTCGAGCAGGTCTGGGGCTACCGGCACGCCGCCGACACCCGCCTGGTCAACGTGCACGTGCAGCGGCTGCGCTCGAAGATCGAGCGCGACCCGGAACGGCCGGAGATCGTGGTGACCGTGCGCGGTGTCGGCTACAAGGCGGGCCCGGCCTGAGCCGCCCCGCCCCGACGAGTCCGAGACCCGTGACCTGATGGCCTACCCCTCGCCGCCTTCGCCACTGCGCCGCGGCTGGTCCTTGTGGACCCTCGCGCTGCGCAGGGCGCGTGCCGCGGTGGGGCGGGTCGTCGCGATCTGGCGGCGGTCGATCCAGTTCCGCGTGGTGTCCACCACGCTGGTGCTGTCCGCCGCCGTCATGGTGCTGCTCGGCATCGTCGTGGTGGGCCAGGTGCAGGGCGGTCTCCTCGACGCGAAGGTGTCGTCGGCGACCGCGCAGGCCCAGGGCGGGTTCCAGGTGGCCCGGCAGCAGGCGTCCGCGCTGGCCGCCGATGCCGGGCGCCAGCCTGCCCCGACGGGGACGGGCAGCGCGCCGGACACCGGGGGGTTCGACGTCAAGGACTGGCTGACCGGCCTGGTCGACCAGCTGTCCAGCGGCGGCAAGGGCCAGTACGACGTGGCCGTCCTCAGCCCCGACGCGACCGCCAACACGCAGGACACCCGCTGGGGGCCGCGTTCGTCCGGCAACGTGCTCGCCGACCTGAGCGTGCCGCGCGACCTGCGCACCGAAGTCGGGCGGCATTCCGGGGCGGCGTACCAGTTCACCCGGATCGTGCGCGAGTCGACCGAGCCGGGCGGCGGGCGGACGAGCACCAAGGGTGTGGTCGTCGGCGCGCAGCTGTCGGACCCGCAGGGCAACCACTACCAGCTCTACTACTTCTTCCCGTTCACCCCGGAGGAGAAGACGCTCGGGCTGGTACGCGGCACGCTCGCCACGGCGGGCGTGTTCCTGGTGCTGCTGCTCGTGGCGATCGCCGCACTGGTCACCCGCCAGGTGGTCACCCCGGTGCGGATGGCCGCCCGGATCGCCGAACGGCTGGCCGCGGGCCGCCTCGAGGAACGCATGAGACCGAACGGCGAGGACGACCTCGCCCGGCTCGGCTCGTCGTTCAACAAGATGGCGTCCACCCTGCAGAACAAGATCCGCCAGCTCGAAGACCTCTCGCGCATGCAGCGCCGGTTCGTCTCGGACGTGTCGCACGAACTGCGCACACCGCTGACCACCGTGCGCATGGCCGCCGACGTGCTGCACGAGGCGCGCGGCAACTTCGACCCCGCGGTCTCGCGCTCCGCGGAACTGCTGCAGACCCAGCTGGACCGGTTCGAGGCGCTGCTGTCCGACCTGCTGGAGATCAGCCGGTTCGACGCGGGTGCGGCCGTCCTGGAATCCGACGCGCTCGACCTGCGCGACCTGGTCGGCCGGGTCGTGGACGCCGCCGAACCGCTCGCCGAGCGCCGCGGCAGCCGCATCGTCGTCGCCGATCCCGGCCGCCCGTGCGTCGCGGAAGTCGATCCGCGGCGCATCGACCGGGTGCTGCGCAACCTGGTCGTGAACGCCGTCGAGCACGGCGAGGGACGCGACGTGGTGGTGACCGTCGGGGTCAACGACGACGCGGTCGCGGTGACCGTGCGCGACTACGGCGTCGGCCTCAAGCCCGGCGAGTCGTCCCTGGTGTTCAACCGGTTCTGGCGCGCCGACCCGGCCCGCGCCCGCACCACCGGCGGCACCGGCCTCGGCCTGTCGATCGCACTGGAGGACACCCACCTGCACGGCGGCTGGCTGCAGGCGTGGGGCGAGCCGGGCGGCGGATCGCAGTTCCGGCTCACGCTGCCTCGCGCACACGGCGGCGAACTGGTCCGCTCGCCGCTGCCGCTGGAACCGCCCGACTCGCGCGCCAACCGCGGCCTGCACCTGGCCGGGACGCCCTACCGGCGGGCCGGCGGCCCGCCCGGGACCCCGGGGACGGGGACGGGGACGCCGCCCGCGGGCCCGCCCGCCTCGAACGGCGGCTCGGCCCGCCCCGGCGACGTGCCGCGCGGGCTGCCCGGCGGCGCCGGCCCGGCGACGTACAAGACGTACCCGACCAAGGAAGGCGGCGGCCGGTGAGCGCCGATCGAGTACCGCGCCGCCCGCGCCGCGGGCAGAGCAGGCTCGGCCGCGCCCTGCGCGCCGGGGCCGCCGCGGCGAGCCTCGTGCTGCTCGGCGCGTGCGCGTCCATGCCCGGCAGCGGCAAGGTCGAGGACGTCACGCGCGGGAACGAGAGCCAGGCCGAGGACCAGCCCGTACGCGTCTTCGGGGTGCCGCCGCAGCGCGACGAGTCGCCCAAGAACCTCGTCGACGGGTTCCTCGAAGCCGTCACCAGCGACGAGCCCGAGTACCAGACCGCGCGCAAGTACCTCACCCCCGAGGCCGCCGCGCGCTGGAACCCGACGTCCGGCATCAAGGTCGTCGAGTCGTTCCCCGGCACCATCTCCCACCCGGTCGCCCCCGAAGGCGCGGCCGCCACCGTCGTCGACGTCACCGGCCAGCAGGTCGCCTCGGTCGACGGCGAAATGGCCTACCAGCCCTCGCCCGCACAGCTCGCCGAGACGTTCGAACTGCGCCGCAACGGCGACGGCCAGTGGCGCATCGACAAGCTGCCCGACGGCCTGCTGCTGTCCCGCGCGGACTTCCGGCGCATCTACAAGTCGGTCAGCCTCTACTGGTACGCCAGCCCCTGGAACACCCCGCTGCTCGTCCCCGACCCGATATACCTGCGCAGCCGTGTCACTCCCACGACCACGCTCGTGGAGAAGCTGCTCAAGGGCCCGACCAGGTGGCTCTCCCCGGTCGTGCGCAGCAGCTTCCCCCTGAACACCTCGCTGGTGGACCGCGCGGTCAACGTCGACGACACCGGCGCGGTGAGCATCCAGCTCAGCGACGAAGCCAAGCAGGCCCCCGCGGCCCAGTGCCTGGAGATGGCGTCGCAGGTGCTGTACACGCTCGGGCAGGTCACCAAGGTCGAGTCCGTCGAGCTGACCACGCACCGTGGGCCCAAGTTGTGCAGCCAGTCCAAGCAGGGCGCCCAGCAGTTCGACCCGGCGTTGCCGCAGACCACCCCGGTCGGCTACTACGTCGCCAAGGGCGCGGTGAACAGCCTGGCCGCGAACAGCACGCAGCCGGCCCCGCTGCCCGGCCCGTTCGGCGACGGCTCGCTCAAGCTCAGCGAGATCGCCGTCGCCCGCCAAGGCCGCCAGATAGCCGGCATCGACCAGAGCGACACCACGCTGTACGTCGGCCTCCTCGACAGCGTCGCCGGGGTCGAGGAGCGCGCCAAGGCCGGCTACGGGCGCACGTTCCTCAGCCCCACATGGGACGGCCGCGGCGGCCTGTGGACGGTGGAACGCAACTCCTCCAGCGGCGCCACCCGCGTGCTGTGGGTCGACAAGGAAGGCACGATCCCGGTCACCCTCGAAGGCTTCGGGGAAAGCAAGGTCACCGGCCTGCGCATATCCCCGGACGGCACCCGCGCCGCGCTGCTGCTCGACGAACGCCACCTGGTGATCGGCCGGGTCATCCGCGGCGTCGACCCGGTCCGCAAGGTCGTCTCGACGGTCACCATCGACGCGCCGCGCGTCCTCCTGCCGAGCCTGGTGTCCGCCAAATCGGTGTCCTGGAACGGTGCGAACCGCCTGGTCGTCCTCGGCACCCAGGAGCAGGGCTCGATGCAGCCGCAGTTCGTCGACGTCGACGGCGGCAACACGGTCGGCATCGCCGCGGTGTCCGGCATCGAAGCCATCGCCGCCCCCGACGGCGCCGACCAGCCGCTGCTCGCCCGCTCCAGCGACCGCAACATCTACCGCCTCGAACCGGGCAACACCTGGAAGGCGATCCGCGAGGGCGAGTATCCGACGTATCCGGGCTGACCGAACCGGTCCGTTCCCGCCGAGCGCCCTTGCCGAGCCGACCGGCCGAGCCGGTTCGGCCGGGTGTGCGAACCCGGCGCCCGCCGCTATACCCGATCCGGCGACACCGGTGTGGCGGAATGCCGAAAAGCGGGTGGAACCGGCTCCCATGCCGCACCGTGGAACGCATGCGGCACGACGAGAGCGCCGAGCGGCGACCGTGGGCGCGCCCCCTGCGCCGACTCACCACCACCTGGGGTGACCTCGTCCTGCCCGCCTCGTGTGCCGGGTGCGGCCGGCCGGGTGCGGCCGTGTGCGCCCGGTGCCGGGCTTACCTGCAATGTCCGCCGCACCTCGTGTCCCCGGAACCCGCACCGCCCGGCCTGCCGCCGGTCGCCGCCGCGGCCGTGTACGAGGATCCGGTCCGGGCCCTGCTCATCGCCCACAAGGAACGCGGCGCCTACGCTGCCACCGCCCCGCTCGGCGACGCCCTCGCGGCCGCCGTCGCCGCGGTCGTCGCGGTCGTCGCGGATCTGCCCGCGGCCTGCCGTCCCGTGCTGGTGCCCGTCCCGTCGGCGCGCCGCGCCGTGCGCGCCCGCGGCCGCGACACCACCCGCGCCCTGGCCCTGCGCGCCGCCCGGACACTCCGCGCCCGCGGCGTGCCCGCCCGCGTTTGCCCAGCCCTGCACCATGCCCGGCCGGTCGCCGACCAAACCGGTCTCACGGCCCGTGAACGTGCGGTGAACGTCACCGGAGCACTCGGTGTTTCCAGCAGGTTGGCACCCCTATTTGAGGGCATTAGTGTGGTGATCGTCGACGATCTCGTGACCACCGGGGCGAGTCTCGCGGAAGCGACCCGCGCGGCCGGTTCCGTGGGCGGAAGGGTGATCGGAGCGGCCGTGGTGGCCGCCACCGCCCGGCGCCCGCACCGGGAAGCGAGTGGTCGGGACCCGAGTCCATCGGCGGTCGCTGAGGCGTTCGACCAGCTCGGCCGGACGGGCGGACAGCCCCACCGGCGTGGCGCAATGGATGGAGTTCTGCGTGGACATTGTCGTCAAGGGCCGAAAGACGGAGGTTCCCGAGCGGTTCCGCAAGCACTGCGTCGAGAAGCTGGACAAGGTCCGCAAGCTCGACGGCCGCGTGATCAGCGTCGACCTTGAGGTCTCCAAGGAGCGCAACCCGCGGTTGGCGGACCGTTCGGACCGCGTGGAGATCACGCTGCGGAGCAAAGGGCCGGTCGTCCGGGCGGAGGCAGCAGCCGCGGACCCGTACGCCGCGCTCGACCTCGCGATGTCAAAGCTGGAGGCACAGTTGCGCAAGGCTGCCGACCGGCGTCGCGTCCACCGGGGGCACCACGCCCCCATGTCCACGGGTGCGGCCACCGCGGAACTGAACGGAAGCACGATGGTCGGCGGGTCCCAGGTGGCCACGGCCGAGGAACTGGACGAGTTGGCCGGCGTGAACGGCATGAACGGCAAGCGGATGGCCGGCCCCATCCAGGTCGACGGCGACGGCCCGCTGGTGGTGCGCGAGAAGGTGCACACCGCCCCGCCGATGACGTTGGAGACGGCGCTCTACGAGATGGAGCTGGTCGGGCACGACTTCTACTTGTTCGTGGACAAGGACTCGGCACTGCCGAGCGTGGTCTACCGGCGCCGCGGCTACGACTACGGCGTCATGCATCTGCAGACCGGCGACCCCGACCTGGAGATGGACGAGGCGTGACGCGGTGACCGGGGTGACCGGGTGGGATCCCTCCCCGGCCGCCCGGTTTCCCCGTCGGGAACCGATGCCCGCCGCCCCGCCCCGCGGGGCGGCGGGCATTTTCGCGGGCGCATTCGGGCCGTAAACGGGCAATCGACGCGAGGGGGCATTGCGGCGTGGCGATGACGTGGGATGCTGGAGCGGACACGGAGCGTACCGGGTCGGCCGAGGGGGAGCACACGGTGGGCGCACAGCACGTCCCAGGCGGCAGCACCGCGGACGGCTCGCACGCGGAGCCGATCCGGGTCCTCGTCGTGGACGACCACGCGCTGTTCCGGCGCGGCCTGGAGATCGTGCTCGCCGCCGAGCCCGACATCGAGGTGGTCGGTGAGGCGGGCGATGGTGCCGAGGCGGTCGACGCCGCGCAGGACCTGCTGCCGGACATCGTCCTGCTGGATGTGCGGATGCCCCGGCGCGGCGGTATCGAGGCGTGCACCGCGATCAAGGAAGTCGCGCCCAGCGCCCGCATCATCATGCTGACGATGAGCGACGACGAAGCAGACCTGTACGACGCCATCAAGGCGGGCGCGACCGGCTACCTGCTCAAGGAGATATCGACGGACGAGGTGGCCACCGCCATCCGCGCGGTCGCCGACGGCCAGTCGCAGATCAGCCCGTCGATGGCGGCGAAGCTGCTGACCGAGTTCAAGTCGATGATCCAGCGCGACGACGAGCGGCGGCTGGTCCCCGCACCGCGGCTGACCGAGCGCGAGGTCGAAGTGCTGCGGCTGGTGGCCACCGGCAAGAACAACCGGGACATCGCCAAGCAGCTGTTCATCAGCGAGAACACGGTGAAGAACCACGTCCGCAACATCCTGGAGAAGCTCCAGCTGCACTCGCGGATGGAAGCCGTGGTGTACGCGGTGCGGGAGAAGATCCTGGAGATCCACTGACCCTGCCGGGCGGCGGATGTCCGTGGATGTCCGGTCAGGCGAGCAGTGCGGCGAGCGGGGCGCGCGCCGGTTCCGGGGTGACCAGCTCCAGGCGGACGCTGTCGCAGCCGACCCAGGACGCGGCTTCGCGCAGCGCGGCCGCCATCGCGTCCAGCGCCTTCTCGGACACGCGCGGGGATGTGAACGACAGCTGCCGGGCGACGAGGGTGCGGCCGTCGCGGGCCGGGTCGACGCGGCCGATCAGCTTGCCGCCGGCGAGCAGCGGCATGGTGAAGTAGCCGTGCTGCCGCTTGGCTTTGGGGACGTACGCCTCGAGCCGGTGTTCGAAGCCGAACACGCGCGCGGTCCGCGGCCGGTCCCAGATCAGCGAGTCGAACGGCGACAGCAGCGTGGTGCGGTGCCGCCCGCGCGCCGGGTTCGCCAGTTCGGCGGGGTGCACCCACGCCGGGGCGGCCGTGCCGGTGCGGCCGGCGGACGGTTTGCCCCAGCCCTCGACCAGCACCGGGACCAGGGGAGTCGTCGGCAGCACGGACTCGACCTGCTCGCGGGTGAGGCGGTACTGGTCCATCAGGTCCGCGGTGGTGGCCACGCCGAGCTGGCGGCCGGCCTCGGTCACCAGGTTGCGGACGCACTGCTCGTCGGTGCGGTCGTCGCCCGTGTACTGCGCCGGGATGGCGCGTTCGGGCAGGTCGTAGACCCGTTTCCAGCCGCGGCGCTGCACGCAGACCACGTCGCCGAAGGACAGCGCGCGCTCGACGGCGATCTTGGTCTCCGACCAGTCCCACCACTCGCCCTTGTTCTTGGCCCCGCCCAGTTCGGTGGCGGTGAGGGGGCCCTCGGCGCGCAGCCGGTCCAGGACGCCGTCGTGTGCCTCGTCCGAGATCGGGTGCCCCGACCACAGGCGGCCGCGCTTGCGGTAGTGGCGGCGGCGGAACGCGAAGTCCGGCCACGACGACACGGGCAGCACGCACGCGGCGTGCGACCAGTACTCGAAGGTGCCGGTGCCCGACCAGTAGGCCGACTCGACGGCTTGGCGCCCTATCGCGCCTAGGCGGGCGTACGGCACCAGCTCGTGCGAACGCGCCAGCGTCGAGATCGTGTCCAGTTGCACCGCGCCGAGCCTGCCGAGGATGCCGCGCACCCCGGTGCGCCGCTCGACCGTGCCGAGCAGGCCCTGGGCCCGCAGCACGATCTTGCGCGCGTCGTCGGCGGTGAGCGTGGCGGTGGGGGACGGAACGGTCATGGACAGCACCTTAGAACAAGTGTTCGCCTGCGAGCCCCGGCTTGCGTTATTCGGGCAGCGGCGGGTCGGTGGCCAAGCGCGCGTGCACGTGCTCGTCGGTGAAAACGCCTGCGCGGTCCGGGAAGGCATCCCGCATCACGCCTTCGAGTGCAAAACCGGCGCGTCGCGCGACCGCGCAGGACGCCTCGTTGGGGGCCGCGTGGAACAGCGCGATCCGGTGCAGGCCGAGTGCACCGAACGCCCAGCGCGAGACCGCGTTCACCCCGTGCACCGCTATGCCGCGGCGGCGGGCGTGCGGGCGCACCCAGTAGCCGACGTCCGCGGTGCGGTAGGCGAGGTCGATGTGCTGGACGCTGATGTCCGCGTAGACCTCGCCCGTCACCGCGTCCATGAGGGCGAACGCCGCGTGCTTGCCTTCCTCCCAGAAACCGATGCGGCGGCTCAGCCACGCCTCCGGATCGGTCCGGTGCGCGGGCGGCGGATCGGGCGGCGGCGGCATCCAGCGCCAGGTCAGGGGATCGGTGACGATCTCGCGTGCGACATCCAGGTCCCGCACCGTCCAAGGGCGCAGTTGGTACTTGCCGGCGGCAATCTCCACGGGTTCCATCCCGGCATTGTGCCCCGGTCGGCCGCGTGCCTCCCGATGGGTTGCGTCCTCGCATACCATGGGCCCATCGGCGGGACGGGCCCCGCCGTGCCGTCCGCCAGAAAGGCGGATGGGCGCCGTCCGGCAAGGAGCGACCACAGCGTGTCCATCTTCGACAAGGTTCTGCGCGCCGGCGAGGGCAAGATCCTGCGCAAGCTCACCCGCATCGCGGATCAGGTGGACTCGATCGAAGAGGACTTCACCAATCTTTCGGACGCGGAGTTGCGCGCCCTCACGGACGAGTACAAGGAGCGGTACGCCGACGGCGAGAGCCTCGACGACCTCCTCCCCGAGGCGTTCGCGACGGTCCGCGAGGCCGCGCGCCGCACCCTCGGCCAGCGGCACTACCGCGTCCAGCTCATGGGCGGCGCGGCGCTCCACCTCGGCAACATCGCCGAGATGCGCACCGGCGAAGGCAAGACGCTGGTGTCGACGCTCCCGGCGTACCTGAACGCGATCGCCGGCAAGGGCGTCCACGTGGTCACGGTCAACGACTACCTGGCCGAGCGCGACTCGGAGTGGATGGGCCGCGTCCACCGGTTCCTCGGCCTCAGCGTGGCCTGCATCCTGGCGAACATGCCGCCGCACGAGCGGCGCAAGGCGTACGCCGCGGACATCACGTACGGCACGAACAACGAGTTCGGCTTCGACTACCTGCGCGACAACATGGCGTGGAGCCAGGAGGAGCTGGTCCAGCGCGGCCACTTCTTCGCGATCGTCGACGAGGTCGACTCGATCCTCATCGACGAGGCCCGTACCCCGCTGATCATCTCCGGCCCGGCCGACCAGGCCACGAAGTGGTACGCGGACTTCGCGAAGCTGGTCACCCGCCTCAAGCGCGCCGAGCCGGTCAAGGACGGCGAGACGCCGGTCGGCGACTACGAGGTCGACGAGAAGAAGCGCACCGTCGGCATCCTCGAGGCCGGTGTCGGCCGCGTCGAGGACTACCTGGGCATCGACAACCTCTACGAGGCCGTCAACACCCCGCTGGTGGGCTACCTCAACAACGCGATCAAGGCCAAGGAGCTGTACAAGCGCGACAAGGAGTACGTCGTCGTCGACGGCGAGGTCCTGATCGTCGACGAGCACACCGGCCGCATCCTCGCGGGCCGCCGCTACAACGAGGGCATGCACCAGGCGATCGAGGCGAAGGAAGGGGTGGACATCAAGGACGAGAACCAGACCCTCGCCACGATCACCCTGCAGAACTTCTTCCGCCTGTACGACAAGCTCGGCGGCATGACCGGTACGGCGATGACCGAGGCGGCCGAGTTCCACCAGATCTACAAGCTCGGCGTGGTGCCGATCCCGACGCACCGCAAGGTGCAGCGGCTCGACCAGGCGGACCTCGTGTACAAGACCGAGGAGGCGAAGTTCTCCGCGGTCGTGGACGACATCGCCGAGAAGCACGAGAAGGGCCAGCCGGTCCTGGTCGGCACGACCAGCGTCGAGAAGTCCGAGTACCTGTCGAACCAGCTGCGCAAGCGCGGCGTGCCGCACGAGGTGCTGAACGCGAAGTACCACGAGCGCGAGGCGCAGATCGTCGCGCAGGCGGGGCGCCGCGGCGCGGTCACGGTGGCCACCAACATGGCGGGCCGCGGTACCGACATCATGCTCGGCGGCAACCCCGACCACCTCGCCTCGGCGGAGCTCGCGCAGCGCGGACTCAACCCGGCCGAGACGCCGGAGGAGTACGAGCTGGAGTGGCCGGCCGCGCTCGAAAAGGCGAAGAAGGCGGTCAAGGCCGAGCACGAAGAGGTCACCGACCTGGGCGGCCTGTACGTGCTGGGCACCGAGCGGCACGAGTCGCGGCGCATCGACAACCAGCTGCGCGGCCGTTCCGGCCGCCAGGGCGACCCGGGCGAGTCGCGGTTCTACCTGTCGCTGGGCGACGACCTGATGCGGCTGTTCAAGGCCAACATCGTCGAGGCGGTGCTGAACCGGGTCGGCGTGCCCGAGGACGTGCCTATCGAGTCGAAGATGGTGTCGAACGCGATCAAGTCCGCGCAGACGCAGGTCGAGCAGCAGAACTTCGAGATCCGCAAGAACGTCCTGAAGTACGACGAGGTCCTCAACCGGCAGCGCGAGGTCATCTACGGCGAGCGTCGCCGGGTGCTGGACGGCGAGGACCTGCACGAGCAGGTGCGGCACTTCATCGACGACACGATCGGTGCGTACGTGTCGGGCGCGACCGAGGGCTTCGCGGAGGAGTGGGACCTCGAGAAGCTGTGGACGAACCTCAAGCAGCTGTACCCGGTCAGCCTCACGATCGACGAGGTCGAGGAGGAGGCGGGCGGCCGCGACGGACTCGACGCGGAGCAGCTGACCGAGCTGCTGCAGGCCGACGCGCAGGCGTCGTACGAGGAGCGCGAGGAGAAGCTCGGCGGCGACGTCATGCGCGAGCTGGAGCGTCGCGTCGTGCTGTCGGTGCTGGACCGCCGGTGGCGTGAGCACCTGTACGAGATGGACTACCTCCAGGAGGGCATCGGCCTCCGCGCGATGGCGCAGCGCGACCCGCTGGTCGAGTACCAGCGCGAGGGCTTCGACATGTTCAACGCGATGATGGAGGGCATCAAGGAGGAGTCGGTCGGCTACCTGTTCAACGTCGAGGTGCAGATCGAGCAGGTCCCCGAGACCCCGACGATCACCCTCGACCAGGCGCAGGCCATGCCGGAGATCCACGCCAAGGGTCTGGAGACCCCGCAGCGTCCGACCCACCTGTCCTACAGTGCGCCGTCGGTCGACGGCGAGGGCGGCGTCGTGACGACCGAGGAAGAGCTCGGCGAGGACGCCATCCCCGAGCAGGGCGGAACCCGCGCCGAGCGCCGCCGCGCCCAGCGCGCGTCGCGCAAGAAGAAGCGCTGAGTGCTGGACCGCTGACGAACGCCCGCCGGGAATCCGGCGGGCGTTCGGCGTTTCGGGGGCTTCGGAGTGGTGCCGGGCCGCGGGGGAGGCTACGCGCCGGTTGGAGCGTGCCCGAGGGGCGGGGTGGGTGTTCCGGTGAGGGTGGCGGCCTCGCGGGGGCTGAGGGGGGCTTGAGCGGGCTTGGAGGCGCGCTTGGTGGTCCGTGGGGCCGGGTGGTGGTCGCGCCGGGCGGGTTGGGGCGGGGGGCGCGGGTGACGTGCACGTGCGGGGGTGCGGCGCGTTGCCCCGAGGTCTGCGCGGCGGCGGGCGGTGAGGGTCGGTGCGGTGTGAGCGGGCTCCCGCCGTCTTACCGGGCGTGCCCGACGGCGCGGCGTGACCGGCCCCGGGGGTTCCGAGCGGCTGCCGGCCGGTGCACGGGGCTCGGCACGGCCCTCAGTCCGGGCTGGGGTCTTGCCGGGCCGCTGTGCGGGGCGTGCGGCGTGCGTGGTCGGAGTCGTCGGCCGGCAGGGTTCGTCGCGCGGGTTCTCGGGTGCGGTGTCGGAGACCGGTGTGGCGAGGGGCTCCAGGGACCTGAGTGGGCTTGTGGACGCCTCGCTGCGCGCGCAGGCAGCGCGGTGGACGCACGCGGCGTGAGCGTGGTCCGCGGGTGGGTGGGCCGGCATGGCTTGGGGTGGTCGTGACGCGGGCCCAGGCACCCACTCGGGGGCCGCACCGTCGGCAGGCGGGGCCGGGCGGCCCGCTCGTGAGGTCGGCCTGTGCCTTGCCCCGGGCCCGGTTGTCAGGCGGGCTCGGGGCTGTGGCGGCCGCTACTTGTACTGGAAGGCCGTGCAGATCCAGGTCGGGGGGTTTTCGGGGCGGGTTCGGGAGGGGGTGTGGTCGAGGCGGAGGGCGATGGCCTGGTCGCGGTCGGGGCCGGTGAGGGTGAGGCGGAGGTAGCCCTCGGCGGTGGTGGGGGTGGGGGCTGTGGCGTTGGCGGCGGCGAGGGTGATGCCGGTGACGGCGCGGTGCCGGAGGTCGTCGCGGAGGGCGGCGATGGTGGCCCGGACCGCGTGGGTGGTGTGCGGGGTGAGTCGTTGCAGCGGGCAGCGGCCGGTGAGGACGCCGGTGAGCACGCGGGCGAAGCCGCGGACGCGGAGGCGGGCCTGCCGGGCCGCGCCGGGTGCGGCGGCGGGGGCGCGTTCGTCGGGGCCGACGAGGCGCAGGTGGCGCGGGCGCGCCGGTGCGGGGACCCACGCGCGGGGTGCCGGCGGCGGGCCGGGCGGGTCGTACGCGGGCTCGGTGCCGGGTACCGGGACGAGCCGCAGGCGCGGCAGCGGGCGGGCGTCGTCGAGTCTGCGGGCGGCGGACGGTGCCATGGTTCTTCTCCCCGTTGGCGTCGGTGGCGCGGGGGGAGCGACGCGGTCGTCCCCCGAGCGCCGCGATGGGGGCCAGGGGTATCGGCCGCGCGGAAACCGCGTCAAACGCCGCGTCGGCGAGGGGCGCCACCCTTCCGGGCAGCGCGCGCCGGGGGGTGTGCGCCGGGATCAATCGGGCGAAAGGTCAACTAAGGGCCGTCGTCGACCCGGACGCCTCGATCGGGTGTCGGAGCGGGTACTCGTACGATGCTCTGCGGCCGCTCACGCGGTCGGCCGCCGGTTTTCATCCGTACGGGCCCGCCCGCGGCCCGCCCACCGCAGGAGTCCCCGATGCGCGTGTACGTCCCCTCCACGCCGGTCCGCCTGGCCGCCGTGCACCGCGAGGGCGGCATCGGCCCCGCCCCGCTCAGCGCCTTCGCGGTCACCCCCGGCCTCGGCGGGTGGTGCGGCACCGAGGACCCCGAGGAGCTGGAGTACGCCGCCACCCTGCTGGCCGGCCGCGCGGCCCTCGGCCTCGCCGCCCAGGAGCCCCGGGACCCGGAGGCCCGCGCGCGCCGTGTGGTGCTGGCCGCGGACGTCCCCGACGGCATCGTGTCCGAGGTCCCCGACCTGGGCCCCGGCGCCGTGCTGGTGGACGGCACGATCCCGGTCAAGCGGATCGCCGCGATCCACATGGACGCCGAGGACGCCGAGGCCGACGTGCGTGCCGCGCTGCCCGCCGAGCCGGGTGCGGAGCCGGACGAGGCGCTCGTCGAGGCACTCGAGGAGCACGAGCTGCTGTGGTTCGCCCGGCAGGAGCTGGCCGACCTGCTCTGAGCCCCGGGCGACGTTTGTCGGGCGTACACGGCACAATTCCCCACTATGAGTACGCGGCACATCGTCTGGGACTGGAACAGCACGCTGTTCCACGACATCGACGCGGTCATCGCCGCGACGAACGACTCCTTCGCCGCGGTGGGCCTGCCGCCCATCACGCTGGAGCGCTACCGCGACCTGTACTGCGTGCCGGTGCCGCGCTTCTACGAGAAGATCACCGGCCGCCTCCCGGAGCCGGACGAGTGGACGATGCTGGACCGCACCTTCCAGCGCTCCTACACCCGCCACGCCGACGCGTGTGCGCTGACGCCGGGCGTCGACGCGCTGCTGGCGGGTTGGCAGGCGTCGGGCCGTACCCAGTCGATCCTGTCGCTGACCGCGCACGACGAGCTGCTGCCGTTCGTGAACCGCTTCGCCATCGAGAGGCACTTCCTGCGCGTCGACGGCCGGATCGGCCCGGCGGGCGGCGGGAAGGCCGAGCACCTGGCCCGGCACCTGACGTCGATGGCCGCGGACCCGGCGACGGTCGTGGTCATCGGAGATGCCGCGGACGACGCCCACGCGGCCCGCGAGGTCGGCGCGTCGGCGGTGCTCTACACCGGCGGATCGCACTCGCGCGCCAGCCTGGAACGCGCGGGCGTCCCGGTCGTCGACACCCTCGCCGAGGCGGTTGCGCTCGTCGGCGGCTGAGCGGCGCACGCCCGGCTCGGCAGGCGGAAACACCCCCGCCCGTCGGGCGTCAAACCGCGGCAAACCGGGCACTGCGTGGGGCATGGACGCAGTCACGCAGGTTCCGGTTCCGGCCAACGAGCCGGTGCACACGTACGCTCCCGGCAGCCCGGAGCGCTCCCGCCTCGAAGCCGAACTCAAGCGCCAGTCCGCCGAGCCGGTCGAGCTGAAGCAGACCGTCGGCGGCGTGCAGTCGTGGGGCGGCGGGCAGCGCGTCGACGTCGTCCAGCCGCACCGGCACCGGGCGCCGCTCGGCACGTTCGCCACCGCCGTGCAGGACGACGCGCGCGCCGCGGTCGCCGCCGCGCAGGCGGCCGCGCCCGGCTGGCAGGCGCTGTCCTTCGACGACCGGGCCGCGGTGATCCTCAAGGCCGCGGACCTGCTGGCGGGCCCGTGGCGGGAAAGGATCGCCGCGGCGACCATGCTCGGCCAGTCGAAGACCGTGCAGCAGGCGGAGATCGACGCCCCGTGCGAGCTGATCGACTTCTGGCGCTTCAACGTGCACTTCGCGCGGCGGATCATGGCGGAGCAGCCGATCAGCTCGCCGGGCGTGTGGAACCGGCTGGACCACCGGCCGCTGGACGGCTTCGTCTACGCGGTCACGCCGTTCAACTTCAGCGCGATCTCGGGCAACCTGCCGACGGCGCCCGCGCTGATGGGCAACACGGTGATCTGGAAGCCGTCGCCGACGCAGACGGTCGCGGCCTGGCATCTGATGCGGCTGCTGGAGGAGGCCGGGATGCCTCCCGGCGTCGTCAACATGCTGCCGGGCGACGGGGTGGCGGTGTCCGAGGTGGTGCTGGCGCATCCGGATTTCGCGGGGCTGCACTTCACCGGGTCGACGCGCACGTTCCAGAGCCTGTGGTCGACGATCGGTGCGAACATCGGCCGGTATCGGACGTATCCGCGGATCGTGGGGGAGACCGGCGGCAAGGACTTCATCGTCGCGCACTCCTCGGCGGATCCGGCGGTGCTGAGGACGGCGATGGTGCGCGGAGCGTACGAGTACCAGGGGCAGAAGTGCTCGGCGGCGTCGCGGGCGTACGTGCCGCGGTCGCTGTGGGAGTCCGGCTTCCGCGAGGAACTCGTCGCCGAGGTGGAGAGCCTGACGATGGGCGACGTCAGCGACTTCGGGAACTTCCTGGGCGCGGTCATCGACGAGCGCGCGTTCGCGAAGCACGCGGCGGCGATCGACCGCGCGTACGCGCGGGACGACATCGACGTGCTGGCGGGCGGCACCTACGACCGCGAGGTCGGCTACTTCGTCCGGCCCACGCTGCTGACCTGCACGAACCCCGCGGACGAGGTCTTCACCACCGAGTACTTCGGCCCGATCCTGGCGGTCCACGTCTACGAGGACGCCGACTGGTCGGCAATGCTGCGCCAGATGGAGTCGGTGGCCGCCTACGCGCTCACCGGCGCCGTCGTCGCCCAGGACCGCGCCGCGCTCGCCGAGGCGACCGAGGTGCTGCGCTTCGCGGCCGGAAACTTCTACCTCAACGACAAGCCCACCGGCGCCGTCGTCGGCCAGCAGCCGTTCGGCGGCAGCCGCGCGTCCGGCACCAACGACAAGGCCGGTGCCATGCAGAACCTGATGCGGTGGACCAGCACCCGCACGATCAAAGAGACCTTCGTGCCGCCGACCGACTACCGCTACCCGCACATGGAGAAGGGCCTGCTGGACACCGTCTCCGATTTCGCCGACGACGTGCGGAACGCCTTCATGCCGCGTCCGTGATGATCACCTGTTCATCATATGTCCCACATATCCCGGGAATACCGTTTCGCGTTCCGGGTATCCGGTCCGGGCAAACGCCCCGTAGGGGTGACGGAACCGGATTCCCTGCAATACGTTCGGCAACGGGAATCCTCTCGGGAATGGGGGACGACGTGATCAAGCGCGCGAAGGCCGACGGCGCCGTGCGGATCACTTTCTGCCTGCCTGCCGACGAACCCGCGGGAGCGGTGAGCGTCGTCGGCGACTTCAATGCCTGGGAACCGGGCCGGCATCCGCTGGTCCGACGCAGCAACGGCACACGCTCCGTCGCCGTCACGCTGCCCCGAGGCGAAACGGTGCGCTTCCGGTATTTGGCCGAGAACGGCGTGTGGTTCGACGACGAGTCCGTCGAACGGGACGGCGACAACGGAGTCGTGACGGTCTGACCTGCTTGCCCCGCATTGACCGCCGACTATCCACTTGACGCACTGTCAGGCCGGATTCGGTCTTCCTGGCAGCCTGTGCCCCGGTTCCGGCACAGGGCCCCCTCACTGCCGCCGGGTGGCGCGGGTAGCCTGGCGGGCGTGGGTGGCCCCCCGGAGGCCGCACGCACTACATCACGGTCGTGTCGTCGGGACAACGGTGTCCCGGAGGCCGGACCCGCACCGGCGACGACGCCGGACGGATCCGCCGTGGCCTTGCAGTGCGCGCCGCCGCCCGGGAAAGCCGCCGATCAGGGCAAGATCGACAAAAAGCGCATTCGAGTCACGCAACGGCGCGCGACAGGAGCAACGGCATCATGCAGAGCAAGCTGGACGAGGCGAAAGCGGATCTGCTGGCCCGGGCCGCGGAGGCGGCCCGGCAGGCATCGTCACAGCACGGAGGCGGCGCGGACGGCGCGGGGCCCATCGACCTCGACGTCCTCCTCCGCCGCTACTACCGGCACACCGCCCCGGACGACCTGGTCGGCCGGGACCCCGTCGACGTCTACGGCGCGGCCATCTCGCACTGCCGGCTGGCGGCCGCACGGCCCCAGGGCACGGCCAAGGTGCGGGTCTTCACCCCCTCCGTCGAGGAGAACGGCTGGGCGTCCGGCCACACGGTCATCGAGATCGCCACGGACGACATGCCGTTCCTGGTCGACTCGGTCACCAACGAGCTGTCCCGCCAGGACCGTGCGATCCACGTCGTCGTCCACCCGCAGATGGTGGTCCGCCGCGACATCACCGGCACCCTCCTGGAGATCCTCGACACCTCCGACGCGGGCGGTGTCCCCGCCGGCTCCACCGTCGAATCGTGGATGCACATCGAGATCGACCGGGAGAGCAACCGCGAGGACATCCGGACGATCGAGTCCGGCCTGCAGCGCGTCATGAGCGACGTCCGCGAGTCCGTCGAGGACTGGGACAAGATGCGCGACAAGGCGCTGCGCATCGCCGACAGCCTCGCCGAGGAAGAATCCCCGGCCGTGCTCGACGCCGACGAGGTCGCCGAGACGTGGGAGCTGCTGCGCTGGCTCACCGAGGACCACTTCACCTTCCTCGGCTACCGCGAATACGACCTGGTCACCGAGGAAGACGGCGGCGAGGACATCCTGCGCGCCGTCCCCGGCACCGGGCTCGGCCTGCTCCGCCCCGACCAGGACATGTCGGTGTCGTTCAGCCGCCTGTCGCCCCAGGCCCGCGCCAAGGCCCGCGAGCAGAAGCTGCTCATCCTCACCAAGGCCAACTCGCGGTCGACGGTGCACCGCCCGGCCTACCTCGACTACGTCGGCATCAAGAAGTTCGACGCGGACGGCAACGTCGTCGGCGAGCGCCGCTTCCTCGGCCTGTTCGGCTCGTCGATGTACACCGAGTCGGTCAGCCGCATCCCGGTCATCAAGCGCAAGGTCCAGCAGGTGCTGGAGACCGCCGGGTTCCCGCAGAACAGCCACGACGGCCGCGACCTGCTGCAGATCCTCGAGACGTACCCGCGCGACGACCTGTTCCAGATCTCGGTCCCCGAGCTGTACGACATCGTCATCGCCGTCCTGCACCTGCAAGAGCGCCGCCGCCTGCGGCTCTTCCTGCGCAAGGACGAGTACGGCCGCTTCTACTCCGCGCTGGTCTTCCTCCCGCGCGACCGCTACACCACCGAAGTCCGCCTCAAGATGCAGGACATCCTGCTGCGCGAACTCGGCGGCGCCGCGATCGACTTCACCGCGCACAGCACCGAGTCCGTGCTGGCCCGCCTGCACTTCACCGTGCGTGTGCCCAACGGCAACACGCTCGTCGACCCGGACGTCGACGGCATCGAGCGGCAGCTTGCCGAGGCGACCCGCTCGTGGGCCGACGACTTCGCCGAGGCACTTGTCGCCGAATGCGGCGAGGAGCCCGCCGCCGAGCTGTCCCGCCGCTACGCCGGGGCGTTCCCCGAGGGCTACAAGGCCGAGTTCTCCGCGCGCACCGCGGTCGCCGACCTCAAGCGCATCGCGAACCTCGACCCGGAGTCGCAGGACTTCACGCTCAACCTGTACCACCCGATAGGAGCACTCCCGGGCGAGCGCCGGTTCAAGATCTACCGCGTCGGCGGACCGCTGTCGCTGTCCGAGGTGCTGCCGATCCTCCAGCGCATGGGCCTGGAGGTGGTCGACGAACGCCCGTACGAGCTGCGCCGCGCCGACGGCCGCATCGCATGGGTGTACGACTTCGGCCTGCGCCACGACCCGGCCCTGGACGCCGGGCACGACGACACCAAGGAACTCTTCCAGGACGCGTTCGCCGCGGTGTGGACCGGCCGCGCCGAGTCCGACGGCTTCAACGCCCTCGTGCTGCGCGCCGGGCTCAACTGGCGGCAGGCGATGGTGCTGCGTGCCTACGCCAAGTACCTGCGCCAGGCCGGCGCCACGTTCAGCCAGGACTACATCGAAGACGCCCTCGTCGGGAACGTGCACATCGCGCGCCTCCTGGTGAACCTCTTCGAGGCCCGCTTCTCGCCCGGCCACCAGCAGGCCGGGCGCGAGCTGGTCGACGGCCTCGTCGAGGAACTCGACGGCGCGCTCGACCAGGTCGCCAGCCTCGACGAGGACCGCATCCTGCGCTCCTTCGTCGCGATGGTCCGCGCCACCCTGCGCACCAACTTCTTCCAGCACGGCGCCGACGGCGCGCCGCACGACTACCTGGCGCTCAAGTTCGACCCGCTGGCCATCCCGGACCTGCCCGCGCCGCGGCCCAAGTTCGAGATCTTCGTGTACTCGCCGCGCGTCGAGGGCGTGCACCTGCGCTTCGGCGCGGTCGCCCGCGGCGGCCTGCGCTGGTCCGACCGGCGCGAGGACTTCCGCACCGAGATCCTCGGCCTGGTCAAGGCGCAGATGGTCAAGAACACCGTCATCGTGCCGGTCGGCGCGAAGGGCGGCTTCGTCGGCAAGCACCTGCCCGACCCGTCGGTCAGCCGCGAGGCGTGGCTGGCCGAAGGCATCGCCTGCTACAAGACGTTCATCTCCGGCCTGCTCGACATCACCGACAACATGGTCGGCGGGCAGGTCGTGCCGCCGACCGACGTGGTGCGGCACGACGGCGACGACACCTACCTGGTGGTCGCCGCCGACAAGGGCACCGCGACGTTCTCCGACATCGCGAACGAGGTCGCCGGGTCGTACGGCTTCTGGCTCGGCGACGCGTTCGCGTCCGGCGGCTCGGCCGGCTACGACCACAAGGGCATGGGCATCACCGCGCGCGGCGCGTGGGAGTCGGTCAAGCGCCACTTCCGCGAGCTGGGCCACGACACCCAGACCGAGGACTTCACCGTCGTCGGCATCGGCGACATGTCCGGCGACGTGTTCGGCAACGGCATGCTGCTGTCCGAGCACATCCGCCTGGTCGCCGCGTTCGACCACCGGCACATCTTCCTCGACCCGGACCCGGAGTCGGCGGCGTCCTACGCCGAGCGGCGCCGGCTGTTCGACCTGCCGCGCAGCTCGTGGGCGGACTACAACCCCGACCTGATCTCCGCGGGCGGCGGCGTGTACCCGCGCACCGCCAAGTCCGTGCAGATCACCCCGCAGGTCCGGGCCCGGCTCGGACTGCCCGACGCGGTCACCCGGCTCGCCCCGAACGAGCTGATGAAGGCCATCCTGCAGGCGCCCGTCGACCTGTTCTGGAACGGCGGCATCGGCACCTACATCAAGGCGTCGGCCGAGTCGAACACCGACGTCGGCGACAAGTCCAACGACGCCATCCGGGTCAACGGCGGCGACCTGCGGGTCAAGGTCGTCGGCGAAGGCGGCAACCTCGGCTGCACCCAGCTCGGCCGCGTCGAGTTCGCCCTCACCGGGGGACGCATCAACACCGACGCGATCGACAACTCGGCGGGCGTGGACACCTCGGACCACGAGGTGAACATCAAGATCCTGCTCAACGGGATCGTGCAGGCCGGCGACATGACCGAGAAGCAGCGCAACGCGCTGCTCGCCGAGATGACCGACGAGGTCGGGCTGCTGGTCCTGGAGAACAACTACGACCAGAACTACGCGCTCGCCAACGCGGTCGCGCAGGCCCCGGCACTGCTCCAGGTCCACATGCGGTACATGCGCAAGCTGGTCCGCGACGGGCTCCTCGACCGCGAGATCGAGTTCCTGCCGACCGACCGCCAGCTGCGCGAACGCGCCCAGCTCGGCGGCGGCCTGACCCAGCCGGAACTGGCCGTCATGCTGGCGTACACGAAGATCGTGCTCGCCCAGGAACTCCTCGCCTCCGACCTGCCGGACGACGACTACCTGCGCAGCGAACTGCACCGGTACTTCCCGACCGCGCTGCGCGAGCGCTTCGGGACGCAGATCGACGGGCACGCGCTGCGCCGCGAGATCATCACCACGCGCGTGGTCAACGACCTCGTCAACCTGGCCGGCATCTCGTTCATGTTCCGCATGCGCGAGGAGTCCGGGGCGTCCGCCGCCGAGGTGGCGCGCGCCCACCTGGCGGCCCGGCAGATCTACAAGGCCGACGAGATCCTCGACCGGATCAAGACCCTGGACAACCAGGTCGCGGCGTCCGTGCAGACCAAGATGCGGCTGCACCTGCGGCGGTTGGTCGAGCGGGCGACCCGGTGGATGCTCAGCAACCGGCGGGAGATCGACGTGGCCACGCAGGTCGCGTTCTTCGGCGAGGGCGTCGCGGACGTCGTCGCGCACCTGCCCAAGCTGCTCCGCGGCACCGACCAGGAGTGGATGGACGGGCTCTACAAGGAGTTCACCGAAGCGGGCGTGCCGTCCGACCTGGCGACCGTGGTGGCGGGCTTCTCGTCGTCGTACGCGGCGCTGGACATCTGCGAGGTCGCGCGCGACTCCGACCACGGCGTGGTCGAGGTCGCCGAGGTGTACTTCGACCTCGTGGACCGGCTGCCCATCGCGTACCTGCTCGACCGCATCATCGAGCTGCCGCGCGACGACCGCTGGAAGTCGGTGGCGCGGGCCTCGCTGCGCGAGGACCTGTACGCCGCGCAGGCAGGCCTGACCTTCGAGGTCCTGTCGTCGGGCGGCGCGGACGACACCCCGGAGCAGCGGTTCGCCGCCTGGGAGCAGAAGAACGCTTCCGTCATCACCCGGGCGCGGACCACGCTGGAGGAACTCCAGGAGACCGAGTCCTACGACCTGGCGACGCTGTCGGTGGCGATGCGGGTGATCCGCACGCTGCTGCGCAGCGGGAGCATGAACTGACGCGCGGAAAGCGCCGATGAATTGACGCAGCGTCAACAGTAGGCGAGAACAGGCCAACCCGCCTGGTTTCGCACGGTTCGGGTCTTGTGCAGGGCCGCGAGGAGATGTTTTCCTTGCGGCCCTGCCGTTGTTACCGGGGGGTATCGCGGCGCTTTCGGACGGGTACGCCGGGTTGTCGGCGTGCTCTCGCCACGGAGGCCCTTCGATGTTCGACAGGTACGACCGGCAAGATCCGCAAGGCGGGCAGGACGGCCCGGACGATGCGGAACACCCGGCTGCCCCGGCGCCCTATCTGCCGGCGTGGCTGGACGCGACGCCGGTGCACGGGGGCGAGCTGGAGCCGTACGAGCCGCAGGCGTACGACCCGCAGGCGTACGGCGAGTACGTGGACGGCGCGTACGGCGCGTACGGCGGCCCGGGCGACCCGGGCCACCTGACCGTCGAGCCGATCGGCTGGTACGGCGCCGACCCCGCACCCGGCCCCACGCCGGGCCCGATGCCGACTCCTGCGGCCGACCGCGCCCTCCCGGCGCGGGTGGAGCCGTCCGGTGCCGAGGTGGCTCCGGGGCCGGCCGCGGGCCGTGCGGCACGGCGTCCGCGCCGGCGGCTCGGGAGTGCCGCCCGGGTCGCGTTGGCCGGGGGCGTGGTCGCGTTGCTGGGCGTGTTCGGCTACTGGGGCTGGTCGTACTACCAAGGCGATCCGCGCAGCGTGCAGGAAGGCGACTGCATCGCGGCGCTGACCGGCGACGACATCCGCCCGGCGTCGTGCCAGGATCCGAACGTGAAGTTCCAGGTGCAGGAGATCTTCACCAATACGGCGGACACGGCGGCGTGCACGTCGGTGCTCGGCTCCACCAATCCGCTGGTGGTCAAGCGCGACGGGCGCAGCGACGTGTGGTGCGTGGGGCCGAAGTAGCCCTGCGCCGGTGTTCTGCCGGCGCCCCGGTCAGTGCTGCGGGGCGCCTTCCGCTTCCGGCTCCGGCTGGGGCTTCGGGGCCGGTTCGGGGACCTGGCGCGGTTCGGCGCGGCGCGGCGCCGGCATCTCGGTCTCCAGCAGGAGCAGGTCGTCGCGGCGGCGCTCCTTCAGCAGCCACCACGAGCTGAGGTAGAAGACCGCGGGGATGCCGGTGGGGGCGAGCAGCCAGAGCGGGCCGTCCAGGGTGACGGCCAGGATCGCCGTCCACAGGTGGATCATGCCCAGGGTGGCGGCGCGGCCGAGCGCCCCGAAGCCGTCGCGCAGCGTGTCGCGCACCGCGAAGATGCTCCCGGCGCACAGCGCGGCGAGGCCGGCGGTCAGTACGGCGGCGAGTATCAGCAGTTTGTCGAGGCCCGCGACCTCGTCGCCCTCACGGCGGACGGCGACGGCCATGACCCCGAGGGAGCCCGCGCCGAGCGCGAGGGCGGCACCCTCGACGACGAGGACCGCATACAACGTGCGTAGCAGGGCTGTTCGCCTGCTGCCCCTCATGAACTCCCCCGCAATCCCCGGTGCCCAGGCCCGGGTTGTCCGCGGCAGTTCGTCCAACCGGTCGCTTTCCGGGCATTCCCCGTGTCGTTTGTGGAGCACGTTACGCCTGTGGACCCTGCCAGACGTGAGCGACCCCCGGGTGGCGGATCGGTAACGATCGTGGTCCGGCTCGGAACGCTGCTCTTTACAGGGCAACGTACCGTGCCGACTATTGCGGGCAAATCGGATGATAAGCCGCGGATTCCTGGGCTGTTGCGGTGATTTCGTTCGCGGCCGGCTACGGGCGTGGCTTACGTTGGCGGTGCCGCGACTGGCGTCGACGTGGAACCGACCACGAGGGAGCGGCAGCGCAACCGCGCGTGGTGCCGTCCGCCTGGGCACCCGGGTCCGACCTGTGTAGGAATCGACCCGGGAGGAATACCCGTGGCTGCATCCGAACTGATGGACCGTCATCTCGAACTCTCCGCCGCCGACCCCGAGCTGGCCGGGCTGGTGCGCGCCGAAGAGCGACTCCAGCACGAGACGCTGCGGATGATCCCCAGCGAGAACTACGTCTCCGCCGCCGTGCTGGCCGCCACCGGCTCGGTGCTCACCAACAAGTATTCCGAGGGCTACCCCGGCCGCCGCTACTACGAGGGCCAGCAGGTGATCGACCCGGTCGAGAACCTGGCCCGGGACCGGGCGAAGGCGCTGTTCCGCGCCGAGCACGCCAACGTCCAGCCGTATTCGGGTTCGCCCGCCAACCTGGCGATGTACCTGGCGTTCGCGCGTCCGGGCGACACTGTGATGGGCATGGCGCTGCCGATGGGCGGGCACCTCACGCACGGCTGGGACGTGTCGGCGACCGGCACGTGGTTCCGCGGCGTGCGCTACGGCGTGCGCCGCGACACGGGCCGGGTCGACTTCGACGAAGTCCGGTCGCTCGCCCTCACCGCCCGCCCGAAGATCATTTTCTGCGGCGGTACGGCCGTGCCGCGTACCGTCGACTTCGCCGCGTTCGCCTCGATCGCCCAGGAAGCCGGCGCCCTGCTGGTCGCCGATATTTCGCACATCGCGGGCCTGGTCGCGGCAGGTGTGCACCCGTCGCCGATCGGCCACGCCGACGTCGTGTCGACGACCACGCACAAGACGCTGCGTGGCCCGCGCGGCGCGATGCTGCTCTGTGGTGCCGACCATGCCAAGGCCGTCGACCAGGCGGTGTTCCCGGGCCTCCAGGGCGGTCCGCACAACCACACCACCGCGGCCATCGCGGTGGCGCTGCGGGAGGCCACGACCGAGGAGTTCCGTGCGTACGCGCGCGCGGTGGTCGTCAACGCCGCCCGGCTGGCCGAGGAACTCAACGCCCGCGGCTACGACTTGGTCTCCGGCGGCACCGACACCCACCTGATCCTCGTCGACCTCGCGTCGACCGGCGTCGCGGGCAAGCCGGCCGCGAAGGCGCTCGACCGGGCGGGGATCGTGGTCAACCACAACGCGGTTCCCTACGACCCGCGCAAGCCGTTCGACCCGTCCGGCATCCGCCTGGGCACACCCGCGCTCACCTCGCGCGGCCTCGACCCCGGCCACATGCCGCAGATCGCGGCCTGGATCGACCGGGTGATCACCGCGCTCCGCGACGGCCGCAGCGGCGTCGAAGAGCAGGTCCGCGCCGAGGTCCGCGAACTGATGGCCGCCTACCCGGCGCCGGGCGTGCCGGTCGCCTGACCCGCCGACGGGCCGGTGACGCCGCTGCCGGAGTTGTGCCTCACCACAGCTTCGGCAGCGGCGCGGCACCGAGCTGGTCGGCGGCCCGCTGCAGGGTGCCGACCAGAAGGGCCAGGTCCGTGGGGCCGATCGGCGGTCTCCCGCCGACCCCGGGGGCCGCGGCGCGCCGCCGGTTGAGCGGGGCGCCGAGGTCCGTCCAGTCCTGGCGCACCGCGGTGGGACGCAGCGTCGCGGTGCGCGGCATGCGGCCGGTGACCCGGCCCGCCTGGAACGGATGCACCGCGCCGTCCGAACCGCGTACCAGCGCCCGGCCCGGGAACTCGGCGTCCAGCGCCGCCGCGTCGTCGATGTGCAGCACCGCCTGCGAGGACGCGGCATCGTCGACCCGCAGCGCGATCCGCAGCTCCGGCTCGGCGGTCACCTCCAAGCCCAGCGCGGGCTGCCCGGTGGTGACCGCCAAGTGCATGCCGAGGCCGCCACCGCGGTGCACGATCTCGGCGAGGCCCTTCACGAAGCCGGGGAAGTGCCGTGCCACACCGTCTATGTCGTCCACGGCCACCAGCAACCGCGGGAGCGCGAGCCCGGATTCGTCCCGGTAGGACGCGAACGGCATGCCGCGCAGCAGATGCTCACGCCGTGTCAGTTCCGCATGCAGCGCCGCGAGCGCTTCCCCGGTGCGGCGCCCGTCGGGCTCGTCCAGGTAGCCGACCGTGTGCGGCAGGTCGGCGCACACCGCCAAGCCGTCGGGCGGGGACTCCGGGTCGAGCGCGGTACCGCGCACCAGCACCAGCGCGAACCGGTCGGGGCGGTTCGCCACCGCGAGGGACGACACCAAGGCCGTCAGCAGTTCGGTCTTCCCGACACCGGGGGCGCCCGCGATGACGGCGTGCGGGCCGTCCGTGTCCAGGTCGGCGGTGACCGCGCCGCGCACGTCCGCGCCGAGCACGGTGCGTGTCGAACGGCCGTCCTCGCGCCACGCGGCCTGCACCTTCGCCGGCGTCATCAGGTCGAGGCCCAGCAGATCGAGCAGCCGCACCGTCTCCGGCAGCGGCGACACCGCGCGGGACGCGGCCTCGCGCAGCGGCGCCACCGCACGCGCGAAACGGTCCGCCCAGGCGGGCGACACCGCGTCGGCGACCACGTCCTCCAAGCGCCCGGCGCCCGGCCCGACCAGCGACAGCCGGGTGCCGACCTCACCCGCGACCCGGCCGATCACCGCGCACTGCAAAGGGAGTTCCTCGGCCCGGTCGTCCAGGCACAGCGCGTGGACGCCGACCGCCGGGCCCTCCGCGAGCAGGCGTACCAGCTCCGGGCGCGCGGTGAGCGCGCCGGCGCCGTCCAGGACCAGCACGGTGCGGCGCTGCAGCGGGCGCCCGCCCTCGCGGTCCGCGCGGTCCATCCGGTCGAGCAACTCGCCTGTCCGCGCCACCACTTGATCGCGGGTGAGGCCGATCAGCAGCCGGCAGTCCTGACCGTCCGCGGGACGCAGGTGGGGCAGCCAGCGCAGCCACGCCCAGTCCGCCGCGGCGGACGGATCGGCGCACAGCAGCACCAGTTCCAGCTCGTGCGGGCCGTGCAGCGCGGCGAGTTGCGCGACCACCGAACGCGCCAGACCCAGCAGCCGGGGCCGCGGTCCCGCCAGCCCGAGCACGGCGTCGGCGAGCGGGACGGTCACCGGTGCCGCGAACGCGGTCAGCCGCCGCACCCCCTCGCTGGACGCGACGGTCACCTCGGACGGCACGTCGCCCGTGCCCAGCCGCACCGCCAGCCGTCCTGCGCGCTCGCCGGTCCGCTCCCACATCCGCACCGGCACCGCCGCCCGCCCGGACTCGGACGCGCCCGCGTCCAACGCGGCGAGCAGCAGCGCCGCCGGGTCGGGGGCCAAAGCCCGGCGCCTCCGCACCTCTTCGACCACCGCGAGGCGCGCCTGGTCCTCGCGCTCGGCGCGCTCGTTGGCGGCCGCACGGCGCCGGGCGGCGAAGCCGATCCGCCGGGTCGCCGGCTCGTCCGGCAGGTCGATGCGCACCGGCTCGACCGGTACCGCGCCGGGGCGCGCGGCACGCGGCAGGACCACGTGGCCCAGGCCGTCCGGGCGCGGCGCGTCGGGCGACGGGGGCGGTGCGGCGTCGTACGGCAGCGGCAGCACCGCGCTCAGCGTCGTCTCGCCGAGCCGCAGCAGCGACCCGGGGGACAGCAGCACCGGCTCGCGGCCCACCGGAAGGCCGTCCAGCGTCGTGCCGTTCGTCGAGCCCAGGTCCGCGACGTGCACCCGGCCGCCCGCACCCGGCGTTATGGTCAGCTCGGCGTGCAGCCGCGACAGGTCCGGGTCGCCGATGCGGATCTCCGCCTCGGGCGCGCGGCCGATGCGCACCGTGCCCTGCCGCAGCAGATGCACACCGCCCGCGTCGGGACCGCCCACCACCCGCAGTTCGGGCGAGCCGACGGCCGGCGACGCGGGACCGGGCTTGCCGATCGTCACCAGCGCGCCGTCCACCAGCGGCGGCCGCCCCAGCGGCGTGTTGTCGGCCAGCCGGATGTCGCCGACCCAGAAACGCTGCCCGTCCGCGCCGGATGTGGACCGCAGCGCCCCCGCGACGGCGCCGAACGTCGTGCCGGTCGGCGCGGTCACGAGCACGTCCGCGCCCGGACCGTCGCCCCGGGACCCCAGCACGGTCAGCCGGATCTGCATGGTCCTCCGTCCGCCCAGTGCCTGCTGTGCCTCGTGTGCCGCTCGGAACTGCCCACCGCTGTACCTGCCGCCGTCTCGGCCGTGCCGCCGTTACGGCCGCCCCGGATAGTGCCCCGGATTCCGCCGTCCACCGGACCGTTCCGCCGCCCGCGCCCCGTAGGTCTCCGCACTCCGCCCCGCCATCATCCCCGCATCCTCGCACCCGGGACGAGGATGGCACTCCGCGCGCGCGAATGGGAATGATCTTGGGACCTGCGGGCACCCGGCGAACCGGGTGCGCGCCACGCGCGTCCCCGCACCCAAGGGACCCTGACGAGTCCCGGGCGCGCGCCATAGGGTGGGTGCCCAGAAGCCAGCACGCATGGGGAGAGCCGTGGACCGGCCGGTCGGAAGCAAGTATCTGCTGGAGGAGACGCTCGGCCGCGGGGCCAGCGGAACCGTCTGGCGTGCCCGCGTCCGCGACACCGGGGACGTCGTCGCGGTCAAGGTGCTGCGCGAGGAGCTGGCCGGCGACCCCGACGTCGTCACCCGCTTCCTCCGCGAACGCTCGCTGCTGCTCAAGCTCGACCACCCCAACCTCGTGCGGGTGCGCGACCTGGTCGTCGAGGGCGAGCTGCTCGCCCTGGTCATGGACCTCATCGACGGCCCCGACCTGCGCACCTACCTGCGCGACAACGGCCCCCTCCCGCCCGCGGCCGCCGCGCTCACGATGGCCCAGGTCTCCGACGCCCTGCGGGTCGTGCACGCGGACGGCGTGATCCACCGCGACCTCAAGCCCGCGAACATCATGCTCAACCGCAACGGCGACTCCCTCTACCCGATGCTGACCGACTTCGGCATCGCGCGACTCGCCGAATCGCCCGCGCTCACCCGCACGCATGAACTCGTCGGCACCCCCAGCTACGTCGCCCCCGAGTCCGCGGAAGGCCGCCCGCTCACCCCGTCGGTCGACATCTACGCGGCCGGCGTCGTGCTGTACGAGCTGGTCGCCGGGCATCCGCCGTTCACCGACTCCAACCCGATCGCGCTGCTGCACCGGCACCTCGCCGAGACACCGGTGCGCCCGGCGGGCATGCCCGACGCGTACTGGGCGGTCACCGAACGCTGCCTCGCCAAGCAGCCCGAACTGCGCCCCGACGCGGACGGCCTCGGCCGCGCGCTGCGGCTCGCCGCCGACATCGTCTCGGGCAACCGCCCCGACGACGGCTCGCTCGGCCGGCTCCTCGCCGCATCGGCGGCGGCCGGTGCCGCGGCCGGCCTGGCCGGGGCGGCCTTCGGCGCGTCCGGCGGCCCCGGGGCGCCCGGCCCACGCCTGCCCGGCGCGGACGACCCCACCCGGGTCGTGCCCCGCGGCGGCCCGCCGCAGCCGCCCGGCCGCCCGGACGCGACGCGCGTGATGGACGAAGTGCCGCCCGCGCCCTACCGCCCCGCACCCGCGCCCGCCTCACCGCCGCCCGGCTATCCGCCGCAGCCGATGTTCCGCGGCGACGAACCGGCGGGCTACGCACGCCAGAACGCGCCGGGCGCCTACGGACAGCCGCAAGCCCCGTACCGCACCCCCGAACCCCCGCCGCGCATGGCGCCCCCGCAACCCCCGCCGCAGCGCGAGGCGCCGCGCCCGCCGGACGTCGAACCGCCGCGCCGGGTCCGCGAACCGCGCCCGCCGCGCGAACCCCGTGAGCCTCGCGAGCGCCGCCGCGGCGGCTTCCGGCCGAGCCGCATCCCAGGCGTCGGCTGCACGCTCGGCTGCCTGATGCGCCTGGTCATCATGGGCGCGATCCTGTTCGCCATCTTCTGGTTCAGCCCGCTGCACGGCTGGTTCAACGACGCCGTGGACGTGTTCCACGAGATCAAGGGCTGGTACGAGAAGGCCAAGGACTTCTTCGACGGGGGAGGCGGCGGCGACGGCGGTGGCGGCGGGGATGGTTCGACCGCCAAGCTGCCGAGCAACCTTCCGAAGATCGACCCGAACAAGATCAAGGACGGCCTGCAGAACCTGCCGAGCCTGCCCGGCGCCGGCTGACCCGCCGCGCGCCCCTGACGCTCCCTCAGGGCGCGACACCGGGCTCCCGGTTCCGCGACACCGCACGGCACCGCGGGTCGCGGCAGGTAGCCTTCGGAAGGCACGGACGCCGAGGACGGAGCAGCAGTGGCACGCAGGATTGGGAGCCGGTACGTCGCCCTGAAGGTGCTCGGGCGCGGCGCGAGCGGCACCGTCTGGGCGGGCGAGGGGCCCGAAGGGCCCGTCGCCATCAAACTGCTGCGCGAGGACCTGGCGTCCGACGAAGTACTCGTCGCCCGGTTCGTGCAGGAACGCACCGCGCTGGTCAGCCTCGACCACCCGGCGATCGTCGGCATCCACGACCTCGTCGTGGACGGCTCCGACCTCGCGCTCGTCATGGACTTGGTGGACGGCCCGGACCTGCGCACCCGCTTGGAGAAGGAACGCGTCCTCGCCCCGGCACTGGCCGCGGCCATCTGCGCCGACGTCGCCGAGGGCCTGTCCGCGGCGCACGCGGAAGGCGTCATCCACCGCGACGTCAAGCCCGAGAACGTCCTCCTCGATACTCGGGGCGGCCAAGTCCGGGCGAAACTCACCGACTTCGGCATCGCCCGGCTCGTCGACGCACCGCGCCGCACCCGCGCGACCCGCATCATCGGCACGCCGGACTACCTGGCTCCCGAAATCATCGAGGGTCTCCAGCCGACCGCCGCCGTCGACGTGTACGCGCTGGGCACCGTCCTCTACGAACTCCTCACCGGCTGGACGCCGTTCGGCGGCGGCCACCCCGGCGCCGTACTGCGCCGGCACGTCACCGAACCGGTGCCCGGCATCCCGGGGTTGCCCGCACCGGTCGCCGAAGTCCTCGCCGCGTGCCTGTCGAAGGCCCCCGCGGCCCGGCTCACCGCGCGCGAGGTCGGCGAACGGCTGCGCGCCGCACTGCCCGCGCTGGCCGGCCTGCCCCGCTTCGACGTGCCCGCACCGGACGGCGGCCACCCGGACGGCCGCGCGCACCGCGGCGAGACCCCGCCGCCCCTGCCCGCCGGCGTCGTCCCGCTGGTGTCCGGCACCGAGCCGGACTCGTCGCGCGACACCCACACTAACCTCGCCCGGCCGACGTTCCCGGCCCCGCCCATCACCCCCTCACGGCACCGCACCACGCACCGCAAGCGCCGCGGCCGCACCGTCGCCACCGCGGCGGTCGTGCTGGTGCTGGCCGCGGGCGGCGCGATCGGCTGGTGGTACAGCAGCCGCGGCGACGACCCGGCGCCCCGGCAGCCGGTCGACAGCACCGTGGCGCCGAGCACCGGCGCCAGCGTCAACGGCACGCCGGGCAACGCCGCGAAGTCCGCCGACGCCACCCCGGACACCGCGGCGCAGGCCGCGCGGGTGCCGTCGTGGCCGCGCTGGGCGGGTCTGCCGGTGCCGCCGGTGCAGCTGACCGGCGGCCCCGCGGCCGCGCAGGCCACGGCGGACCGCACGTACGTCGTGCAGCGCGACGGCGCCGGGCAGCCGTGGGCCACCAGCGGCGACGGCGCGCAGTACGCCGACTGGCAGCGACTCCCCGCGTTCAAGGCCGGCGAAGACCTGGCGCTGGTGTCGCCCGGGCAAGGCCGTGTCGACGCCCTGGCCGTGGGTGCCGCCGACCGGCTCCTGTACCGCTGCTCGCTGTCCGACGGCAAGTGGGGCGACTGGGTACGGCTGGACGCCAAGACCCGGATCACCGGGGCCCCGGCCGCCACGATGTCCGGCGACCGCATGGAGGTCGTCGTCCGGTCCGGGGACGCACTCGCCTCGGGCACCCTCGCGAACGGCCAGTGGACCGGCTTCTCCACGGTGCCGAGCGCGCCGCGGATCGAGCAGGCGCCCGCGCTGACCGGGTCCGCGCCGGGCACCGTCGACGCCTTCGTCGTGCGGGCGGGCGACCACGCGGTGCTGCGCGTCCCGTTCACCGGCGGCGCCTGGCGCGAACCCCAGCGGATCGGCATCGCGGGCGCGGGCCGCCCGGCGGCCGCCTGGTCCGCGGAAGGCGGTCTGGTGGTCGTCCTCCCCGACGCGGCCGGCCGGCTCTCCGGCGCGGTGCCGGGCGCCGCCGACACCGACCCGTGGCGGCCTGTCGACCTGGCCAAGAGCACCCAGGACGGCGCCGCCGCGGTCGCCGCGGGCGCGGGCCGGGTGGACGTCTACGTGCGCACCCAGAGCGGCCAGATCCAGGTCGCGCCGTCCGCCTGACGGCGACCAGTACCATTGGGGCGTGGCTGCCATTGATCCTTCCGAAGAGCTGAAGTCCGTCGAATCCACCATGGAGTCGATCGAGGCGGTCCTCGACCTGGACAAGATGCGGGCCGACATCGCGGAGCTGAACGAGACCGCGGCCGCGCCCGACCTGTGGGACAACATCGAGAACGCGCAGAAGGTGACCAGCCGTCTGTCGTTCCTCCAGGGCGAGCTGCGGAAGGTCGAAGACCTGCGCCGCCGCATCGACGACGTCGCGGTCCTGTTCGAGCTGGCCGAAGCCGAAGACGACGCGGACACCCGCGCCGAGGCCGAGACCGAGCTCGGCGCCGTCCGCAAGGCCGTCGACGAGCTGGAAGTCCGCACCCTGCTGTCCGGCGAATACGACGCCCGCGAGGCGCTCGTCACCATCCGCGCCGAGGCCGGCGGTGTCGACGCCGCCGACTTCGCCGAGATGCTGCTGCGTATGTACACCCGCTGGGCCGAGCGCCACGGGTACTCCACCGAGGTCTACGACACCTCCTACGCGGAAGAAGCCGGCATCAAGTCGGCGACCTTCGCGATCAAGTCGCCCTACGCCTACGGCACCCTGTCCGTCGAGCAGGGCACGCACCGCCTGGTGCGCATCTCGCCGTTCGACAACCAGGGCCGCCGCCAGACGTCCTTCGCGGGCGTCGAGGTGCTGCCGGTCGTCGAGCAGACCGACCACGTCGACATCGACGAGTCGGACCTGCGCGTCGACGTGTACCGCTCGTCCGGCCCCGGCGGCCAGGGCGTCAACACGACCGACTCGGCGGTGCGCCTGACGCACATCCCGACCGGCATCGTGGTGTCCTGCCAGAACGAGCGCTCGCAGATCCAGAACAAGGCGAGCGCGATGGCCGTCCTCCAGGCCAAGCTCCTGGAGAAGCAGCGCCAGGAGGACCGCGCCAAGATGGACGCGCTCAAGGGCGACGGCTCGTCGTGGGGCAACCAGATGCGGTCGTACGTCCTGCACCCGTACCAGATGGTCAAGGACCTGCGCACCGAGTTCGAGGTCGGCAACCCGCAGTCGGTGCTCGATGGCGAGATCGACGGCTTCATCGAGGCCGGCATCCGCTGGCGCAAGCAGCAGCAGACCGCCGCGGCCTGAGCGGCCGCTACCGGCACCGGACGCCCCGCACGGGCGACCGGTGCCGCGGCGCGTCCGGGTCGCGCCCGGCGCGCCCGGGCGTCCGGCCGCGCGCCGATTCCGCCAGAGTCCGCGCGGAACCGGTGTATGGGCACGGCGAATTCGCCGCCTAAACCGGGCATCGGCGGGCAACCCTCGTAGATCGTCCTTGACGCTGCGCGTGCGTCTTCACAAGGCTGTGCGGCGCGGGGGAGCCGGAGTGCGAGGGCACCCAGACCGACCAAGGACGGCGGATGACGGGAAATACACGCGCCCGTGTAGTGCGCATAGTGGCGGCCGGCGTATTCGTCGCCGGGACCTCGCTCGCGGTGGCCGGGATCGCCGCCGCCGAAGGTCCCGACGCGTGTGCGGACGGCTCGCAGGACCAGGGCTGCACGGCGACGGATACGCCGAAGGGCCAGTCCACCGACCACCCGAAGAAGCTCATCGACCTGCCCAGCGTCCTGCCGACGCTTCCGGGTCTTCCAGGTCTGCCGGGTCTGCCCGGTCTGCCGGGTGTGGGCGGGACGACCGCCACCGCACCGGCGACGACGGCGCCCGGTACCTCGGCGAGTTCGCCGGCCGGCAGCCCGACCGCCGCGCCGACGACGAGCCCGGCGGCCACGTCGGGCACCGCCCCGGCGACCGGCAGCCCCGCGGCGACCACGCCCAGCGGCGGCACCGGCAGCGCGGAACCCACCGCGCGCGGCTGCGACGTACGCCGCTCCGGCGGGGTACTCGACGTCGACTGCCCGTCCACCGGGACCGGGAAGTCCGCCTCGGACGGCCAGTCCGGCGGCGGCAAGGGCCCCCAGCGGAACTACGGCGGCGCCACGCCCGTCCCACCGCCCACCGCGGAGCCGACGCAGGCCGAGGCGCAGAGCACCGTCGCACCGGGCAGCACGCCCGGCGCGGGCACCGGCACCGCGTCCCCGCACGCCGGTGCGGCCGCGACCGGAGGCCAGGAACTCGCCAGTACCGGACGCGGAGCCAACACCGCCTTCCTGCTCATCGGCGGAGTCGGCATGACCGCGGGCGGCTTCGGCTTCACGCTGCTGCCCAAGCGCCTGGAGCGCCGCCGCCCGGCGGCGGCCGCCTGAGCGCGGCCCGCGAGGCGACCGAACGCACACGAACCGGCGTACGCCCGAGCAGGGCGTACGCCGGTTCGGCGTTTCACGGTTCGATGGGGCGGCAGCGGTCACTCCGCTGCCACCGCGCGGGTGCTAGCCCGCCAGCCGCTGCGCGACGACGGCCGCGATGACGATCAGCGTGACCAGGGCGGCCAGCACGACCGGGGGCACCGAGATGCCGCCTTCGCGGTGTATGCGCTCGCGTGACGCACGGCACACCGGACAGCGGCCCTCGTTCACCGGCCCGGCGCAATTGGCGCACACCAAGTGCTCACACGTCATGACGTCCTCCTCGGCCCGGCAGGCCCGACCCGCCTGGTCGTCTCTCTGTAACGCGTACGAGGCCCTCGGAAGTTCCCGTCGCCCTCCGCTGTGCCGCTTAGACTCCTGCCGTGGCCACGCCTGTGGCCTAGCGCACCTGGCCTTCGCGCCCGGCCGTGGGGGCGATAGCGTCCCAGTGCGCGCCGGCGGCCCTCCCCGGAGGACTGCCCCCGTACGACGCCCTTGCCCCCTAGGATGGCGCGCTGTGATGCAACCGTGATCCGATTCGACAACGTCACCAAGACCTACGCGAAGCAACCCCGGCCCGCGCTGCAGGACGTCTCGCTCGAGGTGGAGAAGGGCGAGTTCGTCTTCCTCGTCGGGTCGTCCGGCTCCGGGAAGTCGACTTTCCTGCGGCTGGTCCTCAAAGAGGAGCGGCCGTCGACGGGCAACATCTTCGTGGCCGGCAAGGACCTCGGCCGGTTGTCCAACTGGAAGGTCCCCGCACTGCGCCGCCAGATGGGCACGGTGTTCCAGGACTTCCGCCTGCTGCCGCAGAAGACCGTCCGCGAGAACGTCGCGTTCGCGCTGGAGGTCATCGGGAAACCGCAGGGCACGATCCGCAAGGTGGTGCCCGAGGTGCTCGACCTGGTCGGCCTGGCCGGCAAGGAAGACCGCATGCCGGGGGAGCTGTCCGGTGGTGAACAGCAGCGCGTGGCGATCGCACGCGCGTTCGTCAACCGGCCGATGATCCTCATCGCGGACGAGCCCACCGGCAACCTGGACCCGCAGAACAGCGTCGGCATCATGAAGCTGCTGGACCGGATCAACCGGACCGGCACGACCATCATCATGGCGACCCACGACCAGGCCATCGTCGACCAGATGCGCAAGCGCGTCATCGAACTGGAGCAGGGCCACCTGGTCCGCGACCAGTCGCGCGGCGTCTACGGCTACCAGCACTGACAAGTGCGGTGGCCGGGTCGCGCGCGGCCCGGCCTCCGCACGGCCCGACGGGGGCGTCTCCGGCGCGTTTGCGCGGATCGGCCTCGTCCGGCACCGACGACCACCGACCCGGCGTCCCCGATGACGACGCCGCCGAACATTTAGGACATCATGCGCGCCACGTTCGTGCTGAAAGAGATCGGAATCGGTCTCCGCCGGAACCTGACCATGACGATCGCGGTCGTCGTCAGTGTCGCGCTGTCTTTGACGCTGTTCGGGGCAGGCCTGCTGGTGAGCACCCAGGCCAACTCGATGAAGGACTACTGGTACGACAAGGTCGAGGTCTCGATCTTCCTGTGCAACAAGACCGACCCGAAGAAGGACGGCTGCCTCGGCGGCGAGGTCTCCAATGCGGACCGGGACGCCATTGCGGCGGACCTGAAGAAGATGCCCGAAGTGGAGAAGATCTACTTCGAGAGCAAGCAGGAGGCCTTCACGCACTTCCGCGAGCAGAACAAGGACTCGCCGCTGGGCGACAGCCTCACCCCGGACCAGCTCCCCGAGTCCTACCGCGTGAAGCTCAAGGACCCGACCAAGTTCGAGGTCATCTCCAGCGCGTTCCGCGGCCGGGCCGGCGTGCAGTCGGTGCAGGACCAGAAGAGCCTGCTCAAGCCGTTCTTCGACCTGCTCACCAGTGCGCGGTACGCGGCTTACGGGATCATGACGTTCATGCTCGTGGTGGCGATCCTGCTGATCGTCAACACCGCGCGTGTCTCGGCGTTCAGCCGGCGCCGGGAGACCGGCATCATGCGGCTGGTCGGCGCGTCCAACTTCTACATCCAGGGGCCGTTCATCCTGGAGTCCGCGGTGGCCGGCATGGTGGGCGCGGTCGTCGCGTCGGGCTTGCTGAGCCTTGGCTACTACTTCGGCGTCAAGAAGGGGCTGGCGGACTCGATCCAGATGCTCAGCCAGCAGCTCATCGGCTTCAACGAAGTCCTCGCGGTGCTGCCGTGGCTGTTCATCATGGGCATCGGGATGTCGGCGATCGCGTCGTTCTTCACGTTGCGCAAGTACCTCAAGGTCTGACCGGGCCCTGCGGCATCGGGCCGCCGGGCTTCGGGCATTGCGGCGGTTTCGGTTCGGCATTCTCGGCGGGTTCGGCATTCTCGGCACTGCGGCAGCCGCGCGGCGTTGTGTGCGCCGCGCGGGGTCAGGAGTTGCCGGGCCCGGGGCGGTGGTGGCCCGGCCAATGGTGGGGCAAAGTTAGATATAAACAGGTT
>NZ_JBMULZ010000011.1:45194-52304 GCF_049534875.1 Uniformispora flossi
GACGCCCCGCGCCCTTCCCGGCTCAACCGGCCCCCAACCCCCCCCGCCTCCCGCCTCCCCCCCCCCCCGCCGCCCTTGTTCCTGTGTGTGCGCCGCGCGGCTGCCGCGTTCTCCGGGCCGTCGGCGGTGCGGCCACGGCCATTCGAGTGGCAAATCAAATGAAAAGCTGCTTAATGCATCGGATTGCGGCAATCCGGCCTGCGACTCCTGGTACCTGTGGGACATGCGCCCCACACACCGCCGACGGATCGGCCTCCTGGCGCTGATCGCGGCCACGGGCGCGGCGATCGGCTGGGGGACCGCGCGCGCCGACGACGACGCCGGCACCGCGAAGGCCGACGTCGATCGCCAGGTCGCCGCGGTGCGCACCGACCTCGACGGATCCGTGCAGCGCCTGGAAGCCGCCGAGACGGCCTACGCCGACGCAAACGCGCGCATGCCCGAGGCACAGTCCGCCCTCGACCAGGCCCGCGTCCGCCTCGACGCGGCCCGCGCCCGCGACACCGAACTCCGGGCCCGGCTGGCCCGCGCCGTCGCCGACGAGGCCACCGCCCGGCAGCAGCTCGCCGACGTCGGCTCCGCGATGGACGCCATGCACGACGCCCTCGGCCAAGTCGCCTCGCACGCCTACCAGAACGGCGCACTCGCCCAGCTCTCCGTGATCATGCACGCCGAGACCCCCGGTGAACTCCTCGACCGTCTGGAGGGCTACCGCTCCCTCCTGCGCGCCGACGAATCCACCCTCGCCCGGCTCCGGGAGATCCAGAGCGAGACCGACGGCCGCCAGAAGGCCCTGGCGCGCGCCCGCGACGACGTCCGCGCGCAGCAGGAAGCCGCCGCTGCCCAGCTCGCCGAAGTCCGCACCCTGGAAGCCCAAGCCGAGAAGGCCTCCGCCTCCGTCGCCGCACTCGTCGAACAGCGCCGGGCCGCGCTCGCCACCGCCCAGCAGGAGAAGGCCGCCGACCAGCAGCGCTACGAAGCCCTCCAGGCCGAACAGCACCGACTCACCGAGCTGGTCAACCGACTGAACGCGCCGTCGGGGGACGCGGCTTCCGCGGGTGGCGGCGGGGCCTCGCGCGGCCGCACCGGGGCGCTGTCGTACCCGATCGACGCCGCCGTGACGTCCGTCTACGGCATGCGCTTCCACCCGGTCCTCGGCTACGTGAAGCTGCACACCGGCACCGACTTCGGCGCCTCCGAAGGCACCCCCGCCCACACGGCCCGCGAAGGCACCGTGATCGCCGCCGGCTACAACCCCGCCTACGGCAACCGTGTCGTCGTGTCCCACGGCCGGGTCAACGGCGTCGCCCTCACCACCACCTACAACCACCTCTCCCGCATCGACGTGCACGAAGGCCGGCGGCTGCGCCGCGGCGACACCGTCGGCCTGGTCGGCACCACCGGCTGGTCGACCGGCGCCCACCTGCACTTCGAGGTGCTCGTGGACGGGGAGTTCGCCGACCCGCAGACCTGGCTCTAGACCTCGCTCCAGACCCCGTGCGGGCCCCCCGCCCGGATCGCGCGCGGTGGGGCTTCCGGTGCGGGCGGGGTGCCCTATGCTCCCGCCATGACGTCGGGTCGGGTACGCCGCAGGGCCGTGCTGGCCCTCGCCTTCGGCGCCGCGCTGACCACCGGCGCGGCCACCGGCGCGTGGTACGACACGGCCGTCGACGCGGCGGTCCCGGGGCAGCGCGGGGCGGAGACGCGGGTGCGTACGCCCTTACCGCCCGGCGGAGTTCCCCTCGACGGTGTGCCGCTGGGCCCGGACGAGGCCCGCGAGCTGCTGTCGGTCCTCGACGACCCGTGGGCGGCGTACTACCCGGCCGACGCGGTGAGCGGCTATCGGCGGCAGGTCGACGGCACTTATCCCGGCGTGGGGCTGACCCTGCGCCAGGCGGCGGGGTGGGTGACCGTGGCGTACGTCCAGCCCGCCGGACCCGCGGCGCGGGCCGGGATCGTGGAAGGCGACGAGATCACCGCCGTCGACGGCACCCCGGCGGGCGACCTCGGCCTCGCGGGCGTGGTCGCGGCGCTGCGCGGCCCCGTCGGTACGCCGGTCACGCTGACGGTCGGCGCCCGCCCGGTCGACCTGGTCCGGGAGATCCTCACCGGCACCGACGTGACCGCCCAACCGGTGCCGGACACCGGCCTGCTGTGGCTGCGCGTGGCGGGCTTCGGGCGCGGCACCGCGGAGCGGGTCCGCGCGGCGCTCGCCCGGGCCCCGGAGGGCGTCCTGCTCGACCTGCGCGGCAACCCCGGCGGGCTCGTCGACGAGGCGGCCGCGGTGGCGTCCGCGTTCCTGCCGCCCGGACCGGTCGTCTCGTACGACGACGGCACCGGCGGGCGCCGTGAACTCGACGTCGCGGGGCCGCCCGGCGACACCGACACTCCTGTCGTCGTCCTCGCCGACGGCGGCACGGCCAGCGCGGCCGAGGTGCTGCTCGCCGCGCTGCGGGACCGGGGGAGGGCGGTCGTGGTCGGGAGCACCACCTACGGCAAAGGCTCCGTCCAGGCGCCCACCACGCTCGGCGACGGCGGCGTGCTCAACCTGACCATCGGCCACTGGTACCCGCCCGGCGGGCACGCCGTGGATGGACGCGGCATCGACCCCGACATCGCGGTGCCGGCCGGGGAGGCGGAGGCTCGCGGCGTCGAGGTGCTGGAGGGGCTCGCGGACGAGTGACGCGACGGCCGCGCGTCAACCCCGTGGCCGGAACGGCCGCCGATGGGCGACAATGCGGAGATCATGGCTAAGCGACCAACCATCGTGCAGATCCCCGGGAAGCCGACGAAGTCGAAGAAGGCCCAGGCTGCTCCCAAGCGCAAGCTCATCGCGCAGAACAAGAAGGCGCGGCACGACTACCACATCGACGACACCCTGGAATGCGGCGTCGTCCTGACCGGCCCCGAGGTCAAGTCCCTCCGCCAGGGCCGGGCATCGCTGGTGGACGGCTTCGCGACCATCGACAACGGCGAGGTGTGGCTGCGGAACGCGCACATTCCCGAGTACTTCCAGGCGACCTGGAACAACTCGGCACCGCGCCGCCCGCGCAAGCTCCTGCTGCACCGCCTCGAGATCGCCAAACTGGAGAACAAGCTGAACGACTCGGGCACCACGCTCGTCCCGCTCAGCATCTATTTCAACGAGGACGGCCGGGTCAAGGTCGAACTCGCGCTCGCCCGCGGCAAGAAGCTGTACGACAAGCGCCAGACCCTGATCGAGAAGCAGGGCAAGCGCGAGGCGGAGCGGGCGATGAGCGCGGCGATCCGGCGGCAGACCCACGGGTGAGCCGCGCTCGTGCGTGCTTCGTGCCCCGGGGGCGACCCGCGGGGGAATGAAGTGGACCGTCGGCGGCGTTGAACCGTACGATGGCACCGGCCGTCGCCCGCTCAGGTGTGTTCGGGAGGCGACCGTTTCAAGCCGAGGCTTGGTGCGACGCTTGAAAACTCAATAGGGGGTGATCGGTTTCGACTGGAGATGTCGGAGCAGAGGAAGCGAGCCGAGGAAGCGGCCATGATCTCGTTAACCACAGGCCGAAACAAATAATCGCCGATACCAAGCGCGATTCCTTCGCCCTCGCCGCCTGAGCGAGTTTCGAAGGTGTCAGACCGGGCGCGTCCCCGTCCCGGATCCTGGCATAATCAAGGGGACTCCACCGTCCTACCCGGTTACGGGGTAGTCCGGAAAATCAAACAGTAACTGAGCCCGTCGGCAACTTGTCCGCGTGATTGCCGGGGCTGAGAAAAGCACAGCGGACTGCGCTCGGAGAAGCTCTGGTCTCGCACTTCAGGACGCGGGTTCAATTCCCGCCACCTCCACCCCTTTCCGACGAACCGACTATGGCCGCAAACCCCGCGGCCATAGTCGGTTCGTCTGTTTGTGCGGCTTCGCCGCCGGCGGGGGCTCCGCCACCCGCACCCCCCGCCTGAGGTGAGGTTCCGCAGGGTTGTGGGTTTACGGCCCGCGGGTGGGGTCGGTTTGATGTGTCTACGCGGCTTGTGTTCTCTCGGACGTTCGCGACTTCGCCTCGCTGGGTGTCTTGGGCGGTGGCCGGTTGCCCTCGTGTTGTCCTCGTGTTGTCTTCGTGTGTGCGCCCCCAGCCTGAGGTGAGGGGGCCGCGGGCTGTTGTTTTCGCCGGCCCGAGGTGGAATGCGTTGTCGGGTGAGCGTTTGCGTGGTGCCGGGCGCGATCGCGTCGGTTGTGCCCGCCTCGGTGCGGACTTCTGTGCCTCGCGGCGGGTTTCGCGCGTCGGGGTGACTGCTGCGAGAACCCTTTGTTCGGCGGCTGCCGTGGTCCGGTTGGGGCCTGTGAGGCGGGTCGTTCGCGACCTGCGCTGGGCCGTTACCCGCACCCCCGGCATGTGCGCGGCCCCGGCCCGCCTCATGCCTTGCCCGGTTTCGGGGGCGGGTGGGGGAATTGCCGCTCTGCCCCCGTTTCTGTGCCCTTGCCGTGCTGCGGCTGCGGCGCTAGCCCCCGGCCGCGCTCGCCGCCCGTGGACCCGCTTGCGGATGGCGAGCGGGTCGGTGCCAGGCGGTCGCCGTTTCTGCGGCGCCTGGTTGGGCTTCCTGGTGTGCGCCCGTATTTCCGGCGGTTTCCGCGCTCCGGTGACCTGTGTGCTCGACGCCCCCACGACTGCCGCTGCTCCGCTGCTTCTGGGTGCCGCGCCCTGACTGTCGGGTGCGCCTGCTCGCATGCGCGCCGCCGTTGCTCGGTGTTCCCGGAGTTTCGTCAGGTGGAGGACTTGAGCCAGGCGTCCAGCTCGTCGGCTGTCGGGGGGTTGGCGCCTTCTCGGGTGCAGGTCAGGGTGGCGGCGGCGGTGGCGTATTCGAGGACGGGGCGGAGGTCGTCCGGGGGGAGGGCGCGGAGGGTGCCCACGTTGGTGCCGCCGAGGAGGTTGCGGGTGGCGAGCGCGTGCAGGAGGGCGCCCATGAAGGCGTCGCCTGCTCCCACGGTGTCGACCACCTCGGCTTCGGGGGCGCCTACCGCCACGGCCTCGTGGGGGGTGACCGCGGTGGCGCCGTCGGGGCCCTGGGTGACGACGACGAGGGCCGGGCCGGAGTCGCGCCAGAGGCGGGCGGCTTCGACCGGGTCGAGGTCGGGGTAGAGGTGGCGCATGTCTTCGTCGCTGGCCTTCACGACGTCGCAGAGGGGGACCAGCGCTTCGAGGCGGCGGCGGATCGCGGGGACGTCGCCGGCGATGTCCGGGCGGACGTTGGGGTCCAAGGTCAATGTCACCGCACCGCGGGCGTGTTCGCGGAGGATCATGCGGAACAGCGCGGTGCCGCCGGGCTCCAGGTGGAGCGCGACCGAGCCGACGTGCAGGGCCTGGACGTCGGGGCCCAAGGGGTCCGGGAGTTCGTCGCTGGTCCACTGGCCGTCGGCGGTTCCGGTGAACCAGAAGTCGTAGGCCGCGCGGCGATGTTCGTCGAAAGTGACGACGGCGAGGCTGGAGGGTTCCGCGGCGTCGACCAGGTAGCGGGGCGAAATGCCGTCGACGGCGAGGCGGTTGCGGATGCGGGTGCCGAAGGCGTCGGCGCCGATGCGGGCGATGAGGGAGGCGGGGCTTCCCAGGCGGGTCGCCGCAATGGCGATGTTGGCGGGGCTGCCGCCGGCGAGCGCACGGTAGGTGTCCGCGCCGGTGGGGACCAGGTCGATCACGTTCTCGCCGGCGACGGCGATCGGGTAGGCGCGTGTGTCCGTCATGCCGCTTCACCGCCGGAGGCGGCGTCGCGTACGGCGCCTGCGGCGCTGCCCGCGAGGGGCAACTGGGGGAGGAGGGTGGCCTGGTAGGCGTGGTAGATGTCCGGCTTGCCGGCCCAGACCGTGGAGGCCGGGCGGTTGTCCGCGTCGAGTTCGTGGTGCCAGCTGCCGTCATGTTCGTCGATGACGTACTGCGCGCAGTAGTCCCACCACGTGCGGTACCAGTGCTCGTAGACCAGGTCGCCGGTCCGCCGGTGCAAGGCCGCGGCGGAGCAGATCGCTTCCGCGATCACCCAGTGCATGCGGGCGCGGACCACGGGGCGGTCGTCGTGGTCGACCGTGTAGACGAAACCCGGCTGCCCGTCGGCGTCCCACCCCGCGCCGACCGCCACGACGAACAGCCAACGCGCCGCTTCCGCCAGCCAGTTCGGTGGGTCGGGCAGTGCGGCTTCGAGGTTGAGCAGCAGGCGCGCCCATTCGAGCGCGTGGCCGGGTGTCGTGCCGTACGGGCGGAACGGGTCGGCGCGGTTGGCGTCGTGGTACTCCGGCACGATGTGCCCGTCGGCGGAGAAATGCTCGGGGACCCGCCACCACTGCGAGCGGGCGACGTGGTCGACGAAGAACTCGGCGATGCGCAGCGCGCGGTCCCGCCACACCCCGTCGCCGGTCGCGTCGGCCGCGGCCAGGAACGCCTCGACCGCGTGCATGTTCGCGTTCGCGCCGAGGTACGCCTCGGGCTCCTGCCAGGCGCGGTCCCACGATTCGCGGACCCAGCCGCGCCGGTCGTCCCAGAAGCGGGATTCCATGACGTCGCACGCGTCGGCCAGCAGGGCTTTGGCGCCCGCTCGTCCGGCGACGGTCAGGCTTGCCGCGGCGAGGAGGACGAAAGCGTGTCCGTACGCCGTCTTGCGGCCGTCCGACGGCTTGCCGGGTTCGGGGATGGCCGGATACCAGCCCCCGTGCTCCGCGTCCCGCAGCGGGCCGTCCAGGGCCGCGAGGCCGCGGTCGGCGAGCGGGCCGGCGCCCGGGCGGCCGCGCAGGTGGGCGAGGGCGTACACGTGGGCCATCCGCGCGGTGATCCACAGGTGGACGCCGGGTGCCGGGTCGGGCGTGCCGGAGGCGTCGAGCCAGGCGAAGCCCGCGCCGGCGGCGGGTGCGGCGGCGGTGCCGAACCGCAGCAGACGGCCGCCTTCCGCGTCGAGCCACGCGCGGTGTGCGGCCAGAGCGACCCAGGAAGGGTCGCGGGACCCGTGGTGTGAGGCGTTCATCGCGCACATCGTCCCACCGGGGCGGTGGGAAGTGGCAGGAACGCGCCGGGCAGGGGCGGCGGGCACCCGACCGGGTGCGCCATGTGTCCGGAAAGCACGGAACCGGCGCGCGCCGGGGCGCGCGCGTGTCGGACGTTTATA
>NZ_JBMULZ010000011.1:52314-264258 GCF_049534875.1 Uniformispora flossi
ACGGGTTTTTTGGGCGGCTGGCTCTTTTGTTTTTATGCTCCTGGCGCCTTGTGACCGGAAAGCCCGGACCGGGCGGCTCCGAGGAGCCCCCGGTTCCGTCAGGACTACGACACCGACCCGCCAATGCTCGCCTCTCGGCAAGTGGTCCCTCGTAGGGACTAATGGTTGGGCCCGGGGGCTTGGATCGAGCCGGTGCCATCACCAGAGTAACCGACCCGCCCGGAAGCGGAAGGCGGTCGCGGATGGACGCGGATCACAGTTTGCGCGGCGACCGGGACGGGGTACCGAGACCGCCCGCAGACGAGGGGAACGGGCCCGAGGACGGGGGACGGGGATGGGGCGAGGCGGGGCTACGGCAGGGGGCGGCCGGGGCGCGCGCTCTGCACGTCACACGCTCGTCGCTGCCCCCGCCCGCGGACCACGGCGCCGACCTCGGCTCTCGTGCGCTCCTTGCCCCCGCACGTGCCCGCTCCCGCCAACCCCGCTCACTTTCGCCCCGCTCAACCCGCTCCCGCCAACGCACCGACCCCCTCCCGAGGGATCGCCTGCCCCGGCAACACACCCCGCGCCGGCCTCGGCCCCCGCCGCACCCTTGACCTGCACTTGCCCACCCCCGCACTAGGCCCGCTCCCGTTCCCCTCCCGCAGCCACCCGACCGGCTCCGCCATGCCGTATCGCCATCACCCCACGCCCGCGGTCGCCCCGTGCCCCCCGCCCCGCTCCCGCTCCCGCGGTCGCCGCGGCGATCACACCCGCGGTCGCCCCGTGCCCCCGCCATCAGCCCAAGCCCCCGCGCCCCCGCGCCCGCCTCGCCCCCGCGCCCGCCTCGTGCCCGCGGTCGCCCCTGTGGCGCCGCCCCCTCCAACACCCCACGCCCTGCCCTCACGCTCCCGCGCCTGCGGTCGCCCCCACACCCCCAGTCGCCCCCGTGCCGCACGCCCCGCCCCCGGTGCGGCACCCCCCACCTCCCCCGTCTCCTGAGCCCCCTGTGCCACCGGGCGTCGTTGCTCGTGGGTGCCGTTTCGTCGTTCTGTCCCGCGAAGTGAGACGATCGTCTGCGGTGCCGTGCCATGGCGCCGATCTGTTGAGGAGACTGCTTCATGCCCGCAGCGCCGAGCGCTTCGTACTCGATCACCGCCCGACTCGAGGTCCCCGCCGGGGGCCGCGTGGTCAGCCAGCTCACCAACGCGGTGGAATCCGCGGGGGGTTCGGTCACGGGCCTGGACGTCACCGCATCGGGGCACGAGCGGCTCCGCGTCGACGTGACGATCGCCGCGTCGTCCACCGACCACGCGGACGCGCTGGTCGAAGCGCTCGCTGCGATCGAGGGTGTGGCCCTCGGCAAGGTGTCCGACCGGACGTTCCTCATGCACCTCGGCGGCAAGATCGAGATGCAGGCCAAGCACCCGATCCGCAACCGCGACGACCTGTCGATGATCTACACCCCGGGCGTTGCCCGGGTGTGTCTCGCGATCGCGGAGAACCCGGAAGACGCGCGCCGCCTGACCATCAAGCGCAACACGGTCGCTGTTGTCACCGACGGCTCGGCCGTGCTCGGCCTCGGCAACATCGGCCCGAAGGCCGCGCTGCCGGTCATGGAGGGCAAGGCCGCGCTGTTCAAGCGCTTCGCCGGCATCGACGCGTGGCCGATCTGCCTGGACACGCAGGACCCCGACGAGATCGTGCGGGCCGTCCAGTTGATGGCCCCGGGCTTCGCCGGGATCAACCTCGAGGACATCTCCGCGCCGCGTTGCTTCGAGATCGAGCGCCGCTTGCGCGAGACCCTCGACATCCCGGTCTTCCACGACGACCAGCACGGCACCGCCATCGTCGTGCTCGCCGCGCTGACCAACGCCCTTCGGGTGGTGGGGAAGAAGATCGAGGACGTCCGCCTGGTGATGTCCGGCGCGGGTGCGGCCGGCACCGCGATCCTCAAGCTGCTGCAGGCCGCCGGCCTGCGCGACGTCGTGGTCGCGGACGTGCACGGTGTCGTGCACGGCGGCCGCGACGACCTCGGCGACGATTTGCGGTGGATCGCCGACCACACCAACTTCGAGGGCCTGACCGGGACTTTGAAGGAGGCTGTGGTCGGCGCGGACGTGTTCGTCGGTGTCTCCGCGCCGAACGTCATCGACGGCGGCGACGTGGCGAAGATGGCCGACGACGCGATCGTGTTCGCGCTCGCCAACCCGGAGCCGGAGATCTACCCGGCGGTCGCCCAGGAGCACGCCGCGGTCGTCGCGTCGGGCCGCAGCGACTTCCCCAACCAGATCAACAACGTTCTGGTTTTCCCGGGGGTGTTCCGCGGATTGGTCGACGCGCAGAGCCGGCACATCACAACAGACATGTTGTTGGCCGCGGCTCGGGCGCTCGCTTCCGTCGTCACCGACGACGAGCTGAACGCCAGCTACATCATTCCGAGTGTGTTCCACCCGGAAGTGTCGAACGTCGTCGCGGCCGCCGTCCGGGACGCGGTTCTCGAGGACCGTCGGCAATCATGATCGGGACCCGCCGTATGCCGGGCGGTGCGACGAGCGTACGAATGCTGGTCGTATCGTCGGGGTGTGGCGGGCGTGCACAGCCCCGATTCGGGCCCGTAATCTGCCACGACCCGCCAAATCACGGGGCTTTCCGCGTGATTCGGCGTGTCCCTGATTAGGTTCCGGGCCCGGATACGTGCAGGATTCGTCCCCGGGGCAAGAACAGCGAGTTGGAAAGACCACGGGAGAAATACATGAACCGCAGTGAGCTGGTGGCCGCCCTCGCGGAGCGGGCCGACGTCACGCGCAAGGACGCCGACGCCGTGCTGAACGCCTTCGCCGAGGTCGTCGGTGAGATCGTCAGCAAGGGCGACGAGAAGATCACGATCCCCGGCTTCCTGAGCTTCGAGCGGACCCACCGCTCGGCGCGCACCGCGCGCAACCCGCAGACCGGCGAGCCGATCGAGATCCCGGCCGGCTACAGCGTCAAGGTCTCCGCGGGCTCGAAGCTCAAGGACGCCGCGAAGGGCAAGTGACCGGGCGCGCTCGCTGAGCGCACTCGATCGCACGTAAGCCGAAGGGCGGTTCCCGGTACGGGAACCGCCCTTCGGCGTCGACCCAGCTGGTCGAACAAGTTGGTCGGTGCGCGCCGCCCGCGAGGGCGGCGCGCGTCCGGCTCAGGCCACGCCTTGGCCGACCGTCTCCGGGAGTTCGTCCCCGCGGTCGTCGGCCACCACCCCGGCCTCTTCGGCCGCGCGGGCGGCCAGACCACCGGAAACGCCCTGGGACGCCGTCTGCGGGGCTTGCGGCTGGGGGTCGGCCGGGGGCAGCCCGACCCGGGCTCCGAGAGCCTCCAGCTTGCCCAGGAAGCCCTCGTAGCCGCGGTTGATCAGGTCGATGCCGTGCACCCGCGACTTGCCCTCCGCGGCCAACGCCGCGATCAAGTACGAGAAACCGCCGCGCAGGTCGGGGATGACCAGGTCCGCGCCGTGCAGCTTCGCCGGACCCGAGATGACCGCCGAGTGCTGGAAGTTGCGCTGCCCGAACCGGCACGGCGTTCCGCCGAGGCACTCGTTGTAGAGCTGGATCGTGGCACCCATCTGGTTGAGCGCGGAGGTGAATCCGAGGCGCGACTCGTACACCGTCTCGTGCACGATCGACAGCCCGGACGCCTGGGTGAGCGCCACCACCAGCGGCTGCTGCCAGTCCGTCTGGAAGCCCGGGTGCACGTCCGTCTCCAGCGCGATCGCGCGTAGCCGGCCGCCCGGGTGCCAGAACCGGATGCCGTCGTCGTCCACCCGGAACGCGCCGCCGACCTGCCGGAACACGTTCAGGAACGTCATCATGTCCAGCTGCCGCGCGCCCCGCACGAACACGTCGCCGCCGGTCGCCAGCGCCGCGCACGCCCACGACGCGCTCTCCAGGCGGTCCGGCAGCGCCCGGTGCGTGTAGCCGCCGAGGCGGTCCACACCGGTGATCCGGATCACCCGGTCGGTCGCCACCGAGATGATCGCGCCCATCTTCTGGAGCACGCAGATGAGGTCTATGATCTCCGGCTCCACGGCCGCGTTGCGCAGCTCGGTGGTGCCTTCCGCGCGCACCGCGGTCAGCAGGACCTGCTCGGTGGTGCCGACGCTCGGGTACGGGAGTTCGATCTTGGTGCCGTGCAGTCCGCCGGGCGCTTCCAGGTAGAGGCCCTCGGGGCGCTTGTCCACCGTCGCGCCGAACTCGCGCAGCACGTTCAGGTGGAAGTCGATCGGCCGGTCGCCGATCCGGCAGCCGCCCAGGTCCGGGATGAACGCCCGGCCGATGCGGTGCAGGAGCGGCCCGCACAGCAGGATCGGGATGCGGCTGGAGCCGGCGTGCGCGTCGATGTCCGCGACGTTCGCCAGCTCGACCGACGACGGGTCCATGACCAGCTCGTCCGGCTCGTCGCCCTCGTACACCGCCACACCGTGCAGTTGGAGCAGGCCGCGCACAATGTGCACGTCGCTGATGCCGGGGACGTTGCGCAGCCGGCTCGGCTCCTCGCCGAGCAGGGCCGCCACCATCGCCTTGGGCACCAGATTCTTGGCGCCCTTGACCCGGACCTCGCCCTCGAGCGGGGAACCACCGTGAACGAACAGCACGTCGTCTTTCATGAATCTCGCGTTCCTGGACGGAAGTGGCCGACTTCGGACGGAGCACACACGCCGTGCGGGATACGCGCGGCACGTGTGGACAACAGCGGACAACGGTACGCGCTCGTTGGCGGGGAAGGTGCATTGTCGGAGGCCCTGGCGGGCACAGGACCTCGGACGGGAGCGGGATTCGGGACCCTGGTCCTTCCGGCGCGTCGCCCTCGCGGTGGCCGCGTCGGGGACCTCGGACGACGGCTGCGGGTGTTACACGTGGGGCTGGTGTGCTGTGTGGGGGCGTACGGGACGAGGGAGTGGGGTGCGTGGCGGACGCCGCGGCCGCGCCGGGCGCATGGCTGACCCGGGCGCGGCTCCAGATCGCGCCGCATCCGGGACACCGGCCGGCGCCGGTCCGGACGCGGCCTCCGGCGCGGGCCGGCCGGTCGGCCGCCGCGGCTTCCTCGCCGGGATACGCGACAAGGTCGTCGAGGCCGTCCGCACCGTCGCGCACTCCGCGCAGCGCGCGATCGAACACCCCGCACGCCCCGACGGCCCCGGAAAGCCCGGTGACGCGGGGCGCCCCGCGTCACCGGGCTTTCCGGCGAGCCCGCCGGACGCGCCCGGGAATCCCGGGGAGTCGGCGGGAGGCGAGACTCCGGCGGTCGGCATGCAGGATCATGGGCGCATGACCGAGGTCTCGCTCACCGGACGCCTGCTCGTGGCGACGCCCGCGCTGACCGACCCGAACTTCGACCGGTGCGTGCTGCTCGTGCTCGACCACGACGAGGAGGGCGCCCACGGCGTCGTCCTCAACCGCCCGACCCCGGTCGACGTGCACGACGTGCTGGCCGGGTGGGAAAAGACGGTCACCGGCCCGGCCGTGGTGTTCCAAGGCGGCCCGGTCGCCATGGACTCCGCGCTGGCGATCGCGTCGGTGCCCGGCGGCGGCGAGCCGATCGGCTGGCGGCAGGTCTTCGGCCGCCTCGGCCTGGTCGACCTCGACGCGCCGCCCGAGGTGGTCGGCGCCGAATTCGGGTCGATGCGGATCTTCGCGGGCTACGCGGGCTGGGGCCCCGGCCAGCTGGAGGCCGAGCTGGGCGAGGGCGCCTGGTACGTCGTCGAGTCCGAGCCCGGCGACGCGTTCAGCGCCGAGCCGGAACGCCTGTGGCGCGCGGTGCTGCGCCGCCAGCGCGGCGAGCTGGCGATGGTCGCGACCTATCCGGAGGACCCGTCGCTGAACTGAGCGGCGCGGTCCGGCGGGGCACCCGGTCGGCGTATCCGGGCGGGGGAGGGCGGCGGCCTTGCCCGGCCCGGGTCGGTGCGTCCGTCCCCCCGTAGAATCGGACCCATGACCACTCCGCAGGACTACCCGGAGCCCGAGCGCGTCGGCGGCACCTCCACGCTCGTCGAGGAGACCCCGCAGGTCTCGCACGGCGACGGCGACCACGAGCGCTTCGCGCACTACGTGCAGAAGGACAAGATCATGGAGAGTGCCATGACCGGCACTCCGGTGATCGCCCTGTGCGGCAAGGTGTGGGTGCCGGGCCGGGACCCGAAGAAGTACCCCGTGTGCCCCATGTGCAAGGAGATCTACGAGTCCATGGGCCCGGGCGGCGACGGCGACAAGGGCGGCAACGGCGGCAAGGGCGGCGACAAGTAGCCTTCGGCCGCGTCGCTCGGCCGTGCGGTGCGGCGGCTCGCGGTGAGCGCCGCCCGCCGGCCGCGCTCGCCGGCCGCGTCCGGTGCGCGTCGCGGTAGCGTCCGCGGCGCGCACATCTGCGATCCCGGGCCCCCGCCGCCCCTCCGGCGCAGTAGCGTTGTGCCGCTGTGAACGAAGCGATCATGCTGCCGCTGTCGCTGCGCGAGGCCGTGGACGCGCTGGCCCGCGAGCCCGCCGCCCTTCCGGTGGCCGGCGGCACCGACCTGATGCCGCGCGTCAACGCCGGGATGCTGCGGCCCCGTGCGCTCGTCGGCCTGTCCGGACTCGCCGAGCTGCGTGCCTGGCAGTACGACGGCGCCACCGCCGTCATCGGCTCCGGCCTGACGTGGGCCCGCCTGGCCGGCCCGGACCTGGCCGCGGTCGCGCCCGCGCTGGCCGCCGCCGCACGCCGCCTCGGCACCCCGCAGATCCGCATGATGGCGACCCTCGGCGGCAACCTGGCCTCGCGCACCCGGGAAGCGGACGCGGTGCCGGTGCTGGCCGCGCTGGAGGCCACGGTGATCGTGGCGTCGGCGGGCGGCATGCGGGAGTTCGTGTGCGACGCCCATCCGGGTGCGCAGCTGCGGCCGGGGGAGCTGATCACGGCAGTACGGGTGCCGGTCGCGCAGGGCCCGCAGGAGTTCGCGAAGGCACGCATCTCGACCGGGTTCCACGCCACGGTCGCGCTGGTGGCCGACGCGCGTACGGGAGCGGTGCGGTGTGCCGTGGGCGGCATCCGCCCGGGCGCGGAGCGTGCGCTGCGTGCCGAGGCGTGGCTGGCGGGGCGGATCGACCCGGCGACCGGGCGGCTCGTGGACCGGGACGACGCGGCCCGGTTCGGCGCGCTCGTCGCCGAGGGCCTGTCGCCCGGCGACGGCTCGCGGGCGGCGCGCGCCCACGAGGCCCGGGTGGTGGCGGCGCTGGTCGGCCGCGCCGCGGAACGGGTGTGGGCGCCATGACGACGGCGGACGGGGAACGAGGCGGCATGACGGGGGAGCCGGACGAGACGGCGGGTTCGTGGGCGATACCCGGGGACGGGTCGGCCGCGGCCCCGCCCGGCTCGGCGAGCGCGGTGCCGGGCCTGGACGCGGGCGCGTCCGGGTTCTTCTACGCGGTGGACCTGTCCGCGGTGGACGGCGGCGGAAGCCGGGGCGGATCCCGCGGCGGCGACGGCGGCAACGCCGCCGGCCACGCGCCGGTGGGCGGCAACGAGTACGCGGGCGACTACGGCGGCATGCCGGCGAGCGAGCCGCCCGCGTCGGGGTTCTACGACACGATGGCCGCGCCCGGGATGGGCGACGGCGGGTATGCGGGCGGCATGCCCGCGCCGGAGGGCGTGGGGCCCGGGGGCTATCCGGGGGGTTATGCCGAGGAGACTCCGCCGTCCGGGTTCTTCCACGCGTTCGTTCCGGCGGCGGAACCGCAGCCGGGGTCGCCGGGCTTCGGTGCCGATCACGGGTTCCCGGCCGACGGGACGTCGTCGTGGCGGCCGTTTGTGGCGGGCGACGCCGGAGAAGCGCCGGCGGAGGCCGGGCAGGCGTACCCGGCGCCGATGCCGGCCGTGGATCCGTACGCGGCAGGCCCCGAGGCGCAGCCCCACGCCGGATACCCGGCGCCGGGCGGGTTCGATCCCGGGGCGCTGGAGACCACGCTGATCCTGCCGCAGATCGGCGGCGACCTGCCGGACCCCGGCGCGCGTGCCGAACTGCATCCCCCGTCCGGGTACTTCCACGCCGTGAGCATCGGCGACACGGACTTCGGCGGCCTCCCGTCGGGCACGTTCGGCGGTGCCGACGGCTTCGGGAGCGGTGCGGAGTTCGGCTCCGGCGCGGTCGTCGGGGAAATGCCCGAAGTGCGGAGCGCTCCGCCGTCGTTCGCGGACCTGGAGGCCGGGTTCGGGCCCGACCTCGCCGCGCTGCCGCCCGACGCTGTGGCCGCCGTGCCGCCGCCGGCGGATCCCCTGACCGACCCGATACCCGCAGCCGAGCCCCTCGGCCGGTCGCCGATGGTGCACGTGGCTCCGGCGGCGCCCGCCGATGTCCCGGGCATGCCCGGCGCGTTCGGGGCCGGCGCGGCGGCGTTGTCGCCTGCCGAGCCGGTCGTGTCGTACACCCTGAACGTCAACGGAGCCCTGCAGTACGTCGCCGACGGCTGGATCGGCGACAGCCTCCTCACCGTCCTGCGCGACCGCCTCGGCCTCTCCGGTGCGAAGGACGGCTGCGGGCAAGGCGTGTGCGGGGCCTGCACGGTGCTCGTCGACGGGGCCCCGGCCGCCGCGTGCCTGGTGTCCGCGGCGACGCTCGGCATGCGCGAGGTGACGACCGTCGAAGGGCTCGCCGGGCCCGGGCCTGCCGCGATCCGGCAGGGGCTGATCGAGCAGGGCGCCGTCCAGTGCGGCTACTGCATCCCCGGCGTGGTGGTCAGTGCCCACGCGCTCCTTGCCCGTATACCGAGGCCGGACGAAGCGACCGTGCGCCGGGCGCTGGCCGGGCACCCGTGCCGCTGCGTCGGCCCGAACCGGATGGTGGCCGGTGTGTGTGCCGCGGCGGCCGCGACGCCGCCCGATGCCGATCACGAAGTCCCGCCGGACGCGTCCGCGTTCGCGCCCGCTGGGGCGGAGGACGGACGGTGACGCGCCTGATCGCGGAGCCGCCCGACGCGCAGGCGCAGACCCAGGGGCGTTTCGCGTACACCGCCGATCTGTGGGTGCCCGGCATGCAGTGGTGCGTGCTCGTCCGGTCGCCGCATCCGCACGCGCGGATCACCGGCATCGACACCTCGGCGGCGCTCGCCGTGCCCGGCGTCACGACCGTGGTGACCGCCGCGGACCTGCCGGCCGAGGCGTTCCACGGCCCGGTCGTCGTCGACCGGCCCGTGCTGGCCTCGGACGTCGTGCGGTTCACGGGCGAAGCGGTCGCGGCGGTGTGTGCCGAGACACGCATGGCCGCGCTGCGCGGCGCCGAAGCCGTCGAGGTCGAGTACGAGCCGCTGGACGCCCGCCTCGACCCCGAACACGCCTTCGCCAGCGCCCCGTTGCATCCGGACGGCAACCTGTTCCGGCATGTCGCGCTGCGCCACGGGCGACCCGTGCAGCGGCGCCCGGACGGTTCTCCGGTCGAAGAGGTCGTGGTCGAAGGCCTCTACGACATCGCCGCACAGGACCAGCTCAACCCGGCGACCGACGCCGTCCTCGCGCTGCCGTGTGCGGACGGCGGCATCGAACTGCACACCGCGTCGCCGTGGCCGCACGCCGACCGCGACCAGGTCGCGCAGTGCCTCGGCTTCGCGTCCGGCACGCTGCGGGTGGTGCCCGCGGGGGTCGGCGGATCGTCCGGCACCCGCGAGGAGGCCGGGATGCTCGCGGTCGCCGCGTGGCTCGCGGCGCGCACCGGGCGGGCGGTCAAGATCGTCGCCGACCGCGCGGACGCGCTGACCGGCGGGGGGCACCGGCATGCGGCGCGGCTGAAATATACGCACCGGGCGGACAGCAACGGGCGGTTGCTCGCGGTCGAGGCGGAAATCCTGCTGGACGGCGGCGCGTACGCCACCACGTCCCCCGAAGTCGTGGGCCGGTTGGCCGGGTGCGCCACCGGGCCGTACATGGTGCTGCACGCGGCCGTGGACGTGTGGGCGGTGCGCACCAACAATCCGCCGGCCGGGACGATGCGCGGGCCGGGCGCGACGCAGGTGTGTTTCGCGTACGAGGCGCAGATGGACAAGCTCGCCGCCGCCCTCGGCATGGACCCGGTCGAGCTGCGGCTGCGCAACGCGCTGAGCACCGGCACCATGCTGACCACCGGCCAGGTCCTGGACGGCCCCGCTCCGGCGGGGGAGTTGCTGCGTGCGGTGGCGGAACACCCGGCGCCGGAAAGCGAACCGGCGCCTGGGCTGCGCCGCGGCACCGGCTTCGCGGTGGGCTTGGTGCCGCTGCTGGGCATCGAGGGCGCCGACGAGTCGTCGACCGCGACGGTGCGCCTCGACCACGGCGTGGTGACGGTGACGTGCGCGGCGGTCGAGGCCGGGCAGGGGTTCACCGCACTGGTGCGGCGGATCGTCGCCGACGTGCTGGGCATCGCCGACGCGATCGTGCTGCCCGCGGGCACCGCGATGCCGAGCGCGGGCCCGGCCGGGGTGGGGCGGCACACCATGCTGACCGCGGGTGCGGTCGACCAGGCGTGCCGGGACATCCGGGCCCGGCTGCTCGCGCCGATCGCCGCCCGCTACGGCATGACGGCGGCGCTGCTGGACGTGCGCGGCGGCCGCCTGGTGTCGTACGACGGCCTGGTCGACCTGCCCGCCGAGGTGATGACCGAGGGCCAGGAGATCGCCGCGACCGCGGGCGCGGCCCGCGCGCGGCACACCGAGCCGCTCGACGACGCCGGGCAGGGCGACGCGTATCCGGCGGTGGCGTTCGCGGCGTGCCGGGTGGTCGCCGACGTGGACCCGGAGACCGGGGCGGTGCAGGTCGTCGACGTGACCGGCGCCTACGACGCGGGCAAGGTCCTGGACCCGGTGCTGGCGCTCGCCCGCGTCGAGGGCTCGGTGGCGATGGGCATCGGCATGGCGCTCGTCGAGGACCTGGACGCCGCGCGGCTGCACGGGCCCATCGCGTGGACCCAGCCGACCGCGCTGGACGTCCCGCCGGTGCGCGTCGCCGCGTGGCACGAGGAACCGCAGCCGGGCATCCCGATGGGCGCCAAGGGGCTCGCCGACGCGGCCGTGGTGCCGGTTCCCGCGGCGGTGGCGGCGGCGGTGCGCGACGCGACCGGACTGGACCTGCCGAGCCTGCCGCTGCGGCCGCGCGACGTCGCCGCCCGGCGGTGACCGACAGTGACCCAGGACAGCTTTTGCGGTGATCCGGCTCGCCGCCGGGCGCCCCGGGCGAGGCGCCAAGAGCCCGGCTCAACCGCGTCGTTGCGCGGCCTGCGGAAGGGGCTCGGGTAGCCTGAGCCGTTCCCGTCCGTGCCGGGCAGGGCCTGTCCGATCGACCCCCGGCACCCGTCCGTCCGTACCTTCGTGCGACCCCGGAGCGCTTGTCCCGCAGTGAGTACTTCAGCCGCGTCCCACCTGTCCCCGGCCTTCCCCGCCCGCGCCCCCTGGGGCACCGCAGGCAAGCTGCGCGCCTGGCAGCAGGGCGCTCTGGACGAATACCTGGACCGGCACCCCCGGGACTTCCTCGCGGTCGCCACGCCGGGCGCCGGCAAGACCACGTTCGCGCTGCGGATCGCCAGCGAACTCCTGCAGCGGCACATAGTGCAGCAGATCACCATCGTCGCGCCGACCGAGCACCTGAAGAAGCAGTGGGCCGAGGCGGCGGCGCGGATAGGGATCCGGATCGACCCCAACTACTCGGGCTCGTCCGGCCCCGCCAACCGCGAGTTCCACGGCGTGGCGGTCACCTACGCGGGGGTGGGCGTCCACCCGATGCTGCACCGGCGCCGCGTGGAGAACCGCAAGACGCTGGTCATCCTCGACGAGATCCACCACGCGGGCGACAGCAAGTCGTGGGGCGACGCGGTTTTCGAGGCGTTCGAGCCGGCCACCCGGCGGCTGGCGCTCACCGGGACGCCGTTCCGGTCCGACACCAACCCGATCCCGTTCGTCAGCTACGTCGAGGGCTCCGACGGGATCCGCCGCAGCGCGGCCGACTACACGTACGGCTACGCCCATGCCCTCGCCGACCACGTCGTCCGCCCGGTCATCTTCATGTCGTACTCGGGCGAGATGCGCTGGCGCACCAAGTCCGGCGACGAGGTCGCGGCCAGCCTCGGCGAGCCGATGACGAAAGATGCCATCAACCAGGCGTGGCGCACCGCCCTCGACCCGCACGGGTCGTGGATGCCGCAGGTGCTGCGCGCCGCGGACAAGCGGCTCACCGAAGTCCGCAAGGCGGTGCCGGACGCGGGTGCGCTGGTGATCGCGACCGACCACGAGTCGGCGCGCGCCTACGCGAAGATGATCCGCGAGATCACCGGCACCGGCGCGACCATAGTGCTATCCGACGACGTCGGCGCGTCGAAGAAGATCGAGGAGTTCAGCGAGGGCGACTCGCGCTGGATGGTCGCGGTCCGCATGGTCTCCGAGGGCGTCGACGTGCCGCGGCTGGCGGTCGGCGTGTTCGCCACCACGATCTCCACGCCGCTGTTCTTCGCGCAGGCCGTCGGGCGCTTCGTCCGGGTGCGGCGGCGCGGCGAGGTCGCGTCGGTGTTCCTGCCGTCCGTCCCGACGCTGCTCCAGCACGCGAACGAGATGGAGAAAGAGCGCGACCACGTCCTCGACAAGCAGAAGAAGGGCGAGGGCCTCTACGACACCGAGGACGCGCTGCTCGCGCAGGCCAACCAGGAGAAGGACACCCCCGGAGAGCAGGAGCAGTTCTCCTTCGAGGCGCTGGAGAGCGAGGCGCGGTTCGACCGCGTGCTCTACGACGGCGCCGAGTTCGGCCTCCAGGCGCACACCGGCAGCGAAGAGGAAGAGGAGTACCTGGGCATCCCCGGCCTCCTGGAGCCCGACCAGGTGCAGATGCTGCTGCAGAACCGGCAGGCCAAGCAGATCGCCCGCAGCCGCAAGAAGCCCGACGCCGAGGCCGACCTGTCGGAGAAGACGGCCGCCCAGCGACCGGTAGTGACGCACCGTCAGCTCTCCGGGCTGCGCAAGGAGCTGAACACCCTGGTGGCCGCGTGGCACCACCGCAGCGGCCAGCCCCACGGCGTCATCCACAACGAACTGCGCCGGGTATGCGGCGGGCCGCCGACCGCGCAGGCGTCGGCGGGGCAGCTCCAGGACCGGATCGCCAAGATCCAGCAGTGGGCGACCTCCGCGCGCTGACGCGGCTCCTGACGGTCCGTCGGGAGCGAACCGGGACAAGTGCCCCGCCTACCGGACGGTAGGTACGCGCCAGGCGGACACCAAGGGGTCCGCATCATGAGATCAACTTCGGCTGAGGCACGTGTCACTGCGCAGACTTCTGGGAAGTTTGTCCGTATTTAACGGGACTTGGTGCGCAGATCCCTCGCGGAATCCGTCCACATTCCGGAAACTCGCTTACCTGGGGCCGGGCCTCTGATTAACGTGATTGACATCAGTCGCGCCAGGGACAAGAGCCCTTGTGCGTCCGACAGCCCGTCCGGGCCTGCCCGGCCGGCAAGACGAGTTGACCGCGCAACCACGACCTGGCGCCGCGCAGCAGCATCGTGACCCCGGCGTCCGCCACACGGCCGCGCCCGGAGTCGCGCCGGTGGGGACCCGGGCCTTTGGTGATTCCCGGGAATGCAACGCACGCGTGCAAGGGAGGCTTCTCGTGGCCGCGGAGACATCACAGACCCTGGACCGGGGACTCAAGGTCCTCGAACAATTGGCCGATGCCCCGGAAGGGCTGACGGTGCCGGAGATATCGGCCGCGCTCGGCGTGAACCGTACCGTCGTGTACCGCATCCTGGCCACCCTCGAGCAGCACGGGCTGATCCGTCGCGACGCGGGCGGCCGGACCCGGCTCGGCCTGGGCGCCCTGCAGCTGGCCCGACGCGCCCACCCGCTGGTGCGCGACGCGGCCGTGCCGTGCCTGCGCCGGCTCGCCGAAGAGACCGGCGCGACGGCGCACTTGACCATCGTGGACGGCCTCGACGCGCTCGCCGTCGCGGTAGCCGAACCCACCTGGACCGACTACCACGTCGCCTACCGGGTCGGCTCGCGCCATCCGCTCGAACAGGGCGCGGCCGGCCAGGCCATCCTGACCGCCCGCCGGGTCCGTGCCGGACTCGACCCGGCCGTGCCGTACGTGCACGTTGCCGGCGACGGGCACCGCTCGGCCCCCGGCATCGCCGCGGCCGTCCCGGCCCTGGCCGGCGTCGAGGCGAGCGTCGGCGTGCTGTCCTTCAGCGAACTCGACAGCGAACGCTTCGGCCCCCGTGTCGCCGAAGCCGCGCTGGAACTCGCCGAGACGCTCGGCGGCGGCCCGCGGCTGCCCGTCCAGCGCGACGACGAGGCCGTGCCGGAGACCGTGGTCCGCGCCGGATAGCCGCCGTCCGCTCCCGCAGACCCCCGCCTACCCCTGCGGTGGGGACCCGCGGGCGGCGGCCCGGGCCGCCCGGACACACTGGTTTAATTCCGGGGTGGCCCGTTCCAAGCGCACCCTCGCCCTCTCACTGCTGCTGATCGTGATCCTCGGCGTCTTCGCTTTCACCGCGCCGCTGCCGTTCACGGTCATCACCCCGGGCGACACGGTGAACACGCTGGGCAAGGATGCCGCCGGAGACCCGGTCATCCAGATCACCGGGGCCACCCCGAATCCCCCCGAAGGCCAAGGCCAACTGCTGCTCACCACGATCCGCGCCGACGACCCGGACACCGATCACCACCTGGCCGGGCTGTTCGACGCGTGGTTCGACAGCAACGAAGCCGTCGTGCCCAAGAAGTCGGTGTACCCCGAGGGCAAGTCCAAGGCGCAGATCATCCAGCAGGTCACGCAGGACATGGTGGAGTCGCAGGACCACGCCGTGGTCGCCGCCCTGAACTACCTCAAGCTCGACCCGAACCAGGTCAAGGTCAAGCTGAACGCGGGCGACATCGGCGGCCCCAGCGCCGGCCTGATGTTCTCCCTCGGCATCGTCGACATGCTCGGCGCCCAGAACCTCACCGGGGGCCAGGTCATCGCCGGGACCGGCACCATCGACGACACCGGCAAGGTCGGCCCCATCGGCGGCATCGAAATGAAGACCAAGGGCGCCAAGAAGAGCCTTGCGACCGTGTTCCTGCTGCCCAAGGAAGAGTGCAAGAAGGCCAAGGCCGCCGCCCCCGGCGGGCTGCGCCTCGTCCCGGTGGAAACCCTGCCGCAGGCCGTCGACGCGCTGATGGCCCTGCAGAACGGCGGCAAGGTCCCGTCCTGCTGACCTGACCTGACCTGACCTGGCGATCCGACCCGGCCTGGCCCGACCGGATCCGCTCAGCGGTCGGGCTGCTCGTCCGGTTCCGGCTCGGACCCGTCGCCGACCGCCGCCGCGACCAGCGGCAGCACCCGATACGGCACCGGGTTCTCCAGCGCGATCGCCGTCGACGCGCGCAGGATCCCCTCGAACTCCACCACATGGTCGATCACCCGCTGCAGGTCCGCGTTCGACCGCGCCACCAGCCGGCACAGCATGTCCCCGCGCCCGGTGATCGTGTGCAGCTCCAGCACCTCCGGAATCGACGCGAGATGCGCCCGCACGTCCGGCCCCCGGCCCTGCCGGATCTCCAGCGTCGCGAACGCCGTCACCGCGAAGCCGAGCGCTGCCGGATCCAGATGCGGACCGAACCCGCGCACCACGCCCCGCGCGTGCAGCCGGTCGAGCCGCGCCTGCACCGTGCCGCGCGCCACGCCGAGCCGCCGCGAGCACTCCAGCACCCCCAGCCGCGGCTCCTCGTCCAGCAAACGGATCAACGCGGCGTCCAGACGATCGATCGGCACGGCGGCTCCAGGGTGCGCGGGCGGTGTCCACGGCGGGCGCGCGGGCTGGTCAGGCTGTACATTCACCCGGTTGCGCGCCCGGATCGACTGTACAGATTGCCCAGGGGAATCAACACCTGTTGCGCAACCTGCCGGACGGGGCGACCCTGCGGAGAGACGTCGACCTCGTCGCCGACACCCGCCCCCCACCCCTCCGGGAGCCGTCATGACCGAGATGCTGCACCGCTCCGACGCAGAGACGGCGCAGGACCCCTTCCCCGTCCTCGGCATGGACGCGGTCGTGTTCGCCGTCGGCAACGCCCGCCAGGCGGCGCACTGGTACTCGACCGCCTTCGGATTCCGCTGCACCGCCTACTCCGGCCCGGAGACCGGCAACCGCGACACCGTGTCCTACGTGCTCGAATCCGGCGAAGCCCGGTTCGTGGTGACGTCGCCGCTGCGGCCCGACCATCCGCTCGCCGCGCACATCGCCGAACACGGCGACGGCGTCGTCGACCTGGCCATCGCGGTGCCCGACGCGCGGGCCGGCTACGCGTACACCACCGGCCACGGCGCGACCGGCCTCGACGAGCCCGCGGAAATGCGCGACGACCACGGCACCGTGGTGCGGTCCGCGATCGCCACGTACGGCCAGACCCGCCACTCGCTGGTCGACCGGCACGACTACGCGGGCCCCTACCTGCCCGGCTACGCCGCCCGCGGCCCCCTCGCCCCGGCGCCCGCGAAGCCGTGGATCACCTCCATCGACCACTGCGTCGGCAACGTCGAACTCGGCAAGATGGACGCCTGGGTCGAGTTCTACCAGCGCGTCATGGGCTTCACGAACATGCGCGAGTTCGTCGGCGGCGACATCGCCACCGAGTACTCCGCGCTCATGTCGAAGGTCGTCGCGGACGGCACCCGCAAGGTGAAGTTCCCGATCAACGAGCCCGCGATCGCGAAGAAGAAGTCGCAGATCGACGAGTACCTCGAGTTCTACCGCGGCCCCGGCGTCCAGCACATCGCGCTCGCCACCGACGACATCGTCCGCACCGTCCGCGCCATGCGCGACGCGGGCGTCGAGTTCCTCAACACCCCGGACTCGTACTACGACACGCTCGGCCAGTGGGTCGGCGAGACCCGTGTCCCGGTCGAGACGCTGCGTGAGCTGAAGATCCTCGCCGACCGCGACGAGGACGGCTACCTGCTCCAGATCTTCACCAAGCCCGTGCAGGACCGGCCGACGGTGTTCTTCGAGATCATCGAACGGCACGGGTCGCAGGGCTTCGGGCTCGGCAACTTCAAGGCATTGTTCGAGGCGATCGAACGCGAGCAGGAGGCGCGCGGCAACCTCTGAGCAGCCGCGGCTTCCCGTCCCTCCGGGCCTTCCGGCCCTTTCCGACTCTCCGCCGGCTCGACGGCTTCGCCCCCGGTCCCCAACGACGTGGACCGGGGGCGTTGCCGCGCCCGGGCTGTTGTACGAACGTCCGAATCGCGGCGTTACTCTGCGGCCATGAGCACCCACCCCGACCCGGCCGGCCTCGCCGCGGAGCTGCGCGCCGGACTGCCCGACCGCGCGCTGGTCACCGACCCCGACGTCGCCGCGTCCTACGCCCACGACATGGCCAGCCTGTGCCCCGCCGGGCGGCCGGCCGCGGTGGTGCTCCCGGACACCGTCGAGCAGGTGCAGCACGTCATGCGGGTCGCGACCAGGCTGCGGGTGCCCGTCGTGCCGCAGGGGGCGCGCACCGGGCTGTCCGGCGGCGCGAGCGCCGTCGACGGGTGCATCCTGCTGTCGCTGGTCCGGATGAACCGGATCCTGGAGATCGACCCGGTCGACCGTGTTGCCGTCGTCGAGCCCGGCGTGGTCAACGCGGATCTGTCCAAGGCGGCCGGGGAGTTCGGCCTCGTCTACCCGCCGGACCCGTCCAGCTGGGAGACCTGCACGATCGGCGGCAACATCGGCACCGGCGCGGGCGGGCTGTGCTGCGTCAAATACGGCGTCACCGCCGAGTACGTGCTCGGCCTGGACGTCGTGCTCCCCGACGGGGAGCTCCTGCGCACCGGGCGCCGCACCGCCAAGGGCGTCGCGGGCTACGACCTCACCCGGCTGTTCGTCGGCGCCGAAGGCACCCTCGGCGTGGTCGTCCGCGCGACGCTCGCGCTGCGCCCGACACCGCCGCCCGCGCTGGTCGTGGTCGCGCAGTTCGCCAGTACGACGGCGGTCGGGCGGGCGGTGGCGGCGATCACCGCGGCCGGGCACGTGCCGTCGCTGATGGAACTCATGGACGGCACCACGGTCCGCGCCGTCAACGACCTGGCCAACATGGGGCTGCCCGAGCGGACCGAGGCCCTGCTGCTGGTCGCCGTCGACACCCCCGACCCCCGGCCGGAACTCGCCGCCATCGCCGAACTGTGTACGGAAGCAGGCGCGTTCGAAGTGCTTGCCGCCGACGACGCGGACGACTCGGCGATGTTCCTGACCGCGCGCCGCCTTGCGCTGCCCGCGCTGGAACGGCTCGGCTCCAGCATGATCGACGACGTCGCGGTGCCGCGTTCCCGCCTGGCCGACATGCTCGACGGTGTCGCCCGGATCGCCGAGCGGCACGACACGGTCATCGGGGTGTGCGCACACGCGGGGGACGGCAACACCCATCCGATCGTCATCTTCGACGCCGCCGACACGGCGGCGACCGAGCGCGCGGGCGCCGCTTTCGACGCGATCATGGCGCTCGGCCTGGAACTGGGCGGGACCATCACCGGCGAACACGGCGTCGGGACGCTCAAGCGCGACTGGCTGGTCCGCGAGCTGGGACCGGTCGGGGTGCGGGTGCACCGCGCGGTGAAGGCGGCTTTCGACCCACTGGGGATCATGAACCCGGGGAAGGTCGTCGCGGCGGAGGGCTAGGGGCGGAGGGCTAGGGGCGGAGGGCAGCGGCGGAGGGCCGGCGGCGGAGGACCAACGGCGGAGGGTCGGGGCGGGGAGTCCCGGCGACCGCCGGCGGGTGGCCGGAAGACGCCGTCGGTTCGGCCGGGCGGGTGCGACCGGGTGGTCGTGCGGCACACTCTGGGGCATGTCCTGGAACACCTCGACGCCCGCGCCCGGCTGGTACGCCGACCCCGAGTCCCCGGGCTACGTCCGCTACTGGGACGGCACCGCATGGGTCCCCGACTCGGTCCGCCCGGCCGGGGAGTACGAGCAGCCCGGGCCCGAGGCCTACGCCGACGGCACCGCGCCCGACGTCCCGGAAGGCGGCGCCGAAGCCACCGAGGCGTGGCCGGGCCAGGTCATCGCGGGCGAGGTGATCGCCGCCGAGGCGGTGACCATGGGGGAAGTGCTCGCCGCCGAGATGGAGGCCGCCGAAGCCGCGGCCGCGGGCCTCGGCACGGAGGGCACGGAGGGTACGGAGGGCACGGAAGCCTCCGCCGATACCGCCGTGGAAACCGTCGGCCGGGCTCGGACCGCCACTGCCGCGCGGCCGGCCCGGCCCGGATCGCGGGCCGCCGCCCGCGGCCGCCGCCGGGCCGGCGCGGCCGCGACGATCCCCGGTCCGCGCCGCGCGTCGTCCGCCGCCGCACCGAGACGCAGACCGGCGCCGCTCAAGGAACGCCTCTACGCCCGCCTCGTCGACTCCGTCGTCCCGCTGCTGGCCGGCCTTGCCGCGACCGCCGCGGTGGCGCCCGGCGTCGGCCGGCACATCGACGCCCGCGCGGACCGCATCCGCTACGAAGGACGCACCGAGACGATCTGGCTCGTCGACGGCCCGGTGCTGCGCGCCGCGGCCGTCGTCGCCGCCGTGGTGCTCGCCGCGATGTTCCTCTACGAGACGCTGCCCACCTGGCGCACCGGACGCTCGTTCGGCAAAAGGCTGTTCGGGCTCCGCGTCGTCGACCTCGACACCCACCGCACCCCGACCCTGGGGCGGTCGGTGCTGCGCTGGGCCACGTTCGGCGTGCCGGGACTGCTGGTGATCGGCGCGATCGGCCTGGTGCAGGGGGCACTCGACGCACCGTGGCGGCAGGCCTGGCACGACCGCGCGGCAAAGACGTTCGTGGCACGGGACCGCTGAGCCCGCCGAGCCCGCTGAGCCCGCCGAGCCCGCCGAAATCGCCGAGTCCGCCCGGTCCGCCGGGTCCGGGCGGTGCTGCGGCATCCGGGTGACGCGTCTCGCCACTCGTGCGCGTATTGCCGGGAATTAGTCATAACTGTCGCTTTACTGATCGCATGAGCAGCAGCGAACCGCCCCCGCCCGGGCAGGAACCGCCGTACGGGCAGCAGCCGCCCGGCGGGGAGCCCCCGTACGGGCAGCAGCCGCCGCCCGGGCCCTACGGTCAGCAGCCGCCGCCGGGGCCCTACGGGCAGGAGCCGCCGTACGGGCAGCAGCCGTACGGCCAGATGCCGCCCCCGCCCGGCGGCTACGACTACCAAGGCGGACCCGTCCTGGGCGGCAGCGGGCGGCGGTTCCTCGCGCGGTGCGTCGACTTCCTCGTCTACCTGGCGTTCAGCTGCGCCATCGGGTTCGCGTTCGTCGGCACCGACACCGACAACGTGAACTTCGGCAAGGAATGGGCCGCGGGCGCCGTCGCGACCGTCCTGTACTTCCTGTACGAGGGCTTCATGCTCAACAACAACGGCCAGACCCTCGGCAAGATGGCCACCAAGATCAAGGTCGTCCGGGTCGCCGACGGCGGCTCCGTGCAGGGCTCGCCCGCCTGGACGCGCGCGGGCGTGTTCGCGCTGCCGCTGATCGCGCCGTGCATCGGATTCGTGTTCTTCGTCGTCAACTGCCTGTGGCACCTGTGGGACCAGCCGTGGCAGCAATGCCTGCACGACAAGTCCGCCCACACCACCGTGATCCGGATCTGATCCGCCGCGCGGCCCCACGACCGAGGAGCGGGCGATGCGTCACATGCGGCGCGCCGGACGGGAAATCCCGCCCGGCCTGCCGCACTTCGCCTTCGCCGTCCGCCGTGCTGCCGGGTGGACTACCCGCGGCGGCCCGGCCGCGGAGCCCGCCGCGGCACCGGAACCGGTGCCCGGCCCGCGGCTCCGTGCCGCGCCGCGAACACCGTCGTCGCGGTGCCCAGCGCAATCCCCAGCGCCGCTGCCACGGCCGCCCCGCCCACGGAACGCGTCCCCGACAGGACGAGGAACAGCGCGGTCGCCGTGACCGCAGCCAACGCTCCGAACGACAGATGGGTGATGTCGAGTCGGTTCACGACCGGCTCACCTCCCCGCCTCCGCCGGGTCCTTCGCGCCCGGCCCTGCGATTCACGGTACTGCGGCGCGCCGTTCGCCGCGTCCGTCCGGGGGAGTAGTTCCACGCGGTCCGGGGGCCGCCCAGCCGATGACGAACTCCCGGAGCAGCCATGGCCGATCACCACTCGCCCGACCCGCACGGGGACCACGGGCCGCGCCGCGCTTTCCTGCGCCGGTCGGCCGTCCGCCGGACCGCCGCGGCGTCCGGGGTCGCCGGGCTCGCGTGCCTGCTGCTGGCCGGACCCGGGCTCGCCGATCCGGGGCCGTCCGGGCCGGATCCGGCGGGGACCCGCGCGTATTGGGACGGGCGGGCCCGGTCGGTGGCTCCGGCCGCCGCCGGACAGGCGCCGGGCGACGATCTGCCGGGGCCGTACAGCGAAGAACGCCGCACCCGGCGGGACGCGGCCGTCACGTCCGTCGTCACCGCCTCCCAGAGCGCGGGCGTGGGCCCGCACCGCGCCCCCGACACCGTGCAGCTCCCGCAGGGGCCGAAGGTGCAGTTGCGGCCACCGTCGGTGGCCCGGGTGTTCGTGATCCTCGTGGAGTTCGGCGACAAGCTGTACCGGGGCGGGGACCCGGGGCCTCTCGATCCCGCCGGGTCGGGGCAGCCGCAAGGCGTGCCCGGACCGCGGCACGACCAGATCCCGCAGCCCGACCGCCAGGTCGACACCGACACCATCTGGGTTCCGCACTTCGACCGCGGCTACTTCCAGAACCTGTTCCTTGGCGACGGCAGCGCGGGAGGGTCGCTCGCCACGCACTACCGCGCGCAGTCATCCGGGCGGATGAGCGTCGAAGGCGCGGTGGCGGACTGGGTGCGGGTGCCGTGGAACGAGGCCCGCTACGGCTCCGAAGCGTGCGGCGCGACGGTGTGCACGAACGTCTGGGACCTGGTGCGCGACGCGCTCGACACCTGGTACGACGGGCAGGTCGCCGCGGGGAAGTCCGAGAAGCAGATCGACGACTATCTGCGCCAGTTCGACCTGTGGGACCGCGACGACCACGACGCCAACGGCAAGTTCGACCAGCCGGACGGCTACATCGACCATCTGGAGATCGTGAAAGCCGGCGTCGACAAGGCGGCCGGCGGCGGCGCGTCGCGCAACAACGCGATCTGGTCGCACCGCTGGTACGCCTTCAGCGACGGCGCCGGCCGCACCGGCCCGCCCGGACACCTCGCCGGCGGCACCCGGATCGGCCGCAGCGGCCTGTGGGCGGGCGACTACACGATCCAGTCGGAGAACGGCGGACTCGGCACCATCGCCCACGAGTTCGGACACGACCTCGGCCTGCCCGACCTGTACGACCGGAAGGACGGGCTCAGCGGCTCCCCGGTGGCCTTCTGGTCACTGATGAGCATCGCCGGATACCTCAGCAACGGACGCGACGGGGTGGGGAGTTCACCCGGCTCGCTGTCCGCATGGGACCGCATCCAGCTCGGCTGGCTCGACTGGATGGTCGCCGACCCGGGCACGACGACGTCGCTGATGGTCGCACCACTCCAGTCGATCGGCGACCCGCAGGCCGTGCTGATCCCGCTGCAGCCGAAACGGGCGGGCGGCAAACCGCGCTGGTACATCGTGGAGAACCGGCAGTACACGGGCACCGACGCGGCCTTGCGGACCGGGCCCTACGACGGGCAGGCGGGGGCCGGCGAGTCGGACTACTTCCCGTACGGGCCCGGCGTGCTCGTGTGGCTGTGGGACACCGGGACGGCCGACAACGACGTCGTCGCCCACCCGGGCCAGGGCCTGATCCTGCCGGTCGACGCCCACCCGGCACCGCTGCTCGCCGGCGGGGCGCCGGTACGGGCCCGGATCCAGATGTACGACGCGGCATTCGGCCTGCCCGGCGACACGACCGACCCGGTGTCGGTCGGCGACCCCGGGGCCCGGACGGCTCTGGCCCCGAGGCCGGGGCAGCCGGTGTTCGACGACAAGGCCCCGGACTACTGGTCGTCGCGGGCCCCGCTGGCGGGGGTCAAACTGCCGGGGGTGGGAGTGCGGGTCGAGGTGCAGTCCGCGGCGCGGAAGGGCGACGCCGTGCGGGTGACGGTGGAGCCGACGGGACGGGGATGACTCCCGTCCGGGCTCACCGGACGACCGGCTCGCCCTCCAGGTCCACCCCCGCGGCCCGCAGTTCGTCCAGCGTGCGGGCCGTGGTGTCGGCGGCCACACCCGCGGTCAGGCCGAGAAGCACCCGGGTTGCGAAACCCTCGCCGGCCGCGTCCAAGGCCGTCGCGCGGACGCAGTGGTCGGTGGCGATGCCGACCACGTCGACCTCGGTCACGCCGCGGCCGTGCAGCCACGCGGCCAGGCCGGTGCCGTCGGCATCGGCGCCCTCGAAGCCGCTGTACGCGGCCGCGTGCGCGCCCTTCGCGAAGACCGCCTCGATGCGGCCCTCCGCGACCACGGGCGCGAACGCCGGGTGGAAGTCCGCCCCCGGCGTCCCCGCCACGCAGTGCACCGGCCACGTGTCCACGTAGTCCGGCTCCGCGGCGAAGTGCGCGCCCGGGTCGACGTGGTGGTCGCGCGTCGCGACGATGTGCGCGTACGCCGGCGCCCCGCCCGCGTGCACCGGGTCCGGCGGTTGCTCCGCCGCGTTGCCCGCGACGTGCGCGCGGATCGCCGCGGCGACGTCCGCGCCCCCCGCGACCGCGAGACTGCCGCCCTCGCAGAAGTCGTTCTGCACATCCACGACGATCAATGCCCGGGTCATGACACCCGCCTCCTCGACGTCTTCGGCCTTGCCGCCCACCTGCCCGGGCCGGTGCGCGTCGACCGCCCGCGCACCAGCCCCCGACTACCCCTCGGCCCCTACTCGTACACCGTCGCCAGCACCGGCTCACCCCGGGACAGCTGCGTGGCCGACAGCGGCAGCTCCGCCCTCGCCCGCAGGTGCCGTTCGCGGGACTTCTCCAGCGGCTCGCGTCCGACCACCTCGCCGCCGATGATCAACGGCACCAGCAGCTCCCGCAGTTCCGGCCCGACCTCGCCGCGCCCGCCGGTCCGCAGCACCTCCGCCTCGGCGATGCCGTCCGCGTCGTAGGCCCGGAGCGCGGTCTTGCGGCCGCCGTGGCTCGGCTTGCCCGGAGACCGCTTCGCCACCGACGCCAGCGGGGCGTCCGCATCGGAGGTCGCCGCACGCGCCACCAGCTTGTAGACCAGGGACGCCGTCGGGTGCCCGCTGCCGGTGACCAGCTGCGTGCCCACCCCGTAGGCGTCCACCGGGGCCGCCCGCAGCGCCGCGATCGCGTACTCGTCCAGGTCGCTCGTCACCACGATCTTCGTGCGGTCCGCGCCCAGCTCGTCCAGCTGCCGCCGCACCCGGTGCGCGAGCAGCAGCAGGTCGCCGGAGTCCAGCCGCACCGCGCCGAGTTCCGGCCCGGCCAGCTCGACCGCGGTCCGCACCGCGGACGTCACGTCGTAGGTGTCCACCAGCAGCGTCGTGTTCTTGCCGAGCGCCGCGATCTGCGCCTCGAACGCCTCGCGTTCGTTGTCGTGCAGCAGGGTGAACGCGTGCGCGCTGGTCCCGAGCGTCGGAATGCCGTACGCCTCACCCGCCCGCAGGTTGGACGTGCTGGCGAAGCCCGCCACATACGCCGCGCGCGCCGCCGCGACCGCCGCCTGCTCGTGGGTGCGCCGCGATCCCATCTCGATGCACGGCCGCCCCGCCGCCGCCGACGTCATGCGGGACGCCGCCGCGGCGACCGCGCAGTCGTGGTTGAGCACCGACAGCACCAGCGTCTCCAGCAGCACCGCCTCCGCGAACGTGCCCTCGACCACCACGATCGGCGAGCCGGGGAACCAGCACTCGCCTTCCGGATAGCCGTAGACGTCGCCGCCGAACCGGTAGTCGGCCAGCCAGTCGAGGGTCGTCCGGTCGACCACCTTGCGGTCGGCCAGGTAGCGGAGCGTGGCGTCGTCGAAACGGAACGCCTCGATCGCGTCGAGGAGGCGGCCGATGCCGGCCACCACGCCGTACCGCCGGCCGTGCGGCAGGCGGCGGCCGAACACCTCGAACACCGAGCGGCGGTGCGCGGCGCCGCTGCGCAGCGCGGCCTCGACCATGGTGAGTTCGTAGTGGTCGGTCAACAGCGCGGTGCCGGCCGCAACGGCGCCGGCGGGAGTGCCCATCGCGTTCATGCCAGCGAGGATAGCACCACTACTCGTCAGAGTGACGATTATGGGGGTGGGGCTTTCCGGAGGGTTTGCCGCACCCCGCCCCGCACCCTGCCCCACAGGGGGCCCCGCACCCTGCCCGGCAGCCCCGCGCGCACCCCGGGACCGGGTTCGCCCCACCCTTCGCCGGATGGGAGCATGGAACCCATGAGCGTCGCGCCCATCGAGGTCGAGAAACCGGAGTCGGACGAAGACGTCCAGGCCGATACGCCCTGGGTCTGCATCGTCTGGAACGATCCGATCAACCTCATGTCGTACGTGACGTACGTGTTCCAGAGCTACTTCGGCTATCCCAAGAAGAAGGCCGAGAAGCTCATGCTCGACGTCCACAACAAGGGCCGCGCCGTCGTCGCGTCCGGGACGCGCGAGGAGATGGAGCGCGACACCACCGCCATGCACGGCTTCGGTCTGTGGGCCACGCTCCAGCACGACAAGTGACCCGCGCAGCGGGGCGGCGGCAAGCGGTGGCACCGGCACGGCGACACCGGAGCAGTGGCACCGGAGCAGTGGCACCAGAGCAGTGGCACCGAAAAGACACCGAAAAAGTGACAGCGGAACAGTGGCAGCAGCACGGTGACAGGGGAACGGTGAACGGCGAATGACCGGCCAATTCGTCCGCGGCCGCGCGGGACGACCGGAGATCGTCCTCGACGAGATGCACGGGGAACTCCTCGCGGACCTGTGCCGCCAGGTGATCGAACTCGTCGAACCCAAACCCGACGACGGGCGCCCCGCCTCCACCGACCCGCTCGCCCGCGAACTCGGCCTCGACGGCCTCGACTGGGGCGGCCTCGACGGCGCCGAGCAGGCCCCGCCGCCCGCCGCGCCCGAGGACCCGGTCCTCGCCCGGCTGCTGCCCGACGCCTACCGCGACGACGCCGCCGCGTCCGCCGAGTTCCGCCGCTACACCGAGAACGACCTGCGGCTGCGCAAGGTCGACAACGCCCGCACGGTGCGCGCCGACATCGCCGCGGCCGGCCCCGGCGCCCGCGTCGTCCTCGACGAACCGCACGCGCAGGCCTGGCTCGGCGCCCTCAACGACCTGCGGCTCGCGCTCGGCACCAACCTCGGCGTCACCGAGGACCTCGACCTGTACGCGGAGAGCCTCGACCCGGACGACCCGCGCCTGGCCGTCCTCGCCGTCTACCACTGGCTCGGCGTGCTCCAGGAATCCCTCGTCGAGGCCCTGCTGCCCTGACGCAAACGCCGCAGAAGGCCCTGCCCGCCCCTGCCCGCACAAACCCCCACCGGTATGCGTAACCTTCGAGCATGCTGACGATCACCACCGAACTGCGCGACGCGATCGTCGCGCACGCCCGCGCCGACCACCCGGACGAAGCCTGCGGCGTGGTCGCCGGGCCGGAAGGCAGCGACCGCCCCGAGCGCTACATCCCGATGCTCAACGCGGCCCGGTCGCCCACGTTCTACGAGTTCGACTCCGGCGACCTGCTCGCGCTCTACCGCGAGATGGACGACCGCGACGAGGTACCCGTGGTGATCTACCACTCGCACACCGCGACCGAGGCCTACCCGTCGCGGACCGACGTCGCCTACGCGTCCGAGCCGAACGCGCACTACGTCCTCGTCTCCACCCGCGAGACCGGCAACGACGACGGCCCCTACGAGTTCCGGTCGTACCGGATCGTGGACGGGGTCATCACCGAAGAAGACGTCAACGTGGTCGACGCGTACTGATTCGTCCCGAACGCCCCACCGTGGACCTCGTCGGGATCTCATATGCCGGAACACCATGTTCCGACATGCGAGAGACCGTCGGGGCTCGGCCCGCGGAATGGCTAGCATGACGATATGCGTTACGCAGGCATGGACATGACGAGCACGGGCCCGGGCACCGCCCCCGGCGCGCTGCTCGTCGCCCGCCTGCACGTCGACCTGTGCCGGCTGTCCAGCGCGCTGTGTCGCGCCTTGCCCGCGGGCTGACCCCGCCGCCGCCCCGGACCGACCCCGGCCCGCGGCCCCGGTCACCGGTCCCGCCCCCCAGCACCCCGCGCCCCCGGAACGCCCGGGAGCGCGCTCCCGCCTGCAGCACGCAACCCGCATTCTTGGAGCGCCCCATGGCCATCGAGGTCCGCATCCCGACCATCCTGCGCGACTACACCGGCGGCGCGAAGGCCGTCGAGGGCAACGGGAAGACGATCACCGAGCTGATCGACGACCTGGAGTCCCGGCACGCCGGCATCCGCAACCGCCTCATCGAGGAAAGCGGCGAGCTGCGTCGCTTCGTCAACGTCTACCTCAACGACGAGGACGTGCGCTTCATCGACGGGATCGGCTCCGCGCTGGACGACGGCGACACCGTGACCATCCTCCCCGCCGTGGCCGGCGGCGCCTGATCATGCGTTACGACTCCCTGATCGACGCGGTAGGCCGCACCCCGCTGGTCGGCCTTCCGCGCCTGTCGCCGTCGCCCGACGTCCGCGTCTGGGCGAAACTGGAGGACCGCAACCCCACCGGGTCGGTCAAGGACCGCCCCGCGCTGCACATGATCGAAGCCGCCGAACGCGACGGCCTGCTCACCCCCGGCTGCACCATCCTCGAGCCGACCAGCGGCAACACCGGCATCTCCCTCGCCATGGCCGCCCGCCTCAAGGGCTACAAGATCGTCTGCGTCATGCCGGAGAACACCTCCGAGGAACGCCGCGAACTCCTGCGCATGTGGGGCGCCGAGATCATCTCCTCGCCGGCCGCCGGCGGCTCCAACACCGCCGTCCGGGTCGCCAAGGAACTCTCCGCCGAGCACCCCGACTGGGTCATGCTCTACCAGTACGGCAACCCGGCCAACCCGGACGCGCACTACACCACCACCGGCCCCGAACTCCTCGAAGACCTGCCCACGATCACCCACTTCGTGGCCGGGCTCGGCACCACCGGGACCCTCATGGGCGTCGGCCGGTACCTGCGCGAAAAGGTCCCCGGCGTACAGATCGTCGCCGCCGAGCCCCGCTACGACGACGTCGTCTACGGGCTGCGCAACCTCGACGAAGGCTTCATCCCCGAGCTGTACGACGCCGACGTGCTGACCACCCGGTTCTCCGTCGGCTCCCACGACGCCGTCCGCCGCACCCGCGAACTCCTCGAACACGAGGGCATCTTCGCGGGCGTGTCGACCGGCGCCGCACTGCACGCCGCCCTCGGCGTGGCCCGCAAGGCGGTCAAGGCCGGCGAGCGCGCCGACATCGCCTTCGTCGTCGCCGACGGCGGATGGAAGTACCTGTCCACCGGCATCTACACCGCGGCGACCACCGAGGAAGCCATCGAACGGCTGCACGGCCAACTCTGGGCCTGACCCGCGCCGGCGCCGCCGTCTCGGGCGGACGACAACCGAATAGCGTGCATCCCCCGCCGGAACCAGACCGGCGGGGGCCTTCGCGCGCGGTCCCGTGGTGATTCGCAACACAAGCAGGGTGAGCCCTCCGGAGATCGGCCGGGGCGGAACGTACCCTCCTGTATGTGGCAGACCTCGGCGACGCACCCATCGGCATCTTCGACAGTTCTTTCGGCGGCCTGACGGTCGCCCGTGCGGTCCTCGACCAGCTTCCGCACGAGCCGATCCTGTACCTGGGCGACACCGCGCGGCAGCCCTACGGACCGCGCCCCATCGCCCAGGTCCGTGCGTACGCCCTCGAATGCCTCGACCGGCTCGTCGACCAAGGCGTCAAAGCCCTCGTCATCGCCTGCAACAGCGCCAGCTCCGCGATGCTCCGCGACGCCCGCGAACGCTACGACGTACCCGTCATCGAGGTGATCCACCCCGCCACCCGGCGCGCCGCGGCCGCCACCCGCAACAACAACGTCGGCGTCATCTCCACCGCCGCCACCAAGCAGTCGATGGCCTACGAGGACGCGTTCGCCGCGGCCCCGCACATCACCGTCACCACCCAGGCCTGCCCGCGCTTCGTCGAATTCGTCGAAGCGGGCGTCACCGGCGGCGACGAACTCCTCAAAGCCGCCGACGAATACCTCGAACCGCTCGTCGCCGCCGACGTCGACACCCTCATCCTCGGCTGCACGCACTACCCGCTGCTGACCGGTGTCCTCAGCTACGTGATGGGCGAGAACGTCACCCTCATCACCAGCAGCGAGGAAACGGCCAAGGACGTCTACCGCGTCCTCGCCGCCAACCGGCTCATGCGCGACACCGCCCGCCCCGAACCCGAGCACCGCTTCCTCACCACCGGCAACCCCAGCCAGTTCCGGGAGATCGGCCGCCGGTTCCTCGGGCCGGAACTCACCCACGTCGACACCCTGGGGGCGACCGTATGAAGCTCACCGTCGCGGGCTGCTCGGGCAGTTACCCCGGCCCGCACGCCGCGTGCTCGTGCTACCTCGTCGAGGCCGACGGCGTCCGCATCCTCCTCGACCTCGGCAACGGCGCCCTCGGCAGCGTCCAGCACCACACCGACCTCGCCGATATCGACGCCGTGGTGCTGTCCCACCTGCACGCCGACCACTGCCTCGACCTGTGCGGCTTCTACGTCTACCGCAACTACCACCCCGAAGGCCGCCTCCCGCGGATGCCCGTCTGGGGACCCGCAGGCACCGCCGACCGGCTCGCCCGCGCCTACGACATACCCGGCGAACCCGGCCTGACCGAAGCCTTCGACTTCCGCACCATCGACCCCGGCGTCTTCGAGATCGGCCCGTTCCGCATCACCGCCGGACACGTCAACCACCCCGTCGAATCCTTCGGCTTCCGCCTCGAAGCCGGCGGCAGCTCCCTCGTCTACTCCGGCGACACCGCGGAAAGCGAAACCCTCGTCCACCTGGCCACCGACAGCGACCTGCTGCTGTGCGAAGCGTCGTTCACCGACGGCCGCGACACCTTCCCCGACGTCCACCTCAACGGCCGCGAAGCCGGCGAACACGCCGAACGCGCCGGAACCCGGCGGCTCGTCCTCACCCACATCCCCCCGTGGACCGACGGCGAACGCAACCTCGACGACGCCCGCAAGGCTTACTCCGGGCCCGCCGAACTCGCCGTGCCCGGCGCCGTATACGAGGTGTGACACCGACACGGGCGCCCCCCGGGGCGGGGCGCACCGTGGCGCCCGGACGGCTCGCGAACGGTTCCCGCGTGCCCGCGGCATAGGCTGAAGCCATGTCACGTGCAGACGGCCGAACCCCCGAACAGCTCCGCCCCATCGCCTTCCACCGCGGATGGCTCGACCACGCCGAGGGCTCCGTCCTCGTCGAATTCGGCCGCACCCGCGTCCTCGTCGCGGCCAGCGTCACCGAAGGCGTCCCGCGCTGGCGCAAGGGCAGCGGCCTCGGCTGGGTCACCGCCGAGTACGCCATGCTCCCGCGCGCCACCCACACCCGCGGCGACCGCGAAGCCGTCAAGGGCCGCATCGGCGGACGCACCCACGAGATCTCCCGCCTCATCGGCCGCTCGCTGCGCGCCGTCGTCGACTACAAGGCCCTCGGCGAAACCACCATCCAGCTCGACTGCGACGTCCTCCAGGCCGACGGCGGCACCCGCACCGCGGCCATCACCGGCGCCTACGTGGCCCTCGCCGACGCCGTCGCCTGGGCGCAGCGCAACAAGCTCGTCAAGGCCAAGGCCGAACCGCTCACCGGATCGGTCGCCGCGGTCAGCGTCGGCATCATCGACGGCGTGCCGATGCTCGACCTCCCGTACGAGGAAGACGTCCGCGCGGAAACCGACATGAACATCGTCTGCACCGGCGACGGCCGCTTCGTCGAGGTCCAAGGCACCGCCGAAGGCGAGCCGTTCGACCGCGACCTGCTCAACCGGCTCATCGACCTGGGCGCCGCCGGATGCGCCGAACTGACGCTGCTTCAGCAGATCGCGCTGGAGGAAACCGCCCGCTGACGCCCCCGGTCCCTCCTTTCGGGATCTTCCGGACAACCGGGGCGGTTCGCCCCGACTGCGGATAACGCGGCGGTTGCGGGTGTCACGAGGCTGCAACCGCCGTGCGCGGAATCCGCCACCGCACCGGACGGCTCGGGCTGCGCTCCGCTACCTTCTGATCACCAGTCAGGCGTGTCCGCCCACATTCCGCACCGGATCCCACCAAGGAGCGTCATGTTCCGTGCCCACCGCGCCGTGCGTACGAGCGTCGCCGCCGTCGCCATCGCCGCCGCCCTGTTCACGGCCACCGCGTGCTCCGAGGCCCAGAAGGCGATCGACTGCGTCAAACTCGGCCAGCAGCTCGCCAACGACGTCAGCAGCCTGCAGAACGTCATCAACGACCCCGACGCCGCCTCCGACGCCCTCCAGCACATGAGCAAGACGCTCACCAACGCCGCGAGCGACATCGACTCGCAGGACGTCAAGAACGCCATCAACGACATGATCGGCCAGGTCGACACCCTCAGCCGGCAGATCGCCAACAAGGAAACGCCGTCGCCCGACGTCCTGGGCCTGCTCAGCTCGAGCGCCAAGGCCATCGGGAGCGCGTGCACCAGCTGAGGCGCCGGCTGCCGCTTTCAGTGCGGCTGTTCTTGCCGACTGATTTGCACGGCTGCTTCTACACGGCAGCTTTTGCGCGGCTGTGACGGACCGCGACCGGTTTGCGGACGAGGCGGGGCGGGGCACCTACCCGCCCCGCCTCGATGCGTAGGCTGCCGGACATGAGCCGTCTCGTACTCGCCACCCGCAACGCCCACAAAGTCACCGAACTCCAGCAGATCTTCAAAGCCGCCGGCCTCGACGTCGAACTCGTCGGCGTCACCGAGTTCCCCGACGTCGCCGACGTCCCCGAGACCGGCCTGACATTCGCCGCCAACGCCCTCCTCAAGGCCCACGCCGTCGCCAAGGCCACCGGCCTGCCCGCCATCGCCGACGACTCCGGCCTCTGCGTCGAAGCCCTCAACGGCATGCCCGGCATCTTCTCCGCCCGCTGGGCCGGCCGCCACGGCGACGACCGCGCCAACCTCGACCTGCTCCTCGCCCAGCTCTCCGACATCGCCCCCGAACACCGCACCGCCCACTTCGCCTGCGCCGCCGCCCTCGCCCTCCCCGACGGCACCGAACGCGTCGTCGAAGGCCGCCTCAACGGCTCCCTCACCACCGCCCCCCGCGGCACCAACGGCTTCGGCTACGACCCGATCCTCCAGGTCGACGGCGACACCCGCACCACCGCCGAACTCACCCCGGACGAAAAAAACGCCATCAGCCACCGGGGCAAGGCATTTCGAGCGATCGTGCCGGTGGTGGAGGAACTGGTGGGGCGGAGGTAGAGGGTTTCGTCGGGGGGCGGTCGGCACCGGGCGCCGTCGGGGCCGCCAGGGCGGCCGGGCGGACAGACGGCCGGCGCGCCGTGGCTCCGCCGGCTGGGATGGTCCTGCCGCGCGAACCTCGCGGCGGGGCGGAGGCACCGGCCGACGGGTCGGTGCGGCGGCGGTTTCGGGGCCGGCTCAGGCCGCGTCCGAAGTGCCCCCGGGCTGCCGCTTCGGCTCCCTCCAAGGCCTGAGCTTCGGTGAATTCGCGGAGGCCGCGGGTGCGCATGCCGATGACCGCGGCTGTCGCGGCGGCGCTGACGGCGAATGCCATCGGGACCATCGACGGCGAACGCGGTCGGGACCATCCCTCGGGCTGCGCGAAGGGCGTGCGCTGCCGAACCGGGGCCGGGTGCCGCCAGGCACGCGAGCACGCAGTCATTGCCGGTCGCCAGGCGAGACGGCCGACTGAGCGCAGGGCAGCCGCCGGTTCCGGCATCCCGCCCAACGACCACCGAAGGCCTGACCCGCCTTGCCATGCAGCGGATTTGCCGTCCCGCGGAGCGCCTCTGGCGGCCACTCACCGCCCGGCCGACCCGCCGACCGCGGACCGACGAGCTGCACCGGTCGGCTGGTCGGCAGGCCGCCCGGCCCTGTGACGGCCGACGCCGACCGTTTCGGCTTTCCGGCCGGTGGCAGCGGCGCGTCTGCTCGACCCGCGCGAAAAGCGGCCGCTTGCGAGCCGTGATGCGCCGCCCGCGCGGCCGTCCCGTCGCACATCCCCACCGGGACGTCACGGGTTCGTAGTCTTCGGGGTCGGGCTTTTTGCGGCGGGCGCGGCGATGATGTGAGGCACCACGTTCCGCGTCTGTGAGGGGGAGCCGCGTGCCCATGTCTCCGGCCGGAGGGCGCCTGCTGCGCACCCACGGCGCCGCCGCGCTCAACGGTCTGGTGGCGGGCGGCCTCGCGGTCGCCGCCGCGGAGTTCACCGCCGCATTCGTCCGCCGCGAAGCCGCGCCCCTGGTCACCGTCGGCCAATCCGTCATCGACCGGACACCGCGCGACCTCAAGGAATGGGCCATCCGGCAGTTCGGCACCGACGACAAGCTGGTGCTGCGCATAGGCGTCGGCGTGCTGCTCGCGGTGTTCGCCGCGATCATCGGGGTGGTCGCACGCCGGTGGCTGTGGGCCGGGCTGCTCGGGGTCGGCATTCTGGGGGCCGTCACCGTCGCGGCCGCCCTGTCACGGCCTGCGGAGAAAGGCACAGACGTCATCCCGGCCCTGGTGGGAGCAGCCGTGGGCGCGGTGGCACTGGTGATGTTGACGCGGCCGGGGCTGGTGTTCGGGCGGCGGACCGCGACCGCGCCGGCCGACGGGGAATCCGAGGCCGCCGCCGCTACCCCTGCCGCCGCTGTCACCGCCACCGGGCCGCGGCGACGGACGCTGGTCGGCGGGGCGATCGGCGCCGGGGTCGTGCTGGCCGGGGTCGGCCGGTGGCTCCAGGACGTACGGTTCGACGTCAGCAAATCCCGCTCCCGCGTCGTGCTGCCGCAGCCCGCGGCCCCCGCGTCCAAGCCGCCCGCGAGCACCGAACTCGGCATCCCCGGGGTCAGCACCCACATCACGCCCAACCGCGACTTCTACCGCATCGACACAGCCCTCGTCGTCCCGGAAATCCGCGCCGAGGACTGGAAGTTGCGCATCCACGGCAAGGTCGACCGAGAAATCGAGATCGACTTCGCCCAGCTCACCGCCCGACCGACGATCGAGCGGGACATCACCCTGTGCTGCGTCTCCAACGACGTCGGCGGACCGTACATCGGCACCGCGCGGTGGCAGGGCATCCCGCTCGCCGACCTGCTGCGCGAGGCGGGTGTCCACCCGGACGCCGACCAGCTCGTGTCCCGCTCCTCGGACGGCATGACGATCGGCACGCCGACCGCGGTGGTGATGGACGGACGCGACGCGATGCTGGCGGTCGGCATGAACGGCGAGCCGCTGCCGATCGTGCACGGATTCCCGGTGCGGATGGTGGTGCCGGGGCTGTACGGCTACGTGTCGGCATGCAAGTGGATCGTCGAGATCGAGGCGACGACGTTCGCCGACTACGACGCGTACTGGGTCCCGCGCGGCTGGGCGGCCCAAGGCCCCGTCAAAACCGAGTCCCGTATCGACACCCCCAAGAACATGGCCAAGGTGCCGCGCGGCCGCATCCCCGTCGCGGGCGTGGCCTGGGCCCAGCACAAGGGCATCGCCGCCGTGGAAGTCCAGATCGACGACGAGCCCTGGCAGCAGGCCGAACTCGCCGCCGAAGACACCGTCGACACCTGGCGCCAGTTCGTCTGGTACTGGGACGCCAAACCGGGCCCCCACCGCATCCGCATCCGCGCGACGGACAAGACGGGCTACGTCCAAACCGACGAAGAGGTCGGCGTGGGCCCGGACGGGGCGACGGGGTGGCACACGATCTCGATGACGGTGACGTAGCCGGACGGGGCTCGACCGGGATACGCGAAGAGCGCCGTCCGGAACCCGGGGGCGCTCTCAACGCGGTGCGGCCGGTGGGACTCGAACCCACAACCCCGCAGGGACGGGGACCTAAACCCCGCGTGTATCGCCAATTTCACCACGGCCGCGTCTCGTAATTCCCCGGACGGCTGCCCGGGGAACTGCGAGCCTCATCTTAACGGCGTTGGCGTGCGGCGACGTTGGCCGCGCGATTCCTTCCGCAGAACGAATCCGTCTGGCTGTGGCAGTTAGGGCATAGATAGCGGAGGTTCTCCGCGCGGTTGTCCCGCCAGTCGCCGCTGATGTGGTCGACTTCGAGGATCAGGGGACGGCCGTTCCAAGCCTCACCGACGCCGCAGATCGTGCAGTGGTAGGGACGCCCGATGTCGGACAGGGCTCGGCGGAGCAGGGCGACGTTGGCGCGCTTGACGCTCTCCGGGCGGTGCTGCAGCAAATCCTGCGCAGTCCGCCGGGGCAGTGACTTCCCGCGGCTGTGGCCCTGCCCGGGCATCTTGCCGAGGTCGACGTCGTGCTCGACCGACCAGGCGTGGATCTGACGGCTGCTGGAGCCGCTCCGGGACATGCCGAGCGCGCGGGCGACGGCGGCGATGGACTGCGATTCGGCGACGGCCCGGCGGAACACTTCCGGGTCGATGCTGCGCTTCCCGCCCGCGTACTTGGCTGTGCCGAAGTGGCTGATGTCGATGCCGAACTTCCGGATCTGCCGGCTGATGTGCGTGTGGTACCCGCCCAGCTGCGGCAAGCCGAGCCGTGTCAGCACGTCGTTCATGCTGGACGCCTCGGCCGCGACCTCCGCAAGCCGCTCCGGCGGGTACTTGTAATACCTGGCCATGCCTCAACCTCCCCCGAGCGCCTCCCCATGAGCCCGCTCTCACTCCACTCAACGACGAACACCAGTGCGAGTCACGCGGGTGAATCGAGCTATTTTCTGACTGAATGTCAGATCGTAACCAGGGCGTTGGCCGCTCGTTGCGCACGGCGCCGGGCGCGAGGTGTGTCCGGGGTGAGGAGGGGATTGATGGCACCGTCAGGGGAAGGGCGCGCGGCTACGCTGGAGCGGGAATGCACGCCCGCGATCCGGGAGATGGCCGTGGCTGACGAAGAGATCACGATCAAGGTGAACCGGCGTCTGCTCGACTTGGCCGCGGAGCGGTTCGGGACCGCGCGTGACGAGGACACGATCTATGCGCTGCTGCGGGCTGCCGTGACGCCCGAGCGCCGGGCGGAAGCGTTCGATCGGCTGCAGGAGATGTCCGAGGGCGGTGCCTTCGGCGAGCCGACGTCGGGTGCGCAGGGCTCGTCTGCCCGCGAGCGGCGAGCGGGGGCCTGAGTGTCCGGGGAGGTCCGCTACTTGATCGATTCGTCCGCCGCGGTGCGGATGTTCCGGCCGAAGGTCGAAGACCACTGGCACTCGGCCGCCAGGCAGGGCCGGGTGGCCATGTGTGCGCCGACGGAGTTGGAACTGCAATTCTCTGCCCGGTCGCGCTCGGAGTTCCAGGAGATGCGCGAGCAGTTCGAGCAGTTGTATGCGTGGCAGGTGGTGCCAGAGGACGGCTGGTCGTCGGCGCAGCGTCTGCAGCGTGATCTGTTGGATGCGGGTGCGCACAGGTCGGCCGGTGTGGTCGATTTGCTGGTGGCGGTGACGGCGCTGCGGCATCGGTTGACGGTGCTGCACTACGACCGTGATTTCGACACGATCGCGAAGGTCACCGGCCAGCAGGTCGAGTGGCTTGCGTCGCCTGGCTCGCTGAACTGACACAGGCGAGGAACCGGGGAAAGGGCGCCCCGCCCATGCCTGGCAGGGCGCCCTTTCCGTTGCTACGCGGCGATCTTCAGGTCCTTCAGGAGCTTGGCGACGTGGCCCGTGGCGCGGACGTTGTACCAGGCGTGTTCGATCTTGCCGTCTTCGTCGACGACGAAGGTGGAGCGGATGACGCCGGTGACCTTCTTGCCGTACATGGTCTTCTCGCCGAAGGCGCCGTAGGCGGTGAGGGTGGCCTTGTCGGGGTCGGACAGGAGGGTGACCTTGAGGGATTCCTTGTCGCGGAACTTGCCGAGCTTTTCGGGCTTGTCGGGGGAGATGCCGAGGACGTCGTAGCCCGCGTCGGCGAGGAGGGCGAGGTTGTCGGTGAAGTCGCAGGCCTGCTTGGTGCAGCCGGGGGTGAGGGCGGCGGGGTAGAAGTACACGATCACCTTGCGGCCGTGGTGCGAGGCCAGGGAGACCTCGTTGCCGTCGGCGTCCTTGAGGGTGAAGGCGGGGGCGGTGTCGCCGGTGTTGAGTCGGTCGCTCACGGGGGCCTCGTTTTCGGTGGGTTTCGGGTCGGTTTTCGGGTCGGCCGGCGCGGCGGGTGCAGGGGCCCGGTCGGTGGGGGTGCGGGGCCGCGGGTTCGTCTCGCCACGCTAGGTGCGGGGTCCGACGACGGCAAACAACGCGCCGGGCGTGCGCCGGAGTGGTGGGGTCGGCTTGTTGCACATCTTTTGCAAGTGCGAGCATGACCCATAAAATCGGACGGCTCACCAGCCACACGTCCGCACCGCCGCTTCTCTCGGGGGAGGTCCCCATGCATGTGCCCGATGGGTTCATCAACGCGCCCGTCTCCGTCGCCGCAGGCGTGGTCGCCGCCGCGGGCGTCGGCATCAGCCTTCGCGGCGCGCGCAAGGAACTCGACGAACGGACCGCGCCGCTGGCCGGGCTGGTCGCGGCGTTCATCTTCGCCGTGCAGATGCTGAACTTCCCCGTCGCGTCCGGCACCAGCGGGCATCTGCTCGGCGGGACGCTCGCGGCGATCCTGGTCGGCCCGTACACCGGTGTGCTGTGCATGTCGGTGGTGCTGCTGATGCAGGCGGTGTTCTTCGCGGACGGCGGGCTGACCGCGCTCGGCGTCAACATCACCGTCATGGGCATCACCACGGCTGTGGTCGGCTACGGCCTGTTCCGGGTGCTGGTGAAGGTGCTGCCGAAGACCCGCAAGTCGGTGTCGGCCGCCGGGTTCGTCGGCGCGCTGGTGTCGGTGCCGGTGTGCGCGGTGGTGTTCACGGCGATCTATGCGATCGGCGGCACGACGGATGTGCCGATCGCGAAGGTCGCGGGCGCGATGATCGGCGTCCATGTGCTCATCGGCATCGGCGAGGCGCTCATCACCGCCGCGACGGTGTCGAGTGTGCTCGCGGTGCGCCCCGACCTGGTGTACGGCGCGCGCGGGCTGGCCCGGACGCTCGAACTGCGCTCCGGCGCCGAGCAGTCCGCCCCCGCGGCGCGGGTTTGAGGAGGATCGGGTGACGATCGTGAAGCATGTGAAGGTCCGGACGAGGACGCTGCTGATCGCGGGTGCGCTGGTCGCGCTCGTGCTGGCCGGGCTGTTCAGCTACTACGCGAGCCAGAGCCCGGACGGGCTGGAGAAGGTCGCCGCGGACAAGGGCATCGATGCCAAGGAGAAGCCGCACGAGATGGCGGACGGTCCGCTGGCCGACTATTCGGTGAAGGGCGTGCACAACGAGCGCGTCTCCGGCGGGCTGGCGGGCGTGCTGGGTGTCGCGGGGACGCTGCTGGTCGGGACCGGGGTGTTCTGGGTGGTGAAGCGGCGCGGCACGCCGAAGGAGCCGCAGGCGGACACCGCATGACGGGCGCGGGACCGCGTCGGGGCGGCGTCGTCTGATGGGCGCCGGGCACGCGCACGACTTGTACCGGCCGGGCGATACGCCGCTGCACCGGTTGCCGCCGCAGTGCAAGCTCGTCGCGGTGGTGCTGTTCGTGTTCGCGGTGGTGGCGACGCCGCGCGAGCGGTTCTGGGCGTTCGGGGTGTACGCGCTGCTGCTGGCGGCCGTGGCGGTGGTCGGCAGGGTGCCGGCCGGGTATGTGCTGCGGCGGGTGGTGGTCGAGGTCCCGTTCGTGGTGTTCGCGGTCGCGCTGCCGTTTCTGGCGGGCGGGGAGAAGACCGAGTTCCTGGGGCTGACGGTCAGTCACAACGGGTTGCTCGGTGCGTGGAACATCCTGGCGAAGGGCACGCTGGGCGTCGTCGCGTCGATCCTGCTGGCGGCGACCACGCAGTTGCGGGATCTGCTGCTCGGCATGGAGCGGCTGCGGATGCCGCAATTGCTGGTGCAGATCATGCAGTTCATGCTCCGGTACTCGGGTGTGATCACCGGGGAGATGGGGCGGATGAAGGTGGCGCGGGAGTCGCGCGGGTTCCAGGCGCGGGATGTGCGGCAGCTTCCGGTGGTGGCGAAGTCGGCGGGTGCGTTGTTCATCCGCTCGTACGAGCGGGGCGAGCGCGTGCACTTGGCGATGCTGAGCCGCGGCTACACGGGCACGATGCCGGTGATCGTCGACGTCCGGGCGTCCGCCGGCCAGTGGGGTGCGGCGGCGGCGTTGCCGGCCGCCGCGGCCTTGGCCTGTGCGGCGGCCTGGCTGGTGCATGCGTGAGGATGGACGCCATGGTCGAAACTGACGGGATTCCGGCGGCGCGCGAGGACGGCGGGGCGGCGGCGGTTCCCGCGTCGCTGGAGGTCGAGGGGCTCGCGTTCGCGTACCCGGACGGGCATCAGGCGCTGTTCGGCGTCGACCTGCGGATCGGCCGCGGCGAGCGGGTGGCGCTGCTCGGGCCGAACGGTGCGGGCAAGACGACGCTGGTCATGCATCTCAACGGCATCCTGTCCGCGGACACCGGCACCGGGCGGGGCACGGTGCGGGTGGCCGGGCTGGAGGTCGCCAAGCGGAACCTGCAGGAGATCCGCCGGCGGGTCGGGATCGTCTTCCAGGACCCCGACGACCAGCTTTTCATGCCGACCGTGCGCGAGGACGTCGCGTTCGGCCCGGCGAACCTGGGGCTGCGCGGCGCCGAGCTGGACGCCCGCGTCGCGGAGGCGTTGGAGCAGGTCGGCATGACCGCGTTTGCGGACCGGCCGCCGCACCACTTGAGCTTCGGGCAGCGCCGCCGGGTCGCGGTGGCGACGGTGCTGGCGATGCGGCCGGAGATCCTGGTGCTCGACGAGCCGTCGTCGAACCTGGACCCGGCGAGCCGCCGGGAGCTGGCCGAGATCCTGGCGCGGCTGGACGTAACCGTGCTGATGGTGACGCATGACCTGCCGTATGCGTTGGAGCTGTGCCCGCGGGCGCTGATCCTGTCCGGCGGGGTGATCGCCGCGGATGGCCCGACGCGCGAGCTGCTGGCCGACCGCGAGCTGCGGGAGGCGCACCGGCTGGAGCTGCCGTACGGCTATGCGCTGCCGGATTGCGAGCGTTGCGCTCCGCGGGCGTTCGCGGCCCGGCACCCCGGCTGAAGCACGGCCGGGCAGGGCTGAATCCGGGGTGGCGTCAGGGTCCGAACCGCACGCGGAACACGGCTGAGACCACCCGGATGCGGCATGCCCGGGGGGATACCTGCTTGACTTGGGGGCACACGCGCAGAACGCGCGGTGTGCGACGCGGCGGGAGCGAGAGGACGGGCTGTGGGCGAGAACGGGCACGGCGGCGCGGAGCGTTCCCCGGCGGACCTGGAGAAGGCCGGCCGGGCGGCGCTGGGGCGGCCGGTGACGGCTCAGGCGGAGCATTCGCGGATCGAGCCGGCGAACGGCTCGGGCGCGAACGGTGCGGCGCCGGCCGGTCCGCGGTCGCCGCAGCAGATCGAGGCGGAGATCGAGCGGGCGCGCGCGAACCTCGCGGTGACGCTGGACGAGCTGGTCGACCGGGTGAAGCCGGCGAATGTGGCGAAGCGGACGGCGGACCAGATCCGCGCGCAGTTCGTCGACCCGGACACGGGTGCGCCGCGTATGGACCGCATCGCGCCGGTGGTCGGCGGGGTGGCGGGCGTGCTGGCGCTGGTGATCGTGGTGAAGCGGCGCGGGAAGCGGAAGAAGTAGCGGTTCACCGCCGCCACGGCCGCCGAACTGCGGCAGTGGTGCGGCCGTGTTGCGGCGGTGGTGCGGTGGTTTTTCGTGTGCGGGCGGTCGTCTCGGGCTTTCCCGGGGCGGCCGTTCGTTCATATGGCGCGGATCGGTCGCGGGTTGGTTGCCCTGGTGTCACGCGCGGGCGCCGGGGCGGGTACGTTTCATGCGTGAGTTCCGACGTTTCCCAGTCTTCCGCCTTCGGTGAGAAGCTCCCCATCCGCATGCTGCACGACCGCGTCCTGGTGCGGCAGGACGCCGGCGAGGGGGATCGCCGGTCGAGCGGCGGCATCCTTATCCCGGCGACCGCGCAGGTCGGCAAGCGGCTGGCGTGGGCCGAGGTCGTCGCGGTGGGCCAGAACGTGCGCACCGTCGAGGCGGGCGACCGGGTGCTGTACGACCCGGAGGACCGTGCCGAGGTGGAGGTGCGCGGCGTGGCGTATGTGCTGCTGCGCGAGCGCGACCTGCATGCGGTGGCGGCGGAGCGGGTGGAGGGCTCCGGCGAGGCCACCGGCCTGTATCTCTGAGGTCTCCGAGGTCTCCGAGGTCTCCGAGGCCTCTGCGTCGTCGCCGAGGCGCCGCGGTGTTCCGCGGGGCGGTCTGCGCCGGTTCGGTGACCGAGGTCACCGGCCGGGGGTTTGGCCTGTCTCGGGGCGTTTGAGAGGCTGGTGGGGACGGGCCCGATGGGCGGCCTGTTCCCGACGAGTGCGACGTACCGGGCCACGACGACGACGCGTGTGAGGTGTCGTCATGGCGTGGGTTCTGCTCGGTATTGCCGGTCTGCTCGAGGTCGGGTGGGCGATCGGCCTCAAGTTCACCGAGGGTTTCACCCGTCTCGTTCCCAGTGTGCTGACCGTTGCCGGTATCGCCGGCAGCATGGTGTTGCTGTCGATTGCCGCGAAGTCGCTGCCGATCGGTACGGCGTACGGCGTGTGGGTCGGCATCGGCGCGGTCGGTTCGGGTCTGCTGGGCATTCTGGTCCTGGGCGAGCCGGCGACGGCGGCCCGGATCTTCTTCTTGTCCCTGATGGTGGTGGCGATCCTCGGTCTGAAGTTCACCGGGTCGAGCCACTGACCCGGGGTTTTCCGGTGGACGGCAAGCGCCGTCGGGCTGTTCGGCCCGACGGCGCTTGCCGCGTTCCGCGGCCGGTCTGGGAGTATGTCCGCCCTGAGGGGCCGCCGCCGGGCCGGTCCGGAAGGAGTTCTGGCCATGCTGTCTCGTCGGATCGTCATAGCGGCGCTGATCGCGACCGCGGTGATCGGCGTTCTCGTCGGCGGCATCACCGGAGTGCTGGGCGGTGGCGGCGGAGGCAAGGGTGCCTCGTCGGCCGCGGCGACGCCGAGCACAAGTGCGACGTCCGGCCCGCCGACGTCGGCCCCGCCGAGCGACGTTCCGACGTCCGCTCCGGCGTCGACGTCCGCGTCGGCCACCGCGTCGCCGACGCCGACCGCGACCAAGTCCGCGCTGACCGGCGGCAAGGTCTACACGCTGACGGCCGGGGGCAAGGCGATGGACGTGTACGGCGCGGACCGGGACGACAACACGCCGATCATCTTGTTCCAGCCCGGCGCAGGCAAAACGAATCAGCAGTGGACGGTGCAGGACGCGGGCGGCGGCAATGTGTACCTGATCTCGCGGTCGAGCAACATGTGCCTTGACATTCGGGGCGGCAAGGACGCGCACGCGGTGCAGGACAACTGCGGTCGCGATGCGCGCCAGCAGTGGCAGCCGCAGGCGCGCGGCGGCGGCGTGGTGTTCGTGAACCGGCAGGGCGGCCGGGCCCTGGGCGCGGGGCCGCAGGTGAAGGGGCAGCCGGGGCTGGGTCTGGTGGCGCCGGCGTCGGGGCTGGTGTTCTCGGCCACGCCGGTGGGCTGAGTCGGCGCTGGGTCGGCGGGAGCCGTCCGCTGGTCAGCCGTTCTCTTCGCCCGGGACGGCGATGACGTCGACCATGGCGCCGTTGCGGAGCACGGTGATCGCGAGCGGCACGCCGATCGCGTTGGCGAACATGCTGCGCTGCAGGCCCTGCGCGTCGCCGACGGGTTCCCGGGCGACGGTGAGGACGAGGTCGTTGCGGTGCAGTCCGGAGTGGTCGGCAGGGCTGCCGGGGACGACTTCGACGATCCGGAGGCCGCGCTGCTGTCCGGTGCGGCGGGCGATGTCGGCGGGCAGCGGTGCGGGCGTGACGGCGAGTCCGAGGTAGGCGCGGCGGACCCGGCCGTCGTCGATGAGGGCCTGGACGATGTGCCGGGTGGTGGCGTTGACCGGCACGGCGAGACCGATGCCGATTCCGGCGACGGCGGTGTTGATGCCGACGACGCGCCCGGACGAGTCGGCGAGCGCACCGCCGGAGTTGCCGGGGTTGAGTGCGGCGTCGGTCTGGATGACGTCCTCCACGACGCGGGCGGCGTTGCCGCTGCGGGTGGGGAGGGAGCGCCCGAGAGCGCTGACGACGCCCGCGGTCACGGATCCGGCGAGGCCGAGCGGGTTGCCGACGGCGACCACGAGTTGGCCGACGACGAGCTTGTCGGCGTCGCCGAGGACGGCGGGCTCCGGGGTGTCGGCGGCGACGCGGATCACCGCGAGGTCGGAGAGCCGGTCGGCGCCGACGACGGTGAAGGGTGCCGCGGTGCCGTCGGCGAACTCGGCGGTGCCGCCGCGGGCGCGGCCGACGACGTGGGCGTTGGTGAGGAGGAGCCCGTCGCCGGTGAACACGACGGCGGATCCGGCGCCTTCGCCGCGGGGGAGGGACACGCGGACGGCTGCCACCCGCGGTGTGAGGTGGGCGGCGACGGTGGAGACGGTCCGCGAATAGGCGTCCAGAGCCGGGGCGTCGGGGTCGGCGGGACCGGCGAGAGGCGGCGGCGTCGTGGGCGCCGGGTCGTCGGGCTCGGACGAGTCGGATCGGTGGGCGATGGGCCGTGCGGTCATGGGAACCCCCTGGGCACACGCGTGGTGATGGGGGGAACGCGGCGCGGGCGGGAGAGCTTCCCGGGCGGCGGTCGGGTTCGCCGACGGCGCAATCGGCCCTCGCCGCCCAGGTCGGGCCTCCGGGCGCGGTCGACGGTCACGCGGATTTGCTTTCCGGCGATGTCCCATATCTTGAACTGCTCCAGATTCCTCCTATATTTGAAACCATGGCCGGGCCGTCCCCCGAGGACCGAGAGGACATTCCCGCTCAGCTCCGCGCGGCGGGGCTGCGCGTGACGGCTGCCCGCGCCACGATCCTGGACTTGATCCGCACCCACCCCCACAGCGATGCGGAAGCGCTGGCGCGTGCGGCCCGGGGGCGGCTGGGGAGTGTGTCGACGCAGGCGGTGTACGACACGCTGCACGCGCTGGTCCGCGCGGGCCTGGCGCGGCGGATCGTGCCCGCCGATCATCCGGCGCGTTTCGAGGCCCGGACCGGGGACAACCACCACCATCTCGTGTGCCGGAATTGCGGGCGGGTGGAGGACGTGGACTGCGTGGTGGGGGCGGCGCCGTGCCTGACGCCGGACGCGACCCGCGGATACGCGGTCGACGAGGCGGAAGTGACGTTCTGGGGATTGTGCCCGGAGTGCCTCGGGCAAGGGGTTACCGACAAGCCGGACACATCGGTCTGATTCCGTTCGGTTCGACCGAAGTCCGCGCAGGCCCCACCAAAGGACAAGCGCGATGACCGATCGCCCCACGACCACCACCGACGCCGGCATCGCCGCCCCGAGCGACGAGTTCTCCCAGTCCGTCGGCCCCAACGGCCCCTTGCTGCTCCAGGATCACTACGTGATCCAGAAGATGGCGCAGTTCAACCGCGAACGCGTCCCCGAGCGGGTCGTGCACGCCAAGGGCGGCGCCGCACACGGCGTCCTCAAGATCACCGAGGACGTCAGCCAGTACACCAAGGCCGACCTCTTCCAGCCCGGCCGGGAAACCCCGATGTTCCTGCGCTTCTCCACGGTCGCCGGGGAGCTCGGCTTCCCCGACACGGTCCGCGACCCGCGCGGCTTCGCGATCAAGTTCTATACGCAGGAGGGCAATTACGACCTGGTCGGCAACAACACGCCGGTCTTCTTCATCCGCGACCCCAGCCAGTTCTCCGACTTCATCCACTCGCAGAAGCGCCGTGCCGACACCCACCTGCACGACCACAACATGCAGTGGGACTTCTGGACTGGGACGCCCGCCTCCGCGCACCAGGTCACCTTCCTGATGAGCGACCGCGGCACTCCGAAGACCTGGCGCAACATGCACGGCTTCGGCAGCCACACCTTCATGTGGATCAACCGCGGCGGCGAGAAGTTCTGGGTCAAATACCACTTCAAGACCGACCAGGGCATCGAGAACTTCACCGGCTCCGAGGCCGCGGCCATGACCGCGGAGGACCGGGACTACCACATCCGGGACCTGCACCAGGCGATCAAATCCGGCAACCACCCGTCGTGGACGCTGGAAATGCAGATCATGCCGTTCGAGGCCGCCGCCGACTACCGGTTCAACCCGTTCGACCTCACCAAGGTCTGGCCGCACGGCGACTACCCGGCGATCCCCATCGGCACCATGACCCTCAACCGCAACCCGGACAACTACTTCGCGGAAGTCGAACAGGCCGCCTTCGAACCGGCGAACTTCGTCCCGGGCATCGCCGCCAGCCCCGACAAGATGCTCCAGGGACGGCTGTTCAGCTACCCGGACACGCACCGCCACCGCATCGGCGCGAACTACCTCCAGCTGCCGGTCAACCGGCCCGCCGTGCCCGTCCACTCGTACAACAAGGACGGCGCCATGCGGTACGACAACCCCGGCGACCCGGTGTACGCGCCGAACTCGTACGGCGGCCCGGTCGCCGACCCCTCGCTGTTCGCCGACGAGAGCTACGGCGTGACCGGCGAGATCGTGCGCTCCGCCTACCGCCCGCACGCCGAGGACGACGATTTCGGCCAGCCCGGCACGCTCTACCGCGAGGTGCTGTCCGAGACCGACCGCGAGCACCTGGCCGCGAACATCGTCGACCACATGACGAGCGACGGCCCCGTCAGCGACGAACTGCGGCCGAAGGTCATCGAGTACTGGGCGAACGTGGACCCGGACCTGGGCGCGCGGGTGTCCAAGGGCGTGAACGGGAGCTGACCCCCGAGGCTGTGGACGGGCCGCGCGGCTTCGGCCCGGTCCGTCCACAGCAGGGGGAGGGGTGGCGTATTCCACAGCCCTGGGACACCCGCGGCCGGAACAAGTCCCGGCGTACGCATGTTGCCCTTTGACGTGCCTTCCGACGTGTCGAACCCGCAGTCCGCGCCCAAGTCCGCCGCCGAGTCCATGCGCCTGTCGCCGACCGTGTACGCGACGGAACCCGCCGCACCGGCCGAGCAGGGCGAGCCCGAGAAGCCCGACATCCCCCTGTCGGTCCTCGACGTCGCCCCCGTCGGCACCGGCTACACCGCCACCCAGGCCCTCCGCACCACCGCCGAGCTGGCCCGCCGTGCCGAACGCTGGGGATACCACCGCTTCTGGGTGGCCGAGCACCACAACATGCCCGGCATCGCCTCCACCTCGCCGCCGGTCCTGCTCGCGCACCTGGCCGCACACACCACCACGCTCCGCCTCGGCTCCGGCGGGGTGATGCTGCCGAACCACGCGCCGCTGGTCGTCGCGGAGCAGTTCGGCACGCTCCAGGCGCTCGCGCCCGGGCGCATCGACATCGGGCTCGGCCGGGCACCGGGCACCGACCAGGCGACGATGCGCGCACTGCGGCGCAGCGCCCAGCAGTCCGGGCCGGACGACTTCCCGCAGCAGCTGGGGGAATTGCTCGGCTTCCTGTCCGGGTCGTTCCAGGAGGGGCACCCGTACGGGCACATCAACGCCGTGCCCGGCCCGGCGAACGGGATCGCGGGCGGCGGCGAGTGGGATGCGTCGCGGCCGCCGGTGTGGCTGCTCGGGTCGAGCGGCTACAGCGCGCAGTTGGCGGGCATTCTGGGCCTGCCGTTCGCGTTCGCGCACCACTTCAGCGCCGCGAACACGATCCCGGCGCTGCGGCTGTACCGCGAGCATTTCCAGCCGTCGGAGGACCTGAAGGAGCCGTACGCGATGATCGCGGCGGGCGTGATCGCCGCGGACACCGAGGAGGAGGCGCGGCGGCTGGCGCTCGCGCAGGCCTTGGCGATGATGCGGCTGCGCGGCGGCCGGCCGGGGCTGCTGCCCAGCCCGGAGGAAGCGGAGAACCACCCGTGGACCCCGGCGGAGCGCGAGTTCGTGCGCGCCTACCAGGGCGACCACGTCATCGGCGATCCGGCGACGGTGCGGCGCGGCCTGTTCGAGCTGGCGGCGCGGACCGAGGTCGACGAGCTGATGGTGATCTCCAACGTGCACGGCGACGAGGCGCGGCTGCGGTCGTACGAGATCGTCGCCCGCGAGTGGGGGCTGCCTGGCGCCGTGTGACGGGCTGAGGGGGCTCGGTCCGGAGACCCGGGGTGCGGCTCCAGGGGTGCGGCTTCAGGGGCGCGGCTCAGGCCAGGGAGTTCCGCCATGCCTCGTGCAGGCCGCCGAAGCGCCCGGCGGAGGCGATGAGTTCGTCGGGGGTGCCGTCTTCGACGATGCGCCCGCCGTCGACGACCAGCACCCGGTCGGCGATCTCCACGGTCGACAGCCGGTGCGCGATGATCACCGCCGTGCGGCCTTCCAGCACCGTCGCCAGGGCGTGCTGGACGGCGCGTTCGCCGGGGATGTCGAGCGACGATGTCGCCTCGTCGAGCAGCAGCACCGCCGGGTCGGCGAGCAACGCGCGGGCGAACGCGACGAGTTGCCGCTGGCCGGCGGAGAGCCGGGCGCCGCGCTTGCGGACGTCGGTGTCGAAGCCGTCCGGCAGGTCGGCGATGAAGTCGTACGCGCCGATCGCGCGGGCCGCGTCCTCGACCTCCGCGCGGGTGGCGTCCGGGCGCCCGATGGCGATGTTGTCCGCGACCGAGCCGGAGAACAGGAACGATTCCTGGGTGATCATGGTCAGTTCGCCGCGCAGCCGGGCGGTCGGAAGGTCCCGCAGGTCGACGCCGTCGAGGCGGACGGCGCCTTCGGTCGGGTCGTAGAACCGCGCGAGCAGCTTGGCGACGGTGGACTTTCCGGCTCCGGTCGCGCCGACCAGGGCGACGGTCTGCCCGGCGGGGATCGCCAGGTCGACGCGGGGCAGCACGGTCACGCCGTCCTGGTAGCCGAAGCGGACGCCGTCGAAGACGATCGCCCGGCTCTTGCCCGCGCCCGGCTCCCGCTCGGGCAGCGCCACCGGGTGCGCGGGCTCGGCGATGCCGGGCTGCTGGGCCAGGAGCCCGGCGATCTTCTCCAGGCCCGCCGCGGCACCCTGGTAGGTGCTGAGGAACAGGGTGAGTTCGTCGAGCGGGTCGTACATGCGCTGCACGTACAGCACGAACGCGGTCAGGACGCCGAGTTCGAGTCCGCCGCCGGCCACCCGGAACGCACCCACGACGAGCACCGCGGCCAGCGTGAGACGGCCGATCAGCATGAGGATCGGCGCGGCCCACGCGAACAGCACGATCGTGTCGGCGTCGTTCCCGGTGTAGCCGCGGTTGAGGGTGCGGAAGATCCGCCGGTTGCGGGTCTCGCGGCGGAACGTCTGCACGGCGCGGATGCCGTTGACGGTCTCCACGTAGTGCGTGATCACGGCGGCGATGGCGGTGCTGCGGCGCCGGTACATCGGCGCGGAACGCCGCCGGTACCAGCGCAGCACGATCCCGACCGGGATCAGCCCGGCGGCGACCAGCAGGGCGAGCGGGACGTCGAGGAAGAACAGGAAGCCGATCGAGACGACGAACGTCAGCAAGGCGGCGCTGATGCCGTCCATGCCGTCGTCGAGGAGTTCGCGGACGGAGTTCACGTCGCCGGTGGCGCGCGAGACGATGCGGCCCGACGTGTACTTCTCGTGGAAGTCCAGGCTGAGGCGCTGGGCGTGCGCGAAGATTCGCTCGCGCAGGTCGAGCAGGATGCCCTGGCTGATTCGCGCCGCGATGTTCTGGAAGGCGAACTCCGAGGCCGCGATGCCCAGTCCGGCGATGGCATAGGCGACGGAAACGAGCACGATCGTGCCCGTGTCGCCGTCGATCGCGTCGGGAACGGCGCGGTCGATGGCCAAGCCGATCAGCAGCGGCCCGACCAGCAGGGAGGCCTGCTGGACGACGGTGACCAGCACGGCGAGCGCGAGCAGCGCCCGGTGCGGGGCGAGCAGCGACGCCAGCAGGCGGCGCGCGTCGCCGGCGCGGGCGGCGCCCAGGTCCTGGCCGTCGGCGACCGCGCCGGAGTCCTCGGCCTCCGCTTCGTCGTGCGAGATGTCGTCGGTGGCCCGGGAGCTGATGCCGCGCCAGGCGCGCAGCTCGGCGGGGTCGACGTGGGTGTCGACGTCGGCGTCGATGGGGCTGTCGCCGGGTGTGTCGAGGTCGGCGTGCCCGGTGGAGGGGCGGGTCGGTGCGGTGGTGTCGTCGGGGGTCACACCGCCTCCTCGGCGGGTTCGGCGGACGGGCGCGGGGTGCGGGCAGGGCCGCGCAGCCGGGGCGCGTCCGCGGACATGAGCGCGCGGTAGGCGGAGCTGCGGCGCAGCAGGTCGTCGTGGGTGCCGACGGCGGTGATCCGGCCGTTCTCCAGCAGGGCGACGCGGTCGGCGAGTTGCACGGTGCTGGGGCGGTGCGCGACGACCAGCGCGGTGGTGGTGGAGATGACGTTGCGCAGAGCGCGTTCGACTTGGGCCTCGGTGTGCACGTCGAGTGCGGACAGCGGGTCGTCGAGGACCAGGACGGCGGGACGGGAGACGACCGCGCGGGCGAGCGCGAGGCGCTGGCGTTGGCCGCCGGACAGGTCCATGCCTTCCTCGCCGACGCGCGTGTCCAATCCCCACGGCAGGTCGGCGACGAAGTCGGCCTGGGCGACGGCGAGGGCACGTTCGACGTCCTCGTCGGTGCCGTCGGGCATGCCGAGCAGCACGTTCTCCCGGACGCTCATGGAGAACAGCACCGGGTCTTCGAACGCGACCGCGACGATGCCGCGCAGCCGGGCGAGCGGCAGGTCGCGGATGTCGGTGCCGTCGAGGGTGATGCGGCCTCCGGTGACGTCGTACAGGCGCGGAACGAGCGCGGTCATGGCGGTCTTGCCGCTGCCGGTCGCGCCGACCAGGGCGACGGTTTCGCCGGGCCTGACGGCGAGGTCGATGCCGCGCAGCAGGTCGAGGGTGTCGGGAGGGGCGTCGGGGAAGCGGAAGCGGACGCCTTCGAAGGCGAGCGCGCCGTGCACCTTGTCCGGCTCGACCGGTTCTGTGGTGTCCGGGAGTTCGCCGGTGGAGTCGAGGACCTCGAAGTAGCGTCCGGCGGCGGACCCGGCGTCGGTGGTCGCGGCGAGCAGCCAGCCGATGGACTCGACCGGCCAGCGCAGGTACATGACGGTGGTGAAGAACGCGACGAGGGTGCCGGTGGTGGTGGCGCCGTCGGCGACCTGCCGGACGCCGAGGTAGAGCGCCGCGGCGATGGCCAGCTCGGGGGCGGCGATGAGGACCGCCCACGTGGTGCCGAGCATGCGGGCCTTGCGGATCTCGGTGCGGCGCAGGTCGCGGGCGACGGCGGCGAAGCGGCGGTCCATCGCGCGGTGGCGGCCGAACGCCTTGAGGATGCGGATGCCCAGCACCGACTCCTCCATGACCGTGGCGAGGTCGCCGGACTGGTCCTGGGCGCGGCGGGCCACGACGCGGTAGCGGCGTTCGAAGACCGTGCCGGCCACGAACACCGGGATGGAGACGGCGGTGATCAGGGCGGCGAGGAGCGGGTCGAGGACGAACAGCACGATCGTGCCGATCAGGAACGCGCTCGAGTTGACCGCGAGGAACACCACGACGAAGGAGAGGAACTGGCGGAGCTGGCCGAGGTCGTGGGTGGCGCGGGAGAGGAGCTGGCCGGACTGCCAGCGGTCGTGGAAGGCGACCGGGCGGGTCTGGAGGTGATCGTACAGCGCGTTGCGCATCGACTCTTCGACGCGGGTGAGCGGGCGGGCGGACAGCATGCGGCGGGCCCAGAAGAACGTCGATTCGAGCGCGCCCAGGCCGAGCAGCAAGGCCGCCCACGGCCACAGCGCGGCGGTGTCGCCGTCGGCGACCGGGCCGTCGACGACGTGCGCGATGACCAGCGGGATGGTCAGGCCGGTCACCATGCCGAGCAGCGCGGCCGAGGCGCTGAGGGCCAAGCGGGTGCGCGCCGGGCGAACGAACGGGCGCAGGCGAAGCAGTGATGCCGTGGTCGACGGGCGGTGTCTTGTGGACGGCGTCGACGCGGCGGACGTGGGGTCGGCCATGGTGCCCGACGGTACGGGGAGGGGAGCGGGGAGGCATCTGATTTTTCCGGGATGGGTGGGTTGGCGGGGGACTGTGGATCACCCCTGCCGGATGCCGGACAAGGGGAAGGGCGGCCCGTCGGACGACGGGCCGCCCTTGAGCGGGACGGCGGTGCTCAGCGCTTGATTGCGGCCGTGAGCACACTCCAGGAGGACGCGGGGATGGCCAGGTGGCCGAGGCATACGTCCTTGGAATCACGCGTTCCGACCGCACCGCCGAGCGGGGCCACCTCGACGCACTCCTGCGCGGTCTGACCGCTGTAGGACGACTTCCGCCACCCAAGGGGCCGGGGCTGTGCGGAGGAATCCGGCAAGTGAGCCCCGGGCCTCGCGGTCTGTAGGGTGGAGGAACCATGCAAAACACCCCCGTCTGGGGTCTTCTCCTCGCCGCCGGCTCCGGCTCCCGCCTCGGCAACCGCCCCAAGGCCCTCCTCCCGCACCACGGCCGCCCCCTCGTCGAGCACGGGATCCGTACGCTCCGCGACGGCGGCTGTGCGGGTGTGGTCGTCGTCCTCGGTGCCGCCGCCGACCGGGTCCGCGGTCAAGCCGACCTCACCGGCGCGCTTCCTGTCGACAACCCCGACTGGCCCTCCGGCATGGGCTCCTCGCTCCGTGCCGGTCTCGCCGCGCTGCCGCCCGAGGCCGCGGCCGTCGTCGTCACCCTCGTCGACATGCCCGGCATCGGAGCCCCCGCCGTCGCCCGCCTCGCCGCCGCCTTCCGCGACGGCGCGGACCTCGCCGCGGCCACGTACCACGGCGACCGCGGCCACCCCGTCCTCTTCGCCGCCCGCTGGTGGCCGGACGTCGCCGACAGCGCGCAAGGCGATGCCGGCGCCCGTACCTTCCTGCGCGCGCACGCCGCGGAACTGCGGCCGGTCGAGTGCGCGGACGTCGCCGACCCGTACGACATCGACACGCCTGGCGACCTGCACCGACTCCGCTGACGGGCGCTGCGCACCATCCCGGCCGCGAGGTTCCCGGCCGCCCGTACGCCAGTCGGCCGCGCGCGCTAAAGTCGCGGCATGACCCGGCGCACCAACGGATTGATCGGTACTTGGGCCGAGGCCCAGCGTCAGGAGCAGCGCCGGCAGCAGGCGCAGCAACGCGCGGTCGAGCAGGAGCGCCGCGAACGCGAACGCCAACAGCGTGCCGCGGAGCGGGCGATGGCGCAGAACCACCGCGAGCAGCAGGCCGAGTACCGGCGCCGCCGGGATGCGGACGCGCGGGCGCGTACTGAGGAAATCGACGCCCAGGTCGCCGCGTTGGAGGGCTTGCTGGCGGCGGGGACCGCTGCGCCCGCGTTCCGCAGTTCGGCGATGCTCGTGCCCGAGCAGGTCGAGCCGTTCGCGCCGGGGCAGTTGGCCGTGCCGATCGTGATGCCGAACCAGGCGAACTACCAGCCGAACGCGTCCGGTTGGGGCATGGGTGCGAACCAGCGCGCGCAGCAGGAGGCGCGGGCCCGGTTCGAGCGGGACTGGTATGCCGCGCAGGCCGCGGAGACGCAGCGGGTGCGGCAGTTGGAGGAGTACCGGCGGCAGTACGACCAGTGGGCGGCGACCCGGATCGCCGAACTGCGCCGTCACAACGCGGGCATCCGCGATCTGGGCGAGACGCTGCGGCGGGGCGACAGCGAGGCGGCGATCCAGTTCTTCTCGGCGGTCCTGTACGCGTCGTCGGTGTGGCCGCAGGACTTCCCGCGCCGGGTGTCGGCGTCCTACGACGCGAACCTCAAGCAGCTGGTGCTGGATTGGGAGCTGCCCGCGTTCGAGGTGGTGCCCGAGGTCAAGTCGGTGCGGTACATGCCGTCGACGGACCAGGACAAGGAGACGGCGCGGTCGGCGGCGCAGCGCCGGGCGATCTACCGGGATCTGCTGGCGCAGTGCGTGCTGTTGGTGCTGCGGGACGTGTTCGCCGCGGACGAGTTCGGGGCCCTGGATTCGGTGGCGGTGAACGGGTTCGTGGACGACCACGATCCGGCGACGGGGAACCGCACGGAGATCGTGCTGGCGTCGGCGGCGGTCGCGCGGGCGGATTTCGACCGGCTGAACCTGGCGCAGGTGTCCGCGGTGGAGTGTCTGACGGGGCCGTTGGCGGGGGCGTTGTCGACGAAGCCGGACCAGCGTGCGGCGGTGCCGCCGGCGCGGCGTCCGGCGGAGGCGAGCCCGGTGGTGGTGTCGCGCGGTTCGGACGAGGCGCCGGACTTGTTCACGATGGACCCGATCGAGTTCGAGAACTTGGTCGCGGAGTTGTTCCGGTCGCGCGGGCTGCAGGCCGTGACGACGGTGCGCTCGGGTGACGGCGGCGTGGACGTGGATGCGCACGATCCGGATCCGCTGAGCGGCGGGAAGATCGTGGTGCAGGTGAAGCGGTACCGGAACACGGTGCCGCCGACGGCGGTGCGGGACTTGTACGGCACGGTGTTGGACACCGGGGCGAACAAGGGCGTGCTGGTGACGACGTCCGGGTTCGGGCCGACGTCCTACACGTTCGTGCGCGGCAAGCCGATGACGTTGATCAACGGCGCCGAGTTGCTCCAGCTGCTCGAACAGTGCGGTCTGCAAGGCCGGTTGGACGCGAGCAATGCGGGCCGCCGGAGCCGCGGCAGTGCCGCCGCGCCACCTGCCCAGGCCGCCGCGCCTGCCGCCCCGGCCCCCGGGACCTCCGACGCCGACGCGAACGTGCTCGGCATGGTGTGGTCGGGCAGCGTCGCGCTGGACGTCTGCACGCTGGTGTGCGAGGGCAACCGGGTGCTGTCCGACGACTACTTCGTGTTCTTCAACAACAACGCCACCCCGGACGGCACGGTCCGCAGCGTCCCGGCGACGGGCGCGGCGAAGGCCGCCGTGCGCGTCTGCTTCGACGCGCTGCCCGCCCGCGCCGACCGGGTGGTGCTCGTCGCGGCGATCGACCCGACGGTCAACCCGCACGCCGACTTGGCGGGCTTCACCGACGCGAAGATCCTCTTGTCGGACGGCACCGGCTCGCAGACACTCGACGAACTCGAGGTTTCCGACGGTCGCGGCGGCGAAACCGCCCTGGTCCTCGGCTCGTTCCGCCGCCGCTCCAACGGGGACTGGCAGTTCGTCATCGGCGGCAAGGGCTACCGCGGCGGCTTGGAGGAACTCGTCGGCGACTTCGGCATCGACGTCGAGTAGCCGGAGGGCGCCCGCCCGTGCCTCCGCGGCGGGTTTCGCCGGCCGTGTCGGCGCCGGGGCATACGGTCGGCCGGACCGGGAGGAACCCGGGAAAGTCGAGGGGAGCGCGGCATCGTGGCCTGCCGGGGAGTGCACTTCGCGTTGACGGGGGAACAGGCCGCGGCTCTGGCCGCGGCCCGTGACGACGCCGAGGTGCGGGAGTGGGTCGCCGAGATCGAGGAGGCCTGGGACCCGGCCTGGCTGGTCGAGACCGACAAGGCCTGGGACGCGCTGCACCGCTGCCTGACCGACGGGACGCTGTCCGACGACGGTGCTTCGGTACTGTCGCTGGCCGTCCTCGGCGGTATGCCTTGCCACGAAGCCGACGACTACGTGGTCGTGTTCGTCACCGCCGACGAGGTTGCCGAGGTGGCCGCCGCACTTGCGCCGCTCGACGAAGCGTGGCTGCGCGACCGGTACTTCGGCCTCGACTTCGTCGACTACCAAGGCGTCCGCGGCGAGGAGGACTTCGCGTACACCGCCGGGAACTTCGACGCCCTGCGTGCCTTCTTCGCCGAGGCGGCCGGTGCCGGGCGCGCCGTGGTGTTCACCGTCGACCAGTAGGCGCCGCGGCAGTTCCCGCCCTCGCGGGTGCTACTCCGCCACGTCCGCGCCGCTGCTCAGCGCCTGTCCCAGGCGGGCGGCGATTTCCTGGGCGGTGGCGACCAGGTCCTTTTCGTCGACGGCGCGGATGCGGGCTTCCGGGCCGGAGACCGACAGGGCGGTGGCGGTGGGGGCGCCGGGGACGACGACGGCGATGCAGCGGACGCCGAGTTCCTGCTCCTGGTCGTCGACGGCGTAGCCCTGGTCGCGGATCCGGACGAACTGGCGCAGGAGTTCCGCGGGTTCGGTGACGGTGTAGGCGGTGTGTGCGGTGAGCGGGCCGGTGCCGAGGGCGCGGGCGGCCTGGTCTTCGGGGAGTTGCGCGAGCAGGGCTTTGCCGACGGCGGTGCAGTGCGGCTGTACGCGGCGGCCGACTTCGGTGAACATGCGCATCGAGTGCCGGGACGGGACCTGGCCGACGTAGACGACCTCGCCGGATTCCAGCACCGCGAGGTTGGCGGTCTCGCCGGTCGACTCCATCAGTTCCGCCAGGTACGGCCGCGCCCAGCTGCCGAGCAGCCGGCCGGCGGTCTCGCCGAGCCGGATCAGGCGCGGGCCCAGCGTGTAGCGGCGCGAGGCGTCTTGGCGCAGGTAGCCGAGCGGGACGAGGGTGCGGACCAGACGGTGGATGGTCGGCAGGGGCAGCCCGGACCGGGCCGCGAGGTCGCTCAGGCCGAGGACGCCGCCCGCGTCGGCGAGGACTTCGAGCAGGTCGAACGCCCGCTCCAGGGATTGCACGCCGCCGGTCGCCCGCTCGGCCATTCCATACCCTCCACCACGATGTCTCAACAACTTGTTGAATTTCCGCGTCTCGGAAACTAATGTCCACTCTACAGAAGTCGCCGTGCCACCCAGGAGGATCGACGTGTCGGCCCGGCGGCGGACCGCACCTGCGGTTAGCTGAACCGCAGGGACCCGGCCGCCCCTTTCCGCGTACCCCGCCCCCCCACACCAACAAGGAGTGAGTCACATGACCGCACCGGTCGTCACCGTGACCGGCGGCCCCGTGCCGCGCGGGGAGGAGATCCTCACCACCGACGCCCTGCGCTTCGTGGCCGACCTGCAGCGCCGGTTCGGCGGGCGCCGTACCGAACTCCTCGCCAAGCGCCGCGAGAAGTACGCCGAGATCGCCCGCACCGGCCGCCTGGACTTCCTGCCCGAGACCCGCGGGATCCGCGAGGCGGACTGGACGGTCGCCGAGGCGCCGCCGATGCTGCGCGACCGCCGCGTGGAGATCACCGGCCCCGCCGACCGCAAGATGACCATCAACGCGCTCAACTCCGGCGCCAAGGTCTGGCTCGCCGACTTCGAGGACGCGTCGGCGCCCACCTGGCACAACGTGATCGTCCACCAGCGCAACCTGGTGGACGCCTACGAACGCCGCGTCGACTTCACCACCGCCGAAGGCAAGGAATACCGCCTCAAGCCCGACGACGAACTGGCCACCGTCGTCATGCGCCCACGCGGCTGGCACCTCGACGAACGCCACGTCCTCGTCGACGGCACCCCCGTCTCCGGCGCCCTGCTCGACTTCGGCCTGTACTTCTTCCACAACGCGGCCCGGCTGCTGGCCCGCGGCTCCGGCCCGTACTTCTACCTGCCGAAGACCGAGAGCCACCTCGAAGCCCGGCTGTGGAACGACGTGTTCAACCACGCCCAGGACGTCCTCGGCATCCCGCGCGGCACCATCCGCGCCACCGTGCTGATCGAGACCATTCCCGCCGCGTTCGAAATGGACGAGATCCTCTACGAACTGCGCGACCACGCCTCCGGGCTCAACGCGGGCCGCTGGGACTACCTGTTCTCCATCGTCAAGAACTTCCGCGACGCGGGCGAGGCGTTCGTCCTCCCCGACCGCAACGCGGTCACCATGACCGCGCCGTTCATGCGCGCCTACACCGAACTCCTCGTCAAGACCTGCCACCGGCGCGGCGCCTACGCCATAGGGGGCATGTCCGCGGTCATCCCGTCCCGCCGCGACGCCGCCGCGAATGCCGCCGCGCTGGCCAAGGTCCGCGACGACAAGGACCGCGAAGCCGGGGACGGCTTCGACGGCTCGTGGGTCGCGCACCCCGACCTGGTGCCCGTGTGCCGCGCCGCGTTCGACGCGGTGCTCGGCGACCGCCCGCACCAGCTCGACCGGCAGCGCCCCGACGTCGAGGTGACCGCCGACGACCTGCTCGACGTGGCGTCCGCGGGCGGCAGCACCACCTCCGGCGGCCTGCACAACGCCGTCGGCGTCGGCCTGCGCTACCTGGAAGCCTGGCTGCGCGGCCACGGCGCGGTCGCCGTCTTCGGCCTCATGGAGGACGTCGCCACCGCGGAGATCTCCCGCTCCCAGGTGTGGCAGTGGGTGCACAACGGCGTCGTGCTGTCGGACACCGGCGAGAAGGTCACCGCGGAACTCGTCCGCCGCCTCGTCACCGAAGAACTCGGTTCGCTCCGCGAGGAACTCGGCGACACGGCGTTCGACGGCGGCCGCTGGGCCGACGCCCGCGACCTGTTCCTCAAGGTCGCCCTCGCCGACGACTTCGCCGACTTCCTCACCGTGCCGGGCTGCGCGCTCCTCGACTGAGCCCGCCCCGCACCCGCCGGGGCCGCACGACCGGCGGCCCCCTCAAGCGCGGAACGGCCGGGCGGCGCCCGCCGGTCGCGGGGGCGCGTCCCGGCGACGCCCCCGGCCGTTCCGCACCCCTCCGCACCCCTAAGCGCCCGACAGGAGTCCCGCATGGCACGCATGTTCCTCAACGGCCAGGCCATGGAAGGCGGCCCCTTCCACCACCACCTCAAGGGTGCGCCGCTGGTCATGAAGACCCGCACCGCTCCCGGCTACCGGTTCTTCTCCATCGCCGACCGCTGCCCGGGCCTGCTGCCCGACCCGGAGGGCACCGCGCAGATCGAGGGCGAGGTCTACGACGTCCCCGAAGAGGTCCTGCGCGACGAACTGCTGCCCACCGAACCCGCCGAACTGGAATTCGGCATCATCAAGCTCGAAGACGGCTCCGCGTCGTTCTCGATGGTCCTGCGCGTCGGCGAACTGGAGACCGGCGCGCACAAGGAGATCACCGAGTACGGCGGCTGGCGCGCCTATCTCAAGACCCTGGGCCGCGAGAGCTGACCGACGCCTCCAAGCGGGCGATCACGCGGAGCACTTCCGTGCGGTTGCCCGCTTGCGCGATCCACCGCGGCAGCCGCGACACCAGCGTCATGCGCAGGCCCTCCTCGGTCCACGCGTCCTCGTGCGGTTCCGCCGCGACGAAGCGGCGGATCAGCGCCAGGTGGTCGAGGTTGTAGGCCCACAGCAGCCCGTGCCCGGTCGGTGCCTGGAGCCACAGCGGCAGCGCGAAGTACGGGTCGTACATGGCGGGCGCATCCGGGTTCGGCATCGAATACACCCCGCTGTCCTTGTCCCGGACGTGCCCGCAGGCCCGGCAGCTCAGCCGGCGCGACTGGAACGGCGACAGCACCAGCCGCTTCGGATACGCCGCGACGGTCGCGAGCGCTCCGCAGCGGGGGCACCGGATGAGGATCTCGTCCATGAAGTCGTAGATGGTGGAAAGGTCGTCGCGGAATCGCGGCGGGGACTCGGAAGGCACCACCGGGTGCTCCTTTCGCGGCACGGGATGCGGTCGCGAGTTTCCGGGCGGATTCGGCGGAGTGCCGGGGCTTCCCCCCGCTGGGGAGAACCGAGGGAAGCCCCTCTTGCGCACTCGCCGACGGAACCGGCGTCGCCCCATGCTCATCCGCAGTCCCGGGCGGAACATGAGTACCCGTACTCAATTCCCTTGATAGGTCGACGGGATGGCGCCGATCGGCCGGGTTTGCCCCCGTCTTGCCACCCGGCCTGGGCCGGCGCGCCCGGGTCAGTGCAGACCGGCGCGGCGCGCGAGCGTGGCTGCCGCGTCGGCCGCGTTCCGCGCGATGGCGTCCTCGTCGACCCGGGTCAGGTGGCCGTGTTCCACGACCGGGATGCCGTCGACCAGCAGCAGGGTCAGCGGCGCCGCCGCGCCGAGGACGAGGGCAGCGACCTTGTCGGCGATGCCCGCGTGCCGGAACCCGTCGAGTTTCCACACCGCAAGATCCGCGAGCTTGCCCGGTTCGAGGCTGCCGATCTCGCGCTCCCTGCCCAGGACTTGAGCGCCGCCCATGGTGGCGACGCGCAGCGCGCGACGTACCGGCATCGCGTCCGGGCCCCACGCGACCCGGTTGAGCAGCGCCAAGTTGCGCAGCTCGGTGCCGAGTTCGCCGGATTCGTTGGACGCGGCGCCGTCCACGCCCAGTCCGACGGGCACGCCCGCGGCCAGCAGGGCGGGTACGCGGGCGGTGCCCGCGGCGATGCGCGCGTTGGACGACGGGCAGGTCGCGACACCCGTGCGGGTGGCGGCGAAGGCGGCGATGTCGGCATCGGACATGTGGATCGAGTGCGCCATCCACACGTCGTCGCCGAGCCAGCCGAGCGAGGCGAAGTAGTCCGTCGGACCCATGCCGAACTTCTCGCGGCAGAACTGCTCTTCCTCGACCGTCTCGGAACCGTGGGTGTGCAGGCGCACGCCCTTGCGGCGGGCCAGTTCCGCGGCGCCGCGCAGGAGTTCCGCGGACACCGAGAAAGGCGAGCAGGGTGCGGCGGTGATCCGCAGCATCGAGTCGAACGACGGGTCGTGCCAGCGGTCGATCGCGGCCTCGGTGGCGGCGAGGGCCTCGTCGGTGTCCTCGGTGACGCTCGCCGGCGGCAGCCCGCCGTCGTCGATGCTCAGGTCCATCGACCCGCGGGTGGGCTGGAACCGCAGGCCCAGCGCGGCGACCGCGGCGATCTCCGCGCCGAGGATGTCGCCGCCGTCGCGCGGGAAGACGTAGGCGTGGTCGGTCGCCGTCGTGCACCCCGACAGCATGAGCGCCGCCGCCGAGCCCTGCGCGGCGGCGTGGCACAGCGCTTCGTCGATGTGCGCCCACGTCGGGTACAGCTCGACGAGCCAGTCGAAGAGCGCCGAGTTCTGCGCCAGGCCGCGGGTGATCCACTGGGAGAAGTGGTGGTGGGTGTTGACCAGGCCCGGGGTGACCAGGTGGCCGGACGCGTCGATGCGCCGCACCACGTCCGGCACCGCGGGCGCGGGGCCGGAGCCGACCGCTTCGATGCGGTTCCCGGCGACGATCACATGGCCGCCGGCGATCTCGGTGTCGTCCGGGTCGACGGTGGCGATGTGCGCGTTCTCGATGACGATGCGGGTCACGGTGGCCGCCCCTTCACGGTGGTCGCCCCTCCGGGCGGGTCGCCCCTCCCTCGGTGCAATTGTCGCGTGACCGGGCGGCCGGGAGCCGGCAGGCGGGCCCGGCGGCGGGTCGGCCGGGACCGCGCCGCCGGGGGAACAGGGGTGAGCCGATCGGGCCCGGCCGACCGGGTCCGGCCGTGTGGTGTCAGTCGATCGGGATGACGGGGACGACGCCCTCGCGGTGCACGGTGCCCTCGATGAGCCCGTACGGCCGGTCGGCTGCGTAGTAGACCTCGTGGTCGTTCTTCTGCCCGAACGGTTCCAGGTCGACCAGGAAGTGGTGCTTGTTGGGCAGCGACAGGCGGATCTCGTCGATCTCCGGGCGGTTGTTGAGGACCCGGTTGCCCATCGCGTACAGGGTCTGCTGGAGCGAGTAGGAGTAGGTCTCCGCGAACGCTTCGAGGAGATGCCGTTTGACCTGTGCGTACGAGCGTTCGAAGGGAACGGGGGCGAGGTCGTCGCCGGACCATCCGAACACCCATCGGGCGTTGACCTCGGTGGCCAGGATGCGGTCGTACGCCTCCCGGAGCGTGGTGTAGCGGTCCTTGATGTAGCCCCAGAACTCCGACGCGGTCGTGTTCATCACCACGAGCCCGCTCAGGCCCGAGATGATGCGGAATTGCTCGCCGTCGTAGACGACTTCGGTCGTGCGGGTCTCGGCGCCGTCGCGGACGAACGAGTGCTGGACTTCGTCGGCGCCGATGAAGCGGTGCCCGGCTTCGGGGCGGGCTATCCGGTTCCAGACGTACTCCTCGACGCGGATGCGGGCGCGCCGGATGGTCGGCTGCGAGTCGACGAAGTGCCGGGCGAGGAGCACGGCGAAGTCCTCCGCGGAGGTGACGCCGTGCTCCTGTGCGAACGCGTAGACGGTGTTCTTGGTGGTGTCGGTCGGCAACACGGCGGCGTTCCCGCCGGTCAGGTGCGTGTCGGCGAGGTCGCCGGACAGTGCCACGCTGACGTTGAGGTCCTTGACCTCGTGCCGAGTGCCGTCGCGGCGCACCCGGACGATCCGGGTCTCCGCCTTTCCGTACTGGTTCTGGCCGAGCACCATCGGCATGGGGTCAGCTCCCTCGGTAAACGGAATATCCGTACGGGTTGAGCAGCAGCGGAACGTGATAGCGGGGGCGCGCCGGATCGGTGGTGAAGACCACCTGGACCTCGGGGAAGAAGGCGTCTTCGCCGCGCCCGGCGCGGTAGGCCGCCACGTCGAAGCGCAGCCGTACCGTCGCGGGGGCGGGGGACACCGGGGGGAGACCGGGGCAGCGGCCGTCGGCGTCGGTCGCGGAGGCGCCGAGCACCTGCCAGCTGCCGTCCGCGGCCAGGACGGCCAGCTCCACGGGGACGTCGCGTGCCGGGTCGCCGGCGCTGGTGTCGAGGACGTGGGTCGAAATGGCGGTCATGCCTGCCCCTGGTCGATCGGAGGGGTGGGAACCGGGCTGGAGGGAGCCGCGGGATGCCTGCGGCTCGGGTGCGCCGACCAGCTTCGCCAGCCGGAGGCGATTGATCTTGCGCAACTCCTCGCGGGCGTTGGCCCGTTCGGTGGCCGCGTCGTTGCCGAGCCGAGCCCGCAGCGCGGCGAGCATCTCGGCGGCGCTGCGGCCGCTCGCGCAGATCAGGAACACATGGCCGAACTTGGCGGCGTATTCGGCGTTGCCGTCCGCGAGTTCGGTGAGCGTGTCGGCGGCGGCGCCGTGTACGCCGGACTGTTCGCGGTGCGACTGGTCGTCGCCCGCGCGGGGCCGGCCGATGACCGCGTGTCCGGCCATCGCCTCGTCGAGGTCGGCGTCGGTCATCCCGGCCGTGGCCAGGTCGGACGACGCGTACAGCTCGTCGAGGAGGCGGTACGGGCGGCGGCCCGCGACCGCGTCGATCCACTGCCGGCTCGCGCAGACCTCGCCGAGGAGGTTGACCGCCTCGGCGGGGTCGGCGGCGTTGAGCCGGGCGAGCCCGGCGGCGCGGGACGCCGCCGGGGTGCCGGATGCGTCGGGTGGAGCCGTGGATCCCGGGTGATCGGCCACGCCGGACCTCCGTAGGAGTCATCGCGTCCGATCGTCGGAACCGCGGTCTTCCGGAACGGTAGGTCGCCCGTCGACACATCGTCAACAGTTTGTTGAAGTGGATCAACCGGGCGGGTGAACGCCCGGTTGTGGAGGAACGTCCAAACGGGGGAGGGTGATCGGGGCGGCGCTAGCGGTCGCCCTGCTCCCGGTTCAGGTAGTTGTAGACGGTGAACCGGCTGACGCCGAGCGCCGCGGCGACGGACTCGACGCCGTGCCGGATGGTGAACGCGCCGCGCTCCTCCAGGACCCGCACGACGCGCTGCTTGTCCTCGCGGCCGAGGTCGGCGAGCGGGCCGCCGAACTGGCGTTCCATTTCGGCCAGCAGGCGGTCGAGGGCGGCGCCGAGGTGCGGGAGCCGTACCGCGACGACGGGGGCGCCCTCCCAGGACAGCAGGACGTCCTCGGGGCGGGCGTCGCCGGGCGCGACCAGTGCCGCGCCCATCGCGTCCACGAGCGGCTTGACCGCGTCGACCAGCGGGTGGGCGGGCTCGGTCATGCCTGCTCCTCGGCCGCCGGGACGGCGGTGACCTGCACGGAGATACGGGTCGCGCCGACGCCGAGGGTGTCCCGGAACAGCCGGTCGACCACCGCGAGCACGGTTTCCGCATCGCCCTCCGCGCTGGTGCCGAACGGCCCCACCTCGACGTCGAGGCCGGCCTCGGCGACGATCCGCCGCGCCTCCAGCGCATGCGCCGGGACGTGCTCCAGCTCGAACGGCTCTGTCGTGAACTCCACCTTCAATCGCACGCGCTGAACCCTAGCCAGCGGAAATCGACTAATCCAGGATTGGCCCCCGGGCGGCATTGACAAACTGTTGAAGGCGCGTGGCATCATTCCGTTAAGCAGAATCTTGCTTCCGCATCGTGGAATTTGAGCCGTCGCGGCTCGTCACACCAGGCAATCGCCCTGCGGAAGATCACGGAAGACGGCCGTGGAAGAGGTGAGTCCGTGAGCGCCGCATTGCGCTTCGATGTCAACCTGTCGATCCTGTTCACCGAACTGCCCCTGCTCGACCGCCCGCAGGCCGCCGCCGACGCCGGCTTCGCCGAGGCCGAGCTGTGGTGGCCGTTCGCCGGCCCGACCCCGGACGATGCGGAACTCGACGCGCTGGAACGTGCGTTCGGAGACGCGGGCGTCCGGCTGGTGGGCCTCAACTTCGATGCCGGGGACATGCCCGCGGGCGACCGTGGGCTGCTGTCCCGGCCCGCGGACTCCGATCGGTTCCGCGCCAACATCGACGTCGCGGCCGGGTTCGCCGCCCGGATGGGCTGCCGGGCGCTCAACGCGCTCTACGGCAACCGCGTCGACGGCCTCGACCCCAAGGCGCAGAGCGAACTCGCCCTGGAGAACCTGGCGCTGGCGGCGCAGGCCGCGCACCGCGAAGGCGCGGTCGTGCTGGTCGAGGCGGTCAACACCGTGGAGAACCCGCGGTACCAGCTCGACTCCGCGAAGGCGGCGGTCGACGTGGTCGACGCGGTCAACGCGGCGACCGGGCTCGGCAACGCGAAGTTCCTGTGCGACCTGTACCACCTCGCCGTGATGGGCGAGGACCTGCCGGCGGTGATCGCGGCGTACGCGGACCGCTTCGGCCATGTCCAGATCGCCGACAGCCCGGGCCGCGGACAGCCCGGCACCGGCGACCTCGACTTCGACGACCTGTTCGGCCGATTGACGGACGCCGGCTACGGCGGCCGCATCGGCCTCGAATACAAGCCCGCGGGCCCGAGTGCGGACAGCTTCGGCTGGCTCCCGCGCGACCGGCGCTCCGGGGAGGGAAACGCCTGATGACGAGTACTGACACCCCTGCGATACGCAAGATCGGCTTCGTCGGCCTGGGCATCATGGGCGGCCCGATGGCCGCCAACCTGCTCAAGGCCGGCTACGAGGTCGCCGGATACAACCTGACCCGCCCGCAGATCGACCGCCTGGTCGAGGCCGGCGGCCGCGGCGCGGACGACATCGCCGACGCGGTCCGCGACGCGGACGCCGTGATCACCATGGTCCCGGCCGACCCGCAGGTCGAAGAGGTCATGTACGGCGTCGGCGGCGTGCTTGCCAACGTGCGCCCCGGCACCCTCGTCGTCGACATGAGCTCCATCAAGCCCAGCACGTCGGTGGCCGTCGCCGAAGCCGGTGCCGCGCTCGGGCTGCGCGTCCTGGACGCCCCGGTGTCCGGCGGCGAAGCGGGCGCGATCGAAGCGGTGCTGTCCATCATGGTCGGCGGGAACGCCGCCGACTTCGCCGCCGCGCTGCCGCTGTTCGAGGCGCTCGGCAAGACGATCGTGCACGTCGGGCCGCACGGCGCCGGCCAGACCGTCAAGGCCGCGAACCAGCTGATCGTCGCGGGCAACATCCAACTCGTCGCCGAGGCCCTGCTGTTCCTGGAGCATGCCGGCGTCGACACCGAGGCCGGACTGGCCGTGCTCGGCGGCGGCCTCGCGGGCAGCACCGTGATGGCCCGCAAGGGCGCCGCCATGCGCGCCCGCGAGTTCGCCCCGGGCTTCCGCATCGACCTGCACCACAAGGACATGGGCATCGTTTCGGAGGCGGCCCGCGAACTCGGCCTCGTCCTGCCGTTCGGCGCCCTTGCGACCCAGCTCGTCGCCGCGCTGCGCGCGCAGGGCGACGGCGGCCTCGACCACAGCGGCCTGCTGCTCGGCCTGGAACGGCTCAACGGCCTCGCGCCGAGCCCGCGCGGTGCGGCGACCGGGAACGGAACCGGGAACGGGCCCGGGAACGGGCCCGGGAACGGAGGGGGAGCCTGATGGCCCCGCAGCTCATGCCGGTGATGGACGCAGTCGTGCACGTCCTCAAGTCCGAGGGCGTGGACACTGCCTTCGGCTGCCCCGGCGCGGCGATCCTGCCGCTCTACAAGGCGCTGGAGAAGGACGGCACGATCGAGCACCTGATCGTCCGGCACGAAGAAGGCGCCACGCACATGGCCGACGGCTGGGCGCGTACCAACGGCAACGTGGGTGTCGCGATCGGCACGTCGGGCCCGGCCGGCACCAACATGATCACCGGTCTCTACACGGCACACGCCGACTCGATCCCGATCGTGTGCATCACCGGCCAAGCGGTCTCCAGCAAGCTGCACCAGGAGGCTTTCCAGGCGGTCGACATCGTCGAGATCGCCAAGCCGGTCGCCAAGTGGGCGGTGCAGGTCAAGGAGGCCGCGCAGGCCCCGTGGATCTTCCGCGAGGCGTTCCGGATCGCCCGGTCGGGCCGTCCGGGGCCGGTGCTGATCGACCTGCCGCTGGACGTCCAGCAGCAGCAGATCCTGTGGGACCCGGACCTGGACGCGCCGCTGCCGGTCGCCGAGGTGCACCCGCACCTGCCGCGCGTGGAAGCGGCTCTCGACCTGCTGCTGGCCGCCGAGCGCCCGCTGCTGCTGTCCGGCGGCGGCGTGATCATCGGCGAAGCACACGAGGAACTCGTCGAACTGGCCGAGCTGCTGCAGATCCCGGTGCAGGTCACCCTGATGGGCAAGGGCTCGATCGACGAAGACCACCCGCTCTACAGCGGCATGACGGGCATTCAGACGTCGCAGCGGTACGGCAACGCGTCGTTCCTGGAATCCGACCTCGTGCTTGCGCTCGGTGCGCGGTTCGGCGACCGGCACACCGGGGCGCTGGACGTGTACCGCGGGCAGCGGAAGTTCATCCACGTCGACATCGAACCCACGCAGATCGGCAAGGTGTTCGAGCCCGACCTGGGCATCGTGGCGGACACCCGGCTGTTCCTCCAAGCACTCCTGGAGGCCGCCCGAGACCGCGGGCTCCGCCGCGAGGCGGGCGACTGGGTGGCGCGCGTGCAGGAACTCAAGGCGACGCTGACCCGGCGCGAGGACTTCGACACGGTGCCGGTGAAGGCGCCGCGCGCGTACAAGGAGATCAACGAAGTCTTCGACGAGAACGCCTACTTCGTCACCGCGATCGGCCTGTACCAGATCTGGGGCGGCCAGCACCAGAAGGCCTACAAGCCGCGGCGCTACCAGATCTGCGGCCAGGCAGGCCCGCTCGGCTGGGAGATCCCGGCGGCGATCGGCGTGAAGAAGGCGCTCAAGAACAGCGACCCGGACGCGGAGGTCGTCGGGATCGTCGGCGACTACGGATTCCAGTACCTCGTCGAGGAGCTGGCGGTCGCGGCGCAGTACAACGTGCCGTTCGTGATCGTCATGCTCAACAACGAGTACCTGGGGCTCATCCGGCAGGCGTCGATCCCGTACGACATGAACTACCAGGTCGACATCCACTACGACGACTACGGCGCCGACAACGTGAAGATCATGGAGGCGTACGGCTGCTCCGGCCGCCGCGTCCTCGAACCGGGCGATATCCGGGACGCGCTGGAATGGGCGCGCAAGGAGGCCCGGACCACGTCCCGGCCGGTCCTGGTGGAGATCATGATCGAGCGCGAGGCGAACACACCGCACGGCCCGGCCATCGACGCCGTGCGGGAATTCGAGCCCGCGCCGTAGCGGCGCGTGCCGCCGGAGAACCGCGGAAGCGGCTCCCGGCGGCCCCGGAACCGCGGGGTCCGGCACCGACCCGGACCGTCTTCCCGCCGGGCCCCGCCGCACGCCCCCGGCTCCGGCCGGGATCCGGCGGCCTCGCCGTAGGCCGCCCCCACGCCCACCCGGCGGCACTCGAACCGGTGTCGCGGCCCGTGCCGCCGGGTGGCGCACCCCCCCGGACGGGCCGGCGCCGCGTCGGCGCCGCGGGACGGGCCGGTTGGTCTACCGTCCGAAGGAGAGCGGTCGGGCCCGCGCGGGTACCAGGCCGGTTCCGTCGTCCACAGCCCGTTGTCCACAGGCTCCCGTCCCGCGTCCGGCCTCACTACCGTCGGAGGCCCCTGGTTTCCCCGAAAGGAGCGTGTCCTGTGAATCCGCCGAAGATCGTCGTCGCGCCCGACAAGTTCAAGGGCACGCTCACCGCCGCCGAGGCCGCCGCGCACATCGCGGACGGCATCCGGCGCGTGCTGCCGGAAGCCGACCTGCGGCTCATGCCGGTCGCGGACGGCGGCGACGGCACCGTCGACGCGGCGGTCGCCGCCGGATTCCGCCGGGTCCCCGCCCGGGTCGCCGGACCGACCGGGCAGCCCGTGGACGCCTCGTTCGCCCTCCGCGGCAGCACCGCCGTGGTGGAACTCGCCGAGGCCGCCGGGCTGGTCAAACTGCCCGGCGGCGTGCCCGCACCGCTGACCGCGAGCAGCTACGGCGTGGGCCAACTGATCGCCGAGGCGGTGCGCGTGGGGGCGCGTCGCATCGTCCTCGGTCTCGGCGGCAGCGCCTGCACCGACGGCGGCGCCGGCCTGGTGCAGGCGCTCGGCGGGCGGCTGCTCGACTCCCGCGGGACCGAGCTGCCGCCCGGCGGCGCCGCCCTGTCCGCGTTGGACCGCATCGAGACGGCCGACCTTCGCCGCCGCTACGGCGGCATCGACGTCGTCATCGCCTCCGACGTGGACAACCCGCTGCTCGGCCCCACCGGGGCCGCGGCGGTCTACGGCCCGCAGAAAGGCGCCGGACCCGAGGACGTGCCGGTCCTCGACGCCGCGCTCGCCCGCTGGGCCGTGATCACCGGGCGGGACGTGCCGGGGAACGACCGCACCGCCGACCTGCCCGGCGCGGGTGCCGCCGGCGGGGTGGGCTTCGGCGCCATGGCGTTCCTCGGCGCGTCCCTGCGCCCCGGGATCGACCTGCTTCTCGACCTCCTCGGCTTCGCGCCGGTCCTGGCCGGGGCCGCGCTCGTCGTCACCGGGGAAGGCCGCCTCGACCGGCAGACCCTGCACGGGAAAGCCCCCGCCGGGGTCGCCGCGGCCGCCGCCCGCGCCGCGGTGCCGGTCGTGGCGGTGTGCGGCCGCCTGGAGCTGTCCACGGAACAGCTCCGGGCGGCCGGGATCGTCCGCGCGTACCCGCTCGACGTGATCGCCGAGGGCGGCGACCCGCTCGCCGACGCCGGGAAGTACGCGGAGGAAGCCGGCGCGCGGGTGGCCCGCGACCTGCCGGAGCCGACCGACGAGGAGGCCGCGCCATGACCGCACCGGTTGCCGAAACCCCAGGTACCCCGTCGCGGGTCTTCCGGTCCCGCCGCGTGGTCGGGCCGGACGGCGAGACCGCGGCCGACGTCGTCGTCACGGGCGGGCGGATCACCGCCGTCGAGCCGTACGGCTCGGTCGACGCGCCGCACGTCGAGGACCTGGGCGCGTGCGCCCTGCTGCCCGGCCTGGTCGACACCCACGTGCACGTCAACGAACCCGGCCGCACCGCATGGGAAGGCTTCGCGAGCGCCACCCGCGCCGCCGCCGCGGGCGGGGTGACGACGCTGATCGACATGCCGCTCAACTCGATCCCGCCGACCACGACCGTCGCCGCCCTGCACGCCAAGCAGGACGCCGCGCGCGGCCGCGTGCACGTCGACGTCGGGTTCTGGGGCGGCGCCGTACCGGACAACCTCGACGACCTCGAACCGCTGTACCGCGCGGGCGTGTTCGGCTTCAAAAGCTTCCTGTCCCCGTCCGGCGTCGACGAGTTCCCGCACCTGAACCGCGAACAACTCGACGACGCCCTGGCCGAGCTGTCCCGGATCGGCGCGCTGTCGATCGTCCACGCGGAGGCGCCCGAGGTCCTCGACGCCGCACCGCAGCGGGCCGGCCGCGACTACGCCGACTTCCTCGCGTCCCGCCCGGACGCCGCCGAGTCGACCGCCGTCGCCGGACTCCTCGACGCCGCCCGCGCCACCGGCGCACGCGTGCACGTCCTGCACGTGTCCTCGGCCGACGTGCTGCCGCTGCTCGCCAAAGCCCGCGCCGACGGCGTGGCCGCCACCGCGGAGACCTGCCCGCACTACCTCACCCTGGCCGCCGAGGACGTGCCCGACGGCGACACCTCGTTCAAGTGCTGCCCGCCGATCCGGTCGGACGCCAACCGCGACCGCCTGTGGGCAGCCCTGGCCAGCGGCGAGTTCGCCGCCGTCGTGTCCGACCACTCACCGTGCACCGTCGACCTCAAGCGCCTGGAGGAAGGCGACTTCGCCCTCGCCTGGGGCGGCATCGCCTCGCTCCAGCTCGGCCTGCCCGCGATCTGGACCGAAGCCCGCCGCCGCGGGCACACCCTCGCCGACCTGGCCGGCTGGATGTCCACCGGCCCCGCCCGGCTCGCCGGACTGGCGCGCAAGGGCGCCATCGCCCCCGGCTACGACGCCGACCTGGTGGTGTTCGACCCGGACGCCGCCTTCACCGTCGACCCGGCCGCACTGCACCACCGCAACCCCGTCACCCCGTACACCGGCCGCGCACTGACCGGCGTCGTCCGCGCCACCTGGCTGCGCGGCCGACGCCTCGACGTCGACGGCACCCCGCACGGCACGCTGCTGGCCCGGGGCGCGTCGTGATCACCGCCGCGCAGCGCCGCCGCCGCGGCCACGCCCCGCCCCCCGGTTTCTGATCTTTCGTCAGCGCCCCCGCACGAGACCGGAGATGCAGATGACCACACCCGAAGGCCCGTCGAATTACGCCGATTCCTCCGCTCATACCGACTTCGCCGATCTGACCAACCTGGCCGCGCGCTCCCTCGGCGCCGGGGTGATCGCCGCCAACGACGAATGGTTCGCCGACAAGGAGAACCTGCTCCTGGACCGCGCCCCCGAGTTCCGGCCGCACACGTTCGGCCCCAAGGGGCAGATCATGGACGGCTGGGAGACCCGCCGCCGCCGCGGCACCAGCGCGGCCAAGCCGCACGTCCGCCCCGACGAGCACGACTGGGCCGTCGTCCGCCTCGGCGCGCCCGGGGTGATCCGCGGGATCGTCGTCGACACCGCGCACTTCCTCGGCAACTACCCGCCGTACGCGTCCGTCGAAGCGGCATTCGTGCCCGGCATCCCCTCGGTCGACGAGGTCCTCGCCGAGGATGTGAAATGGACCGAGATCGTGCCGCACAGCCCGCTCCAAGGCGACACCGCACACCGGTTCGACGTGGCTGCCGACGGCCGGTTCACCCACGTCCGCCTCAACATCTTCCCGGACGGCGGCGTCGCCCGGCTGCGCGTCCACGGCGAGGTCGTCCCCGACCCGGACTACCTCGACGGCCTGACCGTGGACGTCCTCGCCGCCGAATACGGCGGCGCCGCGCTCGCCGCCAGCGACCGCTACTTCTCCCCGCCGCACCACATGAACGCGCCCGGCCGGTCCCGCGTCATGGGGGAGGGCTGGGAAACCCGCCGCCGCCGCGACGACGGCCACGACTGGGTCGCCTTCCGCCTCGCCGGCGAGGCCCTGATCACCGCGGTCGAAGTCGACACCGACCACTACCAGGGCAACGCACCCGGCTGGATCCGGCTCGCCGCATCCGACGGCGGCGCCGGAGCCGAGGAGTTCGACCTGCTGCCCGCGACGCCCGTCCAGCCGGACACCCGGCACCGCTTCCGCGTCGCACCCGGCCGCCCCGCCACCCACGTGCGCATAGACGTCTACCCGGACGGCGGCGTCGCCCGGCTGCGCCTCATCGGGGAGCTGACCCCCGCGGCCATCGCCGACCTGCGGGCCCGCACCGGGGAGTGACCTTGCGACGCCCGCACCGGGGAGTGACGCCGCCGCGCCCCCGCCGCGGAGTGCCGACGCCTCCATCCGCCCACCGACTGCCGACAGGAGCCATCACCGCATGTCCGAGCACTTGACCGAGCCGCTGTCCGGGCCGATATCCGAGCGGGTCCTCACCACCGAGGCGGGCGCACCCGTGGCGGACAACCAGAACTCGGCGCAGGCCGGTGTCGGGGGTCCGCTGCTGATCCAGGACCAGTACCTGCTGGAGAAGCTCGCCCGTTTCAACCGGGAGCGGATCCCGGAGCGCGTGGTGCACGCCCGCGGGTCCGGCGCCTACGGGTTCTTCGAGGTCACGGACGACGTGTCCGCCTACACCCGCGCCCACTTCCTCGGCGAACTCGGTCGCCGCACCGAGGTGTTCCTGCGCTTCTCGACGGTCGCCGGCAACCTGGGCGCGTCCGACGCGGTGCGGGACCCGCGCGGGTTCGCGCTGAAGTTCTACACCGAGGAGGGCAACTACGACCTCGTCGGCAACAACACGCCGGTCTTCTTCATCAAGGACCCGCTGAAGTTCCCCGACTTCATCCACTCGCAGAAGCGCGACCCGTTCACCGGCATCACCGAGGCGGAGAACGTGTGGGACTTCTGGTCGCACTCCCCGGAGGCGACCCACCAGGTGACGTGGCTGTTCGGCGACCGCGGCATCCCCGCGTCGTACCGGCACATGAACGGCTACGGGTCGCACACCTACCAGTGGGTCAACGCTGGGGGCGAAGCGTTCTGGGTGAAGTACCACTTCAAGACGAACCAGGGCGTCCGCTCGCTCACCAACGACCAGGCCGCCGAGATCGCGGGCGGCGACGCGGACTCGCACCAGCGCGACCTGCACCAGGCCATCGAACGGGGCGTGTTCCCGTCGTGGACGCTGCACGTCCAGGTCATGCCGGCGGCGGAGGCGGCCCGCTACCGGTTCAACCCGTTCGACCTGACCAAGGTGTGGCCGCACGCCGACTACCCGCTGATCAAGGTCGGCCGGCTGGTCCTGAACCGGAACCCGGAGAACGTGTTCGCCGAGGTCGAGCAGGCGGCGTTCTCACCGAACAACTTCGTGCCGGGGATCGGTCCGTCGCCGGACAAGATGCTCCAGGGGCGGCTGTTCGCCTACGCGGACGCGCATCGCTACCGCCTGGGCGTGAACCACACGCAGCTCGCCGTCAACGCCCCGCACGCCACGACCGCGCGCAACCACGGCCGGGACGGCACGATGGCGACGAACACCGGCGGCCGGGCGAAGAACTACGAGCCGAACAGCTTCGGCGGCCCGTACGAGACCGGCCAAGCACTGGGCGCGCCGCTCGCCGTCACGGGCTTCACCGGCACGCACGAGGCCCCGGCGCATGTGAAGGACGACGACTTCGTGCAGGCGGGGGAGCTGTACCGGCTGATGTCGGACGAGGAGAAGACGCGGCTGATCGCCAACCTGGCGGGCAGCCTGGGGCAGGTGACCCGCGACGACATCGTGGACCGGGTGCTGCCGCACTTCCACGCGGCGGACCCGGACTACGGGCGGCGTCTGGCGGAAGCGGTGCGGGAGATCCGGGAGTCGGACGGCTGAGGACGGCTGAGGACGGCTGAGGACGGCTGAGGACGGCTGAGGACGACTGCGGACCGCCGACCGGCCGACCGGCCGACCTGATTCCGGCGGTGGGCACCGCGGCGTGTGCCCGCCGCCGGGGTCGGTCCCGCGGGCCCGGCCTTCCGGCACGTCCGTGAGCGGGGTGGCTCATGGGTGTGCCGGGGAGTCGGGCCGGTGCCGTGTCGCGGCCGGGCCGGTGTCTCGGTGGCCTGCGCCATGAGGCGTTGGGCGGCTGGGCCGTTCGGAGGAATCGGTTCACCCGGGCGCACCAACGTCCGTAACCAACCGTTGTGTTCCCCTCGGGGGCGGTGCTGGACTGCCGTGCGTGACCGGGCCGTTGCCGTCCGTCTTCGGCTGCATCCCACCAACTCTCAGGAGCAATCTGTGCGTTCGCTGCGCCGCCCGCTGATCGCCGTCCTCGTGTCCGCCGCGTTCATCGCGCCCACCGTGGCGTTCGCCTCGTCGGCGTCCGCCATCGGCTGCCCGGCGGCCACCCTGTGCGTGGAAGGCAACGGCGCGCGCGGCGAGTTCAGCAAGGGCGTGTACGACCTGGGCGGGTTCGGCAGCGGCCGCCTCAACGACCACGTCGCGCAGGTCAACAACAACACCGGCGACACGTGGTGCCTCTACGAGCACGCCGCCTACAAGGGCGACGCGCACGTCGTCACGTCCGGATTCAACGGGGGTCTGGGCGACTTCGGTTCCAAGGTCAGCTCGATGCGCCCGCGGCCGGTCTTCGGCTGCTGAGCGCCCCGCGAACGCGCGCGGTCGGCCGGTCAGGGAGCCGAGCCGCGCGCTTCACCCCGGGCGCGCCACTGTCGGGGGGCTGCGCCCGGGGGTCCACTCCGGCTCTTCCGGTGGCCACGGCTGTGGCCATTGCCGTGCCTGTGGCCGTGGCCGTTGCCGCTGCTGTGCAGAAACGTCACGTCACCGGTCGTTCACGATGTCGCTCAACTCGGTGTACGCGCGCACCAGCACGTCGCGGGCCCGGTCGACCTGGCTCGGGGTCAGGCCGGCGCATCCCGCAGCCGTGTCGATCTCGGTGCGGAAGCGATCGAACAGGCGGCCGAGTTCGTCCAGACCGGGGGCCGACTTCCCGGTCTTCTCAGACTGGCCCGTCTTGCCCGCCTTGCCGGACTCGCCTGCGGGGGAGTCCGCGGCGGGCGTGGTGCCATGGTCCGTGGCCGGGTCGGTCTCGGCGCGCCACGGGTCGTCGGTGCCGGCCGTCGCGGGGGCCGGCTTCGCCGCCGACTTGCCCGCGGTCTTGCCTGCCGGTTGGCCTGCGGTTTTGCCCGTGGTCGTGCCGGTCGGCTTTCCGGTGGCCGTGGCCGCCTTCCCGCCGCGTCCGTCGCCCGGGCCCTCCGGGCCGAAGCGGCGCCGGAGTTCTTCTTCCAGGTGCTGCGCGTGGTGCTCGGTGAGGCCCGCGAGGCCCTGGGCGAGGCCCTCCGCGAGGTCGACCATCTTCTGCGACAGCGCCGGGCCGATGTTCTTGGCCCACGCCGACACGGGGTCGTCCTTGCCGGCGCCGCCCGACGCGGCGCTGCCGCGGTCCGCGCCGGGCGTGCCCGGGGCGTCCTGCGGGGTGTCCCGCATCTCCCGGGTGGCCTGGCGGAGTTCCTCGCGCAGGTTACGGGCCGAGGTGCGGACCTCGTCGCGGATCTCGCGGGCCCGCTCGTAGACGGAATCGCGGATCTCCGATTCCAGTGCGTCGAGTTCGGGCTGCCGTTCGGCCAGCTCGGCGCGGCCGGCCTCGGTGATCCGGTAGACCTTGCGGCCTCCTTCGACCGAGTGCGTGACCAGGCCTTCCTGTTCGAGCTTGGCGAGCCGCGGGTAGACGGTCCCCGCCGAGGGTGCGTAGAGGCCCAGGAAACGGTCCTGGAGCAGCCGGATGATCTCGTAGCCGTGCCGCGGACTCTCGTCGAGGAGCTTGAGCAGATACAGCCGCAGTCGGCCGTGGCCGAAGACCGGGGTCATGCCGATACCTTTCCTTCCGGCGCCCGGCGCAGCAGCGCGACGTCCCCCGACACCGAACTGATCCGCAGACGCCCCGTACCACCGCCCAACGTGCCGACCAACCGGGAGGTTCCGAATCCGGTGCGTGCGGTGAGTTCGGAGAACGCCGAACCGACCGAGCCGCTCGAAGACCGCACGTCCACCTCCACGTCGCCATCGTGGGGGAGGCGGACGGTGAGTCCCCCGGAAACCGTCGACAGGTGGACATCGTTGCGCCCGAAGGCGTCGAGGTCCATGACCATGGCGCCGGAGACGGAGTGGGCGCGGACCCGTCCGCCGGTGCCTTCGACCAGCGTGAGGTCGCCGGAGACGGTGGCCACCTGGAAGTCGCCGGCCAGGGATTCGGCTTCGACGGCCCCCGCGACCGTGGCGGCTTCGACGGATCCGGTCAGGCCGACGAGCGTGATGCCGCCCGCGACGCTGCGCACCGCGACGGTGCCGTGCACGCCGGAGACGGTGGCGTGGGCGGACATGACGGCGGTGTCGACGGCACAGTCCCACGGGACGGCGAGTGCGACCCGGCAGGAGCGGCCGTGGACGTGGCGGTCGAGCCAGGTCTTCGGGTTGGTCCAGGTCAGGTCTTGGTAGCCGACGACGAGTTCGCCGGCGTCCGGGTCGTGGTGCACGTCGAGCGGCGGCCCTTCGAGGCCGGCGACTTCGAGCCGGGTCGGGCCGTCGGTGCCGACCACGTCGACGAGGCCAGCGACGGTGCGGACGCGGACGGTGCGGACCGGATCGAGGTCGAGCACCTGCGGCTCGGCGACGGTCCATCGGGACATGTATCCCCCCTCTCCTTCCGGCCGTAGGCGCGGTGGAGCACCATGGCCTGGGACGGACGCGCTTCCCCCAGGGACACGCGGCACGCGATATATCGCGTGACCCCCGCCATCCACGATATATCGCGTTCGGCGGGCGTCAAGGGGGTGGATCGGTTCCGTTTGCGGGGATGCCGTGAGCGGGCCGGGCAAGGGCCGCGCAAGAGGTGTGCAAGGGCTGTGGACAGGGCCTGTGGACGGCGGTGGGCCGCGCCGGGCCCCGACTACGCTGGAAACTACGGGGGTTCCCCCGGCCGGTGTGATCATCCGACCGGCATAGCCTTGCCTGCCCAGCCGACCGGCGCCCCCGCCGTCGGCCTGCCACCGACGGGACCCGGAACGCCTCGATGCCTTTCACGCTCAGCCACATCGCCGCGACCCTGCCGCTCGCCTCTGGCACGCGCACCGGTGTCCCCGGCGAACCCTCGCGCCGCGGCCCGCTCGTCGCGTCCGCGCTCGCGTTCGGGTCGATGGCGCCGGACGCCGTCCTGTTCGTCGACCTGCGCCTCGGCCCGCTCTCCTACGAACGCGGCGACACGCACGCCGTGGTCCCCGGTGTCTTCCTCATCGCCCCGGTCCTGACCGCGATCGCCGTCGCCGTCTGGCACCTGCTCCTGCTCCGCCCGCTGCTCGCCCTCGTCCCGGACGCCATCCGCGCCCGCATCGAAGCCCCGCTCCTGCCGCACGTCCCCGCCGACCTCCGCACCGGCCGCCTACGCCCCCGCGAACTCGTCGGCATCGCGGGCTGGTTCCTCGTCTCGTCCTGGATCGGCGCCCTCACCCACCTGTGCTGGGACGCCTGGACGCACTACGGCGACCCCGGCGTCGCCAACGTCGCCCCCTGGCTCCGCGACGAAGGACTCTTCGGCCGCCCGTGGTTCGTCCTCCTCCAACACACCAGCACCGTCGTCGGCCTGGCAGCCATCACGTGGTGGTCCACCCGGCGCTTCACCGCACTCCCCGCCCACCCTGTCGACCACCGCACCCGCATAGGCGTCCCGGCCCGCCTGGCCGTCCTCGCCGCCCTCTCCCTCGCCGGCCTCGCCGCGGCGATACACCGCATGCGCCCCTACAACGGCCAGTCCTTCGAGGTCGTCGGCTTCTACTTCGCCACGGGCTTCGGCCGCGGGTTGGCCCTGGCGCTCCTGACCTACGGTGCTGTATGGGCGGTCTGGCGCGGCCGCGGGACGGTCACTCGGGCGGGCTGAAGTCCGCATAGGCGGTGAACGCCGGCAGTCGTGAGCCAGCGGCGTGGGGGGAGGGCGCGGGCTCGTCCGGGGCGAATGCCGCGGCGAGGACGACCGGATCGTGAAATCCGGTCGGCTCTCCGGCGGAACCGAGCGCGTGGGGCTTCGACCCATACCAAGCCGCCGCCACACATCGCGGCGGCGATCGCACAGCACACCCCGAGCGCGACACCGTCACGCGTTCGACCGCGGTCGACGTACGCAAATTGCCCGAACTCGGGGCCGTCAGCCCGCCGTCCGCAGGACGCCACGGTCAGGGAAACCCAGCCCTCGTTCAGCCCGGCCAAGGCCACCGACACCGAGCCCGCGTCGCCGTCGTCCGGGCTCTGCCGCGCGTCGAGGACTTCCGCCAGGGGGCGGTCACTCTCGCTTCCACCCGAGACCGCCAGTGTCCCCCCGGCGCCTGGCCAAAGCAGCCGGTCGGCGACGGCTGCCGCAGCGGCCACGACCTCCGCGAGCGCCGTCTCCCGTTCCAGCCGGGTGGACCACTCAAGAGCCATGGCCTACAACTCGGCGCTCTTGTCGGCCTCGTGTGCGGCGCCGCGGGGTTCTTTGGCCGTCCGCACCTCGGCCGAGGGAGGTCCGGCCCTTCCGGCCCCCGGATTCCCGGGGAGCCCGGGCGCTCCGGTGCTCATACCCCGGGCTGCCGCACGGCGCCCGTCCAAGTGCCGGAGGCTTTCGAGGGCGAGGTACCCGTTTACAGCGGAATCGGCCTGCCTGAGGAGGAAGACGTCCACCCTTTCCTCGGCCGCCGTGATCGCGTCGGGTTCGCCGCGCGGGAACCCGGCCGCGGAGCCCGCATGCCAAGTGAAACGAAGGTCGGCGAGGCGCTCCACGGCGGTGCGGGCATTCGAGTCGACCATGACTCGGTGGTTCAACGGCGCGATGTTCCGATTCTCGGCCCACTCCAACAGGGACGCGGCGTCGTGGCCCCCCTGTTCGGCTTCGTCTCGTGCACGCTTGCTCAACTGGCTCACGCGGTCCCGCTGGCCCTGGGCGCGCTCGGTGCGGATGTGCTCCGCCATGGCGTCCGTGATGCGCCCGTGGTGCGTCCCAAAGCCCACATACACGTCGACCTCGGCGGTGACGGCCGCCTCGATGTCTTGCAGCGCCCGCGCATGAAGCGCCTTCGCGCCGGCATCGAACTGCCCGGTCTGTTCGGCGTTCCCCTGCTCCTTGGCTTCGTGCTGGAGCCATCGCGCGGCTATGTAACGCGCCTGGGCGGCGAGCACCGGCGACTTGCCGAGACGGCCCAGGTCCTCGAGGACTTGACGCAGTGTGGCCACGCGCACAGCGAACCGGTCGGACCGACGCCCGTCCACGGATCCCGCGAACTCCCGCGTGCAGAAGACGAATTCCCACGCCGACAGGACAGTCCGGCACCGGGCGTCCGCAGTGCGCACGGCACGTCGCGGGAAGGCGATCCGCGCGCACCTGCGGCGACGCGGGATCCGAGCGGTCATCCTCGAACCACCCGACCCGCACACAGGCCCCTCAGCCACGCGAGAGCCGTCCCACGAAAACGACCGTGGGGCCGGACGCACAAGCGGGGTTGGTGAGGAACTCGTGTCGTGTGGGTGCCGGCTGGAGACTGGCGTGCCGGCATCGTGCTTCATGCACTGGAGGCGATCATCATGCGCTCCTCTGACGACCGCGGACGTGTCTGCGGCGCGCGGGTGCCGGATGCGGAGCACCGTCAACCCGGTGCCCGCTGCCCCGAAGGCCGCTACAGTCCGGCTGTGGACGACACCGTGGTGAGACTTCGGGCCGCACGCAACACGGAGCCGGTGAAGACGGTGAAGCGGAGCGCCGTGGTGGTGGGTGTCGGCGAGACGGCGTACACGGTTCCGCGACGGGTTGTGCCTGAGCTTCGGCGGGCACCGGGCCTGACACCACCGTGGTCGCATCGATGGGGACGGTCAACTGCCTGTCGCTGGTCCGGTCGCGATCCGCGTGCAGGCAGGGGATGAGCCCGTCGCACGCTGCGGACGGGTCGTGGCCGATGAGCGACGCCGCAGCACGTGCCTTGGCCCGACAGGTCGAGCGGCGGATTGACGACAAGTCCGCGGTGGCCCTGGTGGGTCAGCAGAACCTCTCGGTCAGGTGCCAGGACCGCGAGTATGGCGCGCTGTTGTACCGGCGTCCCAAGATGGAGGCGAACGACAAGTACGACCGTGTCTGGGCGGAACCGGCGATCATCCGCGCCATGAGCCATCTGCCGCAGACGCCCGGCATCGTCTACGCCACACCCGGTTGGACGCGCAGCGACGGGCATTTCATGCTGATCGAGTACATCGAGGGTATGGCCGAACTGCCCCAGAACGGTCCGGCCTTTCGGGAGCCGTTCCCCGAGCGCCTTGTGGAATTCGACATCCCGGAGTACATGGGCCAGGTCTCCCGTCTGAGGATCGACGCGTCACCCATCGGGGTGTTGCCCCCTGCGACCCGCCAGGGCTTCATCGACCATCACACGCGGCGCGTACGTCAGGACTGGGCACGCGTCACGGGCATCCCCGCCGTCGGCCGACTGCACGAGGACCTCGTCTTTCCGAAGGACTTCACCCGGCTCATCGCCGCTCCTGTGGACGCCCTCGAACACGTCCCGGAAGTACGCCACGTGAAGGGACTGCCGGACATCTGGGCGGGCAACATGGGTGTCCTGCACGACAGGACAGTGTTCTTCGACCCCGAACTGCTCACCGTCGGCGACCCGAGGTACTTCATCGCCTCCACCTTGAACCAGTGTCTGCTCCCCGAGGACCAGGAGGTCCGGCTCCAGGAACGCGCACGTGAGGAACTGGGCGTTCCCGAGCGTGGCTTCGACGAGGGAGTGACGGCGTGGCGTGACCTCCGCCGCGCGAGCGGTGCGATCACCGCCCCGGAGTGGCGTGCGAACAACTTTGCCGACTCGGTTGCGTACGGCGTCCCCGAGGAAACGGTGGCGAGGGAGATCGCCTATCTCGCCGAGCAGCACGCCGCGGGCTGGGGCAAGGCTATGGGCCGCCTCGGCGGTGGCGAGTTGTCGGCGGAGGCCCTGGCATGGGCCTACCGGCGGATGTACGACGACGCCGTGATCCAGCACAAGGCTGCCGGCAGCCCCCACCCCAAGGGCCCTCGGCGGACCCTTGTGCTGACGATGCCGGAAGGCTTCACACCCAGCAGCAGTGTGCAGGCGTACGCGGAAGGAACGGCCAGGAAAAGGCCGGAGCTTCGGCCCGGTGGGCTGATCGCCGTGCCGGAACCGCCAAGGCGGGGGTCCCCTGCGCCGGTGACGTCGACCGCGAACACCGCCGCCGCGCTGCCCACGGTTTCTTCGCTCGCGGACGAAGTCCGCCGGTCGGCTCCGGGAGTCAACGTCGGGTTCCCGGCACAGCTGCCGGGGGTCGGCCACGTCGACGCCCACCAGGACAAGAGCCTTGGCGTGACGGCCGAACGTTCACGCTGAGGGCTGAGGGACCGTTGAACGCCCCGCGTGGTGGAGGACAGGGCGCTCGGGTCGGGTCCGCTCGCGCCGACCGGCTGCGCGGCTCTCCCCGCTCGCGCTCCTACTCCTCGTCCTCGTCGTCCAACCGCGCCAGCCAAGTCGCCAGGCGTTCCACCGGGGTTTCGAACTCCGGGTTCAGGTCGACGAAGGTGCGAAGTTGTTCGGCGAGCCAAGCGAAGGTGACTTCCTCGTCGCCGCGCCGCGACTCCAGTTCTTCGATGCCCCGGTCGGTGAAGTACACGTTGCTGCTCCTGTGCCGTGCGTGCGGGTGCGGGTGGACGCGGAAACGGGTCCGCCCCGGCGCATCGTAAGCGCCGGGGCGGACCCGCGGAAAACCGGCCCGTAACGAGCCGTGGGGGCTGGCGGACTACGCGAACGCCTCCGCGACCAGGCCCTGCTGCTCGGCCTCGTGGCGCTTGGCCGAACCCACCGCGGGGGACGACGCGTGCGGACGGGCGATCCGGCGCGGCGTCGGCAGGCCCGCCTCGACCAGGTTGAGCGCGATGAACGGCCACGCGCCCTGGTTCGCCGGCTCTTCCTGGGCCCACACGAGCTCCAGGCCGTTGCCGTAGCGCTCCATGCCGTAGCGGGTCAGCTCGGTGCGCATCTCCTCGACGGGCAGCGGGTAGAGCCGCTCGACGCGGACGATCGCGACGTCGGTCGCGCCGGACTTCTGCCGGTGCGCTTCGAGGTCGTAGTAGAACTTGCCCGACGTCATGACCACGCGCCGCACCTGCTTCGGGTCCACCGAAGTGTCGCCGATGACGGGGCGGAACTCGCCCGAGGTGAACTCCTCGATCTTCGACGCGGCGGCCTTGAGGCGCAGCATCGACTTCGGGGTGAACACCACCAGCGGCTTGTGGTGCGGGTTGTGCGCCTGCCAGCGCAGCAGGTGGAAGTAGTTGCTGGGCAGGGTCGGCGCGGCGACCGTCATGTTGTTCTGGGCGCACAGCTGGAGGTAGCGCTCGATGCGCGCCGAGCTGTGGTCCGGGCCCTGGCCTTCCATGCCGTGCGGGAGCAGGAGCACGACACCGGAGTGCTGGCCCCACTTCTGCTCGGCGGACGAGATGAACTCGTCCATGATCGTCTGGGCGCCGTTGGCGAAGTCGCCGAACTGCGCCTCCCACAGCACCAGGGCGTTCGGGCGGGCCAGCGAGTAGCCGTATTCGAAGCCCATCGCGGCGAACTCGCTGAGAAGCGAGTCGTACACGGTGAACTTGGCCTGCTCGGGGGTGAGGTTCGCCAGCGGCGTCCACTCGCCGCCCGATTCGCGGTCGACGAGGACCGCGTGGCGCTGGCCGAAGGTGCCGCGGCGGGAGTCCTGGCCGGCCAGGCGGACCGGGTGGCCTTCCATGAGCAGCGAACCGAACGCGAGGGTCTCGCCCATCGCCCAGTCGATCGTGCCGTCCTCGACCATCGCCGCGCGGCGCTGCAGCTGCGGCTGCAGGCGCGGGTGCGGGGCGAAGCCGTCGGGCAGGGAGATCTGCGATTCGACGATCCGCTTGACGGTCTCGCCGGCGATCGCGGTGCCGATCGGGCTGGGGAACTCGGGCAGCTGCTGCGGCTCGGGGTGCGCCGGGAGCTGCGCGGTGGTCGCCTCGCGGACCTCGGCGAACACCTTCTCCAGCTGGTCCTGGTAGTCCTTCAGCGCCTGCTCGGCTTCGTCGACGGTGATGTCGCCGCGGCCGATGAGCGCCTCGGTGTAGAGCTTGCGGACCGAGCGCTTCTTGTCGATGAGGTCGTACATCAGCGGCTGCGTGAACGACGGGTTGTCGGCCTCGTTGTGGCCGCGGCGCCGGTAGCAGATCAGGTCGATGACGACGTCCTTGTGGAACGCCTGCCGGTACTCGAAGGCGAGCTGCGCGACGCGCACGCACGCCTCGGGGTCGTCGCCGTTCACGTGGAAGATCGGCGCTTCGACCATGCGGGCGACGTCGGTCGCGTACATCGACGAGCGCGATGCGGCCGGGGCGGCGGTGAAGCCGACCTGGTTGTTGATGACGACGTGCACGGTGCCGCCGGTGCGGTAGCCGCGCAGCTGCGACATGTTGAGGGTCTCGGCGACCACGCCCTGGCCGGCGAACGCGGCGTCGCCGTGCAGGAGCAGCGGCAGGACGGTGAAGCCCGCGCCGGCCATGTCGATGATGTCCTGCTTGGCGCGGACGACGCCTTCGAGGACCGGGTTGACGGCCTCGAGGTGCGACGGGTTCGCGACGAGCGACACCTTGACCTGGGCGCCGTCCTCGGAGGTGAAGGTGCCTTCGGCGCCGAGGTGGTACTTCACGTCGCCGGAGCCGTGCATCGACTTGGGGTCGATGTTGCCTTCGAACTCGCGGAAGACCTGGGCGTAGGACTTGCCGACGATGTTGGTCAGGACGTTGAGGCGGCCGCGGTGCGCCATGCCGATCGCGACCTCGTCGAGGCCGGCTTCGGCGGCGGCGGAGATGACCGCGTCGAGCAGCGGGATCGTCGACTCGCCGCCTTCGAGGGAGAAACGCTTCTGGCCGACGTACTTGGTGGCCAGGAAGGTCTCGAACGCTTCGGCGGCGTTGAGCTTGCGCAGGACGCGGAGCTGGTCTTCGCGGTCGGGCTTGGTGTGCGGGACCTCGACGCGTTCCTGGATCCAGCGGCGCTGCTGCGGGTCCTGGATGTGCATGTACTCGACGCCGACGGTGCGGCAGTACGAGTCGCGCAGGACGCCGAGGACCTCGCGGAGCGTCATCATCGACTGCCCGGCGAACCCGCCGACCGCGAATTCGCGTTCGAGGTCCCACAGGGTCAGGCCGTGCTCGACGACGTCGAGGTCGGGGTGGCGGCGCTGCTTGTACTCGAGCGGGTCGGTGTCGGCCATGAGGTGGCCGCGGACCCGGTACGAGTGGATCAGCTCCTGGACGCGCGCCGTCTTGTTGACGTCGTCCTCGTGGCTGGCGGAGATGTCCTGCACCCAGCGCACCGGCTCGTACGGGATGCGCAGGGAGGCGAAGATCTCGTCGTAGAACCCGCCCTCGCCGAGGAGGAGCTGGTGAATGCGACGCAGGAACTCGCCCGACTGCGCACCCTGGATGATCCGGTGGTCGTAGGTGCTGGTCAGGGTGAGGATCTTGCTGACCGCGAGGCGGGCCATGGTGTCCGAGGACGCGCCCTGGAACTCGGCCGGGTACTCCATCGCGCCGACGCCGACGATCGTGCCCTGGCCGGGCATCAGGCGCGGCACGGAGTGCACGGTGCCGATGCCGCCGGGGTTGGTGAGCGAGACGGTGACGCCCGCGAAGTCGTCGACGGTGAGCTTGTTGGCGCGGGCGCGCCGGACGATGTCCTCGTAGGCCTGCCAGAAGCCGAAGAAGTCCATCTCTTCGGCCTTCTTGATGGCGGCGACGACCAGCTGCCGGTCCCCGTTCGGCTTGGTCAGGTCGATCGCGAGGCCCAGGTTGACGTGCTCGGGCTTGATGAGGAACGGCTTGCCGTCGCGCTCCTCGAAGCCGTGGTTCATCGCCGGCATCGACTTGATCGCCTGCACCAGGGCGTAGCCGATGAAGTGGGTGAAGGAGACCTTGCCGCCGCGGGCCCGCTTGAGGTGGTTGTTCACCACGATGCGGTTGTCGATCAGCAGCTTCGCCGGGACGGCGCGCACGCTGGTCGCGGTCGGGATGGTCAGGCTCGCGTCCATGTTGACGGCGACGCGCGCGGCCGGGCCCTTGAGCTGGACGGCTTCCGGTCCGGCGGACGGCGCGGGCGTGGCCTTGGCGGCGGGCGTCTCGCGGTCGGCCGGCGTCGGCTTCGGCGCGACGGCCGCGGCGGCGTTCTGCAGGCCGCTGGTCACCATCGGGTGGCTGGACGCGGGCGCGGGTGTCGTCGTGGCGACGCCGGGCGCTCCGTTGGTGTTGCTGGCAGGTGCCGCCGCGGCAGGTGCGGCGGGGGCGGCCGGGGCCGCCTGGATCGGTGCGGGCGCGGCGGTGCCGGGCGCACTCTCAGTGCTGGTGGTGATGGGACCGCTCCGGTTCGACGAGTCTGCTGCGGGTGCGTTTACCGCGTCTCCGCTGGGCTTGTAGTCGGCGAAGAAATCCCACCAGGCACGATCCACCGAACTGGGATCTTGCAAGTACTGCTGGTAGATCTCGTCGACAAGCCACTCGTTGGGGCCGAAGCTGGCCATCGGGTTGCTAGGGGACTGTGACGACACGGCGGCAACCGCCCTCTTCCGCTTCCTGGGGTGGTGGACAGCGGGAAACAAGGCTACGCCCTTTCGGCCATGGTGCGCAGGCCCTACGTCCTACGCGTCGCGTAGATCACAGAGAGATGACCGAGAGGCGGAGAATTGTCCCTTTGCTGGTAATTCTAGGTGACTCAATGTCATAACCGGAGCGCCGGTATCCCGTGAGCGCGAACCGCCTTGGGGCGCCCTACCCGCGTTGACCAGTACACATGTGCGGTGCGGGGGTCTTGGGGGGTTTTGCTCCGCACGGCGTGGGGTCACCCTCGGTCATGGCCGGAGATGGGCCGACAGACTGTCGGTACCGGCCTGATCGCGGGCATTCCGGTCCGGAAGAACGACGCGTATTCGGCACCCGAACCGGGATTCGGCCACCGCGATTTCACCGCCGTGCAGGTCCACCGCCCAGCGGGCGATGGCGAGCCCGAGTCCGGTGCCGCCGCCTTCGCGGCGCCGGCCGCCCTGGTATTCGGGGGCTTCCCCGATCGCGGTGCCGCCGCGGATGAACCGCTCGAAAACGCGGGTGCGCTCCTCGCGCGGAATACCCGGGCCCTGGTCCTGCACGTCCAGGACGAGGCTGCCGGGGCCCTCGTGGGCGGTTGCATGGAGTGACACCCGGCCGCCGGGCGGGGAGTGCCGGCAGGCGTTGGCGACGAGGTTGGTGACGACCTGGTGGAGCCGCTCGGGGTCGGCGACCGCGGTCAGCGTCGACGGTTCGACGTCGACCACGAAGACCACGTCGAGGCCGACCGCCTCGGCCTCGCGCAGCACGCCCTCCAGGAACGGCCGCACCGCGAATTCGCGAGCCCGCAGGGGCACCACGCCCGCGTCGATGCGGGACAGGTCGAGCAGGTCCGCGACCAGCCGGCCGAGCCGCTCGGTCTGCGTCAGCGCCTGCCCGAGGCGTTCCTTGTCGGGCTCCCACACCCCGTCGACCAGGTTCTCCAGGAGCGCCTGGAGCCCGGCGATCGGGGTGCGCAGCTCGTGCGAGACGTTGGCGACCAGTTCGCGGCGGTGCCGGTCGACCTGTTCGAGGTCGGACGCCATGCGGTTGAAGGCGTCCGCGAGCTGCCCCACCTCGTCGCGCGAGGTGGCGCGGACCCGCCGCGAGTAGTCGCCCCGTGCCATGGCGCGGGCGGCCGCGGTCATCTCGCGCAGCGGCGACGTCATGCCGTGCGCGAGCAGCAGCGTGACGGCGAGGCTGGCCAGCGACGTGACCACGAACATGTACCGGAACCGCACGTCGGCGCGCAGGCCGAGGATCATCAGCACGGTCGACGTGAACACCGACGCGACGACCAGGACCCCGAGTTTGATCTTGATCGAGCGCAGCGGGTCCAGCGGCCGGGCCCGCATCCACGCCGGTCGGGCCATCACGGCACCACCCCGGACCCGGCGGATCCGGCAGTCCCGGCGGGCCCGGTGCCGAGGTCGCCCGGCGTCTCCAGGGCGTAGCCGACGCCGTGCACGGTGCGGATCCACTCCGCGCCGAGTTTGCGGCGCAGCGCCTTGATGTGGCTGTCGACGGTGCGGGTGCCGGACGCGTCGACCCAGTCCCACACCTCGGCCAGCAGCTGTTCGCGCGACAGCACGGCGCGCGGACGCGTCGCGAGGCACATGAGCAGGTCGAACTCGGTCGGCGTCAGGTGGATCTCGGCGCCGTCCAGGTGCACGCGCCGCTGGGTGCGGTCCACGCTCAGCCCGGCCAGCCGGACCGTCTCGGGGGCCTCGCGGCGGGCGGCGGCCTGGGCGCGCTCCATGCGGCGCAGCAGCACGTGCACGCGGGCGACCAGCTCGCGCATGGAGAACGGCTTGGTCATGTAGTCGTCCGCGCCGACCGCGAGGCCGACCAGCAGGTCGGTCTCGTCGTCGCGGGCGGTCAGCATCAGCACCGGGACGGCCGGGTGCACGTTGTGTATCCGGCGGCACACCTCCAGGCCGTCCAGGCCGGGCAGCATGACGTCGAGCACGACGATGTCCGGCCGCTGCCGCTCGGCGAGCGCGACCGCGGACGGGCCGTCGGTCGCCACCGCGGTGGCGAAGCCTTCGGCGCGCAGCCGCGCGGCGACCGCGTCGGCGATGGTCGGTTCGTCCTCGACGACGAGCACGAGGCGCTGTTCGCCCGGCCCCGCGGCGGCTTGGTGCGGGACGCCCGGGGACGGGACGGAAGACGCGGCGAAAGGTGCGCCGGACGCGGAGTGCGGCAGCGGGGCGGATGCGGACGCGTGGTCGCTCATGCCCGCAGCGTAGAGAGGGGTGCGGGGGGCGTGGGGGCCGGATGGCAGGACTTGTGGACAACGGATGCCGGAGGGCGCCCGAGGATCCCCAGGGATAACTCCCCGCGCACAACCGGGAACCGCACAGTGTCCCGGAATGTCCTTGGAGGGAGAGAAGTTGGACCTGGGGGTGATTTCCGCCGGGTGCTTCTCGTTCACGTGGTGGACGCCGCCCGTTGGCGCAAGGCATAGGCTGGCGTGCGGCTTGCAGCCGCCGAGCGCGACGAAGCGCTGACGCTGCGCAGGAATTCGGTGACGCAACGCAACATCTGACGACTTGTCAGAGCGAGTCGTAGTGAGGAGCAAGGGGGCGTGGTGCTCGGCAGGCTCAAAACCGGAAGCCCGGAAACGGCGCCAAGCGCCCCCGTCGCGGACCCCGCACCACCGCCCGCGCCGGGCTCCGAAGAGGAGCGCATCGCCAAGCGGGCCGCCCGCAAGCAGACCGCGCGCGACGCCATCCGCGAACTGCTCCTGGTCGCGTCCCTGTTCCTGGTCTACAAGTTCGGCCGCGGGATCTCCGGCAACGAGGACGCCAAGGCGTTCGCCAACGCCAAGGAAGTCCTCACCCTCCAGCAGGACCTCCACCTGCCGGACGAGTCCGTCGTCCAGCACTGGTTCATGCAGTCCGACGCGCTGATCACCGCGGCCAACAAGTACTACGCGTTCGTGCACTTCCCGATCACCGTCGCGTTCCTGCTGTGGCTGTGGATCCGCCACCGCGACCACTACAAGTGGATACGGAACCTCCTGGCGATCATGACCGGCATCGCGCTGGTCATCCACATCCTGGTGCCGCTCGCGCCGCCGCGGATGATGCCCGGCTTCGTCGACACCGGCATGCAGGACGGCAGCTCGCCGTACTCCGGCGTCGGCGCCAAGATCGCCAACCAGTACGCGGCCATGCCGTCCCTGCACTTCGGCTGGGCCCTGGTCGTCGCCATCGGCGTCATGGCGGTGTGGTGCAACCGCGACCCGCTGCGCCGCGCGGGCAGCCGACTGATCTGGTTCCACCCGGCGATAACGCTGCTGGTGGTCGTGGTCACCGCGAACCACTACTGGCTGGACGCGTTCGTCGCGACGATCCTGCTGGCCATCGCGATGGTGATCGTGCCGTTCCCGGACCGCTCCCCGCACGCGAAGCTCATCCGGATAATCCCGGCGCCACGGGCCCCGAGCCGCTGACCCGAGCCCGGCTGTCCGCCCGCCGAAACCCGCCCGAAGGGGCCCCGCCGACCGGGGCCCCTTCGGCGTTCCCGGGGCCGGTTTCGCCGTGCTGTCGGGCGCCGAAGCACCGATGATCGGGGTATGGCGGAGACCGCGCGGTCGGAAAGCGTCCGGTTCGAATCGGCGGCCGGACGGTGGATCCTGCTGGCCACCGTCCTCGGGTCGGGCATCGCGATGCTCGACGGCACGGTCGTCAACGTCGCGCTGCCGACCATCGGCCGCGACCTGGGCGTCTCGGTGTCGGCGCTGCAGTGGATCGTCAACGCGTACACGCTCACCCTCGCCGGGCTCATCCTGCTCGGCGGCGCCCTGGGCGACCGCTACGGGCGCAAGCGCGTGTTCGTCATCGGCGTCGCCTGGTTCGCCGCCGCGTCGCTGCTGTGCGGGATCGCCCCGAATGCCGAGCTGCTGATCGCCGCCCGCGCCCTGCAGGGCATCGGCGGCGCGCTGCTCACCCCCGGATCGCTGGCGATCATCCAGGCGACGTTCCATCCCGACGACCGGCCGCGCGCGGTCGGCGCCTGGTCGGGCCTGGGCGGTGTGGCGACGGCGATCGGGCCGTTCCTGGGCGGCTGGCTGGTGGACGCGGCGAGCTGGCGGTGGATCTTCCTGATCAACCTGCCGCTCGCGGTCGTCACGATCGCCGTCGCGATCCGGCACGTGCCCGAGACGTTCGACCCCAAGGCCACCGGACGGTTCGACGTCACCGGCTCGGCGCTGGCCGCGCTGTCGCTCGCCGGGGTGACGTGGGCGCTGATCACCGCGCCGACGGCGCCGGTGACCGCGGCGTTGGCGGGCATCGCGGGCGTCGCGGCCGGTGCGGCGTTCGTCATGACGGAGCGGCGGGTCGCGGAGCCGATGCTGCCGCTGGACGTCTTCCGGTCCAAGCAGTTCACCGCGGTCAACGTGGTGACGCTGTGCGTGTACGCGGCGCTCAGCGCGGTGCTGTTCTTCCTGGTCCTCCAGCTCCAGACGGTGTCCGGCTACTCGCCGCAGGCCTCCGGGCTGGCGACGTTGCCGATCACCGTGCTGATGCTGCTGCTGTCCGCGCGGTCCGGCGAGCTGGCGAAGCGGATCGGGCCGCGGATCCAGATGACCGTCGGGCCGCTGCTGTGTGCGGCAGGGCTGATGTTGATGCTGCGGATCGGCGCGGACGCCCCGTACGTCACCACCGTGCTGCCGGGCGTCGCCGTGCTCGGCCTCGGCCTGTCGGTGACGGTCGCTCCGCTGACCGCGACGGTGCTCGCGTCGGTGGATGTGAGCCGTGCGGGCATCGCGAGCGGCGTCAACAACGCGGCGGCCCGGGCGGCCGGGCTGCTGGCGGTGGCGGGGCTTCCGGCGATCGTCGGGATGACCGGCGACGGATACCGGGTGCCGTCGACGGTCGACTCGGGCTTCGACAAGGCGATGCTGATCTGCGCGGGCCTGCTGGTGCTCGGTGCGGTGCTGGCGTGGCTGACGGTCAGCGCGGACGCGCTGGCCGGCAAGCCGGGCGAGCCGGAGCACGCGGAGCCGGAGTGCCGGACGGCGTGCGCGGTGCAGGGGCCGCCGATCGAGGGGGCGCACCTCGACGCGTCCACCGCGGACGGCTCCGCGCGGGAGCGGGGGGCCGAGTAGTCCCAACGCTCCCGCGCGGGTCGGGTCAGGCGGACTCGACGGGCAGGCCGGCTTCCACCCAGTCCTCGATGCCTTCCTTGTACTTGCGGACATTCGTGTACCCCATACGCGTGAGCGCGTCGGCGACCTGGCCGCTGTTGGGGCAGGCGGCGTTGGAGCAGTAGGTCACCACGGGGCGGTCGAGGTCGGGGAGCACCTCGGACGCGCGGTCGGCGACCTCGCTCGGGTGCAGCGGTACGGCGCCGGGCAGGTGCTGCTGGGCCCAGTAGTCGCCGGCGAGCGCGTCGACGACGGTGACGGAGCCTTCCTTGACGGCGATTTCCAGGTCGGCACGGGTGATGAGCACGGTCATGAGTGGACGCCTTCCAAGTAAGTGGACTATGGTCCGGTTGTGCCCGACAAAATTAACGGACCGCAGTCCGCTTCGTCAACCGGCGTTCCGCTGACGTCCGGCCCGCCGCGCCGCGAACGTGCCGACGCGGTCCGCAACCGCCGCCGGATCCTCGACGCCGCCGCGGAACTGTTCGCCGCGCACGGGGTCGAGCAAGTGAGCATGGACGCGATCGCCGCGGCCGCGGGGGTGGGGAAAGGCACGCTGTTCCGCCGCTTCGGAGACCGGGCCGGGTTGGCGGCGGCGCTGCTGCACGAGCGGGAGACGGAACTGCAGGAGGGGATCCTGCGGGGGGAGGCGCCGCTCGGGCCGGGCGCGGGGCAGGCGGCGCCGGCCGACCGGCTGGAGGCGTTCGTGCGGGCGTACCTCGACTACGCCTTCGCCAACCTGGAACTCGTCCGCGCGTCCGAGACCGCCTCGCCGGGCGCCCGCTACCGGATCGGCGCCTACCGGTTCTGGTGCCACCACGCGGCCGTGCTGCTGACCGCGGCGGGCCATCCGGCACCGCGCGTGGAGATCCTGGCCGAGGCGCTGCTGGCCCCGCTCGCGGCCGAGGCCCTGACCGCGCAGCTCGACGCGGGCCGCACGCCCGCGGACATCGCGGACACGCTGGCCTGGCAGGCGCGGCAGGTTGCGTCGGGGGTGTGAGTCACCCGGTCGGGGGAACCGGCCGCGCTACATCAGCGGCTGCGTCACCCCGACCGGTCCGACCGCGCTCGGGCTCAGCCCGGGTCGCCCACCAGGAACGGAACCCCTGCGGTGGCCGGGCGGACCGCGCGCCAGGCGAGTTCGTCGATGGGGCGGTTGTCGTACAGGAGGAACAGCGCCGCGCGGTAGGCCTTCAGCGCCGGGTCGGTGGCCTTGCGGGCGAATGCCGGGCGGTCCGGGACCGGGCCGATCGCCGCGAAGGCGGCGTGCGCGGCGGCCGCCCAGTCGTCGTGTTCGCGGGTCAGGCGGGCGGCGACGGTGAGGATCCAGGTGCGGAACTCGTCGGGCATGCGGTCGAACAGTTCCGCGGGGTCCCCGCCGCGCGAGAGGACCTCCCAGACGCCGCGCTCGTTGGTGCGCGTCATCGTGGCGTGCAGGCGCACGTAGTCGCCCAGTTTCACCTTGGCGCGTACACCGGACGCGAAGCGCACCACCCACCCCTCCGCCTCCGTGCCGGCCAGCGGACGGCCGTCCGGGCCCCGGTTGTTCGCCGCGTCGCGCAGCAAGTCGGCGAGGGAGCCTGGGCGGTGGCTGTCGACCACGTCGCCGATGCCGTGCCAGGCCGCGGCGAGCTCGGCGAGCGGGAGTTCGGCACCGTCGGGCCCGTAGCCGCCGAGCAGGACGAGCGTGCTGCGCGAGCCGTGGTCGACAACGATCCGGTTCTCGGGGTAGACGACCTCGGCGAGGTAGGTCGTGCCGGGGGAGAGGGATCCGGTGTCGTGCGTGTCCAACCAGGCCTGCGCCCAGACGGCTTGCGGCGAGGTGAACGAGGACTTCGTCGCGGCGCGCCAGCGTCCCGCGTGGTGGAAGAGGATGCCGAGGCTGCCGTCGACCTTGTCGTACAGCTCGAACGGCTCGCCGGCGGGCAGGGGCGGTGCGAACGGCGAGTCGGGGGTGTGCTGTTCGGCGTTGAAGAACTTGGGGAAGGCCTGCGCGGCGATCGTGCCGGTCTCGTCGTCGACGATCAGGCCGCGGGTCCAGCGGGTGACCGGCGTCCAGCGCTGGGTGAGGAAGCAGCGTGCGGTGTACGCGTAGACGGAGAGCGGGAGTTCCGGGTGCCGGGTGCGGCGCACGAAGCCCGCGGCCACCTCCTCGGCCAACGCGGCGGGCGACATCAGCGCGGACAGCGGGCGCGGTTCAGGCCCCGATCGCGCATCGGACACGGGACGTAGCTCGGCCTCCACGGAAACCCCCGGGCACAGACGAAACGGCGAACGCGGCCGAGTATGCGCGGCGACCCGTCGCGCAGTCGCGTCAATTTCGCGGGGGGCCCGGTGGAGGCGGGGCGGTGGCCGCGGAACTGCCTTCGGGAGGCCGTTCCGCGGCCGGGTCCGGTCACCCTGCGGTGACGATGCCGTTCGCGACGCGGATGCTCGTGTCGATGGACCGGCGGACCTGCTCCAGCTTCTCGAAGTTCGCTTCGATTTGCTGTTTCTGGTAGGCCGATTCGACGGCGAACCAGGTGCCGACCACGTTGTTCTCGGTCATGCACGCGAGATCGGCCACCGCCGTGCCGATCTCCTCCGCGCTTGCCGTGGGAGTCGACCAGCGCGGATCCTGGTTCGCCTCCTTGGGCGTCGCGTAGGTGTAGCCCTTGCCCTTCATGCACGCGGACCAGGCCGCGAACGCCTGCTTGAGACGCGGGTCCTGGGTCGAGCGCGACATGCCCTCGATGTTGATCGTGCTGACCAGCTCGTCGTCCTGGATGATGACGCCGCGCTGGGCGAGCGTCCGGTCCACCTCGCCGAAGCAGCCGCCTTCCGGGATGTCGCGTCCGGTGGTCTGCCCCGGGGCGTCGCCGCCGTCGGAGGAGCCGGTCAGGACCGCGAGTTCGGTCGGCGAGCGCTGCGGCTCCACGGCCGGAGTGCCGACGCCCGGCTCCTGGTGGTAGCCGTAGGCCGACACGTGGGCGCTGCTGTCCACGTACCGCATCTGCGACTGCGTCTTGCCGGCGGTGGGATCCGTGCCGCCGTCCGCCGTCGCGGGCCGGTAGTCGAACCCGAAGCGCTGCATGCACTGGGTGACCAGCTGCCGACGGGCGCTCATGATGGTGGCGAACTGGCCGGGCTGCAGCATGTACGCCTCCAGGGGAAGTGCCTGGTGCGACATGTCCGTCAGCTGCTGCACCGGACCGATCGAGGGCGGAGCCGCGTCCGTCCCGCCGTCGGACGACGACGAGCAGGCCGTGGCACCGGCGACTATGGCGAAAGCCGCGATCGGGCCGAGTACGGTGCGCGCAATTCTCATACGGGCTTGTGGGACAGGTCGAGGCCCGTGTTCATGAGCTGCGACGCATTCTCGTTCTTCATCTTGCTGTTGAGGTTGGCCTTGCTGCCCGGGGGGAACTTCTGGCAGGCGTATTTGCAGTTGTACGTGTTGTTGTAGAACACCGTCAGAGTGAGCGAGGTGCTCATGTTGCGCACCGACGCGACGTTGTTCTTCAGACGCTGCCCGTTGGCGTTGCCGCCCTTGAACTTGTAGGGCGCGTAGTCCGAAACCGGGCCGCTGATCCCGTACTTCGACCCGCCGTAGCCGGAGTTGTAGTACAGGCAGGCGTCACCCGCCTTGCAGGATCCCGCGGTCGCGGAGGCCGGAGTGGCCGTGAGGAAAACCGAGCCGAGGATCGCGGCTGCGGAGGCTGCCGCGAGGAAAGTCCGTGGGCGATTCACCATCGTCCTCCTTGTTGTCTGTGCATTCCGAAACCGAACTCGGGTCGCTGTGCCGGCGGCTTGGTGGGGGTGATTCCGAAGTCAACGCCGTCATAGCAGAGTTCATCTTTGGGCCGGAAAATATGGGGGGTCAATCACCTATCCAATACGCGCGCACGGCGGCCTCCCGCGGCCCGTTCGTGGCACCGTTGCCCGTCGGCAGGACAGGCCGGGGGCGGGAGCGCGCCCGGTCGCGACCGGGAACCGGAGGCGAGCAGGTGATTCTCGGCGAGGCGGTCTACACCCCGCCCGGCGGCCGGCGCTCCGCATCCGAGACGGGCCCCGGCGACCGGCGGCGGCGGATGCTCATCGTGATCGTCGTCGGCTCGGTTCTGCTCGTCGTCCTGGGCCTGCTGGCCGCACAGTTCGTGAAATCGCCCGCGCAGCGGGCCAGCGATGCGGCGCCGCCGGCGAAGTCCCTGATCACCGCGCAGGTGGAATCCCGCCGTCTGGTGGACACGGTCATGCTGCGCGGCAAGGTGACGCCCGCGCAGTCGGTCCAGGTGCCCGCGAGCGGCGCCGGGAAGTCCGGCGCCGACGGCGGGGCCGCGGTGGTGACGGGTGTGCGGGTCAAGACCGGGGCGGCCGTGAACGGCGGCCAGGTGCTGCTGGAGATCTCCGGGCGGCCGGTGTTCGTGCTCCAGGGCGACGTCCCCGCGTACCGGGACCTGAAGCCGGGCGCGCAGGGCAAGGACGTCGAACAGTTGCAGAAGGCGCTCAGTGCTGTTGGCGTGTCGACCGGTTCGGATGCCGCCGGCTCCTACGGCAACGGCACGCGCGACGGGGTCGCCGCCTTCTACCAGCGCATCGGCTACACCGCGCCGCAGGCCTCCGCGGCCGGCGACGGCAAGGACGCGGCGGGGCCCGCGGGAGCCATGCTGCCCGCGTCCGAAGTGGTCTTCCTGCGCACTCTCCCCGGCCGGGTGACCGCGCTCGACGCGCAGGTCGGCGAAGCCGTCGCCGAGCACGCGCTGACGCTGTCCGCGGGCACGCTCGTCGTGCGGGGCGCGCTCGCCCCGGCGGACAAAGAGCTGGTGCGTACCGGGATGGCCGTGAAGGTGCTGTCCGAGCTGACCGGTGTCGAGGTCGCGGCGACGGTGTCGTCGGTCGCCGACACACCGACCGACCCGGCCGCGGACAAGGCGTCGGGCGACGGCAAAGCCGCCGTCTCGGGCGGCCGTTCGTTCGAAGTCGTGGTGACGCCGACCAAGCCGCTGGATCCGCAGCTCGCCGGGCAGGACGTCCGGCTCACCGTCGAGGCCGCCGCGTCGGCCGGCCCCGTGCTCGTCGTCCCGGTGACCGCGATGTCGGCGACGGCGGACGGCCGCACCGTGGTGACGGTCGTCGGCCCGAACGGCGACCGGCGCCGGGTCGAGGTGCGGCCGGGCGCCACCGCGGGCGGCTTCGTCCAGGTCACCCCGGCCGGGACGGCGAAACTCGGCCCCGGCGAACGAGTGGTGGTCGGCGTGGGCGGCGACGCCGCGGGCGCGGACGGCAAGGGCGCGAAGTGACGCCGCCGGTCATCGCGCTGGAGCGCGTCGGTCTGACCTACCCGGGCCCGCCGGAGACGACGGCGCTCGCGGACGTGGACCTGCGGATCGAGACCGGCGAGTACGTGACGATCGTCGGCCCGTCCGGATCGGGCAAGTCGACGTTCCTCAACGTCGTCGGCCTGCTCGACCGCCCCACCTCCGGACGCTACTTCCTCGACGGCACGGACACCTCGACCCTGACCGACGCCGAACGCTCCGGCCTCCGCGGAAGCCGCATCGGTTTCGTGTTCCAGTCGTTCCACCTCCTGCCGCACCGCACCGCCGCGCAGAACGTCGAACTCTCCATGGTCTACCAGGGAGTTCCGCACAGTGAACGGGTCGTCCGGGCCCGCCGCGCCCTCCTCCTCGTCGGCCTGCGGCACCGTATGACGGCGATGCCCACCACGATGTCCGGCGGCGAACGCCAACGCGTGGCGATCGCCCGGGCGTTGGCGGGCAAGCCGAAGCTGCTGCTGTGCGACGAGCCGACCGGCAACCTCGACAGCGCGACCGCCGACGAAGTCCTCGCGCACCTCGACGCGCTCCACGGCGCCGGCATGACCGTCCTGCTGATCACCCACGACCCGGCGGTCGCCGCCCGCGGCACCCGCAGCCTGGCCATCCGCGACGGACGGCTCACCGTGCGGGCACCGCGGGACGCGGTCCGGTGAGGCGTCTGCCGCAGCTCCGGTGGCGGCCGGGCCGGCGCCCGGCCTCGGACTTGCCGCGCTCCACCTTCGGCCGGCGCGACCTCGTCCGGCAGTCCGTGGCGGGGATGCTCCAGCGTCCCGCGCGGTCGATGCTGACGGTGCTCGGCACCGTCCTCGGCGTCGGCACGTTCGTCGCCGTGCTCGGGCTGACGGCGACCGCGGGCGCACAGATCGACGAACGGTTCGACCGGTTCACCGCGACCGAGGTCACGGTGCAGGACACCGGCGGCAGCGACGCCGACTACGTGCCCAACTCGTTCCCCGCGGACGCGGACACCCGGGTCGGCGCCCTCAACGGGGTGACGGCCGCCGGCACGTACTGGACGGTGCGGCTGAGCCCCGAGGACGACATCCGCTCGCTGCCGACCGGCCGCGGCCCGGCCGGCGAACGCCCGCCGCTCGTGGCCGCCACCGCGGGCGTCTTCGGCGCCGCCCAAGCGCAGTTCACCCAAGGCCGGTCCTGGGACGCCTTCCACGACGGCCGCGGCGAACGCGTCGCCGTGATCGGCGCCGGAGTCGCCGCGCGACTCGGGATCACGACGCTGGAGACCCAGCCGGCCGTGTTTATTGCCGACAAGCCGTTCACCGTGATCGGCATCCTCGGCAGCACCAAGCGCATGCCCGACCTCCTGGTGTCGGTGCTGGTGCCGCGCACCGCCGCCGAAGGGCTTTGGGGTCCCCCCGACGCGGGCGGACGCGCCGCGATGCTGATCTCCACCCGCATGGGCGCCGCCCGGCAGGTCGCCCAGGAATCCCCGTACGCGCTGCGCCCCGAACACCCGGACTACTTCAAGCCGATACCGCCGCCGGACCCGCGGACGCTGCGCAACAACGTCACCTCCGACCTGGACACGCTGTTCCTGATGCTGGCCGGGATCTGCCTGGCGATCGGCGCGGTCGGCATCGCCAACACCACCCTGGTCGCGGTCATGGAACGCACCGCCGAAATCGGACTGCGCCGCGCGCTGGGTGCGCGCGGCGTCCACGTCCTGGCGCAGTTCATCGCCGAATCGGCGGCGCTCGGCGCGGTCGGCGGCCTGATCGGCACCAGCCTCGGCACCATCGCCGTGGTCGGCACGGCCGTGGCGCGCGACTGGACGCCGGTCGTGCACCCCGGCACGGTGCTCGCGGCGCCGTTCATCGGCATGCTGACCGGGCTGGTCGCGGGGCTGTACCCGTCGTGGCGGGCGTCCCGGATCGAGCCGGTCGAAGCCCTGCGCCGGTGAGCTGTGCCGGGGCCGGCTTACTCGGCGCTGGACATCAGCAGATGGCCGCGCCGGAACCGCTCGCCTTCGAGTGGTTCGCGGAGCATGCGGCCGACCTCGGTGAAGCCCGCCGCGCCGGCCATGGCGGCCAGGTCGTCGACCGGCCAGCGGTAGGCGGTTGTCACCTTGTGGTCGAACGGGGTGACCGGACCGCCTTCCGCCTCGAAGAACCCGAGCGCGAGATGCCCGCCGGGCGCGAGGAGGCGCCGGAACTCGGCGAAATAGGAGGGGAGTTCGACCGGCGGCGTGTGGATGACCGAGTACCACGACAGGATGCCCTGCAGCGTGCCGTCGGGGAGGTCCACGGCGGTCATCGAGCCGATCTCGAAGCGGATGTCCGGGTAGGCCGCGCGGGCGAGTCCGATCATCGCCGGGGACAGGTCGATGCCGAAAATATCCGTGAGGCCCAGATCACGAAGATGTGCGGTGGTTTGACCGGGTCCGCAGCCGAGTTCGGCGACGGGCCCGCGGCCGTGCACGAGTTCCGCGAAGACGGCGAGGAACGCGCGGTCGAGGGGTGTGGTGTCGAGGGCGTTGCGTGCCATGTCGGCGTAGAGGGTGGCGACGGCGTCGTACGCGTCGGCGGTGGTGGCGAGGTAGGCGGGCGCTTGGGCAGGGGAGGCGTCGGTCACGGGACACGACCCTAACGGCCGAGGGAAATACCTCATTTACTCGCCGCAGGACATATCCGGCCGGATCCGTGACCGCCGGTTTGCCGATGTCCCGGGAGGATGCTCGGCGCGCTGTGCCATCACACAGGCCACGTGCATCACTTGCGTTACCCACGGGGAGGAACCCATGAACGTCTTCCGGACGCGGAGGTCCGTCGCGGCGATAGCCGGATTGGTGGTGGCCGGTTCGCTGGTCCTGACCGGCTGCAACGACTCCAAGAAGAACAGCGGCGAGAAGACCAACCCGGACAGCGGTCCGCCGTCCGGAGTCTCGACGGCCGCCGCCTCGAACAGCCCCTCGGCGGGGTCGGCCGCGGGTTCCTCGGCCGGCTCGTCGTCCGACTCGAAGGCGCCGACGAGCGCGGCGAACGGCGGCGGCTCGGGCTCCGGCGGCAGCGCCGCGAAGCCCGGCACGACGCTGAAGATCGGCGAAGCGGCGACCATCGACTTCCAGAGCGGCTCGACGAAGGGCACGGTCACCATGACGGTGACGTCGATCGACGCGGGCTCGCCGGCCGACCTGTCCTCGCTGAAGATGACCGGCAGCGGAAGCATCGCGGGGCTGACGCCGTACTACATCAAGTACACGATCACGAACGCCGGGACGACGGACCTGTCGTACACGTCGGCGACCAACATGCACGGCCTGATGCCGGACGGCGGCATGGCGCAGCCGCTGATCCTGTTCGGCGCCGACTTCCCCAAGTGCACGGACCACACCGCCCCGACGGCCTTCACCAAGGGCAAGTCGTTCGACACCTGCGTGATCGCCCTCGCCCCGAGCAGCAGCAAGGTCGCGGGCGCGGAGTGGACCGAGGAGCCGTACGACAAGCCGGGCAAGTCCGTCAGCTGGGGCGTCGCCCCGCGCTGACCCGGGCACCGGACGTGAACCACCACGTCCGCCCGCCGTGACCTGACCACGCCGCACGCCGGGGGATCGCCGCCGCGATCCGCCCGGCGTGCGACGGCGTGAGCACCCTCCGTGCCGGAGGGATATGCCCGTTGTCCTGCCTCCGGCCGTACGACACCATCCGGGTCATGGTGCGCGACATTTTCTTCGTTCTGCTGGGCGCCTTCCTGGCGTACCTGGGGTGGTGGTGCATACGCACCTTCGTCGCCCAACGGAAGATGAAGCGCGACGGCATGCCCGCGACAGCGGTGGTCGTTCGCGTCGGCTATGACACCGACGACGACGGCGACACGCACTGGATCGTCGCCGAGTTCACGACCGCGGACGGCACCGAGGTGGTCACGGACCGGCTCTCCGTCCACAGCGCCCGCGAGGTCGGCGACACCGAGGACATCACGTACCTGCCGACCACACCCACGACCGTCTCCGTGGTCGCCAACCGTGACCAGGTCACCGCCGTGGCGCTCATCCTGGTGATGATGCCGGTCTGTCTCGTCGTCGGCCTGGGCATGTTCGGCATCGGGCTGGCGGGACTCCTCGGCTAGCCGCCCCAGGTGAACTCCGGCGCCCGGCGCTCGGTGAACGCGGCCAGGCCTTCCTGGACGTCCGTGGAAGCACGCGAAGCCTGTTCCCAGGCGTGGACGCGGTCGGGATCGATCGTTTCCGAACCCAGCAGGTCCTTTGCTGCACGCACGGTCAGTTGGGAGCGCGAGGCGATCGTGGCCGCGACGGCGTAGACCCGCTCCTCGGCGTCTTCGGGGCTGTGGACGGCTTCCACGAGGCCCGCCTCGTGAGCCTGCCGGCTGTCGATCAGGTCCGCCGTGAACAGCAGGTATTTCGCCGTCGAGACGCCGACCAGCCGCGCCAGGCGGTGCGTGGACGTGGCGTCGTAGACGATGCCGAGCTTGGCGGGGGTGACACCGAAGCGGGCCGTGCTGTCCGCGAAGCGGAGGTCGCACGCGACCGCGAGCTGGCAGCCGCCGCCCACGCACGGGCCCTGGACCAGGGCGATGGTGGGCTTGGGGAACGCCGCCAGCGCCTGCTCGGCGGTCGCGTTGAGCGCGTGGTACGCGTCGGCGGATTCCGCGGTGGCGTAGTGCCCGCGCAGCTCGCGGATGTCGGCGCCGGCCGAGAAGACCCCGCCGGTGCCGCGGAGGACCAGGACCCGGACCTCGGCGTCCTGCGCCAGCACGTCCAGCAGGCCCGGGATCGCCGACCACATGGCCGCCGTGAGGGCGCCCTTCGCCTGCGGGCGGTCGATGCGGAGCGTGGCGATGCCGTCCTCGACGGTGGCGACCAGCCCGTCCGCGCCGGTGTCCAGCTGACGTGCGCCCATGCGTATCGGCCCCTTCCGAGGTTCGCGAGATGCCGGTCGGGGGACCGATCCGGCTGCCGTACCGGTCACGGTACGGGTTGGCCGCCGGGCACCCGACTCCGCATTACCTATGCGCGACTGATTCCGCCCCCGGCGCCGCTCCGTAGGTTCATGGGCAGAGGGAGACGCCGCAAGCGCCCCGCACCGAAGACCCGACACGGGACCGGCGCAAGAGCCGGAAACCCCGACCCACGAGGAGCCCGCCATGACCGCCTACGCCATCGCCCAGGTCAACTCCGTCCGGTTCAACGCCGAGATCGTCGAGTACCTGCTGCGCATCGACGCCACCCTCGACCCGTTCGGCGGCCGGTTCATCGTCCACGCCCCCAAGGACCTGCGCGTGATGGAAGGCACTTGGGGCGACGCCGGGACGATCGTCATCGAGTTTCCGTCGATGGACGCCGCCACGGCCTGGTGGGACAGCCCCGCCTACCGCGAGATCCTCCCGCTCCGCACCCGCCACATGGACGCGGACATCATCCTGGTCGAGGGCGTCCCGGCCGGATACCGCGCCGAGCAGGCGGTGAAGGAGCAGTGAGCGCGGCTCCGGCTTGCCGGGCTCACGCCGCGGCTCGACGTGTCCGGTCCCTGGCGGCGGTGCCGCGCTCGGAGGTGCGCGGCACCGCCGGATGTGCGGAGGACGGGCCGTCGTGGTCAGGTCGGCCCGTCCCGCCCCGGAGGCAGCGCCTCCCGGGACAGGACTCGTTGGTGCGAATCCCCGGACGAGTCTGCCGAGTTGGGGTCGTAGGACCAATCCGCCATTCGGGGGAAGCGCTACGCCGTCCTTCGGCGCAAGGTCGTCGCGCCGAGCACGAGGGCTGCTGTCGCGCTGCCCGCGACGACGGCGATGTCGACGACGAAGTCGCCTCCGACGTGGGGTGACTTGGTGAGCTGGTTCATGGCGTCCACGGCGTAGGAGAGCGGCAGGACGTCGGAGATCACGCGCAGCGCCGGCTGCATGTCGTCACGCGGGACGAAGAGCCCGCACAGCAGGAACTGCGGAAGAACGACCGCCGGCATGAACTGGACGGCCTGGAACTCGGTGTCGGCGAAGGCACTGACGAGCAGTCCGAGGGCGAGGCCGAGCAGCGCATCCAACACAGCGACCAGGAGCAGCAGCCACGTCGACCCGGCGATGTCGAGGCCGAGAAGCCCGAGGGACAGCCCGGTGGCGAGCAGCGCCTGGAGTACCGCCATCAGGCCGAAGGCGAGGCCGTAGCCGCCGATGAGGTCGAACTTGCGGATGGGCAGCGTGAGAAGGCGTTCCAGGGTGCCGCTGGAGCGCTCCCGGAGCGTGGCGACCGAGGTCACGAGGAACATGACGACGAACGGGAAGATCCCGAGCAGCGGGCCGCCGATGCGGTCGAACATCGGTGCGTTGCCCGCGTAGAGCCACCGCAGCAGGGCGAGCAGCAGGCACGGGACGAGCAGCATCAGGGCGATCGTCCGCGGATCGTGCCGGAGTTGGGCCAGGACGCGGCGGGCGGTGGCGAGGAGCGGGGTCATCGGGGATCGGCCTCTCCGCTGGAACGGGTGGCGCTCTCGGGGCTTTGGGCGCCCGCACCCGCTTCGATGAGGGCGAGGAACACCGATTCGGCGTCCGCGGCGCCGGTGGTTTCGCGGAGGGAGTCCGGGGTTTCGTCGGCGAGGAGTCTGCCGTCGCGGAGGAGCAGGAGGCGTTGGCAGCGGTCCGCTTCGTCCATGACGTGGCTGGAGACGAGGAGCGTGACGCCGTCCGCGGCGAGGCGGTGGAAGAGGTCCCACAGGTCGCGGCGGAGGACGGGGTCCAAGCCGACGGTGGGTTCGTCGAGCACGAGGAGTTCGGGCGTGCCGAGCAGCGCCGCGGCGAGGGAGACGCGGGCGCGCTGGCCGCCGGAGAGGTGCGAGACGCGGTCCTTGGCGTGGGCGTCCAGGTCGACTTCGTGGATCACGCGGTCGACGTCGGTCTTGGGGACGCGCAGCAACGCGGCGAAGTAGTCGAGGTTCTCGCGCACGGTGAGGTCCGTGTAGACGGACGGCGCCTGCGTGACGTAGCCGAGCCGGGTGCGGAGGCTTGCGTGTCCGGCGGGGCGGCCCAGCACGGTGAGGGTGCCTTGGACGTGCGCCTGGACGCCGGTCAGGGCGCGCATGAGCGTGGTCTTGCCGCAGCCGCTCGGGCCCAGCAGGCCGGTGACGCTGCCGCGCGGGACGGTGAAGGTCAGGTCGTGGAGGACGGTGCGGCCGCCGCGTACAACGGTGAGGTCGGCGGCATCGATGGCCGGGCGTGCGTCCGGATCCGGGGTCGGCATGCGCCGAATATCGAGGGCGGCGGTGAGCCGGTCAAGGGGCGAGTGACCCTCGGCGTGGCGGATCTACGGTGCGGCCGCGCGGTGCCGGTGCTGCGGTCCGAGCACGCGCAGTTCGTCGAGGACCGAGGTGCCGCCGGGCGGCGGGGTGAAGATCCGCAGCCGCTGGTCCGCGGCCGGGGTGGCCAGGACTTCGCAGTCGAGGTCGATCCGCCCCAGGTCGGGGTGCACGAGCCGGTAGGGGTGCGAGCGGCGGACGGCGACTTCATGCCGCTCCCAAAGTTCGGCGAACTCCGGGCTCGCGGCCTGGAGCCGGGCCACAAGCGCGCGCGAGGCCTCGTCGTCGCCGCGGCGGGTCGTCGCGGCGCGCAGGTCGGCGACCAGCTGCCGGGCCTGCTCGTCGTGTTCCTCGGCGGCGAAGTGGCCGCGCACGTCCGGGTCGGTGAACCAGCTCAGCACGATGTTGCGGTCTTCCTCGGCGACCGTGCACACACACCCGAACAGGGCGAGCGCCAGGTCGTTCTGGGCGAGGAGGTCGCCGAGGTCGCTCACCACCTGCACGGGCACGTCGTCGAGCCGGTCGAGGAGGTAGCGCAGACCCGGCCGCAGATACTCCCCGGCCCGGGCGCCCTCGGGTGGGCGGTGTCCGGCCAGCAGATAGAGGTGGTCCCGCTCGTCCTCGGTCAGTCGCAGCGCCGCCGTCAGCGCCGCGAGTACCTGCACGGAGGGCTGGGAGCCGCGGGCCTGCTCCAGCCGCATGTAGTAGTCGGCGGACATCCCGGCGAGGATCGCGACCTCCTCGCGGCGCAGGCCTGGGATACGGCGCCGCGTCCCTTCCGGCAGTCCGACGTCGCGCGGTGTCAGCCGCTCGCGCGAGCGGCGCAGGAAATCGGCCAGGTCGGGGCGGTTCGGTGTCATCGCCTTCGCAGGATAGCCGGGCGGTGCCGGCGGGCACCGGGGTCGCGTGCGGCTCATCCTGGGAGCGCGACTCCTAGGGGAAGGCCTCCGATTTCGCGGTCCGGACGGCGGCGGCACGATCGGTGGCGGGCCGAGCGAAGGCCCGTCCGACGAGCAGATCGGTGGTCGCATCATGGAAGCAACCGTCACGGAATCCGTCCTGGCCGTCCCCGGCGCGCGGCTGCGCTACACCGTCCGCGGGGACGGCCCGCTGCTCCTGCTGGTGGCGGGCGGCCACCACGGCGTCGACGCGAACGAACCGCTCGCCCGCCACCTCGCTGACCGCTACCGGGTCCTGACCTTCGACCGCCGCGGCCTGGCGGGGAGCGCGACCGACGCCCCCGCCACGTCGATCGGCACACACGCCGAGGATGTGTCCGCACTGCTGTCCGCGCTGACGTCGGAGCCCGCATTCGTGTACGGGACGAGCTTCGGCGCCCTGATCTCCCTGGAGCTGACCGTCCGGCACCCGGAGCAGGTCGCGACGCTGATCGCGCACGAACCGGCCGTCCCGCAGGTGCTGCCGGAACCTCACGTCGCCTTGGGGCAGTTGGAGGCCGTCGAGGAGATCTTCCGGGCGGAGGGCGCGGTGGCGGCCATGCGCCGGTTCGCCGCCGACATCGACATCGACCCGAGCGACGCCGAGCCGGACCTGCCGACCCGGACCCCGCCGCCCGAGCATCGGCGGGACGCGGAGGTGCTCCTGACGTACGACCTGCCCGCCATCCGCGGCCACGTCCTCGACGTGGCCACGCTCAAGGGCACGACGTCGAGGATCGTGCCGGCCGCGGGGGAGAACTCGCGCCACGTCTGGCCACACGCGAGCGCCGCGATGCTCGCGGGTGAACTGGGCACATCCTTGGAGCTGTTCCCGGGCGGCCACAACGGCTACGTCTTCCGGCCGCGGGGCACCGCGGAGCGGATCCGCGCGGTCCTCGGCTCCTGACGTGGACGGGTGCCGGTCCGCGGGGCCGACTCTCCCGGTCGGCCCCGCAAACGGTGCGCGGATTCGGCCCGATACGCTCCCAAATGCCGACTGAACGTCCCCTGGGAACGGTGGAAGATGCTGGACACGATCGTCGTCGGAGCCGGAATCTCCGGCATTACGGCGGCACGGCTGCTGCACGACGCAGGACGGCGTGTGGTGGTGCTCGAAGCCCGGGACCGCATCGGCGGGCGGATGTGGACGGACCGCGAGGCGGGGTTCTCCGTCGACCGCGGCGCCTCGTGGATCCACGGCATCAACGGCAACCCGCTCGCGCACCTGGTCGACGCGCTCGGGATCGAGACGCGCGAGTTCACCGTGGGGAGCTTCCAGGCCGGCGGCCGCCCGATCGCCGACTACGACGCGTCGCGGCAACGGCTGGACGACGAGGCGACCCGCCAGTGGATCGCCGACGTCGCCGCGGCCGACGAAGCGCTCCTGCGTACCGCCGCGGCGGCGGCTCCCGGCGAGAGCTACGCCACCGCGACCGATCGCACCCTGACCGAGACCGGCTGGGAAGCCGAACGCGTCGAACGCCTCCGAGCCTTCTACCGCCACCGCACCGAGGAGCAGTGCGGCGCGGAGATCGAGCAGGTCGACGCGCACGGCCTCGACGAGGACGCCATCGACGGCGACGAGGTCATCTTCCCGGGCGGCTACGACGTGGTTCCCCGGACGCTCGCCCAAGGCCTCGACGTACGCCTGGAAACCGCGGTCACCGCGGTGACCCGGACGGGCGACGGCGTGCGGGTCGAGACCGCGGACGCGTCCTTCGAGGCCCGCCACGTGATCGTCACCGTGCCGCTGGGCGTGCTCAAGGCCGGAGCGATCACGTTCACGCCCGCGTTGCCCGAGGCCGTCGCCGGACCGATCGCGCGGCTCGGCATGGGCGTGTTCAACAAGGTCTTCCTCCAGTTCCCGGAGCGGTTCTGGCCGGACGGCGTCTACGCGATCCGGCAGCACGGCCGCCCTGGTGTCCCATGGCACTCCTGGTACGACGTCTCCGCGGTGAGCGGCACGCCGATGCTGCTGACCTTCGCCGGGGGTGCCTGGGCGCGGGAGATCGAACAGAAGACGGACGACGAGATCGTCGCGTCGGTCGTCGGCTCCCTCCGCGGGATCTACGGCGACGCCGTCCCCGAGCCCACGGCGCACTGGATCACCCGCTGGGGCAGCGACCCGCTCGCCCTCGGCTCCTACTCCTATATCGCCGCGGGCTCGTCGCACCGCGACCACGACGCGCTGGGCGAACCCGTCGACGGCGTCCTGCACTTCGCGGGCGAAGCCACCTGGGGCACCTCGCCGGCCACGGTCGACGGCGCCTTCCAGTCCGGGCACCGGGTCGCCGAGCGGATCCTCGGCGCGCCGGTCCCGTTCAGTGAGCTGACGCGGGTCGTCGGCGCATCCTGACGCGGTAGTTCCGGGGGTGGCGGCACCGACCACGGCATGACCTTGCGCCGCCACCCGCGGATCACTCGCCGGTCAGGAAGTCCAGCACGAACTTGTTGACCTCGGCCGGGCGTTCGAGGGACAACCAGTGCCCGGCGCCTTCGAAGCGCTCGTAGCGGAACGGCGCGTCGACGTGCTCGGCGGAGCGGGTGATGAAGTCCTCGGTGAGGGCAATGTCCTCGGTGCCCCACAGCGCCATCGTGCGGGACGTCACCGTGGGAGTCGGGAGCGCGTCGGTCACCAGGGATTCCGGGGTGACGTTGGTGCGGTACCAGGCGAGGGCGGCTTGGAGGGCTCCCGGGCGGGCGAGGTGCTGGGCGTACTCGTCGACGTCGGGGGAACTGGCCAGCCACTCGCGGAGCTTGGCCCAGTCGTTCTGGGACAGCCAGGTCTCGGCGACGCCGCGGAACTGGAAGAGCAGCACGTAGAACGACTTGGCGTTCTGCTCGACGCTGCGCTCCTTGAAGGTGTTCGGGTGGCCGACCGAGAGTACGGTCAGCCGGTCGACGCGCTGCGGGAAGTAGCCCGCGAATGACCAGGACAGGACGGCGCCGTAGTCGTGGCCGACGACGTGCGCCTTGTCGATGCCGTAGTGGTCGAGGATCGCGTTGACGTCGGCGAGGATGTTCGCGATCGCGTAGGTCGACTCGTCCTCAGGACGGTCGGTGTCGCCGCAGCCGCGCAGGTCGGGGGCGATGACGCGGAATCCGGCGTCCGCGAGCACCGGGACGAGGTACCGCCACAGCGCGGAGGAGTCCGGCCAGCCGTGCAGCAGGAGGACCGGCTGCCCGTTCGGGTCGCCCTCGACGACCACCGAGAAGGTGATGCCGTTCGCGTGGATCCGCTCGCGGTTCAGCCCGTCGCTGTGGATCGACGGTTCGGTGAGCGGGGTGGGGGTGGTCGTCATGTAGGCCTCCGAATTTCTTTACGTTACGACACGTAAAATATTGAGGGCCGCGAAGGATTGCAATGCCCGCACGCAAAGTGCCGCCCGTGGAGGGATCCACGGGCGGCACGCTTCGTCGGGCCGGGCGCCGTCAGATGCTTGGGTCCCACGACCAGACGTGCACAAGGGTGCAGTTCATCGTGGTGCCCGCGGATATGAAGCGCAGGTCCAGTGTCGGCGGCGGCGTTCCGATGGGGATGAAGGTGTCGCCTTCGAGGAAGAATGGGCCGGGGGGAACTACGACGTAGTGGTTGTACAGCACGGCGTGACCGACGTTGGCGAAGATGTCAGCGGCGATGCTGGGCGGGGGAGTGATGTCCACGACGAGCGTTACGTGGCCCGCTGCGGTCCGCTGCAGCGAGACGTCCACACCGGTGAACGTCGCGGCTCCCATCGTGCAGTCGTAGGTCAAATATCCCGGGGCCGCCGCTGCCGGCCCGGCCATGGCGAACGTGCCCGTGGTGAGTGCAGCAGTGCAGGCCGCCGCGGCGGCCGCGCGTCGAAGCTTGGACATGTCCTCTTCCTTTCGGATCGGAGCAGGGGTACGTCGCAAGGGATCCCGCGGTGCGGGATCAGATCCCGCCGACGGGCCAGCGCACGGTGGCGGTGTACACGCAGGTGACCGTGACGGGCGGCGTCGTCGGGATGTGGCTGATGATCGTTCGCGGCGGTGTCGGCAGGCTGGGGGTGCCCGACTTGGAGAACTGGCCGGGATGGAGCGGGTCTTCCGTCAGCCCCGGGATGTCTGGCGGCGTTCCGCCCCAGCTCAACATCGCCGTGGTTCCGCTGGGGCCGGGGGTCATGGTGAGACCGGTGCCCACCGTCAGGAAGCCGCCGGTCGTGCGGTTGAAAAAAATGTCGACGTTTGAGTAATTGCCGCCCAGGCCGTCGGAACAGTTGTACAAGGCTTCACCGGTTCCGGCCGCGGACGCGGGTCCTGCCAACGCGATGGTTCCGGTGGTGAGGGCGGCCGCACACAAGGCGGTACCAGCAGTTTTGCGGAAGGTGCGCATGGGGATTTCTCCCTCCACTCGACAGGCGAGGATCGGCTGAAGTGCCAGTTCAGAGGGGGTGCCAGCGCGATGTTCCGGTGAATACCGTGGCCGAAGGCATGGCGAGAGTCAAGGTGTCCGGCGATATTTTCGCTACGTATAGCCATGATTATGGATCAACAAAGATCAAGAAAAGGAAAATGATGTTGATGACACGTGTCGCCTATCGTTCCGACTATTCTGTGTGATTGTCGGAGCTGTTTGTGTGACATTCCCGGGGCTAATCGCCGCGCCCCGCACCGCCGACCACCAGCTCGGCGACCGAGCGCGCGAAGCCGGGTCCAACGGCGCGGCTGCTGCTCAGCGTGGAGTAGAGGACGACGGCGCTGAGGGTGTCGTACAGGAGGTCCGCGTCGAGGTCGGGGCGGGCCTGGCCGCGGGCCACGGCGGCGTCGACGAGGTCGCGGAACGCGGCGCGGACGGCGTCCAGCCGGGTGTTCAGGGCTTCCCGGAGTTCCGGCTGGTCGCGGTAGTCGGCGAGGAGGCCGGGGACGGCCGAGGCGGTCTCCGGGCGCTGGAAGGAGACCAGTGCGGCCTCCACGAAGCGTTCGATGTCGTCGGTGAAGTCGCGCCCGGCGGCGGACTCGGCGGAGTCGTCGTCGGGCGCGGCGAAGTGGACGTCCTGGGCCGGGTAGACGGCCTCGTGGACGAGGTGCGCCTTGGTCGGCCAGCGGCGGTAGACCGTCGGACGCGAGACCCCGGCACGGCGGGCGACGCCCTCGATACTGAGCCGGTTGTAGCCCTGTTCGCGCAGCAGCTCGCGGACGGCGTCGAGGATCGCGTCGTCGGTACGCGGATCGCGAGGCCGTCCGGGGCCGGGTCCGGTGCCGGTTCCGGGCGGTCCGGGGGTGCTGGCGGTCACGGGGGCTCCTGGGGTCGTACGCGGGCTCGGGCGCGGGGCGGGGACGGGTCAGGTGGCCAGTTCGCACCACACGGTCGAACAGTCTGGCTCACGCGTGAATCCCCACCGCGCCGACAGGCGGTCGACGAGGAACAGGCCGCGGCCGGTCAGGGTGTCGAGGTCGGGGGCCTTGAGGGAGGGGAGGCCGAAGCCCTTGTCCGACACGCCGATGCGCACCGCGGACGCGTCCTTCGTCAGAGTGAGTTGTGGACGGCCGCCGGCATGCCGGATCACGTTCGTGACCAGCTCGGAAGCGAGCAGTTCGGCGTCATCCGTAAGGGTGGCGAGCGCACGTCCGCGCAGGAAGGCGCGGGTGTGCGCCCGCGCGAGACCGGCGGCGCGCGGGTCGTCGGGGAGGTCGAAGACGCGTTCGAAAGCGGGTGGCATGAGTGGAACCCCTTCTCGAAAATGTTGCAGAGTGTGGTTCCAGCGTCGCTGTCCGGAGTTAGTCTTGACAGTGTTGGCCAGCCAGCAACGGCGAAGCCGGACAGGGGGATTGGATCATGGGCAGCCCGAAGTACCTGGACCCGTCGAAGTCACCGCGTGCTTTCTACGGTGCCGAGCTTCGCCGGCTGCGCGAGCAAGCAAACCTGACGCAAGACCGGTTGGGGGAGCTGGTGTTCTGCTCGGGGGCGTATCTCGGCCAGATCGAGGCGGCGGTGCGGAAGCCCCAGATGGACATGTCCGTGCGGCTGGACGAGATCCTCAACAGCGGCGGGTTGCTGGCGCGACTGTGCGAGTTGGTGAACCAGACCAAGCACGCCGTGTACTTCGCTGAGGTTGCCGATCTGGAGCAGCAGGCGGACAGCATCTGCGAGTTCTCGCCGAACCTGGTGCCAGGGCTGTTGCAGATCGAGGGCTACGCGCGGGCAGTCTTCGAAGCCTGGATGCCGTGGGGGCCCGAAGAGGAGATCGAGGACGGTATCCGCGCCCGGATGGAGCGGGCGCGCCTCTTGGAGAACTCGGCAAAGCCGAGGTTGTGGTTCATCCTGCACGAGTTCGCGTTGCAGTTGCCCATCGGCGGGCACGAGGTGATGCGGGCCCAGTGCCAGCACATCGCCAAGCTGATCAGGGACAAGAAGGCGATCGTTCAGGTGGTCCCATCAGTGGCCGGAGCACACGCGCTGATGGAAGGACCAATCTTCTTGATGACCTTCGAGGATGCGCCTCCCGTGGCCTACGTTGAGGGTGTGTTTACCGGCAATCTGCTGGACGACCCGGCGCTGGTTGCCCGTGCTCAGACGGCCTACGATCTTGTCCGAGCGGCGGCACTGTCGCCGCAGGAATCGCTTGTGGCCATTGAGCGTTGGGCTGAGGAGTGGCAATGACCCGTACCGACCGGGCAGGGTTCATCGGGTGGCGCAAGTCGTCGTACAGCGGCGGCAACGGCGGCAACTGCATTGAGGTGGCCCACGCTTGGCGTAAGGGCACGTACAGCGGTGGCAGCGGCGGTGAGTGCCTTGAGGTCGCCGATGCCTGGCGGAAGTCTTCCCACAGCGGTGGCAGCGGTGGTGACTGCGTCGAGGTCAACACGACCGCCGACACCCTCGTCCCCGTCCGCGACTCCAAGGACGCGAACCGGGGCCACCTCCTCATCCCCTCCGCCTCCTGGGCCTCACTCACCGGGGCGCTCAAATAGCGCCTCCGCCACCCGCGTTCGGGCGTACAACACGATCCGACCGCTGCGGTGCGCGCTGACCAGTCCGGCAGCCCGCATCGCCCCCAGATGCTGCGAGATCGCGCCCGGCGTCTTCCCGAGCCGTCGGGCGAGGTCCGCAGTGCACGCCGGGGCCCCAAGCTCCGCGAGAATGTTGGCGCGCCCCCGCCCCAAAATGCGCGCCAACGCCGCGGAGCCGGGCTCCGGCCTCGGCTGCCACGCCTGGTTGCCCACATCCCCCCGTGGTGGGTACCGGAGCGTCGGCAGGGGTTCGTCGTACCCGAGGGTCACGAAGACCTCGGGTACGACGAACACCGAGGGTACGAGCAGCAGTCCGCGCCCCCCGAGCGTCTTCCGCCCACTGGTGAACCGGTGCCTCAAGTGCAGCGTGTCGCCATGCCACGACACATCCGGGCTCAGATCAGCGAACAGCCGCTGCGCCCCACCCTCCGCGAACCTCTTGGCCCGGTACCGGACATCGGCCTCGGCCAGCGTCTGGACGCGCGGCCAGAACGGCGCCATGGCCACTTCCCAATACGCCTCGATCTCCTCCGCGAGCATCGCCAGCGACCGCGCCGGATCCTTCCGCATCGCGGCGACCGCCCGCACCGGCCCCAACGGCGACGTGCGAACCAACTCCGGTGGTGTTGCCCGCAGTGCGGCGAGTTCGAGGTCGAGCGTGGGGTGCGCCGTCGTCGGCGGTGCCGCGAGGAAGCCCGGGATGCTCAGCGTCGGGACCTCGACCAGCGAGGTCAGCATCGGGATCCGGAGCTTCGCCGCGGCGATCCGGTCGAGGGCCTGGTGGGTCCAAACGCGGTGCAGGCCTTGCTCGTCCGCACCCATCAGCACACGGACGCTGGCAACGACCTCCCACAGCGGGGAGACCGCGAACCGGGTCCGGGCAACGTCGTCGGCGGTGAACTCGATGTCGACGACCCCGCCGACAAACCGCTCCTCCGGCATCATTCGGCACAGACTAAATCATTTACGTGCCAACCTGAAAACCTGCAGCGTAGAGGGCATGTAGGGGCGTGTCGCGACCGGCTGCCGCCGTCGGCTCCGCCGTGCCGCACACCAGTGTTCGGCGGCCCGCACCCGGGGTCCGGTGGCACGACATTCCAACTCGACGGTCGGTTTGCCGGGGTTCACAAAACCGGGATGGATGTGCGAATCCGCATTACGTGCCGCGGATGACGCTCCGTCGATTTTTGTATGCGCAGCGTATTTCCCGAATCGCAGCCCTGGTTATTACCGCCGGGCGAGAAATGCCGGGCAGTGGGCCCGGGGGTCGGCCTGCGAAAAAAGCGCATGCGAAAATATCGCACGCGCAATTAACGGACCTCGAATACCGAGGCAGCCCCGGGGGGTGTCGAAGATCGTCCCCCGAGGTCTCCGATAAGGCTGCCGAGCCTCTTGATTAAAGACCGTTCATCAGGCCATGTCAACGGGGGCTGACCATGATTCTTAGGGTCTCTGGAGGCCTCTCGCGAGGCATTCGATAAATCGACACGTGTCACCAAGTTGATCTTGTCATCACCCATTGACCGGGGCGTGGCGCGGTGTCAGGATGGTCGATTCCGTTTCGTTGGTTGGCGCGTCGGGGCAGCCCGGCCGGCGCCCCGGGACGACGAAAAGTGGCCCCCGGCCGAAGCCGGAGGCCACTTTCCGCTCTTGCGCCTGTGCACTGAGTGTGCGGGGTGCTGTAGCGTCAAACCCGCACGCTCGCAGGGCAGTTGCCCTTGAGCGCGGCCGCGAGTGCCTGCCTATCTGCCCGTATTAGCGGTACGGGCAGCGAAGGTGGGCACTCTGGGCCTGGCGGCCGGGTCTTGGTGGCCGTGCGGTGTTCACGACCGGACCCTGCCGGGTGGGATCAGATACCGCCGACGGGCCACGAGGTCGTGCTGGACCACCCGCAGTGCACGGTCGCGATGACCGGGCCACCACTGCCGCCGCTGTGGATGCTGAGGTCCACGTTGGCCGGCGCGGTCGGCAGAGCCGTGCTGGTGGGCGCAGACAGGACGATCGGGTTCGTGGTCGTGGTGTTGACCAGGCCGCCGATCGGCGCGGGCGGGTTGGTCGCCCAGCTGACGTTGCCCGTGATGTCGCCGACGCCGATCGGGGCGGGGCTGGAGATGGCGGCGGTGAGCGTGAGGACGCTGGCGCTGTTGCGCACGTACTTCACGGTCACGCCGGGGTAGCTGCCGCCGACGGAGTCGGTGCAGTTGTAGACGGCCGTGCCGGTGCCCGCCGCGAACGCCGGGCCGGCCATCGCGATAGCGCCGGCCACGGCGCCGACGGCGCACACGGAGGCGGCGGTAATCCGCCGGGTCTTCGACATCTTCTTCCCTTCGGTTTGGGGCCGGGTGCCGGACGGGTCCGGATCCGGGCTCCTCGGGTGTCCGCAGTGGCTGTCGAATGCGTTCGTCCGCGATACCGGTCGGGGCCCGCCGGCTCGTACGGTCTGCTGTCACTCAATCGACACTGCTATCAATGGAAGTTGGCGGAGAAAGCGGCTCCGGTCAAGTCGTTGCGGTGAAAAAACCGAAATGTTTCCGAAGTCTGGGGCCGTCGAAGATCAATAACTCGCATCCCGCTATTGGTGACACGTGTCGTCCGCGATCCGCCGGGTTTATCACTTGATTTTTCGGCTGACTGCGGCCAGATTCCACGAGGGCTGTCGGGCCCCTGCGGGTCATTTCGCCCCCGGTCCGAACGGATCGGGGGTTTCGTGGTCCCGGGGTGGCTGCGGCCGTGATCCCTATGCGTCCCCGACGCGCGTGGGGCGGTTCACGAAGGAGCACATGTGTTGCGAAGTATGGTGCCGCGGCGTGCCGCAGCCGCAGCGGCGACCGGGGCCCTGGCGGCGGCGGGCCTGCTGGTCCTGAGCCCCGCCGCGCACGCTGCCACGGTCTCCCCGGTGGTCGAGTGCGTCCTGCCCATGGGGCAGGGAACGTTCACCGGCGCGCAGGATGTCACGGTGGCGTTGGACAAGACCACGGTTGGGCAGGGTGGCACGCTCAAGGGCTCGGTGACGTTGGGTGTCAGCCCGGCGGTCAGCGCGTTCGACATCCACATCTGGGCGACGCCGTCGATCACCCTGGCGATGAAGGGCGCGGCGACCGGCGAAGTGACCATCGTCGGCGCCGAGCAGCAGATCGACGTGAAGGCCGGCCAGGCCCCGGTGGTCGTGCCTTACGAGGGCAACTTCAGCATCCCGGCGTCCGCGACGGCGGGCGGCAACATCGACTTCACCGTCGTCAAGATGGTCACCGACGCGCGCTTGTCGCCGGGGAGCACCCCGCTGCCCACCGTCTGCACAGTGAAGTCCGGCGGCGACGCGGTGGTGGCCAACGTCGGCGTGGAAGGCGCCGCTTCGCAGGACCCGACGCTGACCGCGCCGACCGGGGAGGTGCGCCCGGGTACCACGATCGCGCTGAGCGGAACGAACTTCACCCCCAGCTCGATTCCCATCCTGTCGCTGTGCGCGGCCGACGGGACCAACTGCAGTCAGGCGAAGTTCAGCGGCAACACCCTGAAGATCGACGCGCAGGGCAACCTGTCCGGCGACGCCAACCTCAAGGGTGACGTGGCGGACGGCGCCTACTCCGTGAAGGTCGTCGGCGGCGGCAAGGAGGCCCGGGCGAACCTCACGGTGAAGTCCTTTGTGCCCACCGAGCCGCGCACGTTCACGAGCGACCGCACGAGCGGTCCGCTCGGCACCACGGTGAAGCTCGCCGGTGAAAACTGGCTGCCGAACCAGAGCGTGCTCATCGTCCAGACGGACGAGCTTGGTCTCGACGGCAGCAACACCATTGCTGTGACGGCCGACTCGATGGGTGCGTTTTCCGCGACGTACACCGTCACGGACACCTACACCACGCAGATCCGTGCGCGTCAGGGTATCGACGAGACGACGGACAAGTACGTTCCGTTCACCATCACCACCGGTCCGGCGCCGATCAGTCAGTCCGCATCTGTGACGCTTGCCCCGGGCGCGCTGTCCATGACGCAGGCCGGCGACGGTATCAACTTCGGTTCGGCGACCCTGGACGGTTCGGCGCAGAAGCTGAATGCCAACCTGAACCAGGTCACCGTTCTCGACGCCCGCGGCGGCAACCTCGGTTGGTCGCTCACCGGCACGATGACCGACCTGGTCGCGGGCAACGGCACGGACAAGATCCCGGCGGGCAACATCAGTTGGACGCCGTCTTGTGCCGCCACGGCGGGCAGCCTGTCCACCGTGACGTCGGGCTCGGCCGGAGCGCTTGGAGCCGACCCGGCGACGCTGTGCAGCCAGGCCGGCGACCAAGCCAAGACCACCGGCGGCAAGTTCACCGCCGACGCCCAGGTCACGCTGACCACGCCGCAGTTCGCCGCGGCCGGCAGCTACACCGGCACGCTGACCCTCACGCTCATCTGAGGCAGCGCCACTTGCACCACCTGAAGTAGCACCACACCCCTTTGGGGCGTTGCACCCAGCGGCCCCCGGCACCACAGCGCGAGTCCACCGACGAAGCGACGTGCCGGGGGCCGTCCGCATCTCAACGACCGGAACGAACTTGCCTGTTTGGCAAGGGAGTTCGAATCGTCCCCGGCCGGACGGGTCGGCTGTCCGGGCGGTCAGCCCTGTCCAGAACGACTTGAGGAGCTACGTGTCCAGAATCGGAAGTCTGCTCAAACGGCGCACCATCGGCGCCCTGGCAGGCGGGGCCCTCGTGGCCGGAGCCTTCGGAGCCGCGGTCGCGCCCACCGCTTACGCCGGTGTCGTCAACCCGACCGTGCACTGCGTGCTGCCGGCCGGTCAGGGCGAGGCGACCGGGCCGCAGTCCATGGACGTGACCCTGACGCCGGCCAACGCGGCACCGGGCACCTCGGTGCACGCGGTCGTCACGCTGGGCGCGGGCCCGGCCAACAGCACCCAGTCGCTCAGCAACATCCCGACCACCCCGTCGATCGATCTGACGATGAGCGGTGGCGCGACGGGCACGGTCACGGTGACCGGTCCCACGGTCAACCTGAACACGACGTCGGGCCAGCCGGTCATCATCCCGACGTACCAAGGCGACTTCATGATCCCGGTGAACGCCCAGGGGGTCGTGAACTTCACGCCGGCACGCACGAACACCAAGACCGTCGTCTTCGGCGGCACGTACAACACCACGTGCGACGTGGTTTCCGGCGGCGGCAGCATCGGCTCGGTGAACGTCCAGGGCCCGGGCTCCGGCACACCAACCCTCAGCTCCCCGACCGGCACCGTGCGGCCGGGCGCCGCGATGCCGTTCGGGGGCGTCGGCTTCCCGGCGAGCGCGGCCGCGACGCCGTCTCTGTGCCCGACCAACGGTTCGTCGTGCATCGTGGGGGCGTTCACGGCCTCCGCGCTGAGCATCAACGCATCCGGCGTGCTCTCGGGTACGGCCACGCTCAGCACCAGCATCCCGAACGGGAACTACGTGGTGAAGGTGGACGCCGGCGGCAAGCAGGGTTCGTCGCCGATCACCGTCGAAGCCTTCGTGCAGAGCGGTCCGCGCGTCATGACCATGACGCCGTCCTCCGGCCCTCTGGGTACCACGGTGACAGTCAGCGGGACGAACTGGAACGCCAACACGACGATCTTCGTCGTGCAGACGGACGAGCTGGGCCTTGACGGGTCCAACACGGTCGGCCTGACATCGTCGCCCGACGGCACCTTCACCACGTCGTACACCATCACCGACTCGTACACGACGCAGGTCCGGGCGATCGAGGGCTTGGACGACGCCACCGCCGTCTACAAGCCCTTCACCATCGTCACGACTCCGCCCTCCGTCACCGCCGGGCCGACCGTGACGCACCGCAACGGTGTCGTGAAGCTCACCGGTGCCAACTGGCCGGCGAATGCCGCGGCTTCGGCGGCGCTCTGCGACAGCGCGGGCAACAACTGCAACGCGTCCTCGCTGACCAACTCGACGCTGGCGATCAACGGCAGCGGCGCGCTGACCGGTTCGGTCACCGTCGGCGGCAGCGTCGCCTTCGGCAACTACACCGTCAAGGTCACCGCGGGCGGGCTCTCCGCCACTACCCCGCTGACGGTGCAGCAGCGCTGGATCACCCTGTCGCCGGACCACGGTCCCCTGGGCACGTGGGTCACCATCACCGGCAAGGACTACGCGAACTGCACGTGGATCAAGATCTACGGCATCAACGCGGCCGGCCAGGTCACCGACGACTACAGCTACGCGCAGGCGGACTGCGCGGGCAACTGGGTGACTTGGACGAAGATCCAGGACCCGAACACCGTCGCGCTCGTCGCGTCGGAGACCTTCGCACCCAGCAAGAAGGCGCAGGCGCCGTTCACGATCACCCCGTGACGCGCGGCCACGTCGCATAGCACCACCACATGCCGCCCGCTCGTTCGCAGGGGCCGGGTCGGCCCCGGTCACCCACGACGAAGGAGAACAGTGTTGCGACAATTGATCCCCCGGAGAGCCACGGCTGCCGTGGCGACAGGGGTCCTGGCTTTGTTGGGGGCGGTTGTTTTCACCGCACCGGGCGCGGGCGCGGCCGAAGTCAGTTGGACGTCGAAGTGCGTCAACAAGCTGGCGCCGGGCCTCGACATCCCGCCCTCGCAGACGCAGGTCGACGTTACGGTGTCGCCGGTCAAGGACGTCTACTCGGTCGGTGACCTGGTCACCGTGAACTGGGCGTGGAAGTCCTACAGCAAGGTTCCGGCCGCCGGCCTGGACAAGATCCCCAAGGACTCGACCAAGCCGGTTGGGAACCTGAACCTGACGGGTGCGCAGACCGGAACGGTCACCGTCGAAGGCCCACGGCAGAACCCCGAGGCCCCGGTCGGGACCGACTTCATCATCAGCGACATGACCGGCACGTTCACGCTGACTTCCGCGGGCACCGTGAACCTGGCGCCGAAGAACTACCGGGTGTTCACATATGTCTTCGGCACCGATGCCGAGACGGACTGCGACCCGCAGGGTGCGGCTCCGGGCACGGTGGCGACGCTCAACGTCCAGGACGGGCAGTCGAGCGAAGCCACGCTGAACGCTCCGACGGGCAGCGTGTACCCGGGCTCGCAGTTCAACCTCACCGGTGGCAACTTCGCGCCCAACGCCGCCCCGCAGGTGTCGCTGTGCGACGCCGACGGAAGCAACTGCGGGACCCAGCGCCTCGCCGGCGACGCGCTCGCCATCGACGGTGCGGGCAAGCTGACCGGCACGGTCACGCTCGCCCCCGGCGTCGCCGAAGGCGGATATGTCGTTCGCGTTGTCGACGGCGTCAGGGAGGCGCGGGCCGCCATCACGGTGGCCAAGTACGTGCCGACCGAACCGCGCACGGCCATCGCGGACGTCACCAGTGGTCCGCTCGGCACGGTCGTCAACCTGCACGGTGAAAACTGGACAGGCAACAGGAATCTGAACGTCTTCGGCCTCGACGCCGACGGGTTCGAGCTCGAAGGCTTCGTCAACGTGACCTCGACGCCGGATGGCAAGTTCACCGCCGCGTTCCCCGTGAACAGCGAGTGGCTGAAGACGATCCGGGTCCGCGAGGGCACGGACGACTCGAAGTCCGTCGACGTCCCGTTCAACCTCGCCGCGGCCGGCTCCAACCAGGGTGTCTCGGTCAACCTGGCTCCGGGCGCGCTGACCATGGCGCAGGCCGGTGACGGGATCAACTTCGGGTCGGCCACGCTCAACGGTGAGGCGCAGACGCTGAAGGCGAACCTGAATCAGGTGTCCGTCCTCGATGCTCGTGGCGGCAACTTGGGTTGGTCGCTTACCGGTTCGATGACCGATCTGGTTGCGGCGAACGGCACCGACAAGATCCCGGCGGGCAACATGTCCTGGGCTCCGTCGTGCGCCGCGGGTGCGGGCAGCCTGAGCACGGTCGCGAACGGCACCGCCGGCGCGCTCGGCCAGACCCCGGCCACGCTGTGCAGTGTCACGCCCGACGGCAAGACCAGCGGCGGCAAGTTCACCGCCGACGCTGAAATCACGCTCACCACGCCGCAGTTCGCTGCCGCGGGTGCGTACACCGGGACGCTCACCCTGACGCTCATCTGATCCGTCCCGGATCACCACCCCGTTCGCGGGTCCGCACCACGGCCCCCGGCGCACCGTACGACTCCTTTCGGATCGACGCGGTCCTCGCGCCGGGGGCCTTGCACGTCCGGCGACGGTCAACTCGCCGTCAAGAGAACGTTTTTCGGTCTCGTATCAGCGATCAGAGGAGCGACGTGTCCAGAATCTCCCGCATGCTCGCGCGCCGCGGCGGTACCGCCGCCGCGGGCGCGGCCTTGCTGCTCGGCGGTATCGGGCTGTCCGCCCTGGCGCCGGCCGCCATGGCCGGCACCGTGTCGCCCAGCGTGCACTGCGTGCTTCCGGCCGGCCAGGGCGAAGGCACCGGCCCGCAGTCCATGCAGGTCGAACTCACGCCGGCGAACGCGGCGCCCGGCACCCAGGTGCACGCGGTCGTCACGCTCGGCGCGGGCCCGGTGAACAGCACCCAGACGCTGTCCAACGTCCCGACCACGCCGTCGATCGACCTGGCGATGAGCGGCGGCGCCACCGGCACCGTCACGGTGACCGGCCCCACGGTGAACCTCAACACCACGTCGGGCCAGCCGGTCATCATCCCCACCTACCAGGGCGACTTCATCGTCCCGAACTCGGCGCAGGGCACCGTGAACTTCACGCCGGTGCGCACCGTCACCAAGACGGTCGTGCTCGGCGGCACGTACACGACGAACTGTGACGTGGTCTCCGGCGGCGGTGTCGTCGCGTCGGTCAACGTGCAGGGGCCCGGCTCGGCGCAGCCCACCCTGAGCGCGCCGATCGGCACCGTGCGCCCCGGTTCGGTGCTGGCGTTCGCGGGCCTGGGTTGGCCGTCCAACGGCGCGACGTCGGTCACGCTGTGCGGCGCGGGCGGCGGCGCGTGTGTCCCGGACCCGTTCGGCAACAGCAGTGTGGCCGTGGACGTGAACGGCGTCCTGACCGGCACCGCCCAGCTGACGGCCACCGGAGTCCCGAACGGGAACTACGTCATCACGGTCACCTCGGGCACCAAGCAGGCGACCACGTCGATCACCGTCCAGGCGTTCGTGCCGAGCGGGCCGCGGCAGCTCACCGTGGCGCCGACCTCGGGGCCGCTGGGCACCGTGGTGACGTTCACGGGCAGCAACTGGAACCCGAACAAGAACATCAACATCGCGGCGCTGGACTCCGACCAGTTCGACCTCGAAGGCTTCGTGAACATCACGAGCACGCCGGACGGCACGTTCACCGCGCAGTTCACCGTCTCGTCGACGTGGACGGCCTTCCTGCGCGCACGTGAGGGCACCAACGACGCGGCCGCGGTCATCGTGCCGTTCACCATCACCACCACCCCGCCGTCCCTGGTCGCCTCGCCGGTGGCTTCGCACCGCAACGGCGTGGTCGCCCTGACCGGCTCGAACTGGGCGCCGAACTCGACGCCGACCGCGGCCCTGTGCGACACCGCGGGCAACAACTGCAACGCGGCTTCGCTGACCAACTCGACGCTGACCGTCAACTCCAGTGGTGCGCTGTCCGGTTCCGTGAAGATCGGCGGCAGCGTCGCGTACGCGAACTACACCATCAAGGTCACCGCGGCCGGCAGCTCCGCGATCACCCCGATCACGGTGCAGCAGCGGTACATCACCCTGTCGCCGGACCGCGGGCCGGTCGGCACCTGGGTCACCATCACCGGCAAGGACTACGCGAACTGGGCGTGGGTCAAGATCTACGGCATCAACGCGGCCGGCCAGGTGACCGAGGACTACAGCTACGCGGCCGCCGACGGCGCGGGCAACTGGCTGACCTGGACGCAGATCAAGGACCCGACCACCGTCGCGCTCGTCGCGTCGGAGACCTTCGCGCCGAGCAAGAAGGCGCAGGCGGCGTTCACGGTCACCCCGTGACGCGGCCCCGGGACCACGGTGAGCCGTGATCCCGGGTAGGCCGGGAAACAACACACCCGGCCCTGGGTGCACGCATCATGCGCCCGGGGCCGGGTGTTTCCGCTTTTATGCGGTGACGCTTCGGAGTCGTTCCGGTGCGGATTCCCGGGCATTCTCCCCGGCCATTTCCCAAACCGCCTCCTTTTCCTGTCAAACCGCCCCTGACCTGGCCGTTTGGGTTGGTCGTGGAGAGGCCGACGGCACCCCGGATCGCAGGGATCTTGGTGACACGTGTCCGCTGATTTTGGATGTCATCATGTATTGACTTCCTTTCTGGAATCGAGCACATTCCGTGGGATCCATGGAGATCCGGTTCCGGGATTAGGGAGAAGCGCGGTGCGACAACTGATCCCCCGAAGAGCCGCGGCGGCCGTGGCGACGGGAGTCCTCGCGTTGACGGGGACCGTGGTGTTCGCGGCGTCGGCGGCGAACGCCACCCAGCTGACGTGGACGTCCAAGTGCAAGAACCTGCTGCTGCCGAACTTCGACATCCCGCCGTCCGAGACCAAGGTCGATGTGACGGTGTCGCCGGTGAAGGACGTCTACAGCGTCGGTGACCTGGTCACGGTGAACTGGAAGTGGCTGTCGTACAGCAAGGTTCCCGACGCGGGCCTGCCGTCGATCCCCAAGGACACCACCAGGTCGGTGGGCAACCTCGTGCTGTCCGGGGCGCAGACCGGCCCGGTGGTCGTCGAGGGCCCCCGGATCAACCCGGAGTCGCCGGTCGGGAGCGACTTCGTCATCAGCGACATGACCGGCCAGTTCACGCTGACGGCGGCCGGCACCGTGAACCTGACGCCGCTGAACTACCGAATCTTCACGATGATCGGCGCGGACGTCGAGACGGACTGCGATCCGCTGAACAGCACGCCGGGCATCGCCGCCACGCTCAACGTGCAGGACGGGCAGTCGAGCGGGCCGTCGCTGACCGCGCCGGCCGGCGAGATCCGCCCGGGCTCGAAGATCGACCTCACCGGCACGCACTTCGCGCCCGGGGCGACGCCGACGGTCGCGCTCTGCGACGCGGACGGCAACGCGTGCGCGGCGACCGGCTTCACCGCCGACACCCTGGCGATCGACGGCACGGGCAGGCTGACCGGCACCGCCACGGTGGCGCCCCATGCGAGCGACGGCCCGCACGTGGTCCGGGTCGTCGACGGCACCGGCGCCGGTACGGCGACCATCACGCTCAAGAAGTTCGTCCCGGACGGTGTCATTCGCGCGCACCTGAGCACGCAGTCCGGCCCGCTGGGCACGGTGATCACCGTGACCGCGGAGAACGCCCAGCCGAACGCGAACATCAACATCGCGGCGCTCGACCCCGACCAGTTCGACCTGCTCCCTTTGGTGAACACCACGACAGGTCCGGACGGCACGATGGCGCCGACCCAGTTCACGGTCACCGACGAGTGGACCCGCTTCATTCGGGTCCGCAACGGCACCTTCGACGAGAAGGCCGCCATCGTCCCGTTCGACTTGGCGGCGGCGGGCAGCACCCAGGGCGTCTCCGTGAGCCTGGCCCCGGGTTCCCTGTCCATGGCGCAGGCCGGCGGCGGGATCGACTTCGGGTCGGCGACGCTGAACGGTGAGGCGCAGATGCTGAACGCGAACCTGAACCGGGTGTCGGTGCTGGATGCCCGCGGCGGCAACCTCGGTTGGTCACTCACCGGTTCGATGACGGACCTGGTCGCGGCGAACGGTACCGACAAGATCCCGGCCGGGAACCTCGCCTGGACTCCGTCGTGTGCGGCGGGTGCAGGCAGCCTGAGCGCGGTCGCGAACGGAACGCCGGGCGCGCTCGGCACCACCCCGTCCACGCTCTGCAGTGTGACGGCGGACGGCACGACCAGCGGCGGCAAGTACACGGCCGACGCGCAAATCACCCTCATCACACCGCGGTTCACCGCGGCGGGCGCCTACACCGGGACGCTGACCCTGACACTCATCTGATCCGTCCCGGATCACCGCCCTATTCGAAGGCCGCACCACGGCCCCCGGCGCACCGTACGACTCCCTCTCGGATCGGCACGGCTCCCGCGCCGGGGGCCGTGGGCTTCTCGTCCCTCCTCGAGCACCAACCAGGCAAAGGAGAGTTGTCTTGTTCGGAACGAAACTTCGCCGCATGGGCGGAGTGCTGGCGTCCGGCAGCCTGGCGCTGACCGGCGCCGTCGTCTTCGGCGCACCGGCGGCGCAGGCGGCCGAGGTGACGTACACCTCGCAGTGCAAGAACCTTCTGGCGCCCGGACTGGAGATTCCGCCGTCGGAGACCAAGGTCGACTTGGCGGTGTCGCCGGTCAAAGACACCTACAACGTCGGCGACACGGTGACGGTGACGTGGAAGTGGGGCGCGTACAACCTCGTTCCCGCGTCGTCGCCGATCGATGCGATTCCGGCGGACACCACCAAGCCGGTCGGGCAGATCGACGTGACCGGCGCGCAGACGGGCGTGTTCACGGTCGAGGGCGAGCGGAAGAACCCGCTGACGCCGAAGGGCCAACCGTTGGTGGTCACCGATCCGGTGGGGACGTTCACGCTCACCGCGCCCGGCACGGTGAACCTGGCGCCGAAGCAGTACTCGACGTTCACCCAGTTCGGGACGCTCGACGCGGAGACCCAGTGTCTGCCGACGACCACGCCGCCGATCTCCACCACGCTGACCGTGCAGGGCAGCGGGCCGATCGAGCCACCGACGATTGTCGTGCCGGGGACGCCGGTCAAGCCCGGCGACACGATCCCGCTGAGCGGCGTCAAGTTCAAGGCCAACGGCACGCCGCAGGTGAGCCTGTGCAAGGGCGACGGCACCGACTGCCAGGTGAGCCGGTTCAGCGGCAACACGCTGGCCATCGACGGCAACGGCAACCTGAGCGGCAACGCCACGCTGGCGGCGACCGGGGTGCCGGACGGGGCGTACCTGGTGCGCGTGTCGGATGGGACGATGTCGGCGACCGCGCCGCTCACCGTGCAGGCGCCGCCGTTGGTGCGCAAGGCGGTGGCGAGCGCCGCGAGCGGGCCGGTCGGGACTGTCGTCCACATCACCGGGACGGGCTGGGCACCGGGTGTGTTCGTCAACATGTTCGCGGTCGATGCGGACGGCATGCTGCTGTTCCCGGTGACCGAGGTGACCTCCGGCGCGGACGGATCGATCGTGGGCGACCTCAGGATCGAGGACCCGACCGCCGTGCAGATCAGGGTCCGCGAAGGCGGCAACGACGCCAAGGGCGTCGTCCTGCCCTTCACCGTCGTCAACGGCTCCTCGGGCACCCAGTCGGCGACGGTGACGCTGGCTCCGGGGGCGCTGTCGATGACGCAGGCCGGAGACGGGATCGACTTCGGATCGGCGACCTTGAACGGTGAGGCGCAGCAGCTTTCGGGCTCGCTGAACCAGGTCACCGTCGTGGACGCGCGTGGCGGCAACCTCGGTTGGGCGCTGACCGGTTCCATGACGGATCTGGTCGCGGCCAACGGCACGGACAAGATCCCGGCGGGGAACCTGGCGTGGACGCCGTCGTGTGCGGCGGGTGCGGACAGCCTCAGCACGGTCGCGAACGGCACGCCGGGTGCGCTCGGTACCACCCCGTCGGCGCTGTGCAGTGTGACCGCGGACGGCAAGACCAGCGGCGGCAGCTTCACCGCCGACGCGGCGATGACCCTCACCACCCCGCAGTTCACCGCGGCGGGTGTGTACACGGGAACGCTCACGCTCACCCTCATCTGACGTCCCCTAGAGCGGCGTGCCCGGCCGGTGAACGGACGGGCACGCCCGCGCCGAGGAGAGAGATGCCCCGAACCGAACTACGTCGGCTGGCAGTCGCCCTGCTCACCGGAGCCGTCGCTTCCGTCGGAGCCGTCGTCCTGTCGCCCGCGGCACACGCCGAGCAGGTGGCCTACACCTCCCAGTGCACCAACGTGCTGGCGCCAGGGCTGCCGATTCCGCCGTCCGAGACCAAGGTCGACATCTCGGTGTCGCCCGCCAAACCGACGTACCGCGTCGGCGAGGTGGTCACCGTGACGTGGCAGTGGGGCGCCTACAGCAACGTGCCCGAAGCCAGCCCCATCGACTACCTCCCGGAGGACTCCACGCTGCCCGTCGGGCAGATCACCCTGAGCGGTGCGCAGAACGGCGTGTTCACCGTCGAAGGCGAGCGCAAGAACGCGCAGACGCCCAAGGGGCAGCCGCTGATCATCACCGACATGTCGGCGCCGATGCTGCTGACCGCGGCGGGCACGCTCGACCTGACGCCGAAACAGTATTCGACGTTCACGGCCTTCGGGACGCTCGATGCGGAGACCCAGTGCCTCCCGGTGACGTCGCCGACGAAGTCGACGTCGATCACCGTCGAACCCGGAGAGATCCCGGCTGGGCCGCAGCTCGTCGTGCCGTCCGGTGACGTGCGTCCGGGGGCGGACATCACGCTCGGCGGCACCGGCTTCGCGCCGAACGCGACGCCGAAGGCCAAGCTGTGCGAGGTCGGCGGCAACAACTGTGTGAGCAACCGCTTCACGGCGCGGGCCCTGACGATCGACGGCTCCGGCGCGCTGGCCGGCACGGTGAAGCTGCCGGCGACCGGTCTGCCGGACGGGCAGTACGTGGTCGAGGTCTACGACGGGGTGTCGGTGGTGCGTGCGCCGATCACCGTGAAGGCGTTCGTTCCGGGCACACCGACCGCGGTCGCCGACGTCACGACCGGGCCGGTGGGCACGGTGGTCACCATTCACGGGGACAACTGGCGCGCCAACGCGAGTGTCGTGATCAGCGCCCTGGACGCCGACGGAATCCCGGTCGAAGGGCGCATTACCGCCCTCGCCACCCCGGACGGGGTTCTCCCGCCGACGCAGTTCACCGTCGTCGACGCCAACACGGCGACGATCCGCGTCCGACGCGGTGTCTCGGCCACCGAGGTCGTGCGGATCCCGTTCACCACGATCCACGGGCAGAGCGACCAGACCACGTCGGTCACGCTCAACGCGGGCGCCTTGGCGATGACGCAGGCCGGTGACGGCCTGGACTTCGGCACGGTGACGCTGAACGGCGAGGCGCAGACGGTCAAGGCGAACCTGAACCAGGTCACGGTGACGGATGCGCGCGGCGGGACGCTCGGGTGGTCGCTGACGGGGTCGATGACCGACCTGGTGGCGGCGAACGGCACCGACAAGATCCCGGCTGGGAATCTGGCGTGGACGCCGTCGTGCGCGGCCGGGGCCGGGAGCCTCAGCGCGGTGGCGAACGGCGTAGCAAGTCCGTTGAGTTCGTCGGCGTCGATGCTGTGCAGCGTCACCGCGGACGGGAAGACGTCCGGCGGCAAATTCACCGCGGACGCCGAAGTTTTTTTGACCACACCGAAGTTCGGTGCCGCCGGGGGCTACTCCGGCACCCTCACCCTGACGCTCATCTGACAAGGAGCGCACTGTCATGCACACCCGAAGAACGGCACGCACACGCGCGGCTGTCCTGGCCGGGCTGCTCGGGATCGCCGGAGCGGTGGTCGCGGTGGCACCTGCGGCACAGGCGGCGGAGGTCGACTGGACCTCATCTTGTACGAACGACTTCATGGGGCCGGTGGGGGACACGCCCACGAAGGTCGACATCTCGGTGTCGCCGGTGAAGGACACGTACACCGTCGGCGACCGGGTCTCGGTGACGTGGAAGTGGCTGGCGTACAACAAGGTCCCGCTCAACAGCCCCATCTCGGTTCCGGCCGACTCGACCAAGCCAACCGGGGACATCCAGCTGTCCGGTGCGCAGTCGGACGTGTTCGCGCTGGAGGGGCCGCAGAAGAACCCCTTGGCGGCTCCGGGGGAGGAGCTGAAGGTCCAGGACATGACCGGGACGCTCACGCTGACGGCACCGGGCACCCTCACGTTGACGCCCAAGGGCTACCGGACGATCACCGATGCGGGGATCGCGAAGTCGACGACCACCTGCCTCCCGGCCGCCGGCCAGGTCCCGGGCGTCGCCGCCACGCTCACGGTGGAAGGGCAGCAGACCGCGGACCCGGTGATCAGTGGTCCGGCGGAGTCCCACCGCGGGTGGGAAATCGAGCTGACCGGAGGCAACTTCGTGCCCAACGCCACGCCGCAACTGTCCATGTGCGCGGCCGACGGCTCGGACTGCAACCCGGAACGGTTCACCGCGAACACGCTCGCCATCGACGGGCAGGGCAAGCTGACCGGCAAGGCGACGCTGACCGGCATCCCGACGCAGTTCCGGGACGGCGCCTACGCGGTGAAGGTCTCCGACGGCGTGAAGTCGGCGACGTACCCGATCGCCATCACCACCTACGTGGCACCCGGTCCGCGCGAGGCGACGGCTACGCCGGACGTCGGTGCCGTCGGCGACGTGGTGAACGTCCGTGGTTCGGGCTGGGTCGCGGTCGGCAACGTCACCGTCGTCGCGATGGACGCGGACGGTCTTCCGGTCGGCTCCACCATCAGCGCCTTCACCGACGCGTGGGGCAACTTCTCGACTCCGTTCACGATCACGGATCCCGCGACCACACAGATCCGGGTGCGCGAGGGGATCTCCTCGGTCAAGCGGGTCTTCATCCCGTTCACGCTGCGCACCGTTCCGCCGCTGTCGCAGAACGCGTCGGTGACGCTCAACGCGGGCGCGCTGGCGATGACGCAGGCCGGTGACGGCCTGGACTTCGGGACCGTGACGATGAACGGCGAGGCGCAGACGGTCAAGGCCAACCTGAACCAGGTGACCGTGGTCGACGCGCGCGGCGGGAACCTGGGGTGGTCGCTGACGGGGTCGATGACCGATCTGGTGGCCGCGAACGGGACCGACAAGATCCCGGCGGGGAACCTGGCGTGGACGCCGTCGTGTGGGGCCGGGGCCGGGAGTCTCAGCGCGGTGGCGAATGGCACGGCAGGTCCACTGAGTTCGTCGGCGTCGACGCTGTGCAGCGTGATCGCCGATGGGAAGACATCCGGCGGCAAGTTCACGGCTGATGCCGAAGTTGCTCTGACGACGCCCAAGTTCGGTGCCGCCGGAAGCTACACCGGAACGCTCACCCTGACGCTCATCTGACAAGGAGCGCACGTCATGCACATGAGGAGAATGAGACGAACGCCCGCGGTCGTCCTGGCCGGGCTGCTGGGCATCGCCGGTGCGGTGATCGCGGCGGCACCCGCGGCGCAAGCCGTGGAGATCGACTGGACGTCCTCCTGCACCAACGACTTCATGGGGCCGGTGGGGGACACGCCCACGAAGGTCGATATCTCGGTGTCCCCGGTCAAGGACAAGTACCAGGTCGGCGACCAGGTGTCGGTGACGTGGAAGTGGCTGGCCTACAACAAGGTTCCGCTCAACAGCCCGATCTCGGTGCCGGCCGACTCGACCAAGCCCGCCGGGGACATCCAGCTGTCCGGCGCGCAGTCGGAGGTGTTTGCGCTCGAAGGGCCGCAGAAGAACCCCATGGCCGCGCCAGGCGAAGAGCTGAAGGTGCAGGACATGACCGGGACGCTCACCCTGACGGCTCCCGGCACGCTGACCCTGGCGCCCAAGGGCTACCGGACGATCACCGACGCCGGAATCGCGATCTCGACGACCACCTGTGTCCCGGCCGCCGGCCAGGTGCCGGGTGTCGCCGCGACGCTCACCGTGGAGGGCCAGCAGTCCGAGGGGCCCGTGCTCAGCGGGACGACCGAGTCGCACCCTGGCTTCGACATCACCCTGAACGGCAGCAACTTCGCACCGAACGCCACTCCGCAGCTGTCGCTGTGCCAGGCGGACGGCTCGCAGTGCGACGCCGGTGCGTTCGTGTCGCATGCCCTGACGATCGACGGGCAGGGCGCGCTCTCGGGCAAGGCGACACTGCGTTCGTTCCCGCAGCCGGACGGCGCGTACGCGGTGAAGGTCTCCGACGGCACCAGGTCGGCTTCCTACCCGATCACCATCACTCCGTATGTGCCGAGCGGCCCGCCCACCGCGACGGTTACTCCCAGCGCAGGCAAGGTCGGCGACACCATCACGGTGAAGGGGGTCAACTTCCCTCCTCTCAACGGCCTTTTCCTGTACGAGACCAACGCCGACGGCGAGATTCTGGGTGACATCCCCAGCGGCGGGGTCGACGCGGTCGGCAACTTGACCGCGGAGATCACGATCTTCTCGCCTGCGACCACGATGATCCGCATCACGAACTTCGGTGATCTCACGGTCGACGTGCCGTTCACGGTGCTGACCGTCCCCCCGTTGTCGCAGAGCGCGTCGGTGACGCTGGCGCCCGGCGCGTTGGCGATGACGCAGGCGGGGGACGGGCTCGACTTCGGATCCGTGACGCTGAACGGCGAGGCGCAGACGGTCAAGGCGAACCTGAACCAGGTGACCGTGGTGGATGCCCGCGGCGGGAGCCTGGGGTGGTCGCTGACGGGGTCGATGACCGACCTGGTGGCCGCGAACGGGACGGACAAGATCCCGGCGGGGAATTTGGCATGGACGCCGTCGTGCGCGGCCGGAGCCGGGAGCCTCAGCACCGTAGTGAACGGCACTGCGGTGCCGCTGAGTTCGGCTCCGGCGACGCTGTGCAGCGTGACGGCCGACGGGAAGACCTCCGGCGGCAGGTTCACTGCCGGCGCCGAAGTCTCGCTGACCACACCGAAGTTCGCGACGGCGGGCGCCTACACCGGGACTCTCACGCTCACGTTGATCTGACCGGGAAATCCCCCGCCTCGCTCAGGGCGGGGGATTTCGCACAAGTCCTCGGGTAAAGCAGATCGGAATGACGAAATCGGCGCCGCGGGAATCCCGCGGCGCCGATTTCGTGTGGTGCTGTGCCTGTGCGCTGTGCGAAATACCAACCCGTCAGATCAGGGTCAGCGTGAGCGTTCCGCTGTAGCCGCCGGAGGCGGTGAACTGCGGGGTGGTGAGCGTCATCCCCGCGTCCGCGGTGAAGACGCCGCCGGTGGTCTGCTCGCTGGCGGCCTGGCTGCACAGGGTGGTCGGGACCGCCCCCAGCGGTCCCGACGGGCCGTTCGCGACCTGGCTGAGGCTGCCCTCCTGGGCGGCGCACGACGGGGTCCAGCCGATGTTGCCGGCCGGGATCTTGTCGGTGCCGTTGGCGGAGAGCAGGTCGCTCATGGTGCCGGTGAGCGACCAGCCGAGATTGGTACCCCGGCCGTCGGTGACGGTGACCTGGTTGAGCGTGCCGTTGACCGTCTGGGCCTGGCCGTTGAGCGCGACCGTGCCGAAGTCGATCGCCCCGCCGTTCTGGGCCATGGCGAGGGTGCTCGGCAGCTGTACCGCCTGTGGGGCAGGGCCGGTGCCGCCCGCGGCGAGGGGGGCTTGCGCGGGTGACGCGGGTGCCTTGGCCGGTGGTGCGGCCGCTTGCGTTGACGGCTTGCCCCCGGCCGCCGGGGTTGCCGGGGCCGACGTCGTGCCGTCGACGGCGGGCGGGGTGCCCGTCGTGGCCTCGGGTGCCGAGCCGGTCGGGTCCGCCGTGGCCGAGGCCGTGGGGTCGCTCGGCTGGGCGGGGGTGGTCGGCGGCCTCCACGTGGAAGGCGCCGTCGGCCTGCCCGGTGACGTCGGCGAGGCCGGTGTCGTCGGGGTCGGTGTGGGTGTCGGGGTCGGCGGGGCGTTGACGTCCGCGGTGACCGCGGCCGCCGCCAGGTCGCCGCCCGCGACGACCGCGCAGACGGTCTGCTGCGGGTCGGTGTCCGTCCGCACCGACGTGACCAGCCTGCCGACGGTGAACTCGATGGGGCCGTTCGCCTCCGCCGGAACCGTGAAGTCGCCCTCGTAGGGCGGGATCACCGGCACCACGCCGGGGGCGGAGTCGAGCGGTACCTCGGGACCGGTCACCGTGACAGTGCCGGTGGCCCCGCCGCGCATCACGAGGTCGATGCTCGGTGTGGTCGGGGCCTGCGCGGCGCCTGTCGCGTTCGCGGTGCTGCCCGGGCCAAGAGTGATCTTGGCGTGTACCGAGCCGCCGGGGGCCACCACCGCGGGCGTGAGTTCGACGGTCACGTCCTGCGGTCCCTCCCCTTCGCCCAGGCCGGCCGGGAGGACGCAGTGGGTCGTGAGCGTCACCGGGGCCGCGGCGTTGGCCGCGGGCGCGAGCACGGCCGCCAGCCCGGCGGCCGACAGGGCCAGCGCGGCCCCGGCGGCGACGCCCGTGCGGCGCGGCCGACTTCGTATCGATCTTGTCCTTTCGTGCACCTGGCTCCCCTCCGGGATCGAAAGTCCAGCCTGCCATTAAGCGCTGGTTCATCATGCGATGTCAACGGCCGATAAACGGGATTCAAGGTCGACACGTGTCGAGTACACGAAACCGTTGTGAAAGGCGGGGCGATGAATCCGAATTGGGGCGTGTGCGCGCCGGGTTCAGGCCGCGTGGTGGCCCTTCGGCGCACGGAGCGCGGGCGCGTCCGGGGTGATCGACGGCGGGATCGATCCGCGGCCGTCGTGGTGGATCGGGCCGCGCGTCACCGACAGGGGCACACCCGAGCCGCCGCGCCGGTGCGCGATGATCTCCGCGGCCACCGCGATCGCCGTCTCCTCGGGTGTGCGGGCGCCGAGGTCGAGGCCGATGGGGGCGCGAAGGCGTGCCAACTCTGCGTCGGTCAAGCCGACTTCGCGGAGCTTGGCGAGGCGGGATTCGTGGGTGCGGCGGGATCCCATCGCGCCGACATAGGCCACGGGGAGACGCAACGCCCTTTCCAAGAGCGGGATATCGAACTTCGCGTCGTGGGTGAGGACGCAGAGCACGGTGCGGCCGTCGACCTCGATCGCGTCGAGGTGGCGGTGCGGCCAGTCGACGACGACGTGGTCGGCATCCGGGAAGCGGCGGCGGGTCGCGAAGACCTCGCGGGCGTCGCAGACGGTCACGGCGTAGCCCAGGAACTTGCCGACCTTCACCACCGCCGAGGCGAAGTCGACCGCACCGAAGACGATCATGCGCGGGGGCGGCGTGTACGCCTCGACGAACACCGTCGCGGTGTCGGGCCCGGTGGCGCACGGGCGGCCGTCGGAGTCGTAGGTGACCCGGCCGCAGCGGCCGGTGTCGAGCATCGCGGCGGTCTCGCGGCGGACCGCGGACTCGAACGCCGGCGTGCCGCCGAGGCCGCCGAGCGCCTCGTCGGGCCCGTGCACGACGAGGGTCGCGCCGACCCGGTGCGCGGGACCGGCGACGACCCGGGCGACCGCGACCGGACGCCGGTCCGCGATCGACCGCAGGGCGGTGTCCGCGGCGGGCTCCGGGTGCACGAAAACGTCGATCACGCCGCCGCACGTCAGGCCGACGGCGAACGCGTCCTCGTCGCTGTACCCGAAGCGCCGGAGCACCGGGGTCCCGGTCTCCAGCGCCTCGCGGCACAGCTCGTAGACGGCGCCTTCCACGCACCCGCCGGAGATGCTGCCGACGGCCTCGCCGTCCGCGTTCACGGCCAGCGCCGCCCCGGGGAGGCGGGGCGCGCTGCCGGCGACGTCGACGACCGTGGCCAGGGCGAAAGGCTTGGCGTCGGCCTTCCACGCGGTCAGCTCGGACACGATGTCGAACATCGTCATTCCCCCACGGTTGCTCGGAAGACGCCGAGGATCAACCGTCCACGCCGGGAGGGGGGTCAGCTGACCCCCAGCCCCTCCTTGATCGGATGCAGCGCGTACCAGGCCACGAAGGCCACCGCGAGGATCCACATGAGGACGCCCGGGTCGCGCCACTTGCCCTGCGCCGTCTTGATGAGCGTGTACGAGACGACGCCCGCCGCCACACCCGCGGTGATCGAGTAGGTGAACGGCATGATCACGATCGTGAGGAAGGCCGGCACCGACGCCGACAGGTCCTCCCAGTCGATGTGCCGCACCTGGGTGATCATCATCGACCCGATGACCACCAGCGCCGACGCCGCGACCGGCCCCGGCACCATACCCGCGACGGGCGTGAAGAACAGCATGATCCCGAACAGGCTGCCCGTGACGATGCTGGACAGGCCGGTCCGTGCGCCGTCGCCGACACCGGTCGCCGACTCGACGAAGACCGTCTGACCCGACGCACCCGCAAAGCCGCCGATCATGCCGCCCGCGCCGTCCACCGCCAGGGCCTTGTTGAGACCCGGCATGCGGCCCTTCTCGTCGACCAGCTTCGCCTCCGACCCGATGCCGATGATCGTCGCCATCGCGTCGAAGAAGCCCGCGAAGACGAGGGTGAAGACCAGCACGGACGCGGTGATGCCGCCCGCCCGCGAGAACCCGCCGAAGAGGTCGACGTCGCCCAGCAGCCCGAAGTCCGGCGACTCGACGATCTTGTCCGGCAGCTCCGGCACCGCGATGCCCCACGCCTTCGCGGGGACGTCCGCGACGGCGTTGACCACCATCGCCACGATCGTGCCGATCACCAGGCCGATGAGAATCGCGCCGCGCACCTTGCGGGCCATCAGCATGAAGATCACCAGCGTGGTGATGGCGAAGACCACCACCGGCCAGCCCGCCAGCTCCTCGCCGGCGCCGAGCGTCACCGGACCGCCGCCGGGCGCCGGGTTGCGGCCCACGAAGCCCGCGTTCACGAAGCCGATCATCGCGACGAACAGGCCGATGCCTATGGTGATCGCGTGCTTCACGGACATGGGGATGGCGTTCATGACCATTTCCCGGAGCCCCGAGAAGACCATGATCATGATGATCGCGCCGTAGATGACGCACAGGCCCATCGCCTGCGGCCACGTCATCTCCGCGATCACCGCGTTGCCGACCACGCCGGACACGCTGAGCCCGGCCGCCAGCGCCAGCGGCGCGTTGCCGATGACCCCCATGAGGATGGTCGTCACCAGCGCCGCGAGCGCCGTCACCGTGGTGACCTGGCTCGGGTCGAGCTTGTGCTGGTCGACGTCCGCGCCGCCCAGCATGATCGGGTTGAGCAGCAGGATGTACGCCATCGCCATGAAGGTCGTGACGCCGCCGCGGAACTCCCGTGCGACCGAGCTGCCGCGCGCGCTGATCTTGAAATACGAGTCCACGAAGGAACCGCGGCCCGGCGGGGCCGGGGTACCGGGTTCTCTGGGGCCTTGCTCTGAGTCCGAGTGCACAGAAATCTGCGTCATGGACCACTCCCAAGTGTCTGAGGCCGTTGTTGGGGTGGTGCGGAGCCGGGCTCCGCGCGCGCGAGAGCATGCCGCAGCGGGCAGGCGCGGCGGCGCGCGGGGCCGGATTGTGCGTTCGGGGGCGCGTTTACGGTGTCTTCCGGCAGATGGGTCGCACCTGCCCGGAAAATCAACCGGTATCGATCAACGGGCTTGCGGGGTAGCTGAGTCCGCCTTGCGGGCCGCGGCGAGACGCACCGCGTCCATGATCTTCTCGTAGCCGGTGCAGCGGCACAGGTTGCCCGACAGCGCCTCGCGGATCTCCGCGTCGCTCGGCTGCGCCTTGCGCTCCAGCAGGTCGTGCGTCTGCACGAGCAGACCGGGGGTGCAGAAGCCGCACTGCACGGCGCCCGTTTCGAGGAACGCCTGCTGCACGGGGTCGAGCGTCTCGCCGTCGGCCAAGCCCTCCACGGTGCGGACCTCGCGGCCCTGCACCTGGCCGGCCGCGACCAGGCACGCGCAGACCGGGTCGCCGTCCAGGTAGACCGTGCAGCTGCCGCACTCGCCTTGCTCGCAGGCGTTCTTGGAGCCGGGGAGGCCGACGCGCTCGCGGAGCACGTACAGCAGGCTCTCGCCCTCCCACACGTCGTCCGCCTCGGTCCGGCGGCCGTTCACGGTGAAGGTGACCCTCATGCGGCGGCCCTCCCGGCGGCGCGGTACTCGTTCCAGCTCCAGGTCAGCGTGCGGCGCGCCAGCACCGCGAGCGCGTGACGGCGGTACGCGGCACTGCCGCGCACGTCGTCGATCGGGCTCGCCGCCTCCGCTACCAGCTCGCCGAACCGCCGGATCACGGCCTCGCCCAGCTCGCCGCGGGTCTCCCACCCGCCGGTGTCGGCTAGTTCTGCGGCGATGAACTCCTCCGCGGCCGTCGCCCGGCGCGGGGTCGGCGCCGCCGAACCGATACCGGTGCGGACCGTGCCCGCCTCCGGGTGCAGCGCGATCCCGAACGAGCAGACGGCGATGACCATCGCGTTCCGGGTGCCGATCTTGGCGAACTGCTGCGGCGCGGTCGCCGACGGAACGTGGACCGCCAGGATCAGCTCGTCCGGCTCCAGAGCGTTCCGCTTCACCCCGAGATAGAAGTCGTCGATCGGGATCATCCGCGTGCCGCGCTCCGCCGACGCCACCTCCACCCGGCCGCCCGACGCGAGCAGGGCCGGATGCGCGTCGCCCGCCGGAGACGCCGCGCCGAGGTTCCCGCCGACACTGCCGCGATTGCGGATCTGCGGCGAACCCACCGTGTGCGAGGCCAGCGACAGACCGGGCAGCCGGCCTGTCAGCTGGTCGATGATGCGCGTGTACGAGACGGACGCACCCAGGCGCACCACGCCGTCGTCGCCGATCTCCCACGTGTGCAGCTCGGGAATGCGGTTCAGGTCGAGCAGGGCGGGCGGACGGTGCCGGTCGAAGTTGAGGTCGACCATGACGTCGGTGCCGCCGGCGATGGGCACCGCGGACGGGTACTCCGCTTTCGCGGCGAGCGCCTCGTCCCACGTCGCGGGGCGCAGGAACTCCATAACGGGGTTCTCCTCCTGTTGTTCCGGCGCCGCGCGGGGCGGGCCGGAGTGCCGTGCCGTGGTGGAGGGGGCGCCGTGCCGTGCACCGGTCTCCGTCTGCTTGCTCCGTCGTGCTGCTTCTCCGTCGTGCTGCCTTCTCTGCCGTACTGCTTTCCCTGTCTCACGAGGTGTGACCCAGTACACATAGCCGGGGCAGTCCGGGTGTAGCCACCGAAGGCATGAAGCGGCGCACCGGGTTGTCCGCTTGTTCTCGTAGGTTCGTCCAATCGTTCACCGCCACGTGCTCCCGGTAGGACGGACACGCTGCGCACTTGCGGCGGAAAACGCACGCGAACGTGGGAGATCATGGTCGGAGCACGTGTGGTGGGAGGCGAAACGGTGCGGTTGAGGGCGCTGCTCGACGGCGGGGTGCCGGGGCTGCGGCTCCTCACGGGCGAGGAGGAGCTCGACCGCGGCGTCCGCGGAGTGATGACGACCGACCTGCACGACCCCAGCCGGTACCTCGGCGGCGGCGAACTGGTCCTGACCGGGATGCTGTGGCGCTCGACGCCGGAGGACTCGGAGGCCTTCGTCCGGGTCCTGGTCGCGGCCGGTGCCGCGGCGCTGGCGGCCGGGGTGACCGAGGTCGGACCGGTGCCGGACGACCTGATCGAGGCCTGCGCGCGGCACCGGCTGCCGCTGTTCACCGTCGACGAGGAGCTGTCCTTCGCCCGGCTCACCGAATTCGTGGTGCGGCGGGTGTCGACGGAGCGCGCCGGCGACCTGGGCGCGATCGTCGACCGGCACCGGCGCCTCGTCCAGGCGGCGACCGGCGGCGCCGGACTGGACGGCATCCTCGGGCTGGTCGCCGCGGACATCGACATCCGCTGCTGGGTGCTGTCCATGACCGGCCGGCAGGTCGCCGCCGGGGCCGGCCCGCTCGACCCGGACCTGCGCACGGTGCTGGCCCGCGGCCACCTGCTGGCGCGGGCCCGGCGGGCCCGGGTGCCCTACCGCGAACGGGTCGGGGGCCAGGTGTTCTCGATGCTCCCGGTCGAACGCTCGGCCGCGCTCGGCGGGACCGGGCTGTGGAGCGAGTGGTGCCTGGTCGTCGAAGAAGACGTCGCCGACTGGCCCGACCGCCGGCGCGGGCTGCTCGACGAGCTGGTGCGGCTGGTCGCCGTGGAAGCGGACCGCGTCGAGGACGGACGCCGGCTCGGCCGCCGACTGGCCGAGGACGTGCTGGGACTGCTGGGCGCCGGAGCCGACCCGGGGGAGATCGCGGCCCGGCTGCGGGTCGCGGAGCCGGACGTGGTCGAAGTCGGGGTCGCGGGAGAGCAGCCGGTGACGTGGCAGGTGGTGGCGGTGACGCTGCGCGTGCCGGAGGACGCGCGGGGGTCGGAATCGGGGACGGAATCGCGGGGGGCTTCCGGGCGGCCGGGTCGGGCTGGGACGGCGGCGGGTGTGCCGGGAGGCGGCTCCGGTCGGTCCGGTGCGGCCGCGCCGGACGGGTCCGCCACGGTGCCCGGAGGGCTGGCGCCGGTTCTGCCGTTCCGCCCGGAGCGCGGGCCGACCGCCCGCACGCTGCTCGAAGAGGCGCTCGCGGAACTGCCGTGGGCGGTCCTGGCGGCCCCATCCGGCGACGGCGCGGTGGCGCTGGTGCCGGGCCCGGCCCCCGACGCGGCCGCGCTGCTCCGCACCCGCCTCGACGGCCTCGCGGACGCCGCCGACGCGGGGATCCGCGCGGGCATCGGCGTCAGCGCCCCGGTGGTCCGCGCGGACGGCCTGCGCGGGGCCCTGGAGGAGGCCTGGCACGCGTCCCGCATCGCGGACGGTCGGCCGGGCGCGTTCGAGGTCGTGGGACATGAAGAACTGGCATCGCATGTGCTGCTGCTGGCCGCCGCCCCCGAAGGCGTGCGACGCGGCTTCCGCGACCGCCTGCTGACGCCTTTGCTGGCCTACGACGCCCGCCACCAGGCGGAACTGGTGACCACCCTGGAAGCCTTCCTGGACTGCGACGGCTCCTGGACCCGCTGCGCGGCCCGCCTGCACGTGCACGTCAACACGCTCCGGTACCGGATCGGCCGGATCGAGGAGCTGACGGGCCGGGATCTGTCCCGGCTGGAGGACAAGGTGGACTTCTTTTTGGCGCTGCGGCTGAGGTGAGGGGGAATGGACGGGGGCTCGCGTCGGTGGGGTCGCGGGGTGCCTGCCCGGTAGGGCGAGGTCAGGCAGTGGGTCGGCCCGATGCGGGGCGGCAGGGCCTCGACGTGCCCCCCTGACCGTTCGGGCGGCGGTGAGAAGGCTGGGCAAAGGCTGGGGTGAAGCGCCGGGCGGGAACGGGTGTGGCCGCGAGCCCACGCGGGCGAGGCGGTGAGGTCGGTTCGGTAGTGCCGACGCTGTAGCTGCCCGTCCGCCCGCTCGCTTGTCGGCCCCCGTGGCCGCCGCCCCCTTTACCTGCTTTCACGCGTCGCCGTCCGCGAGGCTGTTGGCTCGTCCGGACAAACGCGGCGGGGCGGTCACCGTGATCGGTGACCGCCCCGCCGAATGCTTGTGCCGCGCCGTTCCTTGCCGCCCCGCGCTCAGGCCTGGTTGAAGAAGCCGTCGTGGTTGTTGCTGCCCGGGTCGCCGGTCAGCAGCGCGACGTCGGCCGGCAGCAGCAGGAACACCCGCTTGGCGAGGCGTTCCATGGTGCCGCGGCGGCCGAACGTCAGGCCGGAGGCGAAGTCGACGACGCGCTTGGCGTCGGACTCGTCCATCGCGGTGAGGTCGATGATGACCGGAATGTCCTTGCGGAAGTACTCGCCTATGGCGCGGGCCTCGTGGTAGCTCTTCGGGTGCACCACGGAGATACGCGACGTGGGCTTGGTCGACTCGGCCACCGCGGCGGCACGAGCCGCGAAGATCTCGGACGCTGCCACGACACTGCCCTCCAACGGCCGGGAGCGGGATTCCTCGGGCTCGTCGTCGTACACCCAGCCGGCGTCGACGTCGTCGCCCTCGTCGTACGAACCGGTGTCGTACGCACTCCTGCCGGTCCGGTACATGTCGTCGTCCTCGTCCCCCGATCCGAGCCCGAGCCAGGAGCCGGCCTTGCGCAGCGCGCCCATGGGCACCTCCCTGTCCGCTCGTCCCGTCCCCGTCCGGGCTATCTCGTTGTCCTCCACTCGACCGCACTGTATGCCAGCCCGAGCCCCCGTGGGCCGAGCGACGCGCGCACTTGGTGGACATTTGTCGACTGGTGCTTGCCCGACATGATCCGGGTCCGGATGAGCCCCTCATAGTCCCGCACGAACGGCAGGCGATCCAGGGGGAATTCCCTCACAGGGCGGTACGAATGTGCGTCTTGCCAACGACGCGCTTAGCGTGGAAGGCGCAAACGGGGGTTCTTACCGGTGTGGCTAAGCAGCGGGAGGCCGGACGATGTCGGAACTTGGACCCGTCGACGCGATTGTGCTCGGGTTTCCGGGTCAGCGGCTGACGCCTGCCGTGCTGACCGCGGTCGACGAAGTGGAGGCCCGCGGCGACGTCCGGGTCATCGACATGCTGATCGTGGTCAAGGACGTCCACGGCGACATCAGCCACCACGAGATCAGCGAGTACGAGGACATGCGCGACATGGCCGCGGAGGTCGCGGCCCGGCGCATGCTGGGGCTCGCCGGGGAGAACGACGTCGAGCAGATCGGGCTGATCATGCCGCCCGACTCGCTCGTCGTCGTCATTTTTGTGGAGAACGTATGGGCCCGGGAGGTCGCCGTACGGATCCGCGAGGCCGGGGGTCGGCTGCTGTCGTACACGCGGCTGCCGCAGGAGACGGTCGACGCGATGGAGGACCAGATCGAAACGGCGGCGGCGTTCGGGGACAGCGCGGCGGGGGACGACTGAGCCGCCGTTCGTCGTTCGTGCGGCCGGGTGTCGGCGGGCTTTGCGGGCCTGGGCGGCACCCGGCTTTTGTGTGCGCTGCGTTTGTCGGGCCGGGCGGGTTTGTCAAGCCGGGCGGGTGCCGGTGAGCTTGGCGAAGACGACGACGTTCGACTGGTAGCCGCCGTTCTGCTTGTCATAGGAGCCGCCGCAGGTGAGCATCCGCAGTTCGGCGTCGGCGGTGTCCGCGTAGACGCGCGTGCTCGGGAAGGCCTTCTTGTCGAACAATTCGACGGACTCGACGCGGAAGGTGGCGACGATGCCGTCCGCGCGGGTGATTTCGGCGGTGTCGCCGGGCTCGAGGGTGCCGAGGCCGTAGAACGCGGCGGGGCCGGTCTTGGTGTCGACGTGCGCGACGACGATCGCGGTGCCGGGGGAGCCGGGGGCGACGCCGTCCTTGTACCAGCCCGCGAGGCGGCGGTCGTTCGGATCGGGCACGGCGAGCTGGCCGGACGCTTCGAGACCGAGGCCGACGAAGGGGGCGTCGGTGCCGGTCTTCGGGATGACGATGCGGATGGGGGGAGAGGGCGGGAGCGCAGCGGCTTGTTCGGCTGGTTGTTCGGCTGGTTGGGCGGCTGGTTGGGCGGCTGGTTGGGCGGCGTCTCCGGCCATCAGGGGGCGGGGCTGTGCGGCGTCGGGTTCCGCTGCCGGGCGTGCGGCGGAGGCCGGCGGGCGCGGGGGGCCGGGGTGGTCCGCGGTGATCTCCTGGACGACGACGAATCCGCCGGACAGGCAGGCCAGTACGGACGCGAGCGCGAGCCGGCGGAAGCCGCGGAACCGGGAGGTCCGCTTTGCGTGCCTGGGCAAGGGCTGGGGCATGGGGGCCTCTCCGCGGTGAGGGTGGTCGGTGTCGGGGCGGCTTCGGTGGTGCGGGTCGGGGCGCGGTGGCGCGCCGGCCTGGCATGTCTCAACTGCCTGGGAGCGGTCGGAGGCGCGCCGGTCCGGGGCAGCGCGCGAAGGCGCGGGAGTCCGGGCGGAATCACGCGAACAGGAACCGGCCCGCGCTCGGAAGCGCGGGCCGGTTGCTGCGGGGTGAGGGACCGTCAGGCGGTCGGGCGGCCGGACACCCGGCGCCGCAGCGCGTAGCCGCCGAAGCCCACACCGGCCGCGAGGAACGCGCCGCCGGCGGCCAGGCCCGCGGCACTGACCTCGCCCTGCGTACCGCCACCGCCGGCCGCCACGCCGCCCGAGGGCTTCGCGGTGGTCGAGGTGCTGGGGGCGGTGCTCGCGGTTGCGGTGCTGCCGGTCACGGTGAAGGTGCCGGACGCGGACTTGCCGTTGCCGCAGGTGAGTTTGACGGCGTACGAACCGTTGGCCACGTTCGCGACGGTGCCCTGGCCGGTCATCGACGTCGTACCCGCCAGGGTGACGGTCCCGAACGCCTCGGACGTCGCGCTCGCGCTGGTTCCGGCGCACAGCCCGCCGTCGGTGACGGTGATGGCGGTGCCGGGGGCGCCGGAACCGGGGTTCACCTCGGCACCCTGCGCGTGTGCGGGGGCGGCGAAGGCGAGAAGAGCTATCGCGGAAGAAGCGCCAAGGACGTAAGTGCAGGCACGACGCATGACTTGTGATCCTTTCGACCGTCGCGGCGGTTGCGGCCACACGACCGCATCGGACCCCGCGACGCCTGTCCCATCTTCATCGGGCATTTCACGCGTCGCATCTTGAAACACAAGAAAACTCGCTAATCGGACACCCCAGGAGTGTCAGGGAGTTGAGGTAAGGCGTGTGGGTGAAACATTGCGCCGAATGGGATGGGGGAGGGGTGGGGCCGCGGAGGGGGGAAGTCGGTGGTCGAGGGCGCGCGGTCGCTTGGGCACGGGCCAGGCCGGGGGCGAGGAGGCCCGTGCGCCGCGGGGGTGAGCCGGTCCGAGCGGGTTGCCGTGGCTGGGCGGGCGCGGGGGTTGTGGCGGCTGTGTGGGTGTGGGGGAAATGCCAGGTGGGGCTGGTGGAGGAGCGCTCGGGGAGGGCCGTTGCTCGGGCGAGTTGGGGCGGCGGGGTGTGGCGGTGGCGTGCGTGGCCATTGGGCTGGGCGTGGCGCGAAGGCTGCGAGCCGCACGGGCGAGCTGCCGGCGAGCGGGGTTGCGCTGGCATGCGGCCGGGGGTTGGGGGCGGCGTCGGCTGGCGATCTGCCCGGCGAGACGGGCGGAACGGGTGGGGAGACGCGTTGCTCGGGCGAGCTCCGGCGTCGGGGCCGGGGTGGAGGGTAGGCGAGGGCGCGCGATGAGGACACGTGGTCGCTTGGGTGCGGGGCAGGTCAGCGGCGGGGAGGCCCGTGAGCCGAAGGGGTGAGCCGGCCCGAGTGGTTGCCGTGGCCGGGCGGGCGTGGGGGTGCGGGTGGTTGTGGCGGTTGTGTGGCCGGGGAGATGCCGGGCGGGGCTGGTCGACGGGCGCTCTGGGAGGGCTGCTGCTCGGGCGAGTTGCGATGTCGGAGTGTGGCGGTGACGGGGGTGTGCGCGGGCGTGGGGTTGGGCGTGGCGCGGAGGTGGTGAGCCGCACGGGCGAGCCGGCGGCGAGGTCGCGCTGCGGTTGCGCGGGCATGCGGGCTGGGTCGTTGTGGTGGCCGCGGGCGGACGACCTGCCCGGCGCGGCTGACGGGGCGGGTGGGGCTGGGCGCTGTTCGGGTGAGTTCCGGCGTCGGGGCGGCGAGAGCGGGATGCGTGCGGGCGAGCGCCGCGTCGAACAGCCGGCGGGGAAGCTCGTGACCCGCGGGGTGGGGGCGGGTCGAGGGCGGGAAGGGTGGCGACGGGCGCGCCCGTCCTCGGGGGGCAAGCGCGGGGTCTACGGGGTGGGCTGACCGGCGGTCGTGGCGGTTGGGGAGTTGCGGGGGCGGCAGGGCGAGGGCGGGCCTATGCCGTCCTGGCCGACCCGCCTCGGCGAGCTTGCGAAGCCAAAAGCCGAGCCGGGATGGACTGCGGCTCGGGGTGGCGAGCTCCGAGGCCGAAAGCCGAGCCGGGATGGAGCCGACCGGCAGGGCGAGCGCGCGAAGCCCGAAGCCGAGTGGGGATGGGCCCGGACGGCGAGCTTGCGAAGCGTGAAGCCGATCCGGGTTGGGCTGTGGCATGGGGTGGCGAGCTTGCGAAGCCGAATGCCGAGCCGGGGTGGAGTCGAGCCGCCCAGGCGAGCTTGCGAAGCGTGAAGCCGATCCGGGTTGGGCTGTGGCATGGGGTGGCGAGCTTGCGAAGCCGAATACCGAGCCGGGGTGGAGCCAAGCTGGCAGGGCGAGCCTGCGAAGCCAAAAGCCGGGCGGGACGAGGCCGCGGCCCGTGCGGCGAGCTTGCGAAGCCGCAGGCCGAGCCGGGATGGACCGCGGCTCGGGGTGGCGAGCTTGCGAAGCCAAAAGCCGAGCCGGGATGGAGCCAAACCGGCAGGGCGAGCTTGCGAAGCCCAAGCCGAGTCGGCTGGATGCCGGCTCCGGGCGGGGGGTGTGGGTGGCGGAGCCCCCACCTCGCGCGACGAAGGAGCGCAAAAAGGACCGAGGCCGACCCGGTTCACGCTTTCCGTGAACACATGTCGGCCTCGGCCTCGGGTGCGCCGCCAGGGACTCGAACCCCGGACCCGCTGATTAAGAGTCAGCTGCTCTAACCAACTGAGCTAGCGGCGCTTGCTTGGGCCTTGTGGCCTGCTGCGTGAAAAATAGTACACGGTCGTGAGGGGTGGTCGACACCGCATTACGTGGCGATTGACATCGGGGGTTTGGCGCCGTAGATCTGACGGATAGTCAGATCCAGGTGGCGAGGAGAGTGCCCATGGCTGGGTTGCAGGAGGATTTCGCGGCGCGGGCCGGCGTTGCCGTGGTGGCGGGTGCCAGCGGCGGGATCGGAGCGGCGATCGCCCGGACGTTCGCCGAGCGCGGCAGCGATCTGGTGCTCACCTACCGGGGCAATGCGGCGGCGGCCGGCGAGCTGGCCGAGGAGATCCGTACCAAGCACGGGCGCCGTGCCGAGATCCGGCAGCTCGACCTCACCGACGCCGAGCGCGTCGCGGCGGTGCTCGACGAGGCGGCCGCGGAGTTCGGCGGCATCCACACTGTCGTGTACGCCTCCGGCCCGCACGTTCCGATGCTGCACCTGAGCCGCGTCACCCCGGCGCAGTACCGGGAGCAGCTCGACGGCGACGCCGCCGCGTTCTTCAACCTCGTGCACCCGGCGCTCCCGCACCTGCGTGCCGCGAAGGGCAGCCTGGTCGCGGTCACCACCGCGGCGACCAGCCGGTTCCCGGTCCGCGACGGCCTGTCCTCGTGCACCAAGGGCGCGGTCGAGGCCGTGGTCCGCGGCATCGCGGCGGAGGAGGGCCGCTACGGCGTCCGCGCCAACGCCGTCGGCCCCGGCATGCTGACCGACGGCATGGCCGCACGGCTCATGGCCAACGGCGACCTGGACGACCGCGCGCTGGACGTGGCGCGGGCCAACATTCCCCTGCGGCGTTTCGGTGCGGCCGCGGACATCGCCGAGGCGGTGTGCTTCCTGGCCTCGGACCGGGCCGGGTTCATCACCGGGCAGAAGCTCGACGTGGACGGCGGCTATGGCGTCTGAGATGTGAGCAAACGAGAGGGCCTCCGGCGGTGTGCGCACCGCCGGAGGCCCTCTTCTTGCCTTCCGGGTCACGCCCGCAGCAGCAGGCTGGAGTCGCCGAACTCGTGCCACAAGTAGCCCTGTTCGAGTGCCGCCTGGTACGCCCGGCCGACGACCTCCGGTCCGGCGACGGCCTCCAGGAGGAGCAGGTGGGAGGCCTCGGGTGCGTGCAGTCCGGTGATCAGGCCGTCGACGGCGAAGGCCGGGCGGTCCGGGCCGAGGACGAGGTCCGTCCAGCCGTCGCGGGCGACGACCGTGCCGTCGGGGAGAGCCGCCGACTCCAGCGCGCGGGTGGCGGTGGTGCCGACGGCTATGACGCGGCCGCCGTTCGCGCGGGTCAGCGCGGCCAGGCGCGCGGTCTGCTCGGGGACGCGGTACCGCTCGGGCAGCGGCGCCTCGCCCGACTCCAGCGACGACACCCCCGTGTGCAGGGTCACCGGGGCGATGACGACGCCGGACGCGATCAGGCCGAGCACCACGTCCGTGGTGAACGGGCGGGCGGCGCTGGGCATTTCGGCGCTGCCGGGCTCGTGGGAGAACACCGTCTGGTAGTGCGTGAGGGGCCAGCGGCCGCGGAGGTAGCCGTAGGCGATGGGGCGGCCGTGGCGGTGCAGGTAGGCGGGGACGTCTTCGGGTGCGCCGGCAGGGGTGGTGACGCGGACGGTCCACAGGCGGCTGCCTTCGCGGACGGCCGGGTCGGGGAACGCCTCGTCGACGGTCAGCACCGTGCCGTCGGGCAGGGCGACTTCCTCGCCCGTGCGGCCGTCCGGGACGGGGCCGCCTTCGTTGCCGGGCGGGCGCAGCTCGGCGATCCAGCGTCCGTCGTCGAGGGCGGTGGAGAAGTGCACGAGGACGCCGCGGCCGTCGGCGCGGACGGCGTCCACCGCGGCCGGCAGGGTCGCCGACGTGTTGACGACGAGGAGGTCGCCGGCCCGGAGGTAGGTTCCGAGGTGGTGGAAGGCGGAATGCTGGACAGCGTCGCGGCCGTCGGCGACGAGCAGCCGCACGCCGTCGCGGGCGACGCCGCGGGCTTCGGGCGGGGCGTCGGCATTGAGGTCGTCGGGAAGGGTGAAGCGGGTCGCGGGGCGGGGCGGCACGACGGGGAGCGCGGCGTGGGCGGACGACGTGAGGCTGTGGGTCTTCATGCGGTCACCTCGGCGGTGGCGGTGGGGGAGGTTCCGGCGGTGGTGGCGGTGGCGAAATCCGACGCCCGGTAGCGTCCGCTGACCGGCCGGCGGTCCAGGAGGGAGAGGACGCCCGGCACGACCGTGCCCGGCTCCGGGCGGTCGGAGATGTCCTCGCCGGGGAAGGCGTCTTGGTGCATGACGGTGCGCATGTCGCCGGGGTCGACGGCGTAGAAGCGCAGGGCCGGGTTCTCCACGGCCAGGACGGCGGTGATGTGGTCGAGGGCGGCCTTGGAGGCGCCGTAGCCGCCCCAGCCTTCGTAGGCCTCGACGGACGCGTCCGAGGTCATGTTCACCACCGCGCCGCCGGCCTCGCGGAGGGCGGGCAGCAGCTCGGCGGTGAGTGCGAGCGGGGCGACGGTGTTGGTGCGGAAGACGTCCTCCAGCGCCTCGGCCGGGTAGTCGGCGAGGGGCGGGAGGGGGCTGACGCCGAGCGTGCCGGCGTTGTTGACGAGCAGGTCGAGGGGGCCCAATTCGGCGACCACGCCGGCGAGTCCGCGACGGTGGTCGGGTTCGGCGATGTCGCCCGCGATGGCGATGACGTCGGTGGCGGTCCGCAGGTCGGCGGCGGCGCACTCCAGGTCTTCGGCGCCTCGGGCGTCGAGGACCAGAGTCCAGCCGCGCTCCGCGAGGCCGTGGGCGAGCGACAGGCCGAAGCCGCGCGAAGCGCCGGTGATGACGGCGACGGGCATGAGGATCATCCCTCTTTCTGTGATCGACCGGGCACTCAGGGGTGATGGTTCGTCAAGAAGCGGTGCTGACGCCTATGCTGCAAGTTAAAGCTGACTTCAGGTCAAGCTCTCAGGTTCTTTTCGCCGGGGATTCGGGCGTTCGGAGGGAGAAGCCGTGCGGGACACCGATCTGCTGACCGTGTCCGAGGTCGCGCACCGCAGCGGTTTTGCGGCGTCGGCCTTGCGGTTCTACGAGCGGGAAGGGCTGATCGGGGCGCAGCGCACGTCGGGCGGGCAGCGGCGCTACGAGCGGCATGTCCTGCGCCGGCTCGCGTTCATCCGCGCTGCCCGGCACGTCGGGCTGAGCCTCGACGAGATACGGGATGCGCTGGCGACGCTGCCGGAGTCCCGTACGCCCAACAAGTCCGACTGGGCGCGGATCTCGCGCTCCTGGCGGACCCGGCTCGACGAGGAGATCGCCGCTTTGACGGCGCTCCGCGACGGCCTCGACTCGTGTATCGGCTGCGGCTGCCTGTCGCTGCAGCGGTGCGCGATCTCCAACCCGGACGACACCGCGGCCCGCTTCGGGTCCGGAGCGCTGTACCTGCCGAAGCCGTTGCGGGAGGAGCCCGCGAAGGGGGCGTGACCTCTGCTCCTCGATGCGGTCGCGGAGGACGGGGAAACGTTCTTGTGGGCAACGCCCGAGTTGCCCCATACTCGCGCGGTGTCCGAGACCGCGAGACCCGACTCGCCTTCGATGCCCGACTCGTCCGTGCGACCTTCCGCGTCGCCGATACCCGGGCAGTCCCCCCGTTCCCCCGGCGCAGCGACCGATGCCGTGCGCCCGGAACTGCGCGCCTATGCCTGTCCGGCGCCGGGGTGCGGCTGGGAGGGCGAGTTCGATCCGGCATTTGTGGCCTGGTGCCGCGCATGCGGCCACAACGCCCAGCCGGCCACCGACACGTTCGTCCTCGACGAGAAGCCGAAGAAGACCGCGAAGCGTCGGCGCCGTGAGGCCGCCGAGACCGAACGCGCGCTTCGGTTGTACGAGGGACTCGCCGCGGGAGCCGATGCCCGTCCGGAATCCCGGCTGCGGTGGGCGGTGGCGGGGTTCAGTGTCGCGGTGCACGTGCCGTTCGCCTTGCTGCTGGCGGGCGCGGCGACGTGGCTTGCCGTGCAACCCGGCAACTGGTTCGCCTGGCTCGGGGCCTTGATCGCGGTCTGCCTGGCCGGCGCGGTACGGCCGCAGTTCGGGCGCGGGCCGCGCGGCCGCGGGTGGTACCGGCGCGACGACTTCCCGGAACTGTTCGCCCTGCTGGAGCGGGTCGCGGCCGCGGTCGGCGCCGAACCGCCGGTCGCCGTCGCCTTCACCAGCGCGGTCAACGCGTCGACCGCACGCGTCGGCCTGCGGCGGCAGCGCGTTCTGGTGATCGGGATCCCGCTGTGGACGATCCTCACCGGCCCGGAACGCGTCGCCCTGCTCGCCCACGAAATGGGCCACCAGGTCAACGGCGACGCGACGCACGGCACCCTCGCCTACAGCGTGCAGGCGAGCCTCGCCGAGTGGGAGGCCATCCTCGACCCGCGCGGCGCGCGGAACGGCAACCACGACGGCACCGACCTCGGCGGCATCGTCTTCGTCGCCCACCTACTGCTGCCGGTGATCCTGTTCCCGTTCTACGCGGCGGTACGGGGACTTCGGCTCCTGCACGGGCGGATCTGGACGGCCTCTCGCCCGCGGGCGGAGTACCTCGCGGACACCATCGCCGCCCGCGTTGCCTCGACCGACGCGGCCGTGGCCCTGCTGGACAAGGCGGTCCTGGCCGACACCGCGGCGAACTTCCTGACCCGCCGGGGCAGCAAAGCGGGGACCGACCTCTGGGGCGACCTGCGCGCCTACATCGACGGCCTGCCGGAACACGAGCGCGAACGCCTGCAGTTCAACGACGAGGCGACCGGCGCGGCAGTGGACTCGACACACCCGCCGACGCACCTGCGACGCAAGCTCCTGGCGGAGGCCGCGCCGTTGCCCGCCGAACTGGCGCCGACCGAAGCCGAGTGGGCCAAGGTCGACGGCGAAATGGCCTTGGTAGGGGAGGCGTTGGCGCGCGATCTGCGGCTGATGTGAGTGCTGTTCCGCAATGGGCTTTGTACAAAGCCAATTTCGGGAGGGGTGTGCCGGGTCGGAGCGGCGTTATGACAGCTTGCGCACCTCAGGCATTCTGGCCCAGGTCCGCGACCGCGTCGCCGATGAGGCGGCGGGCGTAAGCACCGAGGGCGGTTTGCGGTGGGCGCGTGGGGTCCTGCAGTGAGCGCTGGTGGATGCCTTCGAGCAGGATCGCGAGGCGGAAGCGGGACAGCGCGACGTAGTAGGTGAGGTCGGGGACCTCGCGACCGGAGCGTTCGCCGTAGCGGGCGGCCATTTCTTCCCAGTCGCTGCCCTGGTGCGGCCCGGTCTCGAACCAGATGCGCAGGAACGCGGCGAGGTCGAGGAACGGGTCGCCGAGGGTGGCGGTCTCCCAGTCGACGATCGCCGTCACCCGCGGCGTGCCGTCCTCGGCGGGCGCGACGAGGACGTTGCCGAAGTGGTAGTCGCCGTGCATCAGCACCGGCGTGAAAGACCCCGGACGGTTCGCCCGCAGCCACGCGGCGACGGTGTCGACACCGGGCAGGTCACCGCCGCCGGGGTAGCCGGCGAGCTGCTTGAGCCAGCGGTCGACCTGACGCTCGTGGAAGTCGCCGGGACGACCGAGGTCGCCGAGCCCGACCGCGTACGGGTCGACGCCGTGCAAGGCGGCCAACGCGTCCACCATCGCCAGCCCGATCGCCCGCCGATCGGCATCCGCCGGCAGCGCGTCCGGCATCGCCGCGACGCCCTCGACCCGCGACATCAGATAGAACGCCGACCCGAGCACCGCGCGGTCGTCACACCAGGCCACCGCCCGCGGATGCGGCACCCCGGTGCCCTCGAGCGCACGAAGAATCCGGTACTCCCGCCGCAGCCCGTCCTCGGCCCGCTCCGCCGCCACCGCGGCAGGCCGCCGCAACACCCAGTCATGCGCCCCCCGACGCACCGCATACATGACATTCGACCGCCCCCCGGACAACGACTCCAGCCCCACGGCCTCGCCGCTCCCCAGCCCCTGCTCGTCCAGCCACCCCCCGAGCCGAACCGGATCGACAAGCGAGGACGAGGCACCACCAGACGACGTCATGCGCCCGATGATCACGGATCCGCGGAGGGAAAGGAACGGGAAACGGGGGCAAGTTGGCGAGAGAGACGCCCGCCGACGACGCGCCGGGCGCGGATGAATGGGGGGATGGCGACCGGCGGGCCGGGTGAGCGACGGGGGAACGCGGGGGACACGGGCACGCCGCTGCGCAGAGCCGGGGGACGGGCCGGTTGGCGAGAGGGCGGGACGGGGCGAGTCGGCGGCAGGAGCGTCGGGCGAGCTTGCGCCTCGCGCCTCGCGCCTCGCGCCTCGCGCCTTGCGCCTTGCGCCTTGCGCCCTGTGCCTCGCGCCCTGCGCCCTGCGCCCTGCGCCCTGTGCCTCGCGCCCTGTGCCTCGCGCCCTGCGCCTCGCGCCCCGCGCCCGTGCCCTGCGTCTCGCCGTGCCTACGCTTCGCGTCCCCGGGTTGCCCGCACTGCCCGCGTCCAGCACCATGTCCCGCCCCGCCCCGCCCCGCCCCGCCCCGCCCCGCCCCGCCCCGCCCCGCCCCGCCCCGCCCCGCCCCGCCACGTCCCGCCACGTCCCGCCCCGCCCCACGCCCGGACACGACGGATCCCCGGTGCCCGTAGGCGACCGGGGATCCGTCGATCGTTCTGGGGGAGTGCCGTCGGAGCGGGTCTCAGCGGGTCGGCTTGACCGCCGGAGGCAGGCCTGCCTGGACCGGGGGCGGGCTCGCCGGTGCGCCGCCGGGGGCGGCCGGGGCGGCGGGAGCGCCCGGGGCGGCAGGGGCGCCGGCCGGGGGGATGTACGTGGCCCAGTTCGGCTTCTCCGCGAGGTTCAGCTTCTGCAGCTTGGCGAGCACGGCCGGGTCCTGCGCGTCCATCCAGTCCGCCAGCTCGCGGAACGACACGCAGCGCACGCCCTCCTTGCCGCACACCGTCCGCATCGTCCGCTCCACGGCCTTCATGTAGATGCCGCCGTTCCAGCTCTCGAAGTGGTTACCGATGACGAACGGCGCCCGGTTCGTCGAGTACGCCCGGTTGAACCCCGCCATGTAGCTCTGGAACGCCTGCTCCTCCCACTCCGGGAACTTCGCCGGATCACCCTTCACCGTGCGGGACTGGTTGAACATGATGTTGTAGTCCATCGAGAGCACCTCGAAGGAATGCCCCGGCAGCGGAATCGACTGCAGCGGGAAGTCCCAGATCCCGTTCGCCTTCGCCGGCCACACCTGACGCCCGCCCGGCGAGCTGGAGTCGTACCGGAACCCCAGCTGCGGCGCCGCCTGCAGCAGCGCCTTCTGACCCTCGAGACACGGCGCCCGCCCGCCGACCAGTTCCTTCTTGTAGTCGAACGGCAGCGGCGGCAGATCCGTGATCCCCGTCGTCGTCTTCCACGTCTGCACGAACTTCACGGCCTGCTGGGTCTCCGACACCCAGTCCGCCGGCGACCACGACCCGCCGCCCGTCGGCCCGCAGAAGTGCCCGTTGAAGTGCGTGCCGACCTCGTGGCCCTCCTTCCACGCCAAACCCAGCTGCTGAATGGTGTCGTGGACCTCGTTCGCGTCCAGGAACGAGATGTCCGTCTGCCCGACCGCCTTGTTCGGCGCGTGGTACTGCGCGCGCTGGCTGCCGGGCAGCACGTAGATCCCGCTCAGGAACAACGTCATCTTCGCGTTGGACTCCGCGGCGACCTGCCGGAAGTGCGAGAACAGCTTCTGGTTGTCCTCGCCGACGCCGTCCCACGAGAACACCACGAACTGCGGCGGCGTCTGGCCCGGCGCGAGCTTCTCCACCGGCGGCTGGTGCGGCTGCGGTCCGGTGACGGACGTGGACCCGTCGCCGATCAGCGTCACCGCGGCCGGGGCGTCCGGCTTCGGCGCGGCCTGGACGTTGGGGTCGCCGGACTTGCCGCTCGGGGACTTCCCGCCGTCGTTGTCCTTGGCCAGGAACACGAAGCCGAGCACGGCCAAGACCGCGACGGCTACGAGCAGGGCTGCACCACGTGCGGAACGCACGACTCACCTCGTCCGGGGGAGAGCTGGGGGATCCCGGACGGGCGCCCGGTCGAGACGGGGAAGGCGGCCGAGGATCCGCTGACGTGATGTCACCGTACGGGGCCGTTCCTGCCGTTCCGCAGAAATGATCCTCCCCGTGCGGGTGTGTCGCGGTATGTTCATCCGTTTAATCGAGCCGCGCCAGGCATGACGGGTGCCTCAAGCACACCCGTCCGGCCGCGGGAAGCGGCCGGACGGGTGAAGGTTGTCGAGGCTCAGGCGGTGGCCGGCTCCCACGGCGCCTGCCACGGCCACGGCGCGGCTTCCTCCAGCTGTGCGGCGACGCGGAGCAGCGTGGCCTCGGCGCCCATGCGGCCGGTCAGTTCGATCGCGAGCGGGAGCCCGTTGCCGTCGAACCCGGCCGGGACGGACGCCGACGGCAGCCCGGTCACGTTGAAGACCGAGGTGAACCAGGTCATCTTCGCCGCGTTGGCGAGGGTTTCGATCCGGGTCGTGTCCATCCAGCCCAGCTCGGGCACCTCGACCCCCAGAGTCGGGGTCAGCCAGATGTCGAACTCCTGGAACCACGGCGCGATCTGACGTCCGATCAACTCCGCGTTGCGGAGCGCCCGGGACAGCTCGGTGCTGGTCTGCGCGAGGACCCGGTCGTTGATCCAGCGGGTCGCCGGCTCCAGGTCGTCGTCGGCGAGGTCGCGGCCCAGCGCGGCGAGCCGGTCCTGGATGCGCGACGCGGTCTCCGCGCCCATGACGGTGCTGAGCACGCCCGCCACCGACGGCATGTCCCACTTCGGCGCGGATTCCTCGACATGGTGGCCGAGTTCGGCGAGCAGCGCGGCCGTGCGCTCGACGGCCTCGATGGCCTTCGGGTGCGCGGGGACACCCTCGGCGTTGGCGGTCGCGTATCCGATGCGGAGGCGGCCGGGCGCCTCGGCGAGCGCGGCCAGGAACGAGCCCGGGTCGGCGGGGGTGAGCGTGGCATCGCCGGGCAGCGGGCCCGCGACGGCGTCGAGCAGCGCCGCGGAGTCGCGCACGGTGCGGGTCACCGCGTGCGCCATCGACACCGGGTACGCGAACGCGCCCGCGCCGTTGTCGCTCGGCACCCGGGCGCGCGACGGCTTGAGCCCGAACAGCCCGCAGCACGCCGCGGGGATCCGGATCGAGCCGCCGCCGTCGTTCGCGTGCCCGGCGGGCAGGATGCCGCCCGCGACGGCGGACGCCGAGCCGCCGCTGGAGCCGCCCGCGGTGTGGCCGGTGTTCCACGGGTTCCGGGTCTTGCCGAACAGCAGCGGCTCGGTGCTGGCGTTCTTGCCGAACTCCGGGGTGTTGGTCTTGCCGACGATCACCAGGCCCGCGCGGCGGTAGCGGCCCGCGAGGACGCCGTCCGCGTCGACGACGTTGTCCGCGAACAGCCGGCTGCCGGACGTCGACGCCATGCCGGCCACATCGCAGCCGAGGTCCTTCACGCCGAAGGGGACACCGCGGAGGGGGCCGTCGGGCAGGCCGGCCGCGATCTCGGCGTACGCCTCGTCGACACGTGTCGCGACCAGGGCGTTCAGGACGGGGTTGCGCTCCTCGATCCGCGCGACCACCGCGTCCAGCAGCTCGACGGGCGTGACCTCGCCGTCCCGCACCAGCCCGGCCAAACCGACGACGTCGTTCCGGTCCAACACCTCGCCTGCACCCATGCCGCGCTCCTTGCCTCGATCAAGCATTTTGCTTGACGCCATCATGGGACGGGACGTCGGATAACGCCAGGGGGCGGACGGCCGACGGGGAGTCAGGCCGGCGTCCGCGTGCCCAAAAGGGCAGGTGACGAACTGTCAGCCGATCATTCCGCCGTCGTCAGGTCCTGCATCCCGATCGCCGCCAGCAGCCGCAGCTTCCCCGCCGCCTCGCTCCCCGGCTTGGTCGTATACGCGATGATGTGCAGATCGCTGCCCGGCACCGTCAGCACATCGCAGTCCATCGTGATCGACCCCACCGCCGGGTGGTGGATCGTCTTCGTGTCGTTGACGTGGTCCGCGACGACGTGGCTGTCCCACAGCTCCGCGAAGCGCGGGCTGCGCTCGTAGAGGTCGTCGATCAGACTCCGCAGCTCCGGGTCGTCCGGGTAGCGGGCGCTGGACGCGCGAAGGTCGCCGACGCCGTTGACCTCGAAGCGCTCCCGTTGCTCGTCGGTGTGCGAGACAAGACCCGCATCGCCGGTGAAGTGCCGCCAGTAGACGTTGGCGTCGCGGCCTTTGCGCAACGACTGGTCGCCGAACAGCGCCGTCCACAGCGCATTGCACGTCACCAGGTTCCCTGCCGCGTCGTGCACGCTCAGCGGCGTGCCGTCGAGCTGGTCGAGCAGCCGCTGCAGGCTCGGCGAGATGTACCGCGGGATCCGGTCCGGTCCCGGCGGCGTGTGCCCGGCCAGGCGGAACAGGTGCGCGCGTTCCTGTCCGGACAGCCGCAGCGCCCGCGCCAGCGCCTCCAGCACCTGCGGGGACGGCGACGTCGCCCGGCCTTGTTCGAGCCGGATCAGGTAGTCCACGGACACCTGGGCGAGCTGCGCCAGTTCCTCGCGCCTCAGTCCCGCCGCGCGCCGCACCCCGCCGTGCGGCACCCCCACCTCGGCCGGGTCGACGCGGTCGCGCCAACTGCGCAGGGCTTTGCCGAGGTCGCCGTGTTTCGGAGCGGTGGTGGGCATGCCTCGATTATCCGGCCCGGCCCGCCGCGCAGCCTGGTACTGCCAGTCCCTAGGCAATCGTGGGCCCTACCTGCGCCGCCGGGCCGGCACAAGACTCGCCGACATGACCACCACATTGATCACCGGAGCAAACAAGGGTCTCGGCTACGAGGCCGCCCGCCGACTCCTCGCCGAAGGCCACACCGTCTACCTCGGCTGCCGGGACGAACAGCGCGGGAAGGAAGCCGCCGCGGCGCTCGGCGCCCGGTTCGTGCCCCTCGACGTCACCGACGACGCGAGCGTCACGCGGGCCGCGGCGCTGATCGGGCAGGAAGCCGGACACCTGGACGTCCTCGTCAACAACGCCGGAATCGCCGGAGGGTGGCAGGACGTCGGCGACGTCGACGCGGACGACATGCGGCGCGTGTACGACACCAACGTGTTCGGCATCGTCCGCACCACCCGCGCGTTCCTGCCGCTGCTCGCCGACAGCGCCGCACCCGTGATCGTCAACGTCAGCAGCGGGCTGGGGTCGTTTGCGGTCACCACGACCCCCGGACGGCTGGAGTCGACGTTTCCGAGCATCGTCTACGCCTCGTCCAAGTCCGCCGTGAACATGGTGACGGTGCAGTACGCCAAGGCCCTCCCCGGAATCCGCATCAACACCGTCGACCCCGGCTACACCGCCACCGACCTCAACGGGAACGCCGGAACGCAGACCGTGGAGGAAGGCGCCGACGTGATCGTGCGGCTCGCCCTCATCGGCGCCGACGGGCCGACCGGCGGCTACTTCGACAACGCGGGCGCGGTCGACTGGTAGCCGGGACCGGGCATCCCCTCATCGCACCCCCACGGGCACCCGGACGCCCGCCCGGCCCCGTTGCGCGGGCACCCGCGGCGTGGTCGCCCGAGCCACCACCCGCCCGTGCCGGATGACGATCCGGTCGGTCGGCGGTGCCGCCAGCGCCTCCGCGAGGCTTCCGGCGCGTACCGCCACCAAGTCGGCGACCGCGCCCGGTTCCGGGCCCGCCGCCGGGAGGCCGAGCACGGCGCGGGCGCCGGTGCTCACCGCCGCGTAGGCGTCCGCGGGGGTGAGGCCCCCCGCGGCGGCCAGCAGCGCCGCCGTCTCGAACGCGTCGGCGCGGCCCATCGGGTGCAGCGCATCACGCAGGTGGTCGCCGCCCGCCGCCAGCGGCACACCGGCCCGCAGCAGCGCGTGCAGCGGAGCCGTGCCGCCGAACGGCACCTGCCCGGCCCGGCGGACGTCGCACGTCGGGTCGGCGGCGGCCCGGGCGTTGCGCACGAGGGCGCGGGCCCGGGCGGGCAGGCGGCGGTCCGGCAGGCCGCGGACGCCGACGAGCTGCCGGGACGTCCGCAGCGCCCCGGTGTCGGCCGCGGACGGCAGCCCCACCACGCCCATGCCCGACGCTGCGATCGCCTCGACGACCTTGGCCAGCGCGGGCGGACGCAGGACGCCGAGCCCCGCGCAGTGGCTCGCCGTCACCCGGCGGCCGAAGCCCGACGCGCGCAGCAGCCGGGCGAGGTCGGCGACCGCGAGGACCCGGCGGTCCGGCTGGTCGTCGAGGTGGACGTCGAGGTCGGTTTCGGCGCGGTCGGCGAGCCGCAGCAGGCGGCGCGTCTCGATGCGCGGGTCCGGGGCGAGGTGCGGGCGGCCGCCGAGCAGGTTCGCGCCCGCGGCGAACGCGTCCAGCGCGGCGCGGTCCGACAGGCCGGGGGAAGGCACCGCGACGACCTGGAGGTCGAGGATGCGGTAGAGGTCCTCGCGCAGGTCGCGGAGGATCTCCACGGCGCGCAGCGGGGACCCGGCGCCCGCGCCGACGTCGACGTGGGCGCGGACCGCGGTGACGCCGTTCGCGGACAGCGCGAGCAAGGCGGTGTGCGCGCGGCGGCGCAGGTCGGCGACGCCGTACCGGGCCGGCCACGCGCGCCACGACCGGGTCGCGCCGTCCCGGCCGCCCGGGTCCGTGCCGGTCGGCTCCCAGGTGAGCGCGCGGTCCAAGTGCAGGTGTGGCTCGACGGGGGCGGGCAGCAGCAGGTAGCCCCTCAGGTCGACGTGGTTGCAGGCGGGAACGGCGGGGCCGGCCGGCCGCAGGTGGCTGACGCTGCCGTGCCGCAGGACGACGTCGCGGACGCGGCCGTCGGGCAGCGTCGCGCCGGTCAAGGTGGTCGTGTCGGTCACAGCGGCTTCTCCTCGGGCCGGGTGTCCAACCACTCTGAGGGCGCGCTGTTGCCGCAGGGTTACCGAGGGGTTACGGGCCGGGCGATCCCATCGGAAACCGGCGGTTGGCGGGGGTGACCCTCGTCGCACCCGCCGGCCGGGGGCCGGGCGGCCCGCCACACCGCGCCCGGAGCGCCGACACGCTCCGTACGTGCCGACCTGTGCTGGTGGAAGCCCCGGGAATGCGGAAGTGGAGCTTCCAATTCCTTTACACCGTAGGGTTGTTGGCGGGAAATGGAACCCGGGCGCTTGATGGGCAAAGTGAATTCGCCGGAGCATTGCGGAACTCGCGGATATATACGGAGAGTTGCCATCCGGGAGGTTGCCATGGCGGCCGCCATGGGTACACGATCGCCCTCATGACTGCTGTGGAGAGCACCGACGTACCCGAGACCCCCCTGTGGCTCCAGGGCCGCGAGGCCGTCATGGCCGCCGCCGACGCGGCGGACTGGCGCGAAGGCGCCCCGGACTACCACCTGTCCCACACGGTGATGCCGGCGCAGCGCACCCACACGTTCGACACCGGATCTCTCGAGGCGATCGTCGAGAGCATCGTGCAGGTCTTCGAAATGGAGGTCTCGCACAAGAAGGACCCCGCGACCTGGGTGTCGATGGTCACCGAGAAGTTCCGGACACGTGTCAACGGCGGCCCGTGGGCGAGCGCCGCGGACATCGCCGCGATCGGCAGCTACAACATCCTCATCGGCGACAGCATCTTCTACCGCTCCGGCGAAGAGGACTTCGAGTCGTCGCACCACATCTTCCACGAGGCCTTCCCGAACGGGTTCTACTGGGAGGTTCTGGAGGTGCTCTCCCCGCCGCCGGTGGTGACGTTCAAGTGGCGGCACTGGGGTGCCTTCGACGGCGAGTACCACGGCTTCGCGCCGAACGGGAAGACGATCGAGATGTTCGGCATCAGCGTCGCCAAGGTCAGCGACGACCTGCGGCTGCTGGACGTCGAGCACTTCTACGACCCGAACGCGTTCCTCGGTCAGCTCACCGGCGGCTGCCCGGTCGCGCACGGCGCCAAGCCGACCGAGGGCTAGTTGTCCTGGCCCGCGGGATAACCGGTGGGGGCGGGCACGGGGCCGGTCTACGGTGGTCCCGTGCCGACCAACGCCCCACGGGAACCCGGGTTCGCGCCGGCGTCCCGACCCGAGCCCGCAACCGAGCCGGAGCACGGCAGCGCACGAGAGCCCGCGGCCGAAGGCCGGCCCTCGACCCCCGCCGAAGCGCTGGCGATGCAGGACCGGCTGCGGCCGCTCGTCGACGCCGCCGGGCCGGGACCCGGGCCGGACGAGGTGCGGCGGATCGCCGGGCTGGACGTCGCGTACGCCGAGGATTCGGACCGGCTGGCCGCGGCCGTCGTCGTCCTGGACGCCGCGACGCTGGACGTCGTCGCACGGTCGGTCGTCCTCGGCGAGGCGCAATTCCCCTACGTACCCGGACTGTTCGCCTTCCGTGAGCTGCCGTCGCTGCTGGCCGCGCTCGACGAGCTGGAGACGCCTCCGGACCTGCTGGTCTGCGACGGGCAGGGCCTCGCCCACCCGCGGCGGTTCGGCCTCGCCTGCCACATCGGCGTGCACACCGGAATCCCGAGCATCGGCATCGGCAAGACCGCCTTCGTCGGCACGTGGGACCCGCCCGGCCCCGAACGCGGCGCGGCTTCCGATCTGATGCTCGACGGCGACGTCGTGGGGCGGGTGCTCCGCACCCAGCGCAACGTGAAGCCGGTGTTCGTCTCGGTCGGCCACGGCCTGGACCTGGACACCGCCTGCCGGCACGCGCTGGCGCTCACCACGCGCTACCGCCTTCCGGAAACCACCCGCGCGGCCGACTCGGCGTGCCGGGCGGCCTTGAAAGCCCGGGCGGCGAGCGGGACATCCGGCTGACGAGCGGAGCGCGGAGACGGATCGTCGTCCGGACACCGTCCACGGTAGAGGCGCGGCGACTCGATCTCCATCGCACGTTGTGCAGGGGGAAGTTGCGTGCCGTGCAAGTGCGCGGCACGAATCACGGAACCGCCGCGGGCGGCAACGGCGAAGCGCCCGCCCCCCGGTGCGGGGAGCGGGCGCTTCGGTGGTGTGCCGGCCGGGTTACTCCGAGGCGATCGCGCGGAGCACGTTCATCTTGGCGGCCCGGCGCCCCGGCATGAGGGCGGCGAGGAGGCCGATGACGGCCGCGGCGACGACCATCGAGATCAGGCTGACCCAGGGGAGGGACAGCAGTTCGAGGCCGTAGTTGGCCAGGAGTCGCTGGGTGACCACACCCCAGGTGAGGCCCAGGGCCAAGCCGATCAGGGCCGCGAAGACCGCGATGGCGATGGCTTCCAGCTTGATCATCCGCTTGATCTGCCGGCGGGACGCGCCGATGGCGCGCATGAGGCCGATCTCGCGGGTGCGTTCGACGACCGACAGGGCCAGGGTGTTCACCACGCCGAGGATGGCGATGATGATCGTCAGGCCGAGCAGGGCGTAGATCAGGTAGAGCAGGAAGTTGATCTGGCCCTTGACCTGGTCCTTGTAGTCGGACTGGTCGCGCACCTTGAACTGCGGGTACGGGTCGAGCGTCTTCTTGACGGCTGCGCTGACCTGCTCCTTGTTGGCGCCTTCCTTGCCGTTGAACATGACGAGGAAGTCGTGGGTGCCCGGGTCGGCCTTGTCGACGTCGGCGATCGACAGCGTCGACGCGTTGCCGAAGCCGAAGCCGCCCTTGGCGTCCTTCTGCACCGCGACGACCTTGAGCGGGACGGACTGCCCGCCCGGGAACGTCACGTTGACGGTGCTGCCGACGACCGCCTTGTGGTCCTTCGCGACGCCTTCGGACACGGCGATCGTGCCGGGCTCGCCGACGCGGCCCTTGTCGCCGTCCTTGTAGTCGGTCTTCCACATCGACGTGTAGCCCGGGTCGACCGCGTTGATCTGGTCCTTGGTGGTGGTGTGGCCGTCCGGGTAGGTCAGGTTCACGCCGCCGATGAGCCGGGCGCGGACCACCTGGCCGACGCCTTCGGTCGCCTTGACCGACGTGGCGATCTCGTCCGGCAGCGGGTTGGACTGGTTCGCCTGGACGGTGAAGTCCGCGCCGAAGTTCTTGTCGATCTGGTCGGCGATCGACGCGTTCATCGACGAGGCGACCACCGACGTGGCCGACACCAGCGCGACGCCGATCATCACCGCGGACGCGGTGGCGCCGGTGCGGCGCGGGTTGCGGACCGAGTTCTGCCGGCTGAGCCGGCCCATCGGGCCGAACCACTTCGGGAAGCCCGCGGACAGCGCCGGGATGACCGTGCGGGCCAGCACCGGGCCGAGCACCACGAACGACACCAGGGTCAGCAGGATGCCGAGGCCGAGCAGGCCGCCCGCGCCGCCGCCGGACCCGGTCGCCGCACCGACGAGCGCGAACGCGCCGGCCGCGACGAGCACGAGGCCGATGATCGTGCGGACCTTGAGCGGCTTCTGCTGCGGGGCGCCCGCCTCGCGCAGCGCGGCCATCGGAGAGATGCGGCTGGCGCGGCGCGCCGGGATGTACGCGGCGATGACGGTGACGAGCGTGCCCACGAGGTAGGCGACGATCGGGGTGAGCGGCTTGAACACCAGCTCGGCGCCCTTGAGGTTCATGCCCGCGGCGGTCATCAGCGCCTTGAGGCCGACCGCGAGGCCGAACCCGGCCGCGAGGCCGAGCGTCGAACCGATCAGGCCGAGCAGCACCGACTCGACGAGCACCGACTTGGTGACCTGGCCGCGGCTCGCGCCGATCGCGCGGAGCAGGCCCAGTTCACGGGTGCGCTGCGCGACGAGCATCGAGAAGGTGTTGAAGATCAGGAAGATCCCGACCAGCACCGCGACGCCGGCGAAGCCGAGCATGAAGTACTTGATGAAGTTGATGAACGTGCCGAGCTGGTCGGCCGCGTCCTTGGCCGCCTCGTCGGCGGTCTTGACCTCGAAGCCCGGGCCGAGCGCCTTGGTGACGTTGGCCTTGAGCTGCTCGTCGCTGACGCCGGGGGCCGCGTCGAGTTCGACCGAGCTGATCTTGTCGGTGGAGCCCAGCAGCGTCTGCTGCGCGAACTTGGTCTCCAGGAACGCCAGCGTGGCACCGGGGTTCGTCTTGGTGAACGTGGCGATGCCGACGACCTTGACGTCGGTCCGGCCGAACGCGTTGATGATGCGGAGCTGGTCGCCGATCTTCACGTTCTTGCGGTCGGCGGTGTCCGCGTCGATGACGACCTGGTTGGGGCCGGTCGGCGGGCTGCCCGACGTGATGTTCACCGCGGAACGGTCGGTGTGGTACCAGTTGACGCCGATCGTCGGCGGGCCGTTGTCCCGGCCGAGGACCTTGTTGTCCGCGTTGACCAGGGTGATGCTCTCGACGTCGACGCTCGGGTGCGCGGCCTTGACGCCTTCGACCGTCGCGAGCTTGTCGACGGTGGTCACCGGGATCGACTTGATCTGGCCGGACATGGCCAGGTCTTCGTCGCTCTGGTCGGACTTCTGCGACACGGTCACGTCGGCCGCGGTGGAGCTGAACAGGTCGTCGAATGTCTTGGTGATGGTGTCGGTGAAGATCAGCGTGCCGGACACGAAGGCCACGGAGAGCAGCACGGCGATCGCCGAGAGCACCATGCGTCCCTTGTGGGACAGGAAGCTTCGGAAGGATGCCTTCAACATGGGGGGACGGCTCTCCGGGTCTCAGCTCGTGCGCGCGGCGTCGAAGCGCTTCATGCGCTCCAGCACGGCGTCGGAGGTCGGACGGTGCATCTCGTCGACGATCTGGCCGTCCGCGAGGAAGAGGACGCGGTCCGCGTAGGACGCGGCGCTCGGGTCGTGGGTGACCATGACGATGGTCTGGCCGAGTTCGCGCACACTGCGCTGCAGGAAGCCGAGCACCTCGGCGCCGGACCGGGAGTCCAGGTTGCCGGTCGGCTCGTCCCCGAAGATGATCTCCGGGCGCGACGCGAGCGCGCGGGCGCAGGCGACGCGCTGCTGCTGGCCGCCGGACAGCTCGGTCGGGCGGTGCGACAGGCGGTCGCGCAGGCCCACCGTGTCGATGACGTTGTCGAGCCACGCCTGGTCGGGCTTGCGGCCGGCGATGTCCATCGGCAGCGTGATGTTCTCCAGCGCGGTCAGCGTCGGGAGCAGGTTGAACGCCTGGAAGATGAAGCCGATGTGGTCGCGGCGGAGCTTGGTCAGCTCCTTGTCCTTCAGACCGGTGATCTCCGTGTCGCCGATCCAGCTGCGCCCGGACGAGACCGAGTCGAGCCCGGCCAGGCAGTGCATCAGCGTCGACTTGCCGGAACCGGACGGGCCCATGATGGCGGTGAACTGGCCGCGGGCGATTTCGACGTCGACGGCGTTCAGCGCGACCACGCGGGTCTCGCCCTCGCCGTACGCCTTGGTGAGCTGCTGGGCGCGGGCGGCGATGCCGGTGCCCCGGGGATCCGCGTCTTTGGTGGCAGCCGTGGCCGTGGTCACGTGAACTCCTGCGATGGCTAGAGCGACGACATTTTTCGAGTGACACGATCACGGTAGGTGCGGTGTTCGCCTGATGAATCGTCGTCAGGAACTGATCACGTGGTCCTCCCCCAGGAGGAGCGGCACCATCCCGGCGTACGCGCTCCCCTAGGGGGCGGGGCTCGGGGTAGGGACCTCGGACGGCGTAGCGCGCTCCTTCTTCCGGAGGACCCGCCGCGACTTTCGTCGGTGCCCGCGCAGCCGTTGTGGGCTACCGGCGGACGGGTGCGGGGGGCGAGCCTGGAGTCACGTTCGCCGCCCCGTGCGCGGTCCGCACCGGGCGGATCCCGTACCGCAGCCGAGGAGGACCCGTGACCCAGCAGCCGGACCGGCACCGCAGGCCGTCGCCGCCGGACGGGGCCGAGGTGCCCGCACCACCGAACGACCCGGGGGTGGCGGCGCGCGCCGCGCAGCTCACCAAGGCGTACGGCGAGGGCGAGACGCAGGTGCGCGCGCTCGACGCGGTCGACATCGACATTCCGCGGGGCCGCTTCACCGCGATCATGGGCCCCTCGGGTTCCGGCAAGTCGACGCTGATGCACTGCCTGGCCGGGCTCGACTCGGTCACCCGCGGCCGGGTATGGATCGCCGGCACGGAGATCACCCAGCTCAAGGACAAGGAGCTGACCAAGCTCCGGCGCGACCGGATCGGGTTCGTGTTCCAGGCGTTCAACCTGCTGCCGACGCTGACCGCGCTGGAGAACATCACGCTGCCGATGGACATCGCCGGCCACAAGCCGGATCCGGCGTGGCTGGAGCAGGTGATCTCCGCGGTCGGGCTCCAGGACCGGCTCAAACACCGGCCGACCGAGCTGTCCGGCGGCCAGCAGCAGCGCGTGGCGTGCGCCCGGGCGCTGGCCTCGCGTCCGGAGATCGTGTTCGCGGACGAGCCGACCGGCAACCTCGACTCCCGGTCGGGCGCCGAGGTCCTCGGCTTCCTGCGGCGCAGCGTCGACGTGCTCGGGCAGACCATCGTGATGGTCACGCATGACCCCGGAGCCGCGTCCTACGCGCACCAGGTGGTCTTCCTGGCGGACGGCCACATCGTCGACGAGATGGACGCGCCGACGCCCGACCGGGTCCTCGAACGCATGAAGCGGTTCGACAAGCTCCGCACCGCCTAGCCGCCGCCACCCCCACCGCACATCATCCGCCGGCGTCAGATCTCTCAGATCCCCTAGGGGAGTTCGCGTAGCGGCCCGCCAACTGGCCGGTCGGGCGGTGCCGCCTGCCCGCAACCTGCCGCGGACCCGGCGGAACCACCCGCCGAGGACGGAACCGACATGTGGAAAACCACCGTGCGCAACCTGGTCGCGCACCGGCTCAGACTGCTGCTCACGGCGATCGCGATCGTCTTCGGCGTGGCCTTCGTGTCGGGCGTGCTGACGCTCAACGCGACCGTGTCCGACGGCTACCGGAAGGCCGCCGCCACCGACCTGAAGGACGTCGCGGTCGGCATGCGCGCCACCGCGGACGCCACCCGCGACCTGCAAGTGCCGCAGCTCGACGAGAAGCTCGTCGACAAGATCCGCACCCTGCCCGGCGTTTCCGCGGTCCGTGCGACCAACTCCGGCTTCACCGCGGTGGTCGACAAGGACGGCGACCGGATGGGCGGGCGCCGCAACACCACCGGCACCACGTTCTCGCCCGGCAAGGACGGCCAGGACCCCAAGTACCGCTTCACCAGCGGCCGCGGCCCAGCCGGTTCCGGCGAGGTGGCCATCGACGAACGCGCGGCGCAGGACGCCGGGTTCAAGGTCGGCGACCGCATCCGCGTGGTCGCCAACGGCCCCGTCCTCACCCCGCTGCTCGTCGGCACCTTCACCACCGACGACGCGCAGTACAAGCTCGGCGGCACCCTGACCCTGTTCGACCGCGGCACCGCGCAGGCCCTGTTCAGCCGGCCCGGCGCCTACAGCACGATCGCCGTCTACGCAGCCCCCGGTACCGCCGAGGCCGCGCTGCTCGCCGAGATCCAACCGCTCACCCCGCGCGGTGCGGAGGCCAAGACCGGCGACGCGCTGCGCACCGACCAGCAGAACGACATCGAGCGCAGCACCAAGAGCCTCACCCAGACGCTGCTGATGTTCGCCGGCATCGCGCTGTTCGTCGGCACGTTCATCATCGCCAACACGTTCTCCATGCTGGTCGCCCAGCGCACCCGCGAGTTCGCGCTGCTGCGGGCCATCGGCGCGACCCGCCGCCAGGTGTCCCGGGCGGTGCTGGTCGAGGCGACGGTGCTCGGCCTGGTGTCCGGCATCGTCGGCTACGTCCTCGGCATCGGCCTGTGCCAGGCCCTGCGCGCGGTGTTCGACGCGATCGACGCGGAACTCCCGCCCGGGCCCGTGGTGATCTCGTCCGGTGCGATCATCGCCGCGCTCGTGGTCGGCGTGCTGGTCACCGTGGTCGCCGCCTGGCTGCCCGCGCACCGGGCGTCGTCGATCCCGCCGGTCGCCGCGCTGCGCAGCGACCTGCCGCCGAGCACCAAGAGCCTGCGCGTCCGCAACGCGGTGGGCGGCCTGCTGGTCGCGCTCGGTGTCGCCGTCGTCTACGGCGTCAGCAGGGTCGAGGACAAGGGCAACGGCGACCTGATGATGATCATGGGCGGCGGGTTCCTCGCGCTGATCGGCGTCATCATGCTGGTGCCGCTGCTGTCCACGCCGGTGCTGCGGCTGCTCGGCCGGCCGCTGGCCGCCCTGTTCGGGGTGTCCGGCAAGCTCGCCAAGGAGAACGCGGTCCGCAACCCGCGCCGCACCGCGGCCACCGCGTCCGCCCTGATGATCGGCCTCATCCTGGTCAGCACGCTGTCCGTCTTCGGGTCCTCGCTCAAACAGGAACTCGACCGGGTCGCGCTGCGCGGCATCTCCGCCGACTACGGCGTGGAGATGGTCTCCGGCACCCCCATGGACGCCGCCATGGTCGACGCGGTCCGCAAGGCGCCGGGCGTGCAGGCGATGTCCCCGCAGCTCGGCGCCCAGGCCCGGGTCGGCGGCAAGGACACCGACATCACCGCGCTGGACGCCAAAACCGGCATGGACCTGCTGCACGCCGAATTCGTCGAAGGCGGCCCCCAGGGCTTCGCGACCGGCCTGATCGTCGACGAGCAGCGTGCCGAGGACAAGGGCTGGAAGGTCGGCAGCCTCGCCGACGTCACCTTCCCCGACGGCAAGACCGCGAGCATCCCGGTCGGCGGCATCTACAAGAAGAACCTGCTGCTCGGCGACGCCCTCATGACCACCGAGGCACTCGCCCCGCACCTGGACCGGCCGCTGGCGAGCGCGATCTTCGTCAAGGCCGCGCCCGGACAGGAAGGCGCCCTGCGCGGCACCCTCAAGAAGGCGCTCGGCGACAACCCGGCCGTCAAGATCATGTCCAAGGACGACTACCGCAAGGAACTGGGCGGCATCATCGACCTGTTGCTCAACCTCCTCTACGGCCTCCTCGGCATGGCCATCGTCATCGCGGTCATCGGCATCGTGAACACCCTTGCCATGTCCGTCTTCGAACGCACCCGCGAGATCGGCATGCTTCGCGCGATCGGCTTGGACCGCCGCCGGGTCCGCGTCATGATCCGGGTGGAAGCCGTGCTGATCTCGGTCTTCGGCGCCCTGCTCGGCATGGGCCTCGGCCTGCTGATCGGTGTGCTCGGCGTGCGCGCCGCCAAGGGCAGCACCGAGATGACCCCGGTCGTGCCGTGGGACCGAATGGGGCTGTTCCTGATCCTGGCCGCGCTGGTCGGCATGCTGGCCGCGGCCTGGCCGGCCCGGCGGGCGGCGAAGATGGAGGTGCTCGGCGCCATCCGCGGCGCGTGACGGCATGAGCGGCGGACACGGGGTGACGGGGATGCTCGGCACGGTGTCCGGTGCCGCGGTGTGGGCATGTGCGTGGGCACTGGCACCGGGGACGGCCGACCGGCGGGACCGGGACCAGCGGCGAGGAGGCAGGAAAGTGCGGAGTGCGACGATCGGGCGGCTGCGTCTGAGCTGGCCGCTGCGCCCGCGGACGTTCGACCGGGTCTTCGCGCTCGGCTTCCTGCTCCTCGTCGTGGTCGTCCTGGGCATCGCGGCCTGGGTCGACCGCGACGAGCACATCGCCGGCACCGAGTACGTCAAGGCGGCCACCCAGCTGCTGTCCGTGTTCCTGCTGCTGTGGCGCCGCACCCACCCCATCCCGGTGGCCGTCGCGTGCGGGCTGCTGTCCATCCCCGAACAGGCCGTCGCCATGCCGTGGGCGCTCTACGCGGTCGGCGCGTTCACCGACAACCGGCGCAAGGTCTGGGCGGCGGTCGTGCCGCTCAGCATCCTGTGGGCGAGGCCGTGGGACCTGCCGACGGTCACCGACCAGATCGGCAACATCCTCATCGGCCTCGCCCCCGCGCTCTACGGCCTCTACGTCGCGTCCCGCCGCCGTCTCATCGCCGCCCTCGAAGAACGCGCCGAACGCGCCGAACGCGAACAGGAACTCCGCGCCGAACACGCCCGCTCCGAGGAACGCGCCCGACTCGCCGGCGAAATGCACGACGTCGTCACCCACCGGGTCAGCCTCATGGTGCTGCAAGCCGGCGCCCTGCGGGCCCTCGCCCCCGACGCCGGCACCCGGCAGGCCGCCGAGGAACTCCGCCTCGTCGGCTGCCAGGCCATGGAGGAACTCCGCAACCTCGTCGCGATCCTGCGCAGCGAGGACAGCGTCGGATCGGCCGTGGACGACCTGCCGCGCGCACTCGACCTCGGCACCCTGGTCGCCGACTCGCGCAGCGCCGGAGTGGACGTGGAGCTGGACGCCGACCCGGTGCCCGCGGCGTCACCCGTCGTGGTGCGGACCGCCTACCGCATCGTCCAGGAGTCGCTCACCAACGTGCACAAGCACGCCCCTGGCGCCCGCGTCGACGTGGTGGTGCGCAACCGGGACGGCTGGCTCCGCCTCGAAGTCCGCAACACCCGGCCGACCGGTCCGTGCGAACTCGTCTTCCCCGGCGAAGGCACCGGACTGCGCGGCCTGCGGCAGCGCGTGGAGATGGTGAACGGGTCGCTGCGTGCCGGGCCGACCGGCGACGGCGGGTTCGCCGTGTGGGCGGATCTTCCGACGGGCGCGCCGGTAGAGTCGGCCTCGGGGGTGCGATGATCCGGGTTCTGGTGGTCGACGACGAGCGCATGGTCTGCACGCTGCTGCGGACGATCCTCGGCACGGCGCCGGACATCGACGTGGTCGGCGAGGCTTACGACGGTGCCGAAGCCGTCGAGTCCGTCGTGCGGCTCGCACCCGACGTGGTGTTCATGGACCTGCACATGCCCGGTGTCGACGGGCTCACCGCGATCGAACGCATCGTGCACCTCCCCGACCCGCCGCGCGTGGTGGTGCTGACCACCATCGACCCCGACCAGTACGTGCTGCGCGCCCTGCACGCCGGGGCGGCCGGGTTCCTGCTCAAGGACACCCCGCCGGAAGACCTCATCGGCCTGGTGCGCGTGGCCCACGAGGGCCACACCGTGCTGTCTCCCGCGGCGACCCGCGGCCTGGTGACGGCGTCCGCCGGGCAGGACGCGGTGCGGCAGCGGGCGCTGGAGCGCATCGGCGAACTCACCGAACGGGAGCGCGATGTGCTGGCGTGCCTGGGGGAGGGGCTGGCCAACGCGCAGATCGGCGAACGGCTGTTCCTCAGCGAGGCGACCGTGAAGGGCTACGTGTCGCGGCTGCTGGTCAAACTCGATTGCGCGAACCGGACGCAGGCGGGAATCGTCGCCTACGACGCGGGGCTGATCAACCGGCAGTAGCCGCCGGCAGCCACCGGACCGGGCGTGCGGCGCTTCTTCCCCGGCAGTGCCGCACGCCCCTTCTCGTCCCGGGCTGGGGACGAGTAGGGGCGTGATCCGGGCGATTTAAAGGCCGGTTCACGGCCGTGCAACAACGGGCCGGGAGCCTGGTCGCATGTCTTCCGTTCTTGTGGTGTGGGGATCCCCGTCCGAGGCGTCGCGCACCGGCGCGGTCGCCGCGCAGGTGGCCGACCGGCTCGCCGCCGCCGGGCACGGGGTCGACCGGCTCGCCGTCCGCGACCTGCCCGCCGAAGCGCTCCTGCACGCCGACTTCGCCGACCCGGCGGTCCGCGACGCGATCGCCCGGGTGGAGCGCGCCGACGCGCTGGTGGTGGCGAGCCCCGTCTACAAGGCCGCCTACAGCGGCGTGCTCAAGGCGTTCCTGGACGTCCTGCCGCAGTTCGCCCTCCGCGGCAAGGCGGTGCTTCCGGTGCTCACCGGCGGCTCGCCCGCGCATGTGCTGGCGCTGGACTACGCGCTGCGGCCGGTGCTCACCTCGCTGGGGGCGTCGCACGTGTCCCAGGGATGGTTCGTGCACGAGAGCTTCGTGCGCCCCGAGCCGGAGCAGGGCACCCACGTGCTCGACCCCGAGGGCACGGCGCCGCTGTGGGAGCTGGTCGACGCGTTCGCCGGGCAGCTGCCGGAGGCGGTTGCGGGGCGGGCCGCGGCTTAGCCGGGTCTAGGTCCCGACGACCGCGAGAGCCGCCCACAAGGCGACGACGGCGGCGGTCAGGGTGGCCGGGACGGCGGCGACCGCGAGGCGGGTGAACTCGCCGAGACCGACCGCGGTGCCGCGATCGGTGACGATGCGACGCCAGAGCAGGGTGGCCAGGGAGCCCGCGTAGGTCAGGTTGGGGCCGATGTTCACGCCGAGCAGCACGGCCAGCACCGGGCCCGCACCGTGCGGGGCGGCCAGCGGGGCGAGGACGAGCACCGCGGGCAGGTTGTTGACGGTGTTCGCCAGCAGCGCCGCGAGGCCGGCCACGGCGAGCAGGTCGACCAGGCCGCTCCCGGACGGCATGACGTGGCCGAGGAGGTCGTCGAGGCCGTGGTCCACCACCGCCCGCACGACGATGCCGAGGGCGAGCACGAACGCGAGGAACGGGATCGCGGCGGACCGCACGATCGCCGTGGGCGACGTCTCGCGGCGGAGCAGCGCCCGCACGGCCAGGACGGCCGCGCCCGCCGCGGCCACCCACGCCGGGTCGATCCCGGCGGCCGACGCGATGCCGAAGCCGGCCAGCGTGGCGCCGACCACGGCGAGCGCGAACACCGGCATCGGGGCGTCCCCGTCGGGCTCGGGCGGGGACGCGGGAACCAGGTCGGCGGCGAAGAAGCGCCGGAAGACCGCGTACTCGACGGCGATGGCGACTGTCCACGGCAACGCCATCAGCAGGGCGAAACGGCCGAAGGTCAGGCCGGTCGCGGAGAACGCCAGCAGGTTCGTCAGGTTGGACACCGGGAGCAGCAGCGACGCGGTGTTCGACAAGTGCGCGCAGGCGTACAGGTGCGGCTTGGCGCGGGCGCCGACATATGCCGTGGTGGCGAAGACCACCGGGGTGAGCAGCACGACGGTGGCGTCGAGGCTGAGTGCCGCGGTGATGGTGGACGCGGCCACGAAGACGTGGGTGAGCAGCTTCTTCGGGTTGCCGCGGGCGCTCCGCGCCATCCACGCCCCGCACGCCCGGAACACGCCCTCGTCGTCGCACAGCTTCGCGAGCACCAGCACCGCGGCGAGGAACCCGATGACCGGGCCCAGCCGCTCCGCCTCCGCCCGCGCGTGGTCCAGCGATATGCCGCCGGTGGCGACGACGAGGCCTGCCGCGGGGACGGCGAAGACCGCCTCGGGCAGGTTCCTGGGCCGCAGTACCGCGGCGCCGAGGACGACGAGCAGCAGCACGGCCGGGAGTATCGCGGGGAGCAGGGCCGGACCTTCCGGTCGATCGGGTGCGGGGGACCCGGCCATGGTGCGCGATCACCCGGCCATGCCCCAAACCGGCCCCCGCACAAGGCCACCGTGCGCACGGTCGCCGCGAGCGCCCGGTCACCGACAGTGCCGGCCCCCGCGGCCGGGCCGGCCCGCCCCCCGGATCAGCTGCACGACCCCCACGCCGCGCTCCCCGGCACCCCCGCCCCGTCCGCCGCGACCAGCGACACCGTGCTGCCGCTCGCCGCCGGGCCGCGGCAGGTGCTGCGGTGGTGGGCGGCGATGTGGTCGCGGCGCACGTTGTCGCGGAACGCGGGGATCTCCGACAGGCGCGCGAAGTAGTCCCAGACCGCGGTGTGCTCGGCGAGGGCCCGGACGTCCTCGGCGCGCAGGTGCAGGCGGTGCACCGCATCCACGTGCAGGAGGGTCGTCCACAGGTGGACGTCGGCCGCGGTCAGGGTGGCGCCGAGCAGGAACTCGCCCTGTGCCAAACGGCTTTCCAGGAGACCGAAGGCGTTGCGGACGGTCTCCATGGCCTCGTCGTAGCGGGCGCCCGCGCGGGCCCGGCCGGCCCGCTGGGCGGCCTCCCAGATCTCGTCGTCGCACAGCGTCTCGTAGGCGGCTATGCCGGCGGTGAAGGCCGCCGGGTACAGGTCAGGGCCGGGGCCGTCGAACGCGGTCGCGAGGTCGTACAGGATGTCCGACGGCTGGTTGCTGACGATCCGCCCCGACCAGCGGTCCCACAGTGCGGGCACCGACACCGGGCCGTCGTAGTGGTACTCCGTCGCCTCGTACGCCTCGCGCAGGAACGCGAACCCGCCCGCGGTGTCCAGTCCGTGCCCGTCGCCGGGCCGGAACGCCCAGCCGCGGCCGTCCCGCACCGGGTCGACCGCCGACACCGTCACCGCGTCCTCCAGACCGCGCAGGTCGCGGGTGACGACGGCGCGCAGCGAACGCGGACACGCGAAACAGACGTACAAGTGGTAGCGGTTGGGGTCGGCGCGGAACCCGCTGCCCGGCGCGCGGCCGATGCGGCCGCGGAATCGCGGCGCGGGGTTTCCGAAAGTGCGGTAGCGGCCGTGGACACGGAGGTCGGCGGGGTCGGCGGACCGGGGCAGGCGTGCGGGCATGGCGGAAACTCCCTGGGAGCCGGAACGGGCAGGAGCAGGGAACACGGGAGCGAACACAAGCGGCGCCGGTTAGGCCGCGCTGCACACCCGGAGCAGATCGATGTGGCGCCGCCGCAGGAAACGGCCGGAGACCAAGGGAAGGGGCTGCGGAAAGAACGTCCCGCGGGTGCCGCGCATCGTCTTCCCCCTTCGCCCAGCTCTGTCGGATTATTCGCGGGGGCGCGCCGGAGCGTCAAGGCCACGGCGCCGTCCCAACGGGCCCGAGGACGGCCGGTATTGCCCTGTTGACCTGGGGTGTTGCCGCGATGGCGGCGGAGTGCCCGGCTCCGGAACGGTTGGTCGAAAGTCGGCAAAGTCGCCGTACGCCGGTGGTTCGCACAGTCGGCACGCCACTACGATCCAACGGTTCTGCGGGAATTCTGCGGGATTGAGTATTTACGGGGATTGTGGGGGTTTGCTGGCATGTCCGCTTCCGAAAGCGGCGGTGGATTCCGGACCGTGCTGGTCAACTGGGGCCCGACGCTGCTGTTCAACGTCGTCGCGCCGCTGCTGACGTACCAGCTCCTGGTCGATCACATGAGCGGGGTCTACGCCCTGCTGCTCTCCGGCCTGTGGCCGGCCGCCGAAGTGGCGGTGTTCTACGCGATACGCCGCCGGATCGACGACTTCGGCATGCTCACCTTGATGTTCCTCGCCCTGAGCGTGGTCGCCGCGGCCCTGTTCCACAGCGAACGCATGCTGCTCCTCAAGGAGTCGGCGATCACCGCGGTCTTCGGGCTGATCTGCCTGGCGACGCTCGCCGCGCGGCGGCCGCTGATGTTCTACTTCGGCCGCAAGTTCGCCACCGACGGCACCGAAGCGGGTGTGGCGTACTGGAACTCCATGTGGCAGTACGAGGGGTTCCGCAGTACGCAGCGGATGCTCACCACGGTGTGGGGCGTCGTGTACCTGATCGAGGCCGCGGTGCGGGTCGCGCTGACGTTCGTGCTGTCGCGCGGGGCCGCCGTGACGATGAACAACATCGTGCCGTATGTGGTCCTCGGCGGACTGCTCTACTGGACGATCGGCATCGGCAAGAAGCGCCGCGCGGCGGCGCTCGCGGCCGGGCGTCCGTCGGCCCTCGGGCCGGTACCGGAACAAGGCGCGACCGCACCCGCGAACGCCCCGGCGAACCCGGCCGCGAGCACCGCCCCGGAAGCCGTCTAGGCGGACCGCCGGGTCAGTAGCCGGGCAGCGGCTTGCGCTCGTGCCGTTTGACGCAGGCCCCCGGCCCGGTCGTCCAGCGGATCCGGCCGCTCGCGTCGCAGACCAGGCAGGCCTCCTGCTTGCCGACCGGTGCGGGGCGGCCGTCGACCAGTGCGCCGTGCGCGGCATAACGCCAGCCGTCGCCGTCGCATGCCTGGCAGAGCACCGTCATCTCCGGCGGGAAACCCGGCGGTGGTACCGGCGGAAGTTCCGGGGTCTCCGGAGGGCTGTCGTCCACGGACCCCCACGCTATCCCCGCGGCCCCGGAAGCGGGATGCCCCGGGCGGATCCTCATCCGTCCGGGGCATCGCGTCGGTGCGGGGGGCCGCCGGGAATTCCGGTCAGGCGGGGCTGTGGCCGCCCGCGGTGCGCAGCCGACCGAACGCCGCCGAGCAGTACCGCCCGACGCCGCGCGCGAGCGCCCCTTCGGGGATGCCCCTCGACTCGCGGAACAGCCGGACGAAGCCGAGGACCATCGCCGCGCCGATGGCGATGAGGTGTTCGCGGCCGGCCAGGTTCGGCACCGCGACCGACTCGACGATCATCGACAGGCTGGTCAGCGAGAACAGCACGGGCGCGCGCTTGACCACCGAGATGTAGGAGAACAAGCCGACGACCGCCGCGGACGGGCCGGTGTCCAGCACATAGGCCGCCGAGTGCGGCAGGCCGAGCACGTGGTGCGGGCCGAGCCAGACCATGACACGGGCGGTCATCGTGCCGGCCAGCGTGGCGAGGTACGCGATCAGCAGTGTGCGCTTCCACCCGAGCGTGAGCTGGGCCAGCGCGAACGCGATGAACAACTGCGTCAGGCCCGCCCATACGGGCAGGTTGATCGCCGGGACGTACAGCGAGATCGGCGTGCGCAGCAGCGATATCGGCAGCGGCAGGCTCGCCTGCACGCCGCCGATGATGCGGACGAAGTCGTGGCCCCACTTGGTCAAGTGCACGGCGTGCAGCACGATGATGCCGAGGCACGCCGTGATCGCCAGATTCATGCCGCCCCAGCGGCGGTTCAGGAACACTTCCTTGAACGGCGCGACGACGATCGACTTGAACTCGTTGAGCAGCATGTGCCACACGAAGAGGACTATGCGGATCGGCCAGATGTATTGCCGCCCCGCACTCTCTCCGGTGGGGTAGGCAGCGTCGTAGGGATGGGGGTAGGCGGCAGTTCCGCCCCCGCTTTTCTGAAGTCCGTCGAGACGATCGACGACGTCGAGTACTCGGAACACGGCCTGACCTACACTCCGACTCTCAACCAATGCGTTACGCCGCGCGGCCTGCGCTTTCCGATTCGCCACTCTTGCACATACAGCGTACGAACGAGTCGCCGAAACGGTTGCCTGCATTTCCGACGCAGGTCGGACATCCCGGCGGCGAAATGCGCCTTGAGGAGGAGGCCCCGCAGCGCCTTGCGGGCAAACGCGCAGGTGGGCGCTTTGCACCGGGGAGGAGCCCGGAACCCGGCAGGTGCGCGGCGGCGGGAGTGAGCCCGGTCACGCCGCGCGGCAGGGTGCATCGGCCGTGCGCGGAGCCCGCGGGAAGACGGGAATGAGGGGCGCCGCGCACGGCCGATGGATCGGGGGTACCGACCCGGCCGGGTCGGGCCGGCCTTAGCCGGAGCGGGTGTCAGTCGGTGACGAGGACGACCTTGCCGCGGCTGTGGCCGGTTTCGACGATGCGGTGCGCTTCGGCGGCGTCGGCGAGGGGGATGCGGTGGCCGATGTGCACGGTCAGCGCGCCCTTGTCGTACAGGTCGACGAGCTCGCCGAGGCGCTCCTGCGAGCGGGCGCCGGGGCCGCCGCGCGCGCCGACCACGCCGAGGCGCGCGGCGCCGTCGAAGTCGACGATGGTGGCGATCCGCGACCGGTCGGCGACCAGCTCGACGGACACGTCGAGGGAGCCGCGGCCGGCGGCGTCGAACGCGGCGTCCACACCCTGGGGAGCGGCCGCCCGGACACGGTCGGCCAGACCGTCGCCGTAGGCCACCGGGATCGCGCCGAGGCCGCGGACGTAGTCGTGGTTGGCGGGGCTCGCGGTGCCGATCACCGTCGCGCCCCACGCCGTTGCCAGTTGCACCGCGAACGTGCCGACGCCGCCCGCGGCCGCGTGCACCAGCACCGTGTCGCCCGCGCCGACCCCCAGTTCGCGCAGCACCCGGTGCGCGGTCTGGCCGGACGCGGACAGCACCGCGGCCTCCTCCCACGGCATCGCCGCGGGCTTGCGGACGAGCTGGTCGGCGGGGACCGCGACGGCTTCCGCGTAGGCGCCGAGCATCGTCCAGCCGAGGACCTCGTCCCCGACCTCCCACGCGGTGACGCCCGGGCCGAGCGCGTCGACCACGCCGGAGAACTCGTTGCCCGGGGTGGCGGGCAGCGTCGGCGCCATGGTCGGCGGCGCGAGCCCCCGCCGCAGGGACGTGTCGACCGGCTGCACGCCCGCGGCCCGGATCCGGACGCGGACCTCGCCCGCGCCGGGTGCGGGCAGCGGGGCCTCGGCGAGTTCGAGGACGTCGGGGGAGCCGTACTCACGGAAGACGATGGCGCGCATGGAAGATCCGTCCCGTCGGGGCGAGTGGTGCGTGGATGCCTCCGGCCACCATGCAGGTTGAAGTTCGGTTGAGGTCAAGGGGGTGCGGACTGCGGGCGGGATCGTTCGCGCGGAATTCACAAACCGTGCGGGGGCGCTCCGCCGGGGGCGGGCCGTGCCGGGGGCGGGCCGGGCCGGGGTCAGGCCTGGGTGCGGGGCCGCGCGGAGCGGGCCAGCCAGCGGCCGTCGTGCCGGCTGACCTCGATGGGGCGGCCGAAGCACTCCGTCATGCGGGCGCCGGTCAGCACCTCGTCGACGGGGCCGCGCGCCAGCACCCGGCCGTCGCGCAGCAGCAGCGCGTGGCCGATGTTGGGGGCGAGTTCCTCGAGGTGGTGGGTGACGGTGACGGTGGTCAGCCGCGGCCGGGTCGCCGCGAGGCGGTGCATCGCGTCGATGAGGTCCTCGCGGGACGGCAGGTCGAGCGCGTTGAACGGCTCGTCGAGGAGCAGCAGCCCCGGGTCGGCGATGAGCGCGCGGGCGATGAGGATGCGGGCGCGCTGGCCGCCCGAGCACACCCCGTAGGGGCGGTCGGCGAGGTCCTTGAGGTCGAGTTCGGCGAGGAGTTCGTGGGCGCGGGCCTTGGTGTCGTCGTCGTACTTGCGCCACAGCGGCTGCACGGTGCCGGTCGCGCCGGTCAGCACGACGGTGTGCGCGGTCTGGTCGACGGGCACCTTCTGGGCGCTGGACACGAAGCCGATCCGGGCCCGGAGTTCGCGCATGTCGACGCGGCCGAGGCGGTGGCCGAGCACCTCGACGGTCCCTTCGGTGGGGTGCATCGTGGCGCCGACGAGGCGCAGGATCGTGGTCTTGCCCGCCCCGTTGGCGCCGAGCAGGGCCCACTGCTCGCCCGCGCGGACCGTCCAGTCGATGCCGTCGAGGATCACCTGGTCGGTCGTGTATTTGCGCACGCTCACACCGGCGAGGTCGGTGACGACGGGGATCGGCTGGTCGGCGGCCACGGTACCTCCCGGGCGTGGGGATCTTCCCGTCGACGATAACTGCAGACAGCACGTATCCGGGGAGCGGTCCGGTGGGCGAGACCGGGCGCGCGGGCCGGCCGAGATCAGGCGTGCAGGCCGGACTTGAGGGTGCCGGCGATGCTGCTGACCTGCGCGGATGTGAGTTCGCCGGGGGTCGCGGCGAAGTTGCCGGCGGCCTTCACCATGAGGGCGACGTCACCGCCGTCGCGGACCGGGATCCGCACGAAGGCGGCGGCGCGGGCATCCGGGGGAGCGGTGACCTTGCCGGTCTGGGGGACGGTGCCGGCCCAGGTGCGGAAGGCGTCGGTGTTGTCGTCGACGCCTCGGGTGTGCGCGAGCGATGGGAGAAGGAGGGCGAAGGCGCCGTTGTCGGTGCGGGTGGCGACGACGGTGACGCGCAGCGGCAGGCCGTCCACCCGGTAGTCGCACTCGATGGCGCTGTACGCCTCGGTGGCCGGGATGTCGGGGAACAGCTGCGAGGCGGGGACCGGGGCGCTCGGGCCGCCGGGCGGCGGCGCGTGGTTCTCGCCGACCGCGGCGGGGTCGTCCGGCGTGGCCTTCCCGGTGGCTCCGGCCTTGCGCAGCGCCGCCGCCATGTCGAACGCGAACGGGCAAGGGCCCGGCCGGTCGAGGCGCCCGGCAGCGGCGGAGACCGCGTCGACGGAGGTCGCGGGACTGTCTCCGTCGGAGGACGAACAGGCGGCGGTGGCAAGGAGGATCGCGAGGAGTGCGGCCCCTGCCTTCCGGGTGCGCTCGGGGCCGGTCGCGGTGCGGATCGTCATGCTTTGCGCCATGGCAGGACCGTATGCCGGGGACGGCGGCCGAATCGTGTGGACTTCCGTCTTGATTCGTGCGCCGGGGGCTTGTTGGTTGGATGAAGTCGTATGGGTGTTCGGCTACTTCGCGATGATGCCCGAGTCGGTGACGAGGACGGCGGCTTGGGCGGCGTCCGCTCCGCAGTTCGGGCCGTTGGGGTAGCTGGCTTTCGCCGTGACGGTGATGCGGCGGGTGCCGACCTCCGTGCCGGAGGCGTCGAGCAGGGTGAGGGTCAGGTCGACCGGGCCGGGGACGATGCCGGGGAGGGTCGCGTTGCCGTGCTTGCCGGGGAGCGGGGTGGCTTGGGCGGCGCACACCTCTCCGGTGCAGGACGTCGCGCCGACACCGGTCGACGGGAAGAGCTTTGCGGTGACGTCCTGGCAGGTGCCGCCCCAGCAGGCGTGCGTCTGGACCGATTCGGTGCGGGCCGCGGTGGCGGCGTCGAGATCGATGCCGATTCCGGGGACGGCGGCGACCAGCGTGCATGGGCGGTCGCCGGGGCTGTCGGAGCAGGCGACGGCGAAGGCGAGTGCGGCCGCCAGCGGGACGAGCCGTGCGGTGCGGGCGCTGCGTGCGGAGGACGACATGCCGGTCCGACGCGGCGGCGCGGGATTCGGTTCCGGGTTACCGTGACCGAGGAGCCCGGGCAAGTTGCGGTTGCCCGGGCTCCGTTCGGGGGTGGTGCGGCGAGCTTGGGAACGGTGCTTCGGGCTACTTGATGCTCCCGACGCCCATGTGCGGCTGGTCGTTGCCGACCTGCTTGCCGTTGGCGTCGTACGAGCGGATCGTGGCCATGTCGCCGTGCCCGGCGTTGGCCGGAACGAACATGACGTAGTAGCTCTGGTTCTCGATCTTCTGGGTCGCGACGTCGACCGTGGCCTTGTCCTTGTCGAACGTGGCGACGACCTTGGCGACGTTCTGCGGGGTGATGCCGAACGACACGGTGCCGAGCTTGCCGACGCCCGCCGGGTTGAGCGGGGTGTCGCCGAGCCCGATGGCGGTGAAGCCCTCGCCGCCCGTCGTGTCGCCGCGCTGCCAGGTCGGCTTGTTGCCGCAGCCGTGGCCGCCGCCCCGGTTCGTGAGTTTGCCGTCCAGGCTCAGTTCGTAGGTTTCGCAGTAGCCGGTGCGGGACTCCAGGGCGGGCGCCCCGGTCGTCTTGGCCGGGGCCTCGTACGTGCCGTAGCTGCGGACACGCACCAGTTCCCAGGTGTGCCCCGAGGCCTCACCCTTGGCGACGGACAGCGTGCCGAGGCCTGCCGCCGCGTCCGGGGCGCCGGTCGTCGGGCTCGCTTGGCCGGGAGTGGCCGTCGACGCCGACGGGGTCGAGCCGGTCGCCACGTTGTCCGTGCCGCCGCCCGACGTCAGGCCGATCGCCGTCGCGGTGCCGGCCGCCACCAGTACCGCGGCGATGGCGCCGCCGACCGCCGCGCGGCGGCGCCGCCGGGCCCGGCCGCCGGTCTCGATCGCCTCGTGCGGGGCGAGCGTCTCGGGCACGTCCCGCATACCTTGGTCGAATCTGTCGCGCATCCACTGTCCTTCCTCGTCGCCGGTCATACGGCGATCACCTCCGCGGAGTCGTCGGCGCTCCAGCGGGCGCCGTGGAGGGCGGGATCGGCGCGGAGCTTCGCCAGTCCCTTCGATGCCTGGCTCTTGACCGTCCCCACCGAAATGCCCAGCGAGCGGGCGACTTCGGCTTCGGGCAGGTCGTCCCAGTACCGCAGCACGACGACCGTGCGCTGCCGGGCCGGGAGTTGCGCGAGCGCGCGCATGAGCGCGTCGCGCTGCTCCACCTGCCGGGTGGTCGAGTCCGCGGCGGTCCGCGGCTCCGGAGCGGTCACCCCGAAGAGCTGGGTGATCCGTTTGCGCCGGAACCGGGCCGCGTTTGTGTTGACCAGGATGCGGCGCACGTACGCGTCCGGGCTGTCGCTGCCCTGCACCCGGTGCCACGCGACGTACGCCTTGGTCAGCGCGGTCTGCACCAAGTCCTCGGCGTCGCCGTGGTCGCCGGTCAACAAGTACGCCGTCCGCACGAGCTTCGCCCAGCGTGCCTGGACGAATTCGCGGAACTGCGCCGCCTCATCGGCTCTCAATGAGCACCTCCTCGTGAGCCTTGAGTACGGGGTCGGCCGGCGGGGTTGCCTGCGTTTCCCGGGAATATGGGAATCCCCGGAGGCGGGGGTTCCGCTTCCGGGGATTCCGTGGGGTGTCAGGCGACGGCAAGCGCGGCGACGAGGAGTCCGCCGGCGGCGGCCGAGGCGAGGCCGCGGACGTGGTTCATGCGGGTCCAGTCGGGGAGGTAGCTCTGCCACAGGACCTGGGCCTGGGCGGCGTCGGCCTTGTCGAGGGCTTCGTTGCGGGGGACGTGGTAGCCGGCGGTGAGCGTGAACGAGCCCACGAGGTAGAGGGCGGAACCGGCGACGACGTAGCCGGAATAGGCGCCGTCCCACGAGACGAGGGACCAGACGAGGAGGGCGGCGGAGGCGAGAGTGGTGCCCATGAAGACGCTCATGAAAGCGGGGGTGAGGGCGGATCTGTTGATGGACTGCATCACCCGTATTGCTTCCGGGGCGGGGACTTTCGCGAGGCCTTTCATCACCAGCACGGAGAATCCGTAGAACACGCCGCCCATCACTGCTGCGCCGAGAGCGGTGGCCAGGGTGAGAGCGAACAGGAAACCGTGCATGGGACTGCCCTCCGGAAGTCGAACGGGGTGGTGTGGCCGAAAACTCCCGCGGGCTGCGGGGAATTTCTCAGACGGTCCAGACGCCGGTCGCGGCGACCTCGCGGGCGTAATCGGCGAAGTCGCGCGGCTCGCGGCCGAGGGCGCGCTGCACACCGTCGGTGAGGTGGGCGTTGCGGCCGTCGAGGACCTCGGTGAAGAGGTAGCGGATGAGCCAGACGACCTCCTCGGGCTCGCCGAGTTCGGTCAGGACGGCGGCGTAGGCGTCCATCGGCACCGGCACGAAGTCGATCTTACGGCCGATGGCGCCGGCGACCTCGGCGACGGCTTCGGCGAAGGTCATCAGGCGCGGGCCGGTGACCTCGTAGACCTCGCCCGCGTGGCCGTCCTCGGTGAGCGCGGCGACCGCGACGTCGGCGATGTCGTCGGCGTCGACGAAGGGTTCGCGGACGTCGGTGACAGGGAGCGCGACCTCGCCCTGGAGCACCGGCTCGACGAGGAAGTTCTCGCTGAAGTTCTGGTGGAACCAGGCGGCGCGCACGACGGTCCACGCGGTGCCGGCGGACTGGACGCGCTCTTCGGCCCGCTGGGCCTCGGGCTCGCCGCGGCCGGAGAGGAGCACGAGGCGTTCGACGCCCGCCTTGGCGGCCTGCTCGGCGAAGTCGCCGACGATGTCGGCGGCGCCCGGGACGGCTAGGTCCGGGTAGTAGGTGAGGTACGCGGCCCGGACGCCTTCGAGGACCGGGGCCCAGGTGGCCCGGTCGTTCCAGTCGAAGGGGATGGGGGCGGTACGGGAGCCGAGGCGGGTGGGGACGCCCAGCGCGGTCAGCCGCTCGGCGACGCGGCGGCCGGTCTTGCCGGTGGCGCCGAGGATGAGGACGGGGGCGGCGGTGTTGGCGGCGGCGGTCATGTGGGGCTCCTTCATGGTGGGTGTCTCGCTTGCGTGACTTCATTCAAGTCGAAGCACGTGAGACGAACCATCGTTGAGGAGCGCCAAAACATGCGAGATCGTCTCGCTTATGCCGAGGGTGCGCCGGACCGCGGTCCGGCGCACCCTCACCGCTTTGCGGAGGGTCAGCCCAACAGCTCGCCCATCCACGTCTCAATCGCGTCGACCTCGCGCGGCAGCGCCGAGGACATCAGCCGGGCGCCGTCCTCCGTAATGACCAGGTCGTCCTCGATGCGCACACCGATGCCCCGCAGCTCCGGCGGCAGCGTCTCGTCGTCCGGCTGGAGGTACAGCCCGGGTTCGACGGTCAGCACGTGGCCGACCTCCAGCTTCCCGTCCAAGTACGTCCCGGCCCGCGCCTTCGCGCAGTCGTGGACGTCCATGCCGAGCATGTGGCCGCTGCTGCACAGCGTGTAGCGCCGGTGCAGCCCGCTTTCGGGGCGCAGCGACTCCTCCGCGCTCACCGGGAGCACGCCCCACTCGTGCAGCCCCGTCGCGATGACCCGCATCGCCGCCAGGTGGAAGTCCCGGAAGCTCGCCCCCGGCCGCAGCGCGTCGATCCCGGCCTGCTGCGCGTCCAACACCAGCTGGTAGACGTCGCGTTGGGCGCTCGAGAAGCGGCCCGACAACGGCAGCGTCCGCGTGATGTCCGCCGTGTAGAGCGTGTCCGTCTCCACGCCCGCGTCCAGCAGCAGGAGCTTGTCCGCGTCCAGCGCGCCGTCGTTGCGGATCCAGTGCAGCACGCACGCGTGCGCGCCCGACGCGGCGATCGTCTCGTAGCCGAGCCCGTTGCCCTCCGCCCGCGCGCGCAGGTTGAACACGCCCTCGATCCAGCGCTCGCCGCGCGGGTGCCGCAGCGCCTGCGGCAGGGCGCGGACGACGTCCGAGAAGCCCGCGGCCGTGTGGTCGACCGCGAGCTGCAGCTGCGCGACCTCCCACTCGTCCTTGACCAGCCGCATTTCCGACAGGTACCCGGCGAACTCGCGGTTCTGGTCGGTCGCCCCGCGGACCGGCACCCACGCGTCGACGGCCGGGTCCACCCCGGCGAGCACCCGCGTCGCGACATTCGCGCCCCGGAACAGGTCCGGGAACCGGTCCAGGTGCACGCAGTCGATCCCGAGCTGCGTCGCCGTCTCGTCGAGGGTGTTCCGGCGGCCCACCCAGAACTCGCCGTAGCGGCGGTCGCGGAAGAACTCGCCGGTGTCGCGGGTCGAACGCGGCCGCACATAAAGCCGCGCCTCGTGGGTGCCGCCGACCGGTTCGAGGACCAGCACGCTGTCCGGTTCGGTGCCGCCGGTCAGGTAGGAGAACTCGGTCTGCGGGCGGAACTGGTAGTCGCAGTCGTTGCTGCGCACCTTGAGGACGCCGGACGGCACGATCAGCCGCTCGCCCGGGAACCGCGCCGACAGCCGCGCGCGGCGCTTGGCCGCCCAGGGGGCGATGTCGGCCAGGGTGAGGTCGGGCAGCGGGCTCGGCGTCCAGCGGTCGCTCATGAACGCCCCGAGCGCGTCGGACACGGGCAGGTCGTGGCTGCCGGTGTGGAACGCGTTCGGGGTGGCGTCCTGGGTCACAGGGTCCTCCATGGGGGCGCGAGGGTACGCGGGATATTTCGGGACAACGCGGCGGTGGCAGGCACGCTACCCGCCGACGGCCGGGGACGGTACGGCGGCCCGGTCGCCGACGGCCGCTGCCTCCGGGAAAGGCCGCACGCGACCTGGCGCGACCCCCGCGAAGACCCTCGCGAAGACCCTGTGCCGACCCTGCGCCGGCGTGGGCGATGCGACCCGGTCCGGCTTGACAGGCAGCCGTTCGGCGCGCCGCGCGTGTCCGCCCCGCGCGAGCGTGCTCCGCGGAGCCGCACGACGAAGTACGTTGCTGCGAACCACGGGCCGGCGTCGGCCCGGCAGGCGTCGACCCGGCATCGGAGACTCCCGGCGTGCATCGGCCTTTTCGTCTCGGCCCCCTGACCACCACGTGCCTGATCCGGGCCGGCGACGGCGCCGCGGCGATACCGGAGCGGAACGTCCGGGCCCGGGTGGTGCCGGGGAAGCCGTTTCCGGCGAACCTGCCCGCGGACCTTGCCGACGCCCGGGAACGCGTACGGCACGTCCACGAATCGGGTGCCTGCCGGCGTCATTGGAACAGCCCGACGTTCCGCCTCGACGCGTTCACCGCCGGCCGCGATGCGGACGAGGAACTCGTCCTCGACTTGGAGTTCTCCCCGAGCGACTACTACACGTCACTGGCCGCGCAGGGCATCGAATGTGTGCCGGACGCAGCCCGGGCGGCCGGTGCCCGGCCCGGTGCGGACCTGCTCCCCGGGGTGTCGTTCGGGGTGAACGTGGCGGCCGTCACCGGGGACGGCCGCATGGTCTTCTCCCGCCGCAGTGACCAGGTCGCGGTCAACCCCGGGCTGTGGAACTCGTCGGCCAACGAGGGACTGTCCCGGACGCACGACATCGCCGACGACGGCAGCGTCGACCTCTTCGGCGCCGCGCGTCGGGCGCTTGCCGAGGAACTCACCGTCTTCGATGCCGATATCGCCGGACTGGACATGCTGTCCGTGGTCGTCGACCAGCGGCGGCGCCAGTGGGGGGCGCTGTTCTGCGCCCGACTGAGGTGCACCGAGGAAGTGCTGCGGCAGCGCTGGACGCGGGGCATGCACGACCCCTGGGAGCACACCGAGTTCGCCTTCGTGCCGGCGGACCCGGCGGACGTCCTCGGCTTCCTCCTGGACCCCGCACGGCGAGATTCGTGGACGGCGTGCGCGCCGGCGCTCTTCTACCACGCCCTGGTACGCACGACCGCCGTGGGCGGCGGCGCGCAGCCCGCGCGCGGCGTCGTGGAAGCGGCCCTCGACCGTCTGCTGGTGTCGGCGTCGACGTGAGCCGGACGGACGGCGCGCCCGGCACGGTGTTCGGGGGCGGCCTCCCGGAACGTGGTTCGCCGTTCACCCTTGCGTCGTAGCGTGGTCCCCGTCGACCGGCCGCGACGGACAGGGGGCAGACCAGTGGAACCGATCTCGACCGTGCTACTCGCGGGACTCGCCGGAGGCGCGGGCGGCGAGGCCGGGCAGCGGGCCTGGACCGCGCTCGCCCGGCTGGTGCGGCGCGAGTTCCGCCGCTCGGGCACCAGCGGCGAAGCGGCGCTCAGCGCGCTGGAGCGCAACCCCGCCGACCCGCACCGCGCACGGTCCCTCACCCAGGTCCTGGAAGCCCGCGCGCACATGGACGCCGAGTTCGCCGCCGAACTCGACATCTGGGCCCGCGGCACGCACGGCGACCGGGAATTGGCGGCCGCGGTGTCGGCCTGGGCGGCCGAGCAGCGCCGCCCGGGAAGCGGGCCGACGGCGGCCGTAGCCGGCTCGGGGGCGTAGCAAGCCCCCGCTCAGGTACGGGAGTACGCCCCCGGCGGGGCGCCGATCGCGGCGGTGAAGTCGCGGGTCAGGTGGGCTTGGTCGGCGTAGCCGAGTTCGACGGCGAGCGCGGACCAGTCCAGGGTGCCGCCCTGGTCGGCGCGTTCGGCGGCTTCGTGGAGGCGGGCACGGCGGAGGACCCACTTGGGGGAGGCGCCGACGTATTCCGCGAACAGGCGCTGCAGGCGGCGCACCGAGACGCCGGCGTGGGAGGCGAAGTCGTCGACGCGGACGAACGCGGGGGTCTCGGTGATGGTGCGCACCATCGCGGCGACCTCTTCGGCGACCGGGTCGCGGGCGGGGAGCATGCCGAGCAGGAAGGACTCGACGTGCCGGGTCATTTCCGTGTCGTCGCGGGTGGCGAGCACGGCTTCCTGGACGTCGAACACCCCGGCGCCGAAGACGTCCTGCGCGGGCACGACGCGGTCGGTGAGGTCCGTGACCGGGCCGCCGAGGAACGGGCGGAAGCCGCCCGGGTGGAACTTCACGCCGAAGACGTGCCCCAGCTCGGCGATCTCGCGGACGAACGGACCGCGGATGATGCCGTACACCGACGGGTGCGGCTCCTCGAAGACCAGGTGCACGCTCGGATGCGGCAGCGTGCGCGACTCGTACGGCTTCCCGCCGCGCAGGTCCCACGCGACGATCCAGTGGTTCTCGACGAACGGGGCGAGCCGCGGATCGGGCTCCGGCCGGGCCAAGCGGATCTTGGTCGCGGTCAGCCCGGGATAGAGGACGCCGCGGCCGAGATTCGCCGGGTTCGTCCCGTGTTCGGTCATGGGGACAGCCTAGATCGTGCCCGGTCGGGGCCGCTGTCGCGTTTGTTCAAGACCGGCACGCGGGGGTCTCCGTAGCGTTCCGGACATGGAACTGCACCCGCACCTCGCCGTCGCCGCCGCCGAAGCCGCCCGCATCGCCCGGGGCGCCGGCACCGCCGCGCCGGACGCGCCGACCCCGTGCGCCGACATGAACCTCGGCGCGCTGCTCAACCACTGGATCCTCTACAGCGCCTTCGGCCTGGAGAAGCGGGCCCGCCGCGAACCGCTGCCCGAGGAACTGCTCAACCGCGACTTCGCCGCCGACCCGGACTGGGCCGAGACGTACGCCGCGCAGCTCGACCGCGCCGTCGCGGCGTGGGCGGAACCGGCCGCGTGGGAAGGCGACGTCGAGGTCGGCCCCGGCATGACCTTCCCGCCCGCCACGATCGTCGGCCTGATCGTCAAGGAACTCACCGTGCACGGCTGGGACGTCGCCGCGGCGACCGGGCAGACCGTCGAACTGCCCGAGGACACCGCCAAGCTCGTCCTCACGGTCGTCGAAGAACACGCGGAGGTCTACCGGCAGTACGACGGGTTCGCCGACCCGGTCGAGATCCCGGCCGATGCGCCGACGTTCGAACGGGCCCTGGCGTTGTCGGGCCGCGACCCGAAGTGGCGGGCCGCGTCGGCCGGATAGCGCGGCTGCGAAGGCCGCGCCTCCGGGCCGGCACCCGGGGGTGGCGGGCTACCGTCTTGCTGCGTGGGGGCGCGGGGAGCCGGCCCGGACGGGCGTGGTTCCCGGCCGTCGCCCTGTCGGCTTGCGCCGCGCGACGGCGCCGCCGGCCATCCGGCCACCGTGCCCGAGCCGCCCCGCCGCTCCCCGCCGCCGTGGTGGTGGGGAGACCGATCGGGCGGATACGGGCACCCCGCGGTGCCCGCCACCCGGCCGCATGCCTGCCTCGCCGCCCCTCCGCCTCCGCCTCGCCGCCTCGCCTCGCCGCGCCGCCTGGCCTCCGCCTCGCCTCCGCGTCCCCGCCTCGCCGTGTCCGCCGCTTTGCCTCGCCGGGCTTTGCACGTCGTCGCCCGTCCTCCGCGCCCGTTGCCCCTACTCCCGCGGGAGTAGATCCCCGAGCGGGGCGTCTCCCCCCGCAGCAGATTCTTCGCCGCCCGGACCGGCGCTGACCTGCGGGGAGAGCACCGCAGGTCACTTCGTGGGCGGGACGTTTCGCGGGGTCCTGCCGAGCAGGCTGGAGGGCGTCGGAAGGCGAGAGACCAGCGTCCTCAGGAGGGCATCGTGGCTGCGGGCGAGGCAGTGCGGGCGGCGGAGCGAACGGCGCGGCAGGGCGAGCCGGCCGGGCGGGTGCGGGGGACCGGGGCGCGGTCGGAAGACCCGGCGCCGGGCGGTCGGGCCGAGCGGCGGGCGGCTGTCGGCGCGGACACAGCGGCCGGCGCCGACACCGCCAAACCGGCACCCGCACGCCGGTTCTCGCGGCGGGTGCGGAAGAGCGTCAACTCCCTGCACGTCGTCGCGTCCGTCGGGCTCGTCGGGGTCGAGTGGGGTTTGATCGCGCTCGGGATCGTGGCGCGCGTCACCGGGGACGCGGAGCTGCGGCACACGCTGTACCCCGTCATGCGGTATCTCGTGTACACGACCGGGATGCCGCTGGCGGTGATCGCGCTGGTGTCGGGCGTCCTGCTCTGTCTGCGGACGCCGTGGGGGCTCTGGCGCTACCTGTGGATCAAAGTGAAGATCGTGCTGCTGTTCCTGGTCATCGCGATCGGTGCGGGCCTGATGTCGCGCTGGCTGCGCGATCTGGAGCAGATGACCGCGCCGGGGGCCGACGCGGCCGGGCTCGCGGCCGTGCAGTGGTACCAGTTCGCCGGTGCGGCCGTGCAGTTGGCCGCGCTCGCGGTGGCGACATTCCTGTCGATCTTCAAGCCCGCGGGCGCGGCCAAGGGGTCAGCTGCCCGCCGGCGGTAGCGGGTCGACCTTCCAGTCGGGGTGCCCGGGCATCGGCGGGGTCGTCGGGGCGTAGAGCCAGGCGTCGAGGAACGGGCGCAGGTCGCGGTGCGCGACCTGCGAGGCGAGGTCGACGAAGTCCCGGGTGCTCGCCGTGCGGCCGCGGTAGCGGCTGACCCAGGCGCGTTCGATGGCGTTGAAGGTGCTGTCGCCGACCTCCGCGCGGAGGGCGTAGAGGACGAGCGCGGCGCCGTCGTAGCGCATCCGCTTGAACAGGTTCGGCTCGGTGGGCGCGGCGGGCGGCCCGTAGTCGCGGCGCCACAGGTCGTGGGCGCGGTAGGCGTCGTACATGCGGGCTTCCATCGCGTCGCCGCCGTGCTCTTCGGAGTACAGCCGCTCGTAGAACCGCGCGTGGCCTTCGCTCAGCCACAGGTCCGACCAGGACGCCAGCGCGACGCTGTCGCCGAACCACTGGTGGGTCAGCTCGTGCACCATGTTGCGTTCGGCGGTGACCTGGTCGCCGGCCAGGTCGCCTTCCGGGATGAGCGACAGCGTTTGCGTTTCCAGGGCGACGCCGAGGTCGGTGTGGGCGACCAGCAGGCCGTAGGTACCGAACGGGTAGGGGCCCAACTTGGCGCTCAGCCACCGCAGATGGTCGGCCGTGAGGGCCCGGTAGGCGGCCGTGGAGGCGACCAGGTCCGGCGGCACCACGTCCCGGATCTTCACCCCGCCGGGTCCTTGGCTGGTCACGAACTCGTAGTGGCCGACCGCGAATTGCACGAGCTGTCCGGCGACCGGGGTGGCGGAGTCGTACGTCCACCGCAGCCGCCCGGGCCCGTCCGGCCGCCGTCCCCGGAAATCGCCGTTGGCGACGGCCTGGACGTCCTGCGGCGCGCTGATCGAGACCGTCATCGGCACGCGGACGCTCGGATGGTCGCCGGTCGGGAACAGCATCTGGGTGCCGTTCGGCTGCGGGTAGACCACGGTGCCGTCCGGGGTGGGGATCCACCCGTAGTCCTCGATGGCGTCGTCGCGGTGCCGCGTCTGCGTGGGGTCGGCGGTGTATTCGACGCGGATGTCGAACGCGTCGTGCTTGCCGATGGGCTTGCGCGGTGTGACGACGAGTTCGTCGCCGTCCCGGACGGCCGCGGCGGGCTTGCCGTCGACGAAGACCCGGCCGAGGGTGTTCCCGGCGAAGTCGAGGTCGAAGCGGGAGAGCCGCTGCGTGGCCACCGCGTGCAGGGTCGCCACCGCGGGGAACGCGGTCTTGGGGGCCTGCCACGCCAGGTCGAGGGAGATGTGCTCCAGGGTGTAGCCGCCGTTCCCCGCATTCGGGAACAGCGGGTCGCCGATGCCGGGTGCTCCCGGCGTCCCGCCGTCCCGCGCGGCCCCGGCGGGGGCGGGGAGGGCGAGCAGCAGCGCGGCGGTGGCGGCCAATGCGGACAAGGAACGCGGGAACCGTCGGTCGGTGCGCATGGTTCCACGCTGACGGACGCACGGGTGCCCGCGGAAGACCGACATGCCGATGGCCCGGGAACGGCACCCGAATGGGCGCGAGTCCGCCGACCGCACCGTTTTCCCGTGCCGCGCGGACGTGTTGGTCAGAACACGCGGCCGGATAGCCCGCTCCCCGGGCGCCTCACTAGCGTGGGGCCCACCCCGCGCGGACGCCGTGCCGGGGCAAGCCCGATCGGCGCCGACAGAGACGGGTCTTCGATGGTGACCTGGACAGCACCGGGCCGGGAGTGCCGCGAAGCCCTCCCGGCCCGGTTGTCCGGATGCGATTCCGGCGGTGCCGGACCGGGGTCAGCCGGCCTGGCGGCGCCCGGCGGCGGCGTACAGCTCCACGTCGCCCATGCGGGTGGTCTGCGACGGCAGCCGCCCGTAGGCCGCGCGGTACAGCGACCCGAACCGGCCGAGGTGGCTGAAGCCCCAGCGCAGCGCGATCCCGGTCACCGTGTCGTCGCTGCGGCCCTCGGCCACCGCGAGCAGGTCGGCGTGCGCCCCGGCCAGGCGCACGTGCCGCAGGTGCGCGAGCGGCGTGACGCCCAGATGGGTGCGGAACTTCTCCTGGAGCGTGCGCACGCTCATGTGCGACGCGGCGGCGATGTCCGCGACCGAGATCGGCTCCGACGCGTGCTCCTCGCAGAACGCCAGCGCCCGGCGCAGCGCCACCGGCGCCCCGACCGGTCCGCCGCGCGGCGCCGCGCCGCCGCTCAGGCTGTGCGACTGGCACGCCAACAGGCCGTGCACCAGCATCTGTTCGAAGTGCGCGGCGGTGTCGGGGGAGCGGGTCAGCAGGCCCGAGTCGACCATCGACGCGAAGCTGTGCGCGAGCGAAAGCCACTGCCGCACCTCGTCGTTCGCCGGGTCGAGGACCGGCTCGAAGCGCAGCGGGGTGTCGGTGTCGAGGGCGCCCGCGTACGGCCGGATCGCCGCGTCCACGACGCGCCGCGGAATCCGCAGCACCAGCGCGGTGGTCTCGGGCGTGAACCGCAGCACGGTGTCCTGGCCGGGCCCGGTCACCACCGGCGACAGCGGCATGTCCCGCCCGTCGACGGTGACCCGGCCGCCGCCGTTGTGCAGCAAGTGCACGAGGTAGACGGGGGCTTGCGCGTCCAGCCGGAGTTCGGCGTGGGCGCCGTAGGAGATCTGGTACAGCGCGATCTCGCCGCGGTGCAGCACCCGCAGCCGGGCCCGCACCGCGCCGGTGCCGGGCACCCGCAGGCGGTGCGGCACGACGTGCGAGCCGACCGCGTGGTGCATCAGCCGCGCCTCGGTGCCCTGGTACAGCACACGCCCCCGCGGTGCCGCCGCCGCGCGCACCGGGGCCGTGCCCGGCGCGGGACGGACCCCGCCGGGCCCGCGGACCGCGGCGGCGGGCTGGGGCCGTGGCGCTTGGCCGGGCTGCATGCGCGGCGCGGGCACACCCCGCGGACGGTCCGCGGCCGCGGGAGAAGGAATGTACGGGGACTGCGGGGCAACGAGGACAGGGCGAGGGAAAGCCGTGGCGGCCATGGGGGAACTCCTGCCTGGAGCAACTGCGTGCGGGGCACGCATGGATGAGGACGTGAGCGTTCCGGTACGGCGGCAGCCCTCGGCCACGGGCATGCCGCATCCGTGCCGGAACGTGCCGGGCGGGCGAGCCTCGACCGTGGCATTGCGCCCGCCGGCGGAATCAGGAAGCCCGGCGGTTCTCCTCGTCGGCGAGGACCGTGGAGAGCCGCCGGTCGGCGACACGGAACGCCAGCCACAGGTCCGCCTCCGCGTTCGCCGCGTGGAGGAGGTCCAGGCCGAGCACGCCGCCGATGCGGACGAGCCGTTTGCGCGCGCCGGGCACGCTCAACGACAGGGCCGACGCGGCCGCCGCGAGGCGCGCGTCGTGGTCCAGCCAGACGCGCAGCGTGCGCGCGTCCGGCCCGCCGATGCCGCCCGCGAGCGGACGCAGCCCGGCGTGCGCCCACTCCTGCAGTGCGGGCAGACCGAGCGGCAGCCGGTGCGGCTCGTCGCCCGGAACCGCCGTGCGGGACGCGTCGTTGCGTCCCCCCGCGGAGCCGAGCGGACGATCCCGGCCGGCCGGGTCCACGGCGCCGAAGGCGTCCGAGGCTCCGTGCCGGACCAGCGCGTGGACGCGCAGCGCGAGCGACAGTTCCGCGCGGTCGTCGACGCGGGCCAGATCGCGGCCCGCCAGCCGTTCGACGAGCCGCAGCCGCCCGCTGAGGGTGTTGCGGTGGATGCCCAGCCGTTCCCCGGCGCCGCGCCGGGTCGCAAGCCAGACGTCCAGGGTGTCGAGCAGGTCGGCGCCGTCCGGGTCGCTGCGCCGCCGGGCCTCGTGCCGGGCGAGCGGGGAGAGGACCCCGTCCGCCCAGGCCGCGGCCTGACGGGCCATCAGCAACTCGGGGTCGAGCCACGCACAGAACCGCGCGTAGCCCTCCGGCGCCAGTCCGGCGGCGGAAAGCGCGTGCCGTGCTTGGGCGTAGCCCACCGCGGCACGCGTCATGTCCACCACCGGGGAGACACCGATCCGGGTCCGCGGGTGGCGCCGGGTCAGTTCCCGGACCACCCCCGGAAGCGCCGGGTCGGTTCCGCCGGGCGAGGGGGCACCCGGGCGGATTCCGGACACGGACGCGCCGACGGCGGGCAGGAGGGCCACGAGCGACGCCGCGTCACCGGGACTCCGTACCACCCACGCCGGCGGATCGCCGCGGTCGAGCAGGTCGGCGATCGCGTCCGGGTCGGCGTCGCCGCACGCGACGACCGCCACCCGGGCCGCGGCGGGCAGCGGAGCGCCCATCGCCTCGGCCATCGTGCGTGCCGCGACCGCTTGGCCGCCGCACAGCAGGTCCCACACCGCGCGGCGCTGGCGCCGTTCGGTGTCGTCGATGATGCGGACCGCCTCGGCCAGCTTCCGAGACGCCCACCGGGCGTATTCCCGGGCGTCGCCGGGCACGTCGCGCCTTATGGCCGCCCGGAGTTCGGACGAGGCGGCGGCGGGTGTCCGAGTCGGCTCAGGCGCCACGCGCATGCCATCTCCCTCGGGCCGGGGCGGCGATGCGATCCGGTCGGGCCGGGCCGCACCGGATCCGCCGTTGTCGCTTCCGGTCTTGCCGGGTATCACCGTCGCTCCTGTCCCGGGCCCGTGCCTACCGGGAAGATCCGCAAAATCCCGAGGGGGCGCCGAGGGCCTCCTGATGGAATGTGCGAGGGTCCCCGGCCGTTGGGGCCCGGAAGCAGCCGGAATCCCGCACGAGGACCGAGTATCGATAGTCCGGTGGTGACCAAAAAAGGCCGAGCCGGGTACCCGTTCCCGGTAAACTTGCCGGTAACTTCGTGGTCGGCCAATCCGATGAGCACGGCGCACAGGGAGTTGGGGACATGAGCGCGGCCGACCGCGAGAGCCCGTTGCCGCACAGCCTGCTCAACACGCCCGCCATGCGCCGGGCGTGCGCCGAACGCGACATCGGGGCGATCTTCATGCTCGCCCGCGACCACGCCGGCCTCACCCAGAGCCGACTCGCGCGACTGTGCGAAATGACCCCGAGCCGGGTCGGCGACTACATCCGCGGCCGCGCCCGGGTCCGCCAGCAGCACGTCGTCGAACGGGTCGCCGACGCCCTGCGCATCCCCGGCGAACTCCTCGGCCTCGCCCCCCGCCCGTGGGAGGACGGCGAATCCTTCGACCCCGAATCCGTTCCCCCGGCACTGCGCCCCAAACTCGCCGACAGCGTCGTCGAACTCGAACTGTTCATCGCCATCGACGTCGACAAGGACGGCTGGGTCAACCTCACCTACCGGCACACCGTCCTGAATCTGACGGACCGTCCACTCACCAGGTTCGCCCGGGAGTTGTGGTTCGAGCACGGCGAAGGCCCGCTGGACATCGCCGCGCTGCCCACCGCCCGCCACCAGATAGCCGTGGAACGCATCCACGACGCCGGCACCCTCGCCAAGTTCGCCTGCCGCGTCTCGCCGCCCGTCCCCCCCATGGGCAGCGCGACCATCGCCTACCGCTGCACCGGCGGCCGTTTCGTCGACGCGCACTACTGGCGCCAGGCCATCACCCGGGCCACGCTCCGCCTCACCATCGACGTCCACCAACGCGGTCTCGCCGCCTTGCGGGACGTCGCCGCGCTGGAAGAGCATCCGGACGGGGCCACCCAGTCGATCGACGAACACGTACGCTGGTCGGTCGACGGTGACGAGGTGGACATCACGTTGGGGCGTGAGGACCTGAAACCCAACCAGTTCGTCACCCTGCATTGGGAGGTTGCCCGTGGTGGCGGGTAGGGGGGAATCCGGTGCCGCGCGTGCCCGCGAACTGCGGGACGCGCTGGAGGGTGTCATACGTGCGTGGCACCGCATGGAAGTGGAACGTGGCGGCCCCGGCATCGTCGAATTCGACTGCGTCCCGCCCGCACCCGGCACGCCGCCCGTGCCCGCGGCCGCCGACCGCATGGAGGTGTACGAGCGGCTGACCGCCCTCGCCGCCCCGATCGCCGCCGACGCCCACCCGGCCGTCGCCGCCCGCCTGGGCGCCGACCTCGCCTACCTCGGCTCCCGCCTGGGCGAACGCCCCGACCTGGACGCCTACATCCGGGCCACGCAAGGCTGCGGCGCGGCCGGCTGGCCCGAGGACTACGTCGCGGAACGCGGCGACGCCGTCCGCACCCGCCTCGCCGCACACGGCATCGCCTGGGACGCGGGCACCGAAGACGCCCTCCGCGGCCTCGAAGAGCCCCTCCCCGCCGACGAAGCCGTCAAGGCGATCCTCGCGGCCGTCGCGGACCACGAGCCCGCGGTGCGCAAAGCCGTCGGCTCCGAAGCGCCCTACCGGCTGTCCGTCGAGTGCGTCGACGTCGACGAGTACTGGGCGTACTGGCTCGACGGCGCCGGACAGCACGTCCGCCTGCGCATCAACCCGCGCAACGCCCGCTTCACCAAGGTCGGCGCCCGCCAGTTCGCGCTGCACGAGGTCCTCGGACACGGCCTGCAGTGCGCCGCCTTCGCCGACCGCTGCGGCCGCGAGGACGTGCCGTGGGTGCGGATGATCTCCGTGCACGGGCCCACCCAGGTCCTGCTGGAAGGGCTCGCGCAGGCGCTGCCGCTGTTCGTGGTGCCCGACGACGCGGTCCTCGGCACCCGGGTCAGGCTCGATCACTACCTCCAACTGGTCCGTGCGGAGCTGCACATCGCGGTGAACTCCGGCGCTTCGGTGCGGGCCTGCGCGGCACACGCGCGGGCCCGGGTGCCGTTCTGGACGGACCGGCACATCGCCGACGTCCTCGCCGACCGGGGCAGCGATCCCCGGCTCCGCTCCTACCTGTGGGCCTATCCGGCCGGCTTCGACTGGTTCGTCCGCCTCGCCGACGCGGACACCGCGGTGATCACGGAGGTGCTGCATGCCGCTTATCGGGACCCCCTCACACCCGGGGGACTCGGCCGGCTCCACCCGGGCGGACCGCCGATCGGCGGACCCGGACCGGCTGTTCGTCTACGGGAGCCTGATGTTCTCCGAGGTGCTGACCGTGCTGCTGGGGCGGATACCTGACCGCGGCCCCGCGCGGGTGCCCGGCTGGCGGGCGGCGGCGCTGCCGGACCGGGTGTACCCGGTGCTGGTCCGCGACCCGTCCGCCGACGTGGCGGGCATCCTGCTGACCGGAGTCACCGCGGCCGAGTGGGACGTCCTCGACGCCTACGAGGAAGACCTGTACGACCTGGTCCGCCTGCCGCTGGACGGCGGCGGCCATGCGTGGACGTATGTCGCTCCCGACGGCGCGGACACCCCTGCCGAGTCGTGGTCGGCCGAGGAGTTCGCCGGACGGCACCTGCCCGCGTTCGTCGCCGAATGCCGGGTGTGGCGGGCGGCGTTCGCGGACGGTTCCGCCGCCTCCTGACCGGTCCGGCCGGAGCCGCGGGGTCAGCTCGCCAGCAGCCGTCGGCGCAACTGCTCCTGGTGGGCGCGCGCCGCCAGCGCCGCCTCCGCGTCCGGCGCACCCACGGCGGAGTAGGCGCCGAGGACGAACGGGCTGAGCCCGTAGGCCTCTTCGGTGTCCTGGACCTGCAGCCAGCAGTAGTGCGCGTTCTGCACGAGCCGCCACGCCCACCGGTCGGGAGTGTCGGCCCGGGCGACCTCGGACTCCTGCTCGACGCGGGCCATGGCGGCCTGCGCGAACAGGGTCACGGCCTGCTCGGTGGACCCGGCCCGGAGCGCGGCGTAGGCGTGCACCTCGCGGGCGGCCAGGGTCGCGGACGGGTCGCCTTGCGTGGCGGTTTCTCGAGCGAACACGTCGGCCAACTCCATGGCGAGGGCGGGATTGTTGACGTCGAGCGCGGCGCGGATGGTGCGCAGGCTCGCCTGCTGGTCGCGGGTCGGCGCCGGCGTCGACGCGTCCCTCGGGCTCGGGACGGACGGCACCGCCGCGGTGGGGCTTTCGACTGCCGGGCTTTCGACCGCGGGGCCTGCGACCGGCGGGATTTCGACTTCAGGAGTCTCGGCTTCGGGCATGCCGGTTTCGGGGACCCTGACATCGAGGCTGTCGACATCGTGTGCCGCGACTCCGGCGACCGGGAGTCCGGGGTCGTAGGCCTTGGGCGCGCGGTAGGGCTCGGACGCGGTGTACGGCTCGGACATCGGCGCGGCCGCCGGAACCGGAGCCTGAGCCGGTGTGGGTGCGGGGGTGGCAAGCGGTCGGGGATCGTGCGTCGGCTCGGCCGGCTTGCGCCGCTTCAGGACGCGCCGCGACTTGGCCGGCGGAATCGGCGGCGCCGCTTCGCCGACCTCCCCGTCCGGGCTGACCACGAGCGGGAAGACCGTGCCGTCCGCCTCGATCGCCTCGGCACGCACCGGCCGCCCCAAGGACTGCGCGGTGCGCGCCACCATGGCGATCGCGGCCTCGCGCGGCGACTCGCCGGGCGCGACCTCGACGGGCTCCCCGGCGACCGTGAAGCCGTCCCCGGTGACCTCGATGGTCAACACCGGCCAGCCGGGAACGACAGGGGACTCTGGCATCGCATGCTCCGCGAGTGAGAGGACGGGGGGTGTGCCGCGGCATCCGCGAGGCACCCGCGCCGACGGCGAAGTGCCCGGAACCGAAACGGGCTTCCTCATTCGTTTATACGCCGGGCCGCGGCGGGCATCCGGGGTGCCGCGTGATCTGGCTCCCGCCCCGCGCTCCCCGCGTCCGGCAGGCCGCGGAGCGCGGAGCGCCCTACTCGCCCGGGACGGTGCCCGGCATCATCTGGTCGTCGGAGGAGCCCTCGCCCGGCGCCGCACCGGCCGGGTCCGAGGCCGGGGGAGCGGACGCCGGAGCCGAACCGGCAGGCGCCGAGGCACCCGGAGCCGGGCTCGCCCCGCCCGACGGCGCCGGGCTCTTCGGCTTCCCCGGGCACACCGGTTCGCTCTTGGCCAGCATCAGCGCGGGCTCGCCGCGGACCACCGTGGTCACCACGACGCACGCGTCGGCGGCCGCCGCCGGACCCGAGAAGACCGCCACCAGTTCGCCGTTGTCCACCAGCACACGGTCCAGGAGGTCGCCCGCCGGGGTCTGCGACGCGGCGAAGTACCCGACCACGCCGTCCGTGCGCTCGGGAGCCGACCAAGTCACCTGGAGCCGTCCCTCGTACGCCGCGGCGGCGACGTCGCGCGGCTGGAGCGCCGCGAGGTTCTGCGGGTCGACGGCCACCGCCGCGGCCTGGCTCGGCGCGGGCGGCGGGGGTGCCTCCTTCGGGTCGTCGGCCAGGACGAACACCGCGGCGACCCCGGCGAGGAGCAGCACCGTCACCACGACCGTGACCTTGAACCACAGCTTGCGCCACGGCGGCAGCTGCTCGTCGGGCCACAGCGGCTCGGCGGCGGCGGACTGGTCGAAGTCCCAGCCGAAGAGTTCCTCGGCATCCGGATCGGCCGGGTTCCGGGGCGCCGCCGGTACCGGGCGAGGGGCGGGCGCCTCCGGCGGGTCGGGAAGCCCGACCGGCGGCGGTGCCATGGGCATCCGGTTGAGCGGCACGGGCGGCGGCTTCAGCAGGTTCGGGGCCGCCGTGGCCGCGGGCGCCGACCCGACCAGGGCCGCAGCTTCCGCACGCGCCTCGTCCAACGCCTCGAACCACAGCGGCGGACTCAACACCGGTTCCGCGTAGCCCGGGGCGCCCGAGGGAGGTTCGGGGTACGCCGGGCCGGTGTAGGACGGTTCGGTCATCGTGCGGGTCTCCATATCGCCTGTCCCCTCGCGTTCTCCGCCCGCAGCACCGCGCCCGCAGTACCGCCGTCCACCGCAGCGCCGTTCCCGGCGTCGTGCCCGCCCGTTCCGCTCACCGCCGCCGCAGCGTCGCCACGACCGTGCGCGGGGACAGCGCTCGCACCAGCCGCGTGCGGCGCTTCTCCCTGCCGTCGGCGCGGCGCACCGCGTGCTCGACGTCGGTGCAAATGCGCCACGCGTCGTCGGCTTCCTTGCCCGTCACGTCGCGGTCGGCATAGCTCGCCTCGTTGACCAACGTGCTCAGGCCGAAGACCCGTTCGGCCAGCTCGGCGGGCAGACGCTCGGCGCCGAAGTCGGCGACCTCGCGTACCGTCCGGGCCTCCGCGTGCGGCATGCCCAGGTCGCCGAGCCGGTCGCCGATCTGCCGCCACGCGCCGAACACCCGGGCGCCGGGCGCACCACGGCGGCGCCGGCGGCGCAACGTGCCCGGTGCCGCCGCGGCCACGCCCACATGGGAGACCGCCAGCGCGGCCAGCGCGGCGATCGGTGCGGCCCACCACCACAGGGGAGTGGACCCGTCCTCGGGCGCGTCGGCAATCGGGCTCACCACGCCCTCGGGGCGCTGCTCCTGGGCGATGTCGCGGTCCTTGTCGGAGCGCGACGGCGGCGGCGGGGCGGACGGCGGTGCGGCGGTCGGCGGGACCACCGTGCTCTGGTCGTTCTTCGGGCTGCCGGACCGGCCCGCCTCGCCGGGCGTCGGGTAGAACGGCACCCAGCCGACCTGCTCGAACTCCACCTCCGGCCAGGCGACCACGTTGCCGCTGTCCACGCGCCACGATCCGTCCGGCAGCTGGGTGCCCCGGGAGAAGCCGACCACGACGCGGGTCGGCAGGCCCAGGGACCGGCCCAGGACGGCGAACGCGGAGGCGAACTGCTCCGAGGTGCCCTCCTTGCTGGACTCCAGGAAGAAGCGCAGGTTGCGGTATGAGTGGCCGGGCACGGCGGTGATGTCGTAGCGGTTGTTGGCGCGCAGCCAGTCCGCGAGCTTCAGCGCCTGCTGGTACGGGAACTGACTGCCCTGGGTCGCCTTTTCCGCGATCTTGCGGAACTCCTCGACCATCGGGATCGGCTCGGACGCGGGGTCCAGGTCCGGCAGTTGGGCGTAGGCCGGGTCGGACGCGGTGGCCAGGTACTGCAGGCGGTCCGGGTCGAATGTCGGGACCTGCGACTCCACCTGGTAGGTCAGCCCCGGGTGGAGCCCCGACCCGGTGGCGACCGCACCGCTGGTCGGGTCGACCGCGAGCGCCAGGCCCTGCGCCGTGACGCTCGCCGGGCGGTCGGCGGCCGGCAGCCACACGCCGTCCAACTGGTCGAGCGTGACGCGCTGCTTGGTGCGCTTGGTGACGGGGCTCTGCCCGTCGTCGGGCACCCGTCCGCCGGTGGGCCGCAGCCCGCCGACCGGGTACCACGTGGTGCCGTCGTACCGGTCGAGCACCGTCAACCGCCAGTAGCGGTCGGGGTCGGCGGGGCCGGAAACGGTGAACAGCGGCTGGTCGGGGGTAAGCAACCAGGCCGAGATGCGGTCGAGCGGGTTGACCCCGGAAAGACGCACCGGCGGCGGCGCCGCGACGTTGTCCCGCAGATCCGGCGGCGTGCCGACGCCGGGCGCGTGCGGGGCGGCAAAGCCCGCCGCGACCGCGAGGAGGGCGACCCAGGGGACGCCGACCAGCAGCGTCCGCCACGGCGAACGGCGGCCCGGCGCACGGCAGACGAGCAGCAGGCCGGCCGCGCCGATGGCGGCGGCGGCCGCGGTGACGCCGTGGCCCGGCGCATCCGTCGACAGCGCGACCGGGACGGCGAGCATCAGCACACCGGGCAGCGCGGGCAGCGCGGTGCTGCCGGAGCGCAGCGCGGTCTCGGCACCCGCGAAGGCCGCCATCCACACCGTCGCGGACACCAGGACGAGCAGTTCGGGATGGTCCGGGGCGGGCAGGACGGTCGTCAGCACGCCGCGCGGCGCGTCCAGCAGGTCGGCGCTCATCCGGCGCAGCAGCCCGGGCGTGGGCAGCATGTGCGCGTACGCCCGGCTCCGGTACGTCGACGCGGACACCGCGACCACCCAGGCCGCCAGCGTCAGCACCAGCGAACCGAGCAGCGGACGCGGCCGGTTGGCGGGGCGCCCCGCGGCGTTCCACAGGGCTGCCACGAGCACCGGGACGATCGCCGAGACGGCGACGGTCGGGACGATCGCGGACAGCCCGAAGACCGGGTGGTAGGCGATCCCGCCCGCCGCGGCGAGCGCCGCCACCGCGGGCAGCGACCACAGCCGCCGCCGCCACAGCGTCGCGGCCGCGCCGCGCTGCCGCGGCTTGGGGGCGCGGTCCCAGTCGACCGGGCTCTTGGCTGCCCCCGCCTGGGTCGGGACGACGACGGTGTCCGCCGCTCCGTCGAAACTCATGTGCGCACCTCACCGCGTCCGTTGCGGAAGCGGCGCCGCGGTGCGCGCGCCGCACTGCCTCCGCTCATGCCATGGCCTCCCGCCGCCAGGCCGGGACCAGATCGTCGAGCCGGTCCAACAGCACCGTGCGGACCCCGGACACGCTGTCGCGGCCGTCGCCGGAGCGGACGACGATCAGCCGGTCGAACCGGCCGCGGAGCCGGGCGAGCCGGTCGGCGGGCAGCGGCAGCACGGTGCCGGTCACGACGACGAGGGTGTCGCCGCCGCGGATCCGCTCCAGCGCGTCGAGCGCGTCGGCGAGGCCGCGCTTCTCCTCGGGGTCCACCAGGGCCAGGCGGTCCAGGATGTGGTCGGCGTCCTGGTGGTTGTCGCCGAGCGGCAGCAGCCCGGCGGAGGTGATCACCCGCATGGGGAAGCGGCTGCGGGCCACCGCCTCGACGACCGAGCCGACCGCGTCCACCGCGGTCTCGAACGACTCGCGGTCGGTGTATCCGGCACGGCCGGAGTCCAGCACGACCACCGTGGTGGGCAGGCTGACGTCGATCATCCGGCGCACCATCAGCGTTCCGGTGCGCGCCGACGAACGCCAGTGCACCCGGCGCAGGTCGTCGCCGAGCACGTACTCGCGCAGCGAGTGGAAGGTCAGGGTGCCGTCTTCGGCGGTGTCCGAGGTCGGGCCCTCCAGGTGGTGCGTGCGTCCGGCGGGCAGCACCGGCAGGGTCACCGTGCGCGGGCGCACCAGCAGACTCTCCACGTCGCCGCATTCCCGCACCCGGCGGGCCAGCCCCAGCGGGTCTCCGCGGACCAGCAGCATCGGGCCCACGTCGACGGTGCCGCGGCGGTCGGTGGGCAGCCGGTAGCGGGCCCGGACCTCGCAGCCGGGCGGCACGGGCGGCAGGTCCACCGGGAGCATCGGCCGTCCCGCGACCCGGTCCTCGGCACGCAGGCCGCGCAGGGTGCGCGAGCCGGTGTTGGCCAACACCACGACGCCGTAGGCCGGATCGGTCCGCGCGACGCGTCCCGGGACCACCTCGCGCCGGGTCTCGACATCCGGCACCTTCACCGTCCACAGCAGCGCGGCGGCCACCGCGGCGAGCGCGGCGAGCCCGAGGACGACCGCCTCGGTGTAGCCCAGGCCCCAGCCGAATCCGCAGCCGAGCACGCCGGTGCCCAGCACCGCGTACCCGGCCGGGGTGAGCCGCGGCCCGGCCGGCGGCGGGGCGGGCCGCGCCGGATCGGTCGGCCGCCGCAAGGGCTTCACCTGCGGGCCCCCGCGAGGCCGCCGACGACGGGCGTCGGCACGACGGACAGGATGTCGGCGAGCACCGCTTCCGCGGTCCAGCCGGACAACTCGGCGTCCGGGGACAGGAGCAGACGGTGTGTCAGCACAGGCTCGGCGAGCGCCTTGATGTCCTCGGGCAGCACGTGGCCGCGTTCCTGGGACGCCGCCCGGACCTTCGCCGCGCGGATCAGGGAGACGCTGCCGCGCGGTCCCGCGCCGAGGCGGACGTGCGGGGAGGTGCGGGTGGCCTGCGCGATGCGGACCGCGTAGTCGACGACCGGTTCCGCGGCCTGCACGCGGTTGCGCGCGACCTCGATGAACTCGCCGATGTGGTGCGCCGCGGCGATCGCGGGGAGGGTCTCGACGACCGGTGTTCCTACCGCCCCGGCCGCCACCCGGATTTCGGAGCGGGTGTCCGGGTAGCCGACGGTGATGCGCATGAGGAACCGGTCGAGCTGGGCTTCCGGCAGCGGGTAGGTGCCGGACATGTCGACCGGGTTCTGCGTCGCCACCACCATGAACGGCCGCGGCACCGGGTGCGCGACGCCGTCGACGGTGACCCGGCCCTCCTCCATGACCTCCAGCAGCGCGGACTGCGTCTTGGGCGACGCCCGGTTGATTTCGTCGCCGATCACGATGTTCGCGAACACCGGGCCGGGCAGGAACTCGAACGCGTTGGTGGTCTGCCGGAACATCGACACGCCGGTGATGTCCGACGGCAGCAGGTCGGGCGTGAACTGCACGCGCTGGCAGGTCGCGTCGAGCGACGCGGAGATCGCGCGGGCCAGGGTCGTCTTGCCGGTGCCGGGGACGTCCTCCACCAGCAGGTGGCCTTCGGCGAACAGCGCGGTCAGCGCCAGCTCGACGACCTCGCGCTTGCCGGTGAGGACGCGTTCGACGTTGTCGGCGAGGGCGTGGAAGCACTCGCGGAACAGCCGCAGCGCGTCGGGCGCGTGGTAGGCGACGCTCGGGCCGGCCGGGGTGCCCGCGTCGGCCGGGGGGCCGGGGACCGGGCCGCCGACGGGCGCGGGGTGCGGGTTCGTGCTCACGGTGCTCCTACGGTGGTCGTCGGGCCGCCGCGTCGGCAGCCCACCGGGATGGCCGGCCGGCGAGGCCGGCGGAGAAGACTCGGCGGATTCGGCAGATTCGGCGGATTCGGCAGGGTCGGCGAGCGAGGCGTGCCGTGCCGCACTCGGGAGCGCGCGGCGGGTCAGGCCGCGGGCAGCGTGCTCCGGTCCCCCGGCCGCACGCCGCCCGCGCCGTCCCCGCGGGCCGGTGTCAGGCAGGAGCCACCGCCCCGCGGTGCGCCGCCGGCCGTCACATCGTCGGGACGGAGCCGTTGCGGCGTGGCGGCACGATGGCGGCGGCGTTCGCCACCGGGCCGCCGCCGCCCCCGGGCTCGCCGGGGGACGGGGTCGGAGGATAGGGCGCGGTCCCGGGCGTCTCCGGCGGAACGGTCAGCGAAGCGGTGACCTTGCCGCCCCAGGACAGCGACACGGTGAGCGTCGCGGTCGACGAACTCGTGGTGCCGGCCGCGTTCTTCGCCGCGACCTTGAAGGTGTACGAACCGGCGCCGCCGCCCACACTGAACGTGATCGACGTCGACGTCGTCGTCGCACTGCCCTTCGTCGGCGCCGCCGCGGCCAGCACGTCCATGCCGTCGGCGACCTCCGGGAAGTTCATCGCGGGCGGGTCGGCGACCAGCTGCGGAGCCTCCCCGCCGGCGAAGTCGACCGGGGTCAGGAGACCCGAGCCGTCGCCGGCCAGCGCGGCGCCGGACGTCGAGCGCTTCGCCGTCCAGGACGCGGTGTAGGTGACCTTCTCGCCGGCGGTGTTCGCCGGCGGCTTCCACGACACCTTGACCTTGCCGCCGGACACCGCACTCGCCGCCAGGTTCAGCGGCTTGCCGGCCGCGACACACGGCCGGACGCCTGTCGAACTCGGCGAGTTCATGGTGCCGCCCGGGTAGTCGGCGATGATGAAGAACTTGTACTCCTTCTCGCACGATCCGCCGGTCACCGTGAAGATGAACGGACCCTTCGCCGGGATCGACGCCGGGCTGACGCCCATGCCGGCAGTCAGACCGGCGAGCCGGTACCGGGTCGGCGTGGCGCCGGAGGCCGGCCTGACAGTGACGAAGATCTTCCCGGCCTGCGACTGCACCTTCGGGGCGCCCGGAGCCTTCATCGGCGGCGTGCTCGGCTTGGACGTCGTGGTCGTGGGCTTCGGCGACGTCGTGGTCGGCTTGGCCGAAGTCGGCTGCTGGGTGGGCTGGGTCGTCTGCGCCGGCGGCGTCGTCGGGGGGTTCGGCTGGGTGGGTGCCGTCGTCGCCGCGGGCGGCGTCGTGTTCGGCGTGCCGGGTCCCGGATCGGTCGGCTGCCGGGTCGGCAGCGGGATCTCCGGCAGCGACGGCACGGGCCGGTCGGAGGGCCGGGACGGACCGGGGTCGGACGGGGTGTTGTCGTTCCCGTTGTTTCCGGTGCCGCCGGTGTTCCCCGTGTTGCCGGTGTTCCCGGTGTCGCCCGGGAGGTCCCCGCCGACCGGCGGGTCCGCCCCCGGGGCCGTGGCGTCGGGAGAGCCGCTCGCGCTGCCCGACGGCGCGTCGCCCGAAGGCGATTCCTTCCCGGCGGTCGGGTCGCCGCCCGTCGGCGCGTCGTCCGACGGGCTCCCGGTGGCGGTGACGCCGCCTTCCGGGACGCTCTTGCCGGGCGTCGGCGCGGCCGAACCCGAAGCGGTCGAACCGGGCTTGGGGCCGTTGGTGTCGAACTTGCCGATGAGGTGGATCTGGCCCTGCACGTTGACCACCGCGGCGGTCGCGCTGTTCGGGGCATTGACCCACAGGAGCCCGTCGCGGACGTACGCCTCCAGCGGTCCCGGCACGCCGGTGACCTTCAGCTGCGGCTCGAACTCGTTGCGGACGGTGTTGTAGACCGCCAGCGAACCCGTGGTCCGGTCCGGGATGTAGACCTTGGCGCCGAGCACCTGCGGCGGACCGAAGTCGTGGTCGCCGAGCTTGAGCGGCACCGCGGACACCGAACCGGAGTCGATGTCGATCAGCGTCAGAACACCCGTGTCGGCCGCCAGGATCGGCACCAGCGGGCCTTCACTGCGGCCGGGCGCCTGGAGCTTGTCCGCCTTGCCCTTGGTGAGTTCGCTCGGCAGCGTGACGGTGCGCTCGATACCGGTGCCCGACACCACGAGCAGCCGGCCGCCCACCACGTCGGTCACCACCGGGCGGCCCGAGGCGAGCGTGAGCATCAGGGCCCCGCCCGGCTCGGCCACCTTGATGGGTGCGCCGGGCTGCGTGGTGAACGGCACGAGCTGGCCGGTGGCGGGTACCGGGATCCACAGCGTCCCGCTCGGGTCCGCCTGCGCGGTGCCGAGCGGACGGGCGCCGACCGGGACGGGTGGGCCGAGCGGCGCAAGCGCCACCGGGTCGATCGCCTGGACCTCGCCCTTGGCGGCGTCCACCAGCCAGGCCTTGCCGCCGCCGCTGAACACCTGGGAGCCGGCCTGGAAGTCCGCGGTCTGCGGCACCGTCAGCTGGGCCGGGTCGATGCGGCTGACCTTGCCGGTCGTGGTGTCCATGACGAGGACGCTCTTGCCGTCCTCGCTCACCTGGAGCTGCGAGTTGCTGTTCTTCGGGAGCTGCACACGCCCGTCGACCTGGCCGGTCAGCCCGTTGACGTGCGAAATGCTGGACTTGCCGTCGCTGGCCAGCCAGGCACCGATGTCGGACAGGTTCGGGTCCGCGCCGGCCGCGCCCATGCCGGCCACGACCATGCCGGCCACCAGCGCGCCGGCCGCGCCGAGCGCGACGGCCGTGGTCGTCCGGCCGCTGCCCAGCCGCAGCGAACTGCGCAGGCGGCGGGGGAGAATACGCGGCATCAGACTGCGTCCTCCTTGGAGTGCGGGCCAGGCGGGCAGAGGCGTAGAGGCCCGGTCACCTGGTTCCGGTGATGCCCTCCAGCTTGGTGGGACGCCCGGCCGCGGGGCTATCCCGCGCACGCGCGCCGGGCGCGGCTTTGGGATGACCGGGATGCGAAGTGAAACCGGAAAGGACACGGAGCGCCGACCCGAGCCGGCTCCATTGACGGCCGCGCGGACGCTGTCCCAGGGTGGGGCGCGGTAGTGAGGGGAGGACGCCGTTGAGCGCGACGACCAAGCGGCGGGGGCCCAATCCGCACGCGGAGATGCAGGCGCTGGGCGCGTTGATCGGGGTGTTGTTCCTCGGTTGCGTGGTGGCGTGGGCCGGGGCGTGGATCGGGACGGGTGAGGGGCAGGAGAACCCGCCGGGATTCCCCCCGGTGTTGGTCGTGCTCCTGGCTATGGACAAGTACCAGTGGCCCGGCGCGACCGCGACTGCCGCGGTGTTCGTCATGTGCGCGGTGGTGGCTGCGGCCGGTGTGGGCATCGGCGTGTCGGTCGGTCTCAAGCGCCGTCGTGAGGTGTTGGTGGACCGGGCTGCGCCGTATCTGGCGCAGAAGCGGGAGTTGGCGGCGATCACGACGAAGGGTGCGTCGAACACGGCGCGGCGGCTGGGTCTGCCGGGTCTGGATCCGCCGGGTGTGCAGATCGGTCGGATGGTGCGCGGCAGTGCCGATCTGTGGGGCACGTGGGAGGACATGCACGTGGACATCTGGGGTCCGCGTACCGGCAAGACCGCCACCCGGGCCATCCCCAACATCGTGGCGGCCCCCGGGCCGACGGTGGTGACGTCCAACAAGCGCGACGTGGTGGATGCGACGCGGTACTCGCGGATGCGGCGCGGCCGGGTGTGGGTGTTCGACCCGCAGGCGCAGGCCGGGGAGCCGCCGAGCTGGTACTGGAACCCGCTGTCGTATGTGGGCGACAGCATCGTGCGCGCGGTGAAGATGACGAGCCGGTTCTCGTCGATCAACCGCCCGGACCATGCGCGCAGCGACGCGTATTTCGAGCCGGCGGCGGAGGACCTGATCAGCAACATGCTGCTCGCGGCGTCGTTGGACAGTCTTCCGATCACGCGGGTCTACACGTGGCTGACGCGGCCGACGGACGACACTCCGGAGCGGATTCTGCGGGCGTTCGGGCACGACATGTCGGCGGATGCGGTGGAGAACGTGATCACCGCGCCGGACCGGCAGCGGGCGGGTGTGTACGGGACGGCGGCGCAGATCATGTCGTTCCTGATCGCGCCGGGTATCGCCGAGTGGGTGACGGGCGGTTCGGATCCGAGCCGTCCGCATTTCGACTACCTGTCGTTCGTGAAGGAGGGCGCCGACACGATCTACCTGTTGTCCGAGGAGACGAACAAGATGGCCGCGCCGCTGGTGCTGGCCTTGACGGCGGCGTTGGCGGAGGCGGCGGAGAACGAGGGGATCGCGTCGCCCGGCGGGCGTGTGGACATGCCGATCCTGTTCGTGCTGGACGAGGCGGCGAACGTCTGCCCCTGGAAGGGCCTTCCGGACAAGTACTCGCACTTCGGTTCGCGTGGCATCGTGATGATGACGATCCTGCAGTCGTGGGCCCAGGGCGCGGCGGCGTGGGGCGACACGGGCATGGCGAAGCTGTGGGGCGCGGCGAACGTCCGCGTCTACGGCGGCGGCGTCTCCGACACCAAGTTCCTCGGCGACCTGTCCTCGTCCGCCGGCATCTTCGAACCGTTGACGAAGTCGACAAGCGGCAAGGTGCACGACTTGTTCGACAAGAGCGTCTCGACCGGCTCGCGCTCCGAACCGATCCTGGACGTCCCCGACTTGGCGTCGATGCCGCGCGGCCGGGCGCTGGTGCAGTACAGCGGCACCCGGCCGACGCTCGTGAAGCCCGTGCCGTGGTGGGAAGGCCCGTACGCGGACGAGATCCGCACCTCCCTCGCCTACTTCGAACCCGGCGGAACCGGGGGCCCGCTGAGCCCCCAGTCGGAGATGCCGGAAGAACTGCGGAAGACGGCATGAGCATCTTCGACAACGGGCCGGACGGCGGCCCGGAGGTATCCGAACTCCCCGAAGTGCCACCCGAGGCCCCGACCGGGCTGCCGGCCGACGAGCTGTCCGAGCCCGAGCCCGAGCCCGGCCAGGACGAGGACGACGGCGGGCTGGTCTTCACGTCGCTGGACAGCTTCGTCACCGACTACATCGGGCAGATCCTGTGCCGCCGGCTCAACCGCGCCACCGCGATCTGGTGCCCCGAGTGGTGGCGGCACCCCGAGGCCCTGGTGCGGCTCAGCGCGATGTGGCGGGCGTTCGAATACCTGCGCGTCGACGCCGCTTTGGGCATGTCCACGTTCTGGCTCCACCACGCCGACCCGCACATGCGCGTCCTCATGGACCCGGAGTTCGGGCCGTTCGCGCTCTGCGACCCGCGGGAAGGCCACGCCGTACGCGAGCTGGAGCCGCTGCCCATGGCCCCGTCGCCCCCGGAGATCTGGGACCACCCGGCCTACCGGCTCGATGCGAGCGACGTGGCCGGCGGCGACGCGGGGGTCGAATCGGATCAGCCGCCGTCCGCGCCCACCGGATACACCAAGGACCTGGGAATGGCCGCCGACTACTGAGCCCCCGCGGTCTACCGAGCCGCGGAAGCCGGAGCGGCGGGGGACTGCTGCGGTGCGCCGGGGACGGCGGGGGGGACGAGGAAGGCGGTGGCCTTCTCCTCCTCCTTGCCCTGGTCCTCGACCACGGTGAACAGCGCCACGCCGTCGTGTGTCACGAGATCGGGCAACTGCGTGCCCTCGGGCAGCGGTTCGATGGCCTTCGTGGCGATCTTGACGGCCACCGGGTCCGGCGTCTCGTCCTGGTCGTCGCGCAGGGTGCCGTAGGCCGTACCGCCGTCGGTGAGCGCGTCGAACAGGATGCCTCGGTTGGCGTTGTCACCGCTGTAGCAGCGCGATGTGCCGGCGGACAGGTCGAAGAGCAGCGAACCGACGGCGACGTAGCGTCCCTGCGGGGACATGAGCACGGTGAGTTCCGGGTCCTCGTTCTTGTTCTCCGACTCCACACCGAGGTCGCATGCGGCGGACACCACGAGGGCGCCGGTGGCCAGATCGTGCAGCGCGTAGATGCTGCCGCTGTTGTCGTCGCGGTACCACTCGATGAAGACGGTGCTGCCGACGACCTGGACCACTCGGCCGCGGCTCGCTCCCTCCGGTGCCACGGCGGTCGACTTCCAACCCCCCTGGAGGCCGAACCGCATGTCGTTGCTGGCGGGTTGCTCGGTCGTCAGGATGCCCGCGGAAGTCGGGAGCGCCGGGACATCCTGCACGTCGCAGCCGTTCCGGTCGGTGGCGCAGGGGCGGTTTTCCGGTGCGGACACCGGGACGGGGGACACGGCGCCGGTGAGCGGATTCCACAGGGCCCCTTCGCGGACCCGCTTGCTGTCGTCCTCGGAGCCCGGGAACAGCACCCCGCCGTCGCCGACCACGGCCTGTGCGTTGTCCAGCCCGCCGGCGACCTCGCGCTCCAGGTGGGCGGTGGCCGGGACATCCCGGCCGCCCGCGTTCACCGGGAACGCGTCGACCACCACCAGGTCGCGGGCCCGGGCGATACCGGACGCGGGGACGACGCCGCGGCGCACGACGACCACGTACTCGCCGCGCGCCGTCGAGACGACGTGGAGTTCGGGCGTGCGCTGCTGGCTCAGCGGACTCAGCGGCTTGGACGACCACAGCACCGCGCCGTCGCCCGCCTTGCGGGCGATGACCGCCGGAAGCTGCGCGGCCGGGTCCTCCGAAGCATCCGCCGAGGGATCGGCGGCCTCGTCCGAGGACGGCGATTCCGCGGCCGAAGACGCTCCTTCGGGCGGACTCTCCTGCGCCGACAGGTCGACGAAGACGCCGGCCACCGGAGCCACCGCGTAGACCCGGCCGCGCTGGTCGGACTGCCAGGCGCGGGCGGTGTCGAAGCCGACGGGCACGTGCAGTTTCGAGGCATCGGCGGCTTCCGGCGCTTCCGTCGGGTTCACCGCGCCCGCCCCGCCGCCGTCGCCGGAACCACCGCCCAGGCAGCCGCTCAACAGCAGCGCGGCGACGGGCAGGGACGCCAGCCGGACGCCGTTCCGCACCCCGCGGGTCCGCCGTCGGCCCGGCTGCTTCGAAGTCGTGGTCATGGGCCCGTCCACCAATGTGCGCGCTCTTCCCATCGAAGGGGTGCGAGGCCGGATCGGGCGGGGCGCCCGCTCGCCGCCGGCGTCCGCGGGACCGGCGTCGGAAGCCGGTCGGGACGGCCTGGTCCGGCCTCCCAAATCAGGATCAACTCCGAGGTTTGACCGGGATATCCCGGTGACGCGTGCAGGGCCGCGCGTTCCGGATGGCGCCCCGGACAAGCCGTCCGTAACCTCGCAATCGCACGACTGTCAAAGCGTCCGGGAGTCCTCATGAGTGTGCGGGTGGGGCCTCGTGGCTAGGAAACCGCCAACTCCGGGGAACCCCTGGGTGGTATCGGCGGAGGAAGCGTCCGCTCCGGCGGACATCCCTGTGGAGGCCCGTCCGGTGCAGCGTTCCGCCTCCGTGCCGGTGCGCGGGCTCGTCGCTCCGATCCCGACCGGCGGCCTGCCGACGTGGGAGCCCGACGTGTCCCGCGGCGCACCGCCGTGGTGGTGGGTGCCGTGCCACGGCGGTTCGGGGGCGACCACGCTGGCCGCCGCGCTCGGCGGCGCCGACGCGGGCCCCCGTGGATGGCCACGCTACCCGGAAGGCATCCGGCCCGGCGTCGTCCTGGTCGCCCGCACGCACGCCGCGGGGCTGCAGTCGGCCCAACGTGCGGCACGCCAATGGGCGTCCGGAGCCGTCGGCGACGTCCGGCTGTTCGGACTCGTCGCGGTGGCCGACGCACCCGGCAAGCTGCCCCGCCAACTCCAGCAGTGGCTGAAGCTCGTGGCCGGCGGACTGCCGCACGTGTGGACGGTTCCGTGGCACGAGCCGTGGCGCCTCGGCGAACCGCCGTCGCCGGAAACGACACCGCGCCACGTCGCCAAGATCGCCCGCGACCTGCAATCCGCTGCCGAACACGTCGAAGGGGATACCCGGTGACTTCCCAGCAGCCCGCCGCGCCCGGGCCGGAGGTGCGGGCATGGCGGTGACCCAGAAGAAGCGCCCCGCCGCGGCCCACCTCCGGGTGAACGGCGTCGCCCCCGGCACCGCCGGGCCGCCCGGAGTGACGCTCGTCGGATCCTGCAAGTTCCCCGGCCTGGCGGGCACGTCCAAGCTGTACGAGTCCTACGACGCCTACCTGCGTCCGTTCGCGCTGCTCGGCTTCGCGGCATCGAACCAGTACACCGTCGTCCTCGAATCCGTCTCCGACGAGCACCGGGGCGTGGGTCCCGAGCAGTTCGACGCGTGGCTGGAGATGTGGGACCAGTCGATCGGGGCACTCTCCGCCAAGGTCGAACTCGCCGCCGCGGCCGTCACATTGGACGCCGTCGTGATCGACGGCGGGGAGACCGTGGAAGCAATCCCGCGCTGGGCCGCGGAGACCGGGGCGTTCGACTGGCTGTTCGCCGACCGGGAGCCCGAGGGATCCGGAAGGGTCCCGCTGCGCCTGCGCGCCCGGATCGCCCTGACGTTCTCCGCGCCCGGCGGCCGCGGGCGAGGCCGCGGAAACGCCGAGGAAATGGCCACCGAGATCGGTCGGCGGCTGCCCGGACTGTCCGCGGGCCTTCAGCTCACCGAGAACGGCCCGGCCCGGCCGCTCGACGCCGAGGAACTCGCCGAAGCGGTCCGCGTCGCCTACGACCCGAGTATCGCCGGATTGCTTGCGCAGGCACGCCGCGAAGGCGGCTCCGGAATACGCTGGGAGCAGGCCGGCCCGGTGGACTCGTCGAGCGAATGGGACCATTACCGGCACGACGGCGCCTATTCCGTCACCTGGGCGATGTCCCGCGTTTCCGGAGGCGACTTCTTCCCGTCGGTCCTGGCCCGCTGGCTGATTCCCGACGAGGAAATCATAGAAAAGCGCGCCACGCTGCTTTACGGCCCGCCCGCGCCCGAACCGGCCCCCGAGCCGGACGACGACGGTGCCGGCCGCGGCCTGCGGCGCGCCCGGCGTCCGGCCGCCGGCCCGAACCCGTGGCTGTCCGACGAACCGCGGATCACCCGCTACGGAATCCTGGCCACCGCGACCGTCGGCAGCCTCGAATCGTTGCCCGCGACCCGCTATGTCGTCCACGAACTCGGGCCCCGGGAGAGAGTTTTGCTCCGCCGTGTCTACGGTTCCCAGGCATCCGCTTTCGTGGCCGCGCTGCCACTCGGAGTAGTGGCGCCGGACCGGTTGACGCTGCCTCAGGCGAATCGGCCGGCCACCGCGAAGCGCCGTCGTCGCGGCGGTTCTTGACACGGCGCGGCGGGTCCGCGCCGAGGGCGCTGCATTCCGCGTGATCCGGCTTGTCCGGAAACCCTGCACCAGGCAATAGTTTCGACAGAGTGGCCCGTCGGAATTCGGGCCCGGGGGCATCGTCGGGCCACCCGCCGATGAGTGAAGATATTCGGAGGATGTCATGGCCGCATCGATGCTGGATCTCGGCATCCGGATTTATCTCGCGCTGCCCATGGCGCCGACGCCGAAGCCGTCCGGTGGTAAGGGCGGCGGCAGCGACACGACGACACCACTGGATCCGAGTGGCAACGTCAGCATCAAAGGCGGCTTCATGCAGAAGCTGCAAGACATGCTCGGCTGGGTTCAGTTGGGAGCTTGGACCGTCGTCATGCTGGGCCTCATCGGCTGCGGCGGGATGATGGCGTGGTCCTGGATCAGCGGCAAGGGCTTCCAGGCGCTCGGCCGGGTCGGCTGGGTCATCGGCGGCGCGGTGATCATCGGCAGCGCGACGTCGATCATCGACGCTTTCAATTAGCCCCGGTCTCCGCGGAGTAGCGCATGGCTGTGTTCCGGCGGACGGCCCGAGACCGTCGCCCTCAGAACGAAAGTCCGTTCCAGGCACGCGGGTTCGTGGCCGCCGTCGGGTTCATCGTCGCCATGGTCCTGTTCGGTGTGATCGCCGTCGTCAACGGGGGAGTCCCCGGCGCGGACGACGGCGGCACCGCCGACGACGGCGTGCCGTCGGCCGCCGCCGGAGACGATCAGGCCACCGACTCCGCCGCGTTGCCCGCGGCGACTCCGACATCGGCGCCGCCGCTCCCGTCGGCCGCTCCCGCGGCGCCGTGCCCGGCGCTCGACGCGAAGGACCGGACCGTGCCGACGCTGGCCCCGGACGGGGTGACGTGGTCCCTGTACCACCAGTCGCTGCTGCCGATGTCCGCGACCGCGGGCCCGGCACGTGCCGACGGCGACGCCGTGCGCTGCTTCGCCCACACACCGGTGGGCGCCTTGCTCGCCGCCGCGCAGGTCACGACGCGCTATTCGTTCTCGGACGACTGGCAGCTGGTGATGGACCGTTCGCTGGCCCCCGGGCCCGAGCGCGACGCGGCCCGCACCGCCCGCACCGCCGCCGAAGCCGCGGCCTCCGCTTCGCCGCGGGCCAACACCGGCACCGGCGGCACGGTCATGCAACTGGCCGGCTTCAAGTTCGTCAGCTACACGGAGGACACGGCTGTCATCCAGATGATGCGCGCCACCGACGGCGGACTGCACATGTCCAGCGCGCTCTACACGATCAAGTGGGTCGAGGGGGACTGGCGGTTGCAGCTCCAGACCGGTGGCAAGCCGGCCGCCATGGTCCAGGAGGAGTCGAGTTTGAGCGGCTTCGTGCCGTGGCAGGCCGGTGGTTCCTGATGACCGGCCGATCCGTCCGGCACGGCCGGCTCGCCCGGGGTGTCCTCGTGGTGCTGGCGCTGGCCGTCGCACTGCTGGCGCTTACTGGGACCGTCGGCGGACAGGCCCAGGCAGCGGGCGCGCGATCCGTGCCGATGGCACCGCAGGACATCATGCCGTCGGACGAGAACTGCCAGCAGTCGTCCGGTGCCCTCCGGACCGAGGACGACAACCAGTGCTACGCCGACAAGTTCGACGAGTACGGCGACAACAAGGAGAACGGCTGCGACGGCTGGGGTGAGCCGACCGGCTTCTGCCAGAGCAAGGCCGCGGAGATGGGGAGCCCGAGCTGGATCAAGGACTTCCCCGGCTGGGTGAAGTACCAGGTCTTCGACATGGCGCGCAGCGTCTTCACCTGGTGGGCCACGCTCGGCGATCCACAGCTTCAGAAGAGCGACGGCGGCGCGAACGGCACCGTCGGCTACATCACGCAGTACACCAACATCGTCGTGTACTTCTTCCTGATCCTGTCGGTGCTGATCGCCGTGATCCGGCTGGCGTTCGCGCGCGACGGCAAGCCGGCCAAGGAACTCTTCAAGTCCCTGGTGACGTTCACACTCGTCTCGGGACTCCTTCTGCTCTTCGCGGACATGATGATCAAGACGTCGCGGGCGTTCTTCGACTACATCATCCGCACCGGCATGGGCCGGCCCAGTGAAACTGCGACCACCGCGCTGACCACCGGGATCTGGGAGATGCTCGCCGGGATCAACAGCGGCGACGACTTCCATCTCCTCGACGTCGTCGGCGGGATCATCATCATCTGCGTGTCGCTGGTGCTCTACGTGCACATGGTGATCCGGTACTTCCTCATCATCTACTACGTCGGCACCATGCCCCTCATGGCGGCCGCGGCCGCGCTGGGAGAGAGCGGCAAGCAGGCGCTCAAGGACCAGATGATCCGCCTCGGGGTGTGGATCTTCATCCTGGACCTGATGGGGCTGATGCTGGTCATCGGCTATCGCGAGATCCTCATCGGCACCAGCAACACGGCGCTGACCGGGGCCGCGGCGACGTGGCGCGGGCTCATCGTCCTGGCGCTGATCACCATGGTGCTGCCCGCGACGATGCGGGCGGCGGCACCGTTCATGTCGCACGCCGCCGGGTCGACCCAGCAGACCGCGGGCGCCGCCCGGGCCGGTCTCGCGGTCGGCGCCCTGGCGGTCGGCGGCGTCGCGTGGGGTGTGGCGCGCGGCCTCGCGGCCACGGGAGCGCGCGGTGCCGCTGGTGCGGCGGCAAATGCCGCAGGTGCCGCGGGCGGCACCGGCGGCACCGGCGGCGTGGCCGCAGCGGCGGCCGGTGGAGGCGATGCCGGCGGAGGCGGTGGAGGAGCGGCCTTGGTGCGCGGAGCCGGCGGCGCCCCGGGAGGTCCCGGTGCGGGACGGGCCCGGGCCGGCCAACCGCCCGGCCCGGCCAACCCCGGCGTCCGCGCGCGAGCCGGGCAGCCGCCCGGTCCCGCCAACCCGGGGGTCCGGGCGCGCGCCGGGGCAGGCGGCGGAGCGGGCGGCGGTCCCGGCAACCAGGCCGGCGGCGGGGGAGTGCTCGCGCACCCGGCCGGCGCGGTCGGCGATGCCGGCAGCCCGGCGGACCTCGCGGCCGGAAACCTGGGGCAGAGCGATCCGCGTGTCGGCCTGCCGGACCCGCTGCCCCGCGGTGAGGTCGGCACCCACGCCTACCAGGGCCCGGACGGCAGCACCAGCGATGCCGCGGTCCTCGTCGACGCGGGCGAGAAGAAGATCCAGTGGTTGCACGCGCAAGGAGATACGAGCATGAGCAGCGCCGACTACGAGGCTGTCGAATCGGCGCACAATGCCGCGCAGAAGCGTTCGGACGATGTGCTCGCCAGGGCCTCCGGCGCGGGTCAGGCCCAACTCGTGCAGGTCGGCCAGTACCTCCAAGAGCGCGGCTTGAACCGCATTGACAACCCGATCACCCCCGCGGAGGCGGAGCGGGCGTCGCGCAACGGCACGCTGCCGTCCTTGCTGAACGCCCGCATGGGTCTCGGTGGTTCGGGCGGTACAGGCGACACCGGGGGCGGAGCCGCGATGCCGCCGGGTCCGGGTGGTGCCGGCAGGGCACGTCCTCCGGCCCCTCCGACGGCGTAGGAGACGCACATGTCCGAATCCGACGTTCGTACGTACGGGAACTGGCGTAAGCCGACGTCTCCGGGCTTCGGCAAGCTGGGCATGGGCGGATCGCTCGTGGTGCTCGGCGGCCTGGT